>CAYFNE010000067.1:0-29266 GCA_964344355.1 uncultured Magnetococcales bacterium
TTGGAGGAAACAGACAGTGGCACTTTCCATCGTAACCAATGTGCAGTCCTTGAATTCACAACGCGGCCTGATGAAGGCGACCAATACCCTGGGCACCACGTTCAAACGGTTGTCCTCGGGTTTGAGGATCAACTCCGCCAAGGATGATACCGCGGGTCTATCCATCGCCACCCGGATGACGGCGCAGGTTCGTGGCACCAACCAGGCGATCCGCAATGCCAATGACGCCATTTCGCTGATTCAGGTGGCGGAAGGGGCCCTGGAGGAGACCACCAACGCCCTGCAACGGATGCGGGAGCTGGCCGTGCAGTCGGCCAACGACACCTATATCGGTGGCGACCGGGATGACATGCAGCTCGAAATCAACGAGTTGATCAACGAGATCCAGCGTATTGCCGAAAATACCGAGTTCAACAACCAGGTGTTGTTGAGTGGAGGTTTCGCCGGTGGGGCCGGCGGGACCAGCAAGTTTTTTCATGTTGGTGCCGATGGCGGCCAAACCATTCAGGTGACCATTGCCAGCGCCCATACCACGGCCCTGGGCGTGAATGCCCTGAGCATCGGTTCCGGCGCCGGCCAGACCGGGGCCAACACCGCCATCGGCACGGTGGATGCGGCCTTGGATTCGGTTTCGGACATCCGCGCCTCGCTGGGCGCCTTCCAGAACCGTTTCGAGTCGGTCATCGCCAATCTGAGCAACGTGTCCGAAAACACCTCGGCCGCCCGTTCGCGGATCATGGATGCGGACATCGCCGCCGAAAGCGCCAATTTGACGAAGAACGCCATTCTGCAACAGGCGGGAACCGCCATCCTGGCCCAGGCCAACCAACAGCCCCAGATCGCCCTGCAGCTTCTGGGTTAGGTTTCAGCAGCAGGATACCGGTACCCGGAGTCCATCTCCGGGCGCCGGTGAAAACAAGGGAACCCTCATCGGGAGGAAATCAGAATGGATCACATCAGTCAGGTTGCTGTGGAAGGTAACCAGGGACAGACCCTTCGGGTCGTTCCCAACAAACATCCGCCGGTACCCGAACGGGGAGCGGCTTTCGAGGAAAAACTGGCCGTGGCCGAACAAGCCTTGCGCAACGATCAGATGGAGTCGGACCCGGTACGGCTGCAAAATCTGGCCGAGGAGATCACCTATGCCCTGTCCGGTCTCAAATCTTTGAAACTGAGCATGGACCATGATCTGAAACGGGTGGTCGTCCGGGTGGTGGACAAACGCACCAACAATGTCGTTCGTCAAATACCCAACGAACAGATGGTGGATCTGGTCAAACAGATGCGCGATCTGGAAGGACTGTTGTTCAAGGCCTCCGCCTGATCGGGGACTCGGGGCGTGGCGGGGGTGTCGTACCCCGTCCCGTCCCGGGCCACCGTCGAATCCGGTCGGATGTTTCAGACCACTCCGACGGGCGGTCCCTCCGGGTCCGATGGCGCCGGTCATTCACTCCCTCATCCCCGACCGTTCCTCCGAAAGGTCTCTCCGGTCGCCGGAGAATTCCCGCCTGATATCCAGGCCGATCATGATGTTCCCCCTCTCCCCGGGCCTGATGGCCCCCCCATATCGTCAGCGGATGATCGATCCCGCCGCGGCCGTCATCGTCGAAGATGGCACCGTTCAGACCGCAACCCCCTCGATTGCCCGTGTTTCCGGCCAATGGGCCGATTGGTGGCGAGGGGGCTCCGGAGATCGGGAAGAAACTGGATTTGCAACCCGTCATGAACCCGTGGGAAAAAATTTCCGGGAGGTCTGTGAAATCCATTGGATTTTGCGGGGTCATCGTTGAACTCCTTGCAATGTAACCGGAACCTTCCTACAGTGAACGGATTTGGGGATGGAGCCACAGGGGGGTGTGGGAGGGACGTTTCGGATTCGTTGATGGGGTCGGTGCCGTCAACGGTTTGCGGAATCGCTGTTAAACCACAGTGTGTGAGTTGAATTCATGTCGATTAGCAAAAAGGTGGATGGTCAGGTGGTCACGATCACCATTGCCGGTGATTTTGGCTTCAAGTCCCATTCCGAATTTCATGACGTGATCGCGGACATCCCGTCGGGCGCCCGGTTCATCCTCGATTTCGGGCGTACCAAATACGTGGACAGTTCCGGTTTGGGCCTGCTGCTGCTGTTGCGGGAAAAAGCCGGGGGCAACTCCGCCGATATCTCCCTGGTCAACTGTCCAAAAAACATTCGGAGTCTGTTTCAAATGGCCCAGTTTGGCGAACTGTTCCATCTGACCTGAATATCGGCGCCGGCCATGGTGGTGAAACAGGGTTCATGGGATGGACCAACCGTTTAAGTTGGCGTTGACGGGCGGAATTGAAAAAATGTTGTTCAGAATGGGGAGGTAGATGACCATGATTGGTGAAGACGTTGTGATGCCGGAGCAGTTCGTGCTCGGGCATACGCTCATCGACATCCAGCACGGATTGTTATTCGCCATTTATGATGAATTGTTGCGGGCCATCGACGGAGGCGAAAACTCTTTCCAACTCGATCATGTTTTCAGCGGACTCAACGCTTATGTAAACCTGCATTTCGGGCAGGAGGAGGCGTTGATGGATGAACACGCCTACCCGGGAATTGCGCTCCATGAGGCGGAACACAAAATACTCACCGAGGGGGTCGCCGCCCTGAAAAACAAACTGGATGCGGTCCAATCCGCAGAGGCGGAAAAGGAGATCGCCAAGGAGATCGCCCGGTTTCTCTATGACTGGTTGACCGGTCATATCGCCAAAGTCGACCGGGAGTTGTGTGCTTTTCTGGCCAAACGGTCCTGAGTGGACCGACCGCCGCGTCGATCGCGGCACTTCCTGCGAGTTGAACGAGTCATGCCCATTACAAAACAGGTCAGTGGATCCACCGTAACGATCACCATCACCGGTGATTTCGGCTTCAAGGCCCGCAGAGAGTTCCATCAGGTCATCGAGGGTCTTGAGAAAGGGGGGCGCTACGTGTTCGATTTTTCCCGCGCCAAGGCCATCGACAGCTCCGGTTTGGGGCTGCTGTTGCTGTTTCGGGAAATCGTCAATGACGCGGACACCGAAATTATCCTGAAGAACTGCTCAAAGGATGCCAAGCTGCTGTTCAAAACGGTCGGATTCGATAAAATGTTCCAGGTCTCCTGATCCATCGAGCGGAATAGCGGATTTTTTCACGAAAACCCCTCGGTCCGGCCCTCCGGGCGGCCCCCGCCGCGCCGGATCGACCGCCCCGGTCGTACGGGCCAGCGGCGACGCCAAATTTTCCAAAATGGTCTGATAAACAGAAGACCACCTCGCGAAATGCAGACCCGACCATCCGCATTCAGACCGGATCGAAAGATCGGGATTCAAACGGACTCAATGAATGGTCGGTCCGCCGGTTTCACTCTCCGGGATGGCAGCGATATAACAACCGGTGGTGGATGAAATCATCGATTGAGGAAGACGGGCACGGTTGAACAGCGTGGTGGCCTTGTTCAATCGGCGTTGAATCAATAGCAGTTCCTCGGTGTTTTTCCGCAACTGCCGGCTCATCGCCTGGAAACGGGAACCGGTCCGGCGTATCTCCTCACCGGTGGCCTTGAGACGGTTGGTGGCGGCTTTCAATTCCTGCCAGTAATTGCGCGGTTCGCTACGGGGAATGGTCGACATGACCCAACCATGCCATTTGTAAACCATTTTTATTCCTCCTGTTTGGATGAGTGATCATGTCGTTCCCACAGTTTGGTGCGGTGGCTGGGATATACATGGGAAACCGTTCAATCCGTGTCATTCATGACCATATTCCCCATTTTGTCATACCAGACGACGGCGGGGTTGGCATTGGCAGCCGTCCAGGGGACCTCCGAAACGAAAAAGCCGTTACTCTCAGGTTGTACAGGATCGGTCCGGCTGGATTATTGACTCCTGATCGACTGAATGATTCGGTCGTGGAGGGTCGGTTACATTGCCGGTCTGTTGTGAATGGATATAGTTTTTCACAAGGTTGGTAACAATTTCCCGGATATGTTTGCCTTCCCTGGCCGCCTGGATTTTGATCTCCTTGTGCAAGTCCACGGGGACCTCGATGACCAGACGCTTGGTGGGCGCCTTTGTCGGGGTTCCCGGTATGGCCACGCGATTGTTCATGCCGTCACTCATGGTTGACATATTGTCATATTTCCATATGTCCATGTACATCTTTAGGCAACGGTGGCACCGAGAAAGTTGCATCGAAACGGGATTTTTTTGGGAGGGGGGGTGGGACCGGCCAGGGAGGAGATACGGCGGCCGGCATTCGGGGGGGCTGGCAATCGTTGTCGGTTCACCCCGCGGGGCATTATCGGGCAGGGTCCGGATCGAAGGGGATCGGCTCCGGGCTCTCAAAAAAATTCGACCGGAGGGGGTCCATCCATGGACCCCGGGAGATGGTCGATCTCATCAGGCCAGAAGGGCCAGGGCGATGGTCGGTTGTTGGTTGGCCTGGGACAGGATGGCAATGCCGGCCTGTTGCAAAATGGTGTTGCGGGTCAATTCGGCGGTCTCCACGGCGATGTCGGCATCCTGAATGCGCGAGCGGGCCGAATCGGTGTTTTCCACAACGTTGGACAGGCTGGCGATGACGGTTTCGAAGCGGCTCTGCACGGCGCCCAGGGAGGCACGGACGGCGGAAACCTGGTCCAGGGCGCTGTCGATGATCAGCAATGCCGAGTTGGCGACGGTGGCGGTGGTGATGCTGGCCCGGGCCAAACTGCCGCCGGCGGTGGTGTTGTATCCCAGCGAACCGATGGTCATACCGGCGATGCTGAAGGCGATGGTTTGATTGGCATCGGCGCCGATGTGAAATTTTTGCGCCGTGTAACCACCGCTGAGCAACAACACATCGTTGAATTCGGTGGTGGTGGCGATGCGCTCGATCTCGGAGATCATCTCCTTGAACTCATTGTCCAGGTTGGTACGGTCGGCGCTGCCATAGGTGGAGTTGGCCGACTGGATGGCCAGTTCGCGCATCCGTTGCAGGGCGTTGGTGGTCTCATCCAGGGCCCCTTCGGCCACCTGCGCCAGGGAGATGCCGTCGTTGGCGTTGCGGATGGCGGTGTTCATGCCGCGGATTTGCGCCACCATGCGGTTGGAAATGGCCAGTCCCGCCGCATCATCCTTGGAGGTGTTGATGCGCTTGCCGGAAGAGAGCCGGGCAAAGGTTTTACCCAGTGCCAGGGTATGTTTTTGCAACTGCCGCCGGGCGTTGATGGAAGCGATGCTGTTGTTGATGGTCAAAGCCATGATTCAAGTCCTCTGATTCCTGGATCCCGATATTCGCTCCGGGATTGTTGCCATCCATCCGTGGAAAACTTCTGAGCCATTCATTTTACGGGGTCGACCCTACCCCGGTGAATTCGATCGATCCGTCAGGCCAACAGCGCCAGGGCGATGGTCGGTTGCTGATTGGCTTGGGACAGAATGGCGATTCCCGCCTGTTGCAGGATGGTGTTTCGGGTCAGTTCGGCCGTTTCGACGGCGATGTCGGCATCCTGGATCCGCGATCGGGCCGAGTCGGTGTTCTCGACGACGTTGGAGAGACTGGCGATGACGGTCTCGAACCGGCTCTGCACGGCGCCGAGAGAGGCGCGGGTGCTGGAGATCTTGTCCAGGGCACTGTCGATGACCCCCAGGGCGGCGTTGGCGGCGGTGGCGACGCCGATGCTGATCAGGGCGCTGTTGGTGATGGCCGAGGCGAAGGTGGAAACCGCCTGCATGGCCACCAGGCCCAGGGCCGAGGCGTGACCGACGGAGATGGTCATCTGGATGGTCTGGTTGGCATCGGCGCCAATGTGAAAGGTACCCTCGAAGGAGGTGCCGGCCAGACCGTTGGTGCTACCGCCCAACAATTTGACATCGTTGAACTCGGTGTCGGAGGAGATACGTTGCACTTCCGCCAGCATCTCTTCGAATTCCGCTTGCAGATTGGTGCGGTCGGAGGTGCCGTAGGTGGAGTTGGCCGACTGGATGGCCAGTTCGCGCATCCGTTGCAGGGCGTTGGTGGTCTCATCCAGGGCCCCTTCGGCCACTTGCGCCAGGGAGATGCCGTCGTTGGCATTGCGGATGGCGGTGTTCATACCGCGGATCTGTGCCACCATGCGGTTGGAGATGGCCAGACCGGCGGCATCGTCCTTGGAGGTGTTGATGCGCATGCCCGAAGAGAGTCGGGCGAATGTTTTTCCCAATGCCAGGGTATGTTTTTGCAGCTGCCGCCGGGCGTTGATGGAAGCGATGCTGTTGTTGATGGTCAGTGCCATGGTCTCGTCCTCAGTTTCAAGATCCCGATGATGTCGGGTAGTGATCATCCATCCGTGGAAACCATCTGGGTCTATCGTTTAACGGGGCTGACCCTGCCCCGGGAATCACGTCGTCAGGACAGGAGCGCCAGGGCGATGGTCGGCTGCTGGTTGGCCTGTGACAGGATGGCGATGCCGGCCTGCTGCAAAATGGTGTTCTTGGTCAGGTTGGCGGTTTCTACGGCGATGTCGGCATCCTGGATGCGCGAGCGGGCCGAGTCGGTGTTTTCCACCACGTTGGACAGGCTGGCGATGACGGTTTCGAAACGGCTCTGCACGGCGCCCAGGGAGGCACGGACGGCGGAAACCTGGTCCAGGGCGCTGTCGATGATCAGCAATGCCGAGTTGGCGACGGTGGCGGTGGTGATGCTGGCCCGGGCCAAACTGCCGCCGGCGGTGGTGTTGTATCCCAGCGAACCGATGGTCATACCGGCGATGCTGAAGGCGATGGTTTGATTGGCATCGGCGCCGATGTGAAAT
The DNA here is from genome assembly GCA_964344355.1 of uncultured Magnetococcales bacterium. GTDB lineage: Bacteria > Pseudomonadota > Magnetococcia > Magnetococcales > CAYFNE01 > CAYFNE01. The sequence continues at coordinate 6,780 of CAYFNE010000067.1, forward strand.
TTTTGCGCCGTGTAACCACCGCTGAGCAACAACACATCGTTGAATTCGGTGGTGGTGGCGATGCGCTCGATCTCGGAGATCATCTCCTTGAACTCATTGTCCAGGTTGGTACGGTCGGCGCTGCCGTAGGTGGAGTTGGCCGACTGGATGGCCAGTTCGCGCATCCGTTGCAGGGAGTTGGCGGTTTCGTCCAGGGCCCCTTCGGCCACCTGTGCCAGGGAGATACCGTCGTTGGCGTTGCGGATGGCGGTGTTCATGCCGCGGATCTGGGCAACCATGCGGTTGGAGATGGCCAGACCGGCGGCATCGTCCTTGGAGGTGTTGATGCGCATTCCCGAAGCGAGGCGGGCAAAACTTTTTCCCAGATTCAGGGTATGTTTTTGCAACTGCCGCCGGGCGTTGATGGAGGAGATGCTGTTGTTGATGGTCAGTGCCATGGTCTTATCCTTTGTCGATAACCCGAACCCGGTTCGGGTGGAAGGTCGTTCCGTTGGAAAACGAAAGGCCGTTCATCCGCTTTGAACCGGCCCATCCCGATTGTTGGTGTGCGTTATCGCAACAGCGACAAGGCGATGGTCGGCTGTTGATTGGCCTGGGACAGAATGGCGATACCGGCCTGTTGCAAAATGGTGTTTTTGGTCAGGTTGGCGGTTTCGACGGCGATGTCGGCATCCTGGATCCGCGATCGGGCCGAATCGGTGTTTTCGATGACGTTGGAGAGACTGGCGATGACGGTCTCGAAGCGGCTCTGCACGGCGCCGAGGGAGGCGCGGATGCTGGAAACAGAGTCCAGGGCGTTGTCGATGTTGGACAGATTGGCCTCGGCGGTGGACTGGGCCGAGGTGGCCCCCTTGGCGCCGAAACTGCCGATGGTGGTAGCGGTATTCGCGGTGGCGAAGCTGACCCCCAGGGCGCCGATGCTGGCGCCGAGGATGCTGAAGGTGATGGTCTGGTTGGCATCGGCGCCGATATGAAATTTTTGCCCGGTGTAGCTGCCGTTGATCAGGTTGACGTTGTTGAACTCGGTGGTGGTGGCGATGCGGTTGATCTCCGACACCATTTCGATGACCTCGTTTTGCAGGTTGGTGCGGTCGCCGGAACCATAGGTGCTGTTGGCGGCCTGGATCATCAGCTCGCGCATGCGTTGCAGGGCGTTGGCGGTTTCATCCAGGGCCCCTTCGGCCACCTGCGCCAGGGAGATGCCGTCGTTGGCGTTGCGCACGGCGGCGTTCATGCCGCGGGTCTGCGCCACCATGCGGTTGGAAATGGCCAGACCGGCCGCATCGTCCTTGGAGGTGTTGATGCGCATGCCGGAGGCCAGACGGGCAAAGCTTTTGCCCAGATTCAGGGTGTGTTTCTGCAACTGCCGCCGGGCGTTGATGGAGGCGATGCTGTTGTTGATGGTCAGGGCCATGGTCGTATCCTCGGTCTTTTCAAGCCAAACCGGGCTTGAGCGGTTTAACTGTGATCAGGAGTTGGTTTTCCCGTTACCGTCCCGACAACAGCGCCAAGGCGATGGTCGGTTGCTGGTTGGCCTGGGAAAGAATGGCGATTCCAGCCTGTTGCAAAATGGTGTTTTTGGTCAGATTGGCCGTCTCGACGGCGATATCGGCGTCCTGGATGCGGGACCGGGCGGAATCGGTGTTCTCCACGACATTGGAGAGACTGGCGATGACGGTCTCGAAGCGGCTCTGCACGGCGCCGAGAGAGGCGCGGGTGCTGGAAACCTGGTCCAGGGCGGCATCGATGATGATCAGGGCCGAATTGGCGGCGGTGGCGGTGGTGACGGCGATCTGTCCCAGCGAACCACCGACGTTGGTGCCGGCGCTGAAATAGACCAGCGATGTGGTGGTGGCGCCGCTGATGCCGAAGGCGATGGTCTGGTTGGCATCGGCGCCGATGTGGAACTTTTGTGCCGTGTAACCGCCACTGAGCAACAACACGTTGTTGAACTCGGTGGTGGTGGCGATGCGGTTGACCTCGGACAACATCTCCTGCACCTCGTTGTTCAGGTTGGTGCGGTCGGCGGTGCCGTAGGTGGAGTTGGCGGCCTGGATGGCCAGTTCACGCATCCGTTGCAGGGCGTTGGTGGTTTCGTCCAGGGCCCCTTCGGCCACCTGCGCCAGGGAGATGCCGTCATTGGCGTTGCGGATGGCGGTGTTCATGCCGCGGATCTGCGCCACCATGCGGTTGGAGATGGCCAGGCCGGCCGCATCGTCCTGGGAGGTGTTGATCCGCATGCCCGAGGCCAGGCGGGCGAAAGATTTTCCCAGGTTCAAAGTGTGCTTCTGCAACTGCCTGCGGGCGTTGATGGAAGCGATGCTGTTGTTGATCGTTAAAGCCATGACTCTCTCCTGGTTGACCGTTCCGGTCGGACTGATTCGTTGGTTTCCACAGCGGTTGAAGGATCAATTCATTCAGGTAAAAAACAACCTATTCAATTTATCGTTCACCGCTTTTGCGACTTGAATGTTTTTTTTGCCCCTTCACCAGATGGTTCGTTCCATCCTGAAATTTTGTAAACATCCACCTATTCAATTTATCGGTAGAGGCTTTATGCACTTGAGCGATTTGAGGACATTTTTCCGCCTGGCGGCGATTTTTTCCCTTTGGGGGATGGTGGTGGGTCGTTGCCTGAGAAGTTTCTCTGACTGTATGAAGAAACATTTAATTTCAAAGTGTTGACCATGGTCGTTCCCCCGGTCCGGTCGGTAAGGTTTCCCCTGGAGGGCGTTTTTCGGGGGCCGTCGGGTGGGGAAAAGGGCCGTCGTTGGAAAAAAATGGTTGGCGGAATAATGGCGCGTTCAGGGTGGCAAACCTTCCCAGATGGGTGGGGATGGCGTAAGAGAGGACCATGAACGGATTGAAACCCGGCAACCATTTTTTGGTCAGGCGGTCGCTTTCAGCAGCGGCGACCCGGTGGCGCGTCAAGCGGTGGTGGCTGGCAGGCGTGGCGCTGGTACCGTTGGTGCTGTTTTTGTTGATGGACCGGTTGGCGCCCCTACCGATGAAAACCGTTGATGGGGGATTTTTGGTTGCCGCGAACGATGGCACGCCCCTGCGGGCCTTTGCCGATGCGGGTGGGGTCTGGCGTTATCCACAACGGGTGGCGCGGGTGTCTCCTTTATATAAGGAAGCCCTGTTGAATTATGAGGACCGCTGGTTCAGCTATCATCCCGGCATCAATCCGTTTTCATTGGTGCGGGCGGTATGGCAACGGTTGCGTTGGGGGCGGGCGGTCTCCGGTGGATCGACCTTGACCATGCAGGTGGCGCGGATCCTCGATCCCCACTCCCGCACCATCGGCGGCAAACTGAAACAGATGTTTCGCGCCGTGCAGTTGGAGTGGCATTTCAGCAAGGAGCAAATTCTCTCCTTATATATGGATCACGCCCCATTCGGGGGGACCCTGGAGGGGGTGGGGGCGGCGAGCCATGCCTATCTGGGCAAATCGCCCGACCGGTTGAGCCATGCCGAGGCGGCCCTGTTGGCGGTATTGCCGCAGGCGCCGTCGCGGTTGCGGCCGGATCGGCATCCGGCGCGGGCGCAACGGGCCCGGGACAAGGTATTGAACCGCATGGTGCGGTTGGGGGTCTGGCCGGCGGAAACCGTCGCCGAGGCCCGGGCTGAACGGGTGTCGCGGGCCTGGTTGGAAGCACCGATGATGGCGCCGTTGCTGGCCCGCCGTCTGCGCAATCGGGCGCTCAAGGCCGAAAAACCGAAACAAAGGGTGTTGCGGACCACGGTCGATTTTTCGCTGCAATGGCGGTTGGAGTCATTGTTGAAAGAGGGGATCCGGCAACGGCCGCCGGGCACGTCGGCAGCGGTGTTGATCGTCGAAAATGATGAAATGCGGGTACGGGCCTATGCCGGTTCGGCCGATTTCCTCGATCGGCAGCGGTTCGGCCATCTGGATATGGTGACCGCCTGGCGTTCGCCGGGGTCGACCTTGAAACCGTTTTTGTATGGATTGGCCCTGGAGGAGGGATTGGTCCACTCGGAAAGTTTGCTGGTGGACGCCCCGCAATCGTTCGACGGTTACCGGCCGGAAAATTTTCACGGCGGGTTTCTGGGACCGGTCTCGCTCTCCCGGGCCCTGGTCGATTCGTTGAATCTGCCGGCGGTGGACCTGCTGGATCGATTGGGGCCGGAATGGTTCGTCGGCCGGTTGCGTCACGGTGGTTTGCGTCTGCGGTTGCCGGCCGGGGCCCGGCCCAATTTGTCGATCATCCTCGGTGGCGCGGCGGCGACCCTGGAATCCCTGACCGCCGCCTTCGCCGCCCTGGCCCGCTCCGGGTTGATGGCGCCGGTTCGGTTTCAGGGCGACGATCCGCTTTTGGAACGGCGGCTGCTGTCGGCGGGGGCGGCCTGGATCATCCGTGACATCCTGTCGAAAAATCCCCGCCCGGACACGCCGATGCTGGATCCGGAACAACCGTCGGAACGGCAGGTGGCCTGGAAGAGCGGTACCAGTTATGGCTATCGCGACGCCTGGGCCATCGGCGTCAGTGACCGTTTGACGGTCGGCGTCTGGGTGGGCCGGCCCGATGGCACGCCGCTGCCGGGATATTATGGCGCCGTCAGCGCCGCTCCCTTTTTATTCCAGGTGTTCGATGGGTTGCCCCGGTCCCATCTCTGGCGGGCGCGGTCGCCCAGGCCGGAATCGGTGCGAAAAAACACCATCTGCTGGCCCTTGGGCACGGCCTTGGCGAACAACGATGCCGATACCTGTCTCTCCCGGCGCACGGCCTGGACCCTGGACGGGGCCATACCACCGACACTGCCGGATCGGGAGGATGAGGGGTGGTTCAAAAGGGAGCGGGCCTATTGGATCAACCCGGCAACCGGCTTGCGGGTAGTGCCTTCCTGTGCGGTCGAAATGTGGCAAAAAAAACGGTTGGCGGTTTGGCCGTTGGCCCTGGAACCCTGGCTGGGTGGTGGTCTCCTGACCGGGAGCCGCCCCCCGGACTGGGACCCGGCCTGCCCGGAAACCCTCCGAAAAACCCGGTCCGGAAGAGGGGGCGGCGGTTTGCGCCTGGTCGGTATCCGCCACGGTACGAAATTGCGCCGTGCCGGCAGTGCCGGCACGGACCCGGCCATCGTCCTGTCGGCCCTTGGCGCCCAACAAAAACTCTATTGGCTGGTCGATGGGGTCCTGCGCCACAGCACCGGCCCGGACGGCCATTTCCGCATCCGCTTTGATACCCCCGGACCGCGGGTGTTGACGGTGCTGGAACGATCGGGACGCTATGATCGGGTGGAAATCGAGGTGGTGAGGTAGAATCAGCCGAACAGGGTTTTCAGGGCGGGTAACACGGTGACGGCGATGACCAGGGCCAGCATCCATTTCACGAGGGTCAGTTCCCCCATCATGCGCGCTTCGAGTTCCCGTATATCCGCCTTCAGTTCACCTTTGAGTTCACGGAGGTCCCCTTTGGTGGCCAGTTCCTGCAATTGGCTTTCCTGCACCTTTTTGAAGGCGCTGGCCATGCCCTTGGCCTGTTCTTCATTGAAACCGGAGGCCTTGAGGGACTCTACGAAATCCAGGGTGTCGAAGGTGATGGTATTCGCCATTGGTCCTATCTCCTAAGCCACAGCATAACACGGACGGTATCCAATCCGGCAATATTTTGTTGTCAGCAGTGGCACTCTTTTTCATTCATGTTTCTCGCCCGGTTGGCTCGTCAACGGTTCCGGCGATGGGAACAGGGTCTTGAATCGATGGAGAATTCAGCTATATTGACGTCATTACCGCTCCATCGTTCCCCGTCAACGGAAAAAATTCCCATGAAAGCCATCATCGTCGCCGCCGGACAGGGCAGTCGTCTGCGTCCCCATACCAACGATCGTCCCAAATGTCTGGTCCCCTACCAGGGACAGCCGATTATCGAACATATCCTCTCGGCCCTGCGCATCAACGATATCGACGACATCATCCTCGCCACCGGTTATAAAAAAGAGGTGTTGGAGCGGGAAATCGCCAAACGGGACAGGTTGCGCACCTGCTTCAATCCCCGTTTCGCCGAGACCAACATGGTCCACTCCCTGTTTTGCGCCGAATCGGAGATGGATGACGATCTGATCATCTCCTATGGCGATATCGTCTATCGGCCGGAGATCATCACCCTGCTGTTGGCCGAGGAGGCCGATTTTTCCGTGGTGGTGGATCGAAAATGGCGGCAACTTTGGGAAGCCCGCATGGCCGACCCCCTGGCCGATGCCGAAACCCTGAAACTGGATGCCGACGGCAACATCGTCGAGTTGGGCCGAAAACCGAAAAATTACGATGAAATCGAGGGCCAATACATCGGTCTGATCAAAATATCCCGCACCGCCCTGCCCCGGGTGCGAACCTTTTATCACACCCTCGACAAGGAACGGCTCTACGATGGCCAACCCTTTGAAAAGATGTACATGACCAGCTTTATCCAGCAGGTGATCGACCATCTGATGCCGGTGCGGGCGGTGTCGATCGAGGGGGGCTGGACCGAAATCGATTGCCCGGCGGACCTGGACTATGAACTGGACCTGACCGGCAAAAAGGAACCCCGGAACGATTGAGGGTTTCGCCCCCGGACGCCGCTCCTTCAAATACTCCCCAACTCCGAAGCTTGAATCCGTGACAACAAACGTTTGTGCAACACCGGATTGCCGGCCACCACGTTTCCCGTCGCCAGGTAATCCGGCCCGCCCTTGAAATCGGTAACGAATCCCCCCGCTTCCGACACGATCAACGCCCCGGCGGCGATATCCCAGGGGGCCAGGGCCGGCTCCCAGAAACCGTGGAAACGGCCCGCCGCCACATAGGCCAGGTCCAGGGCGGCGCTGCCCTGACGGCGGATCCCCCGGCAATCGGTGAACAACCGCCGGAAGGAATCGAGATAGGCGTCGAGCAGGTTTTTGTCCTTGTGTGGAAAACCGGTGGCCAGCAGGGCGCGCGACAGCTGCCGGTTGTCACCGACGCGAATCCGCACATCATTCAAAAAGGCCCCCCGGCCACGTTCGGCCACGAACAGTTCATCGGCCACCGGGTTGTAAACCACCCCGCACTGTACCCGTTTTTCCTGCATCAAGGCGATGGAGATGGCGAAATAGGGGTTGCCGTTGACAAAATTGGCCGTGCCATCAATGGGATCGATGATCCAATAGGGATCCGTCGGCGGTTTGCCGCCGCTGCTGCCTTCCTCGGCCAATATGCCATGGCCGGGATAACCGCTCTTCAATAGATGGACGATCTCCAGCTCCACCTGTACGTCGGCATTGCTGACCAGATCATCCCGCCCCTTGCGCTGCACCTTCAATTCATCGGGACGGTTGAAAAAGCGCAGGGCGGTGTTGCCGGCCTGGCGGGCGGTGCGCAGGGCGACATTGAGAATCGGGGAGTATTTCATCGTTGGTGGCTGTCCGCTGGCATCAATAGGGATCGGGGAGCGGCAAACATAGCACAGCCCCGGGGCCGGATCATCGGCTGGAGGAAATTGTTGCCGCGTCCCCCTTGCCGGGAACGATCGTTTTTGCCCGGCGCGGGGGGAAAAAATGGCTGGCATGGTCTCTGCTTCACCCGGAAAAACGGCGGGAAAGCCGGCTTTTTCCCGGGCCGCCCGTCCCGGTACGAGGCGGGCCGTGTCATCATTATCAGTCGTTAAAACAAGCTGTTAAAAAGAAAGCCAGAAACGGGTCCCGATCGGTGATCCGGAAAATTTGAATAATTGGCACAGACCCTGCAACCCTCTGGGCAACGTTCGGATCATCTCCGCTGCCAGCGATTGGGAAATGTTCGGACGAAACCACTGAAAAGTGGCCCAGCCGCCCGTCGGCGCCTCAGCAGAGAGTGAATCGTATGGCCGTCTCCGACCTTTTGAACGTATCCAGACTGGGCATTTTTGCCTCTCAGGGTTCGTTGCAGGCGATCTCTCACAACATCGCCAACGTCAACACCCCCGGGTATTCCCGGCAGGCGGTCACTCTGGAATCCTCCCCCGGCAGCAAGGTCATCGGTCTGGGTGGTGGTGTTCAAATATCTGATTATACGCGTCAATTCGATAAGTTGGTCGATCGTCGGCAGGAACTGGGAACCGGCGAGTTGGGACGGTTGGAAACCCGGGAACGCTATTTGACCCTGATCGAGGATGTGTTCAACGACATGGATGGGGACGGACTTTCCCAGCGCCTCGATGAATTTTTTGCCGCCGCCGATAGTTTGGCGGACAACCCGAGTAATCCGGTGGCTCGTGAGGAATTGGTGACGCAGGCCGACGCCATGACCCGCTACATCCAGGACATGCATCAATCCCTGAGCGACATGGCCATGCCGGTGGATAACGAAATCGATGTGCAGATCGAGGAGATCAACACCCGGTTGCAGGCCATTCAGGAGGTCAACGCCCTGATCATCACCAGCGAAAACACCAATCCGGCGCTGGACCTCAAGGATCAACGCCGCAACCTGGTGCTGGAACTGGGCAAATTGATCGACATCCAGACCGTTGACACCCAACGTGGCGGCATCCAGGTCATGACCTCCGCCGGACAGGTCGTGCTGGCCGATTCCGTGTATGCCGCCACCCTGGAACGGAGCGCCCCGGCGGAAGGGGAGGCGTTCCTGGGCATCCAGATCAACGGCAAGGAGTTCGATCTCGACACCATCCGCGGCGGCGCCCTGCGCGGCCTGCTGGAAATTCGCGATGAGGTGATCAACGGCAGCAACGGTTATCTGACCAAACTCAACACCCTGGCCAATGAAATCCGTTTCCAGGTCAACCAGGTCCATACCCAGGCGGCCAACCGGGATCTCTATACCAGCCAGACCGGAGTGTTCGATCTGGAGCTGGGCCTGGTCAAGGATAACGACACCGACAAGAGCATCGCCACCCTGCAGACCGAACTGGCGGCCAGCCTCAGTACCGTCCTGAGCACCAATGCCGATACGCAACGGTTGCCCCGGGACCTGGACCGGGTGGTCGATGGGGAGATCGTCTTCGCCTCCGGCGCCAGCGTCGATGCCTTGACCAATATTTCCCGGGTCGGCATCACCACCGACATGACCCTGCGGGAAGTGCGCGACGCCATCAACGCCAGCGAGGCCGTCGAGGCCAGCATCGACAACAACCGTCTGACGATTTCCGCCCCCAGCGGCAACGTCTACGGCGTGGTGTCGGACTCCTCCAACATTTTGGCCGCCCTCGGTGTCGGCGCCCTGATCGGTGGTGGCGGTTCACGGGACATCGCCGTCAACCCGACCCATCTCGCCGACAACCGTCTGGCGGCCGTGGGACGGCTGCAACTGGATGACGCCGCCAACCCGACGGCAGCGATCCATGAGGATTTGAACAACGAGGCGGCCTTGGCGTTGGGCAACCTGCGCACCACCAAGGTGGACCTGTTCGACCAGAACCTGACCTTGACCGCCCATTACGGGACCCTGGTCGGCAATTTGGGCTCACAGTTCAATTTGACCAAGGATTCCCTGAAGTCCCAAGAGGTTTCCCATGAATTCGTCAGCAATCTGCGCGAATCGGTTTCCGGGGTTTCCCTGGAAGAGGAGTTGACCGATCTGGTTCGGTTTCAAAGGGCCTTTCAGGCCTCCAGCAAGATGGTCACCGTCGCCGACGAGTTGATGACCAGCATCATTCGCATGGTTTAGGGCTGGATAGACGAGGAGATCGACAATGCGCGTTACCACTGGTTTGATGTTCAGCTCCGGGCTCGTGGCCCTGCAAAATCAGCAGGAAGAGATGCTGCACATCCAGGGTCAGTCATCGACCGGCAACCGGGCCAACAAACCCTCGGACGATCCGACCGCCACTTTTCGGCACATGCTCTTCACCTCGGACCTGTCGGAGGTATCGAGCCTGAAACGGACCACCGAACTGGCCTCCCAGCGTCTGGCCCTGGGGGATTCCAACATCAACCAGATGCACGACCGGTTGCTGGATGCCCAGGACCTGGTGATGAAAATGTCCAGCAGTGAAGTGAACGGCGACCCCAGCATTCTCGAAGCCGCCTCCCTGGAGGCCCTGGCCATCTATCAGGAGATGTTGCAGAGCGCCAACCAGGACATGGACGAGGTACCGTTGTTCGGGGGCGGGCGCACCCGCAACCCGTTTGATGAATCGGTTGTGGGCGCCACCCGGGTACGCGGTCAGGCCGCCAACAACGGCCACATCGTCGACGTCAAGGTCGGGGCCGACATCGAAAACGCCATCGATCTCTCCAGCGCCGGCAACATCGTCACCGATGCCGTGGCCGCCACCGATGTCGCCGCAGGGAATCAGGCCGCCGTGGTCAGCGCCATCGAGGCCGGCGTCGCTGCCGGCGACGATGCCGCCACCATCACCAGCGCCGCCATGGCCGCCGACCCCGATGGCCGGCTGACCCTGGGTGAGGCGCGGGTGATCACCGCCGCCGCCCTGGCCGAGAGCACCGCCACCGCCGGTTATGAAGTGAGCGCCGCCGCCAGGGCCGCCGCCGATGCCGATGTCGATGCCGTCCAGGCCACCATCGCCGATGGCACCACCTTCGACGAAGTGCCCTTGAGCGTGCAGTTGACCTATGAGGCCCTGTCCAACACCTATTCGCTGAATGTCAACGGGGTCACCCGGTTGGACCCGGTGATTCCCAGCGCCGACAACCCGCCGGTACTGGACTTGCAAAACGGCATCACCGTCACCATGGGCAACAGCCCGCAGGAGGGCGACCGCTATTACTTCGAGGTGGTGCCCAAGTATCAAGGCGGTTCCGCCGACCGCTCGGTGCGCATCCTCGGCGGCAAGACCCTGCCGGGCAACGTCACCGGTGAAGAGTTGATCGAGGGCAGCGGCGATATCGGCCGCGGCAAGAACCTGTTCGGCATCCTCGCCGCCGTACGTGGCGCCCTGCTGCGCGGCGATACCACCGAAGTGGCCCATCAGCTCGATCAGGTCCGGGAGGCCCGGGCGCAGGTTTCCGATTTGCAGTCGCTCACCGGTATCCGCAACGTCCAGGTGGATGCGGTTACCGAAACGTTGAATATCGATGAAGTGGCCCTTCAGGAAGTGAAGGCGACCAACATCGAGGTGGACTTGTTCGATATCCTGAGCCGCCTCGAACAGACCTCCCAGGCCATGCAGGTGATGACCACCGTGGAGCGGCAGGTTCTGAATACTTCGATCATGGATTTCATTCGCTAAGCATCATAGTGGGAGTGGAGAAACAGTTATGGAAATTCAAGGAACCCGGTTTGGCACACTGGAATTTGACGACAGGGAGATTATCACCATCCGTGATGGTTTGCTGGGCTTTCCGTTGAGCAAACGGTTTCTCATGTTCCCTTACGGAAACGACTCCTCCTTCTTCTGGCTGCAGTCGGTGGATGAGCCGGAAATCGCCTTCATCGTCGTCAATCCGTTCGACTTTTTCGCGGACATGGAGTTTGCGGTTCAGGACGAGGATGCCGAATCCCTCGAACTGGAGCGGGGAGAGGATGTGGAGGTTTTCACCCTGGTGACCATCCCCGAGGGGCGTCCCGAGGAGATGCGCACCAACCTGGCGGGCCCGGTGGTGGTCAATGTCCAGAACCGCCTGGGGAAACAGATTTTGTTGCGGGAATATTCACCCCGCCAGCCGCTGATCCCCCAGGAGATGCGCAGCAAATACCTGAATGAATCACGTGAAAGACGGCCTGGTCGCAGGAGCAGGCGCCGTCATCGTTCCGACACCCTGAAAATGGCCGCCGCTGGATGATGACGGAATCACCTACACCGGGAATGAGAAGAGGATAAGACCATGCCAATGTACATCAATACCAATATTTCGTCCATCAACGCTCAGCGCAACATGATGGGCTCTGCGGAAAAACTGAACAAGGTGTTCGCACGCCTCTCTTCCGGTCTGCGCATCAACACCGCCGGTGACGATGCCGCCGGTCTGGCCATCAGCAACCGCATGACCTCGCAGATCCGCGGTCTGACCCAGGCGATCCGCAACGCCAACGACGGCATCTCCGTCTCCCAGGTGGCCGAAGGGGCCCTGGGGGAACACTCCAACATGCTGCAACGCATGAACGAGCTGGCGGTGCAGGCGGCCAACGCCACCAACAGCGATGAAGACCGCGAGAGCCTGCAGAAGGAGATCGTCCAGCTGCTGGCCGAGATCGAGCGCGTCGCCAATGAGACCGAATTCAACAGTTGGCCGATGCTCAACGGTGAAACCGAGCCGTTGGTGTTCCAGGTCGGCGCCCAGGAAAACCAGACCGTGGTCGTCACCCTGGCCGACGCCACCGCCAATACCATTTTGGCGCAACCGCAACTGGCCAATCCCAACGAAGAAGAGAGCGTGCTCAATCCCAAGATCGACGGCCTGGTCATCTCCGCGCCCTGGAGCGATGTGAGCCTGACCGCCGGTGGTCATGACGGGTCCAAACTTTACAGCGCCGATGTGGCGGTCGGCATCAACGCCATCGCCAATGCCGACACCCAGGGCACGACCCCGTATACCACCGAGCCCACCGGCAGCAACGGCGTCGCCGCCAAGGTGGTGGAGGCCTTCGAGGGCAGCAACTCCGCCTATACCGAGGTCACCGATGTCGTCGCCGGCAACGATGCGGTCACCAATGCCGCCGCCACCGTCAGCGATGCCGATGTCACCGCCGCCGCCGATGGCGTGCCGCAGGCGGTGGTCGAGGCCATGGGTGATGCCGCCGGCGCCACCGGCACCGATGTCTATACCGCCGTCAGCGGTCTGGGACTGGACGGGGACGAGGATGTCGATACCGTCGCCGCCACCATCTATGCCGTCGATACCACCAACATCAGCGTCGACGAGTCCAAGGTGATCGCCGCCGCCGCCATCGCCGCTTCCCGCGATGGCGCCAGCGTGCTGGATGCCCGCAACTCCGCCGCCGCCCAGCATATCGTCAACACCGACTCCAGCCTCACCCTCAAAGAGGCGCAGGTGATCGCCGCGTCGGCCTACAAGGCCGAGGAAACATCGACTCGTACCGCCATCGCCACTGCCATCACCAATGCCGATTTCACCGGTGATGATGACAGCGATGTCACCAATGTCGTCACCGATGCCATCGCCGCCACCAACATGCACGCCAGTGACCAGGCGGAAGTGGTGACGGTGATCACCGGTGAGATCAACGACAACAACAATACCGATGTGACGGAGATCGCCAGACTGGCGGTGAAGGCCGATGCCGGCAGCAACCTGACCATGGATGAGGCCAAGATGATCGTCAAAGGCGCCCTGGAAGCGGCCGATGCCAGTGGCACCGCCGCCAGCGCCACCCTGGCGGCCAACGATCAGCCGACCAAGGATGCCGTCGCCGAGGCGGTCACCAACGCCAGCTCCACCTCCAACGTCATCCTGGATGCGGTCTATGCCAGCGGTGTCGTCGATGTACCGATCGGCAACATCCTCGACGTGGTGAACGCCTTCTCCGAAAAGGTCAACCTGGGCAATGACATCGAAACCATCGCCAAGGCGGCCGTGGAGGCCGATTCCAATTATGAGGCCGATGGCACGACGAAGAAGGACAGTGATCTGCTGTTGACCCTGGAAATGGCCAAGGTGATCGCCGCCGCCGGTATCGAAGCCGCCAAGACCGGTGGCACGGTTGCCGCCGCCGGCACCGCCGCCACCAACATGGCCCGGGTCCTGGACGCCCGCGACTATGCCGTGGCCTATGCCGCCAAATATGGCGCCCAGGTGAGCGAAGGCGAAAAAATCACCGTTCCCGAATGGTTGATGGATACCAGCGGTTCCAACGATTTTCCGCCGTCACCGTTGGTCGACATCACCGGCGCGTCGATCCCCACGGATCCGACCCTGCCGTTCGATCCGCCGTTGACCGACGATACCAATCCGGCCCTGGATGGTTCCAAGTCGGCGGCGCGGATGCTCGATGTCATCGCCCAGGCCATCGACCGGGTCTCTTCCACCCGGGCCGAATTGGGCGCCATCGAAAACCGGTTCACCTCCAACATCGCCAACCTGAGCAATGTGGTGGAGAACGTCAGCGCCGCCCGGTCGCGGATCCTGGATGCGGACATCGCCGCCGAGACCGCCAACCTGACCAAACTGGCGATCATGCAACAGGCCGGCACCGCCATTCTCGCCCAGGCCAACCAGCAACCGCAGCTGGCCCTGAGACTGCTCGGATAGGGGTCCGGGCCACGGGGATGATCCACCCCGGTTCACACGCTTGCCGGGGTGGATTATCGCAAATGGCAACCGTTTCCGGTTGCCGGCCGGGCGCGGGAAATTATTTCCCGCCCAGCCTTCAATAACCGGGAACGGCCGCTGAAAAAGTTTTATAAAACGTTGTTTTCAGAGGTTTTTGAGATTGGCACGCAGTGTGCTAATTAATATTTCAGACGGTTTTGATTTTTTGGATATTTTCACGGAACCGGTTGGCCGGATGGGCCGATCGGGAAACGGATTCACCACCGAGCCGGGTAAACAAGATTCCCGATGCGGAACCCAACACGGCGACGACGCGGAAAGAATGGAGAATTAAAATGGAGGTACACGGCACCCGGTTTGGCACCCTGAACTATGAAGAGGGGGAGATCATCCACATTGAAGCGGGTTTGATGGGGTTTCCCATGAGCAAACGCTACCTGCTGTTTCCCTACTCGGAGGACTCCTGCTTTTTTTGGTTGCAGTCCGTCGATGAGCCGGAAATCGCCTTTATCGTCATCAATCCGTTCGACTTTTTCTCCAATCTGGAATTCATGGTTTCGGACGAGGATGCGCGGGTGATGGAACTGGAGCGGGGGGAGGATGTGGAAATTTTCAGCCTGGTGACCATTCCCGACGGACGTCCGGAGGAGATGCGCACCAACCTGTCCGGGCCGGTGGTGGTCAATGTCGCCAATCGGCGCGGCCGGCAAATTTTGTTCCATGAATACTCACCACGCCAGCCGTTGATTCCGGAGGACATGCGTAGCGGCGCCCGGGAGTTGGCCATGCGGGAATATGATGGTCAGCAACAAATGGTCGCGGTCTGAACACGGTCTTGAGGCTCTCTCAGAGGATTGAATCATGGCTCTTTTCATCAATACCAATATCGCTTCCATCAACTCTCAGCGCAACTTGATGCGTTCGACCGACAAGCTGGGCACCACCTTCGCGCGGTTGGCGTCGGGGATGCGCATCAACTCGGCCAAGGATGATGCGGCGGGTCTCTCCATCTCGACGCGGATGACCTCGCAGATTCAAGGGTTGAACATGGCCATCCGCAACGCCAACGATGGCATCTCCATGGCGCAGGTGGCCGATGGCGCCCTGGACGAGACCACCAATGCCCTGCAACGGATCCGGGAGTTGGCGGTACAGTCGGCCAACGACACCATGACCACCAGCGACCGCAATGACCTGCAGTTGGAAGTGGATCAGTTGTTGAGCGAAATCAATCGGATCGCCAATGATACCGAGTTCAATACCCAGGCGGTGTTGAGCGGTGCCTACGCCAATGGCACGGCCAATATGGTCATCCAGGTGGGGGCCAAGGAAAATCAGACCATCGCCTTCAACATCGAGGATACGCGGGCTTCGGCGCTCATCGATGCCAGTGCCGCCAATACCGGCGGGGCGTTGCTCCTCACCACTCAGGCCGGCGCCGGCGCCACCATTTCCGCCATCGACAGCGCCCTGGAGAGTGTGTCTGACATTCGCGCCAATCTGGGGGCGGTGCAAAACCGGTTTTCCTCGGTGATCGCCAATTTGAGCAACGTCGTGGAAAACATGTCCGCCGCCCGTTCGCGGATCATGGATGCCGACATCGCCGCCGAGACCGCCACCCTGACCCGCAACGCCATTTTGCAACAGGCCGGCACGGCGGTGTTGGCGCAGGCCAATCAGCAACCCCAGTTGGCCCTGCAGTTGCTCGGTTAGGGTGGAAAAGGGAAAGACCCGCCGGCGCCGGTCAACGCGTGAACGGGACCGGGCGCGGTGGCGGGGAAACGGTTCAACGTCGCATATGTCAGCATAGTAGGAAGACGAGCCACGCTGGGTGTAGTGAGCAGTGATGAAAGGAACCAGGGAACGGTTCGGGTTTGTCAATCATGCATGACCGTCTGATCAATCAGTTGAAAATGTCGGAAGGGAACACTAAACCATGGCTCTTTTCATCAATACCAATCTCGCGTCGATAAACTCCCAGCGCAACCTGATGCGTTCCACCAATCAGTTGGGCACCACCTTTGCCCGGCTGGCTTCGGGAATGCGCATCAATTCGGCCAAGGATGATGCGGCGGGTCTCTCCATCTCCACGCGCATGACCTCCCAGATCAAGGGGTTGAACCAGGCCATGCGCAATGCCAACGATGGCATCTCCCTGGCGCAGGTGGCGGAAGGGGCCCTGGATGAGACCACCAATGCCCTGCATCGGATTCGTGAGTTGGCGGTACAGTCGGCCAACGATACCATGACCGGCAGTGACCGGGACGATCTGCAACTGGAGGTGAACCAGCTGCTCAGCGAAATTCAGCGCATCGCCACCCAGACCGAATTCAACACCAGCGCCGTTCTGGATGGGACCTATGATGGTACCACCCAATCCATGGTCATTCAGGTGGGCGCCGAAGAGGGACAGATCATCGCCTTTTCCATCGGCGCCACCAGTCTTGAAGGACTCGGGGTGAACAGCACCGCACTCTCCATCGGCAGCGGCGCCGGTCAAGCCGGGGCCGGGGCGACCATCACCACCATCGATGCCGCCCTGGAAAACGTGTCGGACATTCGCGCCAATCTCGGCGCCGTGCAAAACCGGTTTTCCTCGGTGATCGCCAATCTGTCCAATGTGGTGGAAAACATGTCCGCCGCCCGTTCACGGATCATGGATGCCGATATCGCCGCCGAGACCGCCACCCTGACCCGCAATGCCATTTTGCAACAGGCCGGCACGGCGGTCCTGGCACAAGCCAATCAACAACCTAACCTGGCCCTGCAACTGCTCGGATGATTTTTTTGGTGCCGTGGGCCATTTTTTGTGAAAGTCAGCCGAAGTTTTGACCGATAAGAGACGAGAATGGGCGTTTTTGTCGACATGGACAGGAGTGGCATGCAATGATCATCCCCGGTTTGGATGTGCATCCGCTGCTGGCGGAGCGGGATAAAAAAACCATGAGCGATCCCTCCCGTGGTGGGACGGTCGCCGATGGCACCGCCCCGGGGGAGGCCGAAATCATGGCCGCCAACCGGGCCCTGGGCGCCCTGGCCGACCTCGACTTCGAGGTCGGCAGCGAATACGGGAAACCGGTGGTGCGGATCATCGACGCCTCCTCGGGACGGGTCATCCGCCGGATTCCCGGTGAGGAGATGGCGGAGTTGTCCCGAAAGATGAAAGCCCTCAACGGGTTGTTGACCGGCTCACGGGCCTGACGGGCCCGGGCCGGCCTTGAAAGGAGAAGGTCATGGCACTCGGCAGCATTCAATTCGGTGGATTGGCCAGCGGTTTGCCGCCGGATATGGTCGACCAGTTGATGAAGGCCAAGGAGTATCGGCTCAAATCACTCAGCCGCGACAAGGATTTTTTTACCAGCCAAAAAGCCTCCTATTCGGAACTGGAATCGCTGCTCTCTTCGCTCTCCAGCACGGCGAATACCCTGCAGGACGACTCCTCTTTTTCGCCGCACACGGCGACGAGTTCCGATGAGGATGTCCTGGAGGTGTCGGCCGACAGTTCCGCCGTCGCCGGTACCCATACCATCGCCGTCAGCCGCCTGGCCACCAGCAATACCATCATGACCGGCAGCGGTGTGACCGACAGCAGCGATACCCTGAGTGCCGTTACCACGTTTTCCTTTGATTACAATGGCCAAAACTATACCAATGCCGATTTTGGCATCGCCGCTGGTGATGATCTGGCCACCATCGCCTCGCGGATCGGCAGCTATGAGTTCACCGATGCCGATGGCAATACCGAGGATGGCATCAGCGCCAGTGTGCTCTACGACGGCAGCAACTACCGGTTGGTCCTGACCGCCATCGATCAGGGCGCCCAGTCGCGCAACAGCGATGGCACGACCAATACCACCCGCATTGAAAATCTGTCCATCGACATGACCTTCAATGGCGGCGCCGTCTATGATACCACCACCGCCACCACGGGGACCTCCACCAGTTTCACCCTCGGGGCCGGGGTCACCAGTTCCACCGATACCGTTTCGGCGGTCGGCGCCATACCGCTCACCTTCGATTACAACGGCGTCACCTATGAACACGGGGATGAGTTCACCATCTCCGTCGGTGATACCCTGGACGATATCGCCACCGCCATCAACAGCATCGGCGCCGCCGGCCTGCAGGCGCAGGTGGTCAACGACGGCACCAACAACCGCCTGGTCATCGAAGGGACTTCGTCGATCTCCAACTTCGACTCCGACTTCACCTTCACCTCGGCCGGCAATTTTACCGATGCCAATTTCGTCGGTGGCTATTTTACCACCGCCGAGGGACAGGACGCCAAGCTGACCGTCGATGGTTTGAGCAATATCTACAGTTCCGAAAACACCGTCGATGATGTCCTCCCCGGTGTCACCATGGTGGTCAAGGAGGTGACCAGCAGTGACATTACGGTGACAATCGCCAATGACACCGATACCCTCAAGGAGACCCTCAGCTCATTTACCGAGAGTTATAACGCCGTCATCGATTACATCAATGATCACAAGGATGACACGCTGACCGGCGAAAGCGTGGCGCGCAGCATCATTTCCCAGATGCGATCGGTCCTCAATACCTCGACCCACAAGGGGGATGCCAGCGGCGATGTATTGACACCGTTTTCGATTCTGGCGGAGGTGGGTCTGCGCACCAACCAAAAGACCGGTAAAATCAGCTTTGACAGCGACTCCCTGGATGATGCGCTCGATCTGAACTTTAACGCCCTGACCGACCTGTTCACCAATACCCAGACCGCCGTCGGCACGGGCAACAATGCCGGTCTGGCCTATCGCATGGAAGATTTGATCGATAGCCTGACCAACAGCACCAGCGGCGCCCTGACCGGCAAATCCGACGGTTTGCAGGCGCGCATCGATCGGTTGGACGACAGCATCGAGCGTGAACAGCTGCGTCTGGAAAAGGTTCGTGAACGGTTGACCCTCAAGTTCGCCAACCTCGAACAGTTGGTCAACACCATGAATGGCGCCAGCGGTTCGCTGATCAATACCTTGGGTAAAATGTAAACGAGCGGAAAGCAAGGTTGGCGCGGATCGTGCATTTTACCTGTCGAACACCTGATGAATAAAGAGAAAACGGCCCGGGCAGGATCGGGCCCGCAGATGAATCCGCTCCCGTCGCGGACCTCGTGCCGGAGGTGCTGTCGGGTGACTCAACCGCTTCTTGACAATGGAGAAAACTGTGGACGCCATGGCGACGATGGACAACAACTTTGAACCACCGGTACGAATATTGGAGGCCGGCGCGGGCCAGGAGATCAAGGAGGACCGCGAGCGGGAGGCGAGCCGGCAGATGGGGGACGGGGAAAATCTGACCCAGCTGGACATCCTGATCAAACTCTATGAAGGGGCGATCGATTTTCTTGAAAAATCAATCGTTGCCTGCGATGATGGGCGGGTGGATGATTTCAAGGATCTGCTGCAACGCGGTCGCCGTATCATCGAAGAGTTCCAAAAAACCCTCGATTTCGAACGCGGCGGACAGGTTCCCAATCAACTCAATGATTTGTACGTATTCATGCTCGACAGTCTCACCCAGGCCGATCTGACCCACGACACCGACTATGTGGAGCGGGTGATCGAACATTTGCGGATTCTCCTCGACGGCTGGCAGGGCGCCAAGGCCGCCGGCATCATGTGATCGACTGACATGTCCTACGGCTTACGCAGCTATAAATCCTCCCGGGCCAACACCGCCTCCCGGGAAGACCTCCTGATCCTTCTCTATGAGGGCGCGATCCGCTTCCTGGAGCGCGCGATCAAGGAAAAAGAGGCCGGTCGCCTCAGCGAACATAAAATGTTCCTGCGCCGGGCGCTGGCCATCATCACCGAATTGCAGAGCACCCTGAACTTTGAAAAGGGTGGTGAGTTGTCGGTGCAGTTGTTCGAACTTTACGGTTTCATGATTCACCGGATCACCCAGGCCAACCTGTCGCAGAATATGGAGCACGTCCAGATCGTCATCCAAAATTTGAACACCCTTTTGGAAGGCTGGCGCGACGCGGTGCGGCAGGTGAAATCGGAAGCCGGCAACGCCGCCAGCATGCCGGTCCCCCCCAATCCCCAACAACGGCCGCGCCTGGTCGGTGGTGGTGTCGCCTGATAAAAAGGGGCGATCGCCCATGTCCGGTCCCGTGCAAACCGCCCTCCGCGAACTGGAGGAGATACTGGATCGTCTCTCCGATCCGGGTCCCCTGGAGGCGGCCGATCTGGAAGTGTTGGCCCGCAGTTGGGATGAAACCACCGCCCGGCTCGACCAGTTGGTCGAAGCCGAACCGACCGCCGATTCCCGGCAGTGCGACCTGGACCGCGCCCGCCTCAAACGCCTCATCCAGCGCCTGCCGGATGTGCAACGATCATTGGCCACCCACAAATCGGAAGTGGCCCGCCAACTGTTCTCCGAAAACCGCCGCTTCAAGAATATGAGAAGCGGTTATGGTTCCATCGCCGCCGGATACGCCACGCGAAAGTTCAACAGACAGGTGTGAAAAGGGTCCCGATTGCTCATTTCATGCTGGGTGGTTTGTCGACCACAACCGGGAAGATATCCACCTGATCAATGATGAGCTGACCGTTGAAGCTCTGCACCGTCGAGTCCTTTTTCAGACCATCCTGTGAAGTTTTATAGCTGGATACCTTTTTATACAGATGCATGTCAGCCGGTTGGACCGGTTGTTTGCCGGCCATCTGCGTTTTCTGCTTCGGCATGACATCATGGTAGGTTACGACGTCCCAGGTTTCTTCAGTCGGACCTTTGGTTTCAACAGTAGAGACCGAATATGTCTTGTTGTGTGATTTGGAAAATAGATGCGTTTGTTGCGCCCGGTCGACAAAATACCTTGCGGCAGCAAATATTCCGGAAACTCCGCTTATTGCAGTACCCATGGCACCTCCTCAAATGAAAGTCATCATCAGTGTCGCCATGTGTCACCCTACTATCATTTGCGAGGGTGTCAAGAATTAAAGTATGCGTCTGATATTATCAAAACATAGAGTGTGTCGTAATGGGGAAGGTAAATCTCTCGAAATGGTCGTATCGATGGTATGTTGGAGACCGGTTTTACAAACGGATGGTAACAGGGTGTTATTGAAAGCCGGGTGGGATCGGAACCTTTTATCGTATCAACAGGGAGGCCAGGATATTTTTTTCCGCTTGTTGAGGAGACCGATCCAATTCCAGGCTTTCTGTTTTACGGATTGCTGAAACGGTAGGGCGGGGTTACGTCCCCACCAAGGTCTCCGAGTCATTCGGCGGGGACGTAACCCCGCCCTACCAGTGATTTGTATTTTGAAGGATAAAACTGGATGTTTTAGACGCTCTGAGTTACTCTGGTCCACGCTGGATGATCGGTGTCCTCCCTCAGGGATGGAAAAGTGGCCAGGAAGCGCTTGTATGATAAGGTGTTGGGTTAAGTCGCATTGTTTACTGTTTATGCTGGTTTTTCCTTTAAAAGATTTTGTACAACATCGGGAGCCGATGATATTAGTTTAAGGAGGATGCTTGCGGGACCTTCTGGTTTCCTTCTTCCTTGCTCCCAGTTTCTGATTGCACTGATGGTGAATCCAAATTCATTAGCAAACTCTTTCTGAGTCATGTTGACCATGCTTCTCACTCTTTTTACATCTATGTCAACCGGAACATTAACCTTGTGGAGTGTTTGTTTGTTTTCGTCGATATATTCCTCCACATCCTTAAGGCCATCCGCTATTTTATCTTCTCTAATCTTCATTATAACCTCCAGCTCAAATATTTTGTCAACGTAGTTCGGTCGATGGCTTGCTTGTATTGCAGGTGTAAGTCTTAAAAAAAATTGCTGCGATCGATTGTTTTGCTAATAAAATCTAATACTTCTTTGACCGCCCAGCCAATACCGGCATCTCTGAGCCTGCCTAAAATTCTTTTGGAAGTCTTCCTGTCCTCTTTATTTATCTTTTCATCGTTTGATGATTGGATGGATACAAGAAATATACATTTGACATCTTTTGTCGTTGTGTACATTACTGTAACGTGCTTGTTCCATTGTATATAGAGTAGTCCATTATGTCTGGGTACCGGTTTTCCTTCAAAAGGGTTATTACCAAGAAAAATATGCAGAGCAGACTGCTCCACATCTGATAAAAAGTTCTTAACATCCTTCGAAAATATTTCTGTCTCGATAATTTCAACCACATTGGTTGGTTGTGTTTTCATCGGGCGACGCCTTCATTTTAAAATGTTTTTTGCTTGGTTGACATGTATGATGCCATGGTGGCCAAGGTAAGTCAATGGCGTAGTGTGTCAATGACGTAGCACGTCAATGACGTAGCACGTCAATG
>CAYFNE010000068.1:0-28905 GCA_964344355.1 uncultured Magnetococcales bacterium
CCCTTGGAACGGGCTGGGTAACCTGCTCCAAGTTCATCTCAACCGACATGAGGAGGCGGAACGGGCTTATCGGAAGGCCATCGAGATCGATCCAAATAATGCCTTCCCCATGAATGGACTAGGTGTCCTTTTTTACACCCATTATAAACTTTGCCGGGAAGCTCTGGCCCATTTCGACCAGGGATTGCAACGACAATCAGACTACCCCTATCTGCACATGAACCGTGGCCATTTAAATTTACATCTCGGCCAACCCTGGCGGATGGATTTGGCGACGGCCTTGAGTGGTTTTGAAAAAGATACCGACATTCACGCCCTGATCAATCGCATCCGACTGGCCGTTGAACTGGACCAAAAAGAACGCCTGCCCGGAGCGGATGAACTGGATAAGGTCCCCGGCCACTGGCACACGAACTCATATTTCCACATCGGCTCGTCCCTACGGGGATTGGCTTTGGGAGAAGAGATAAAGGCGCATCTTCAACAGGCTATCGCGCACCTCAATACACACCATGAGTATCGAAATACCTTAAATATTTTCCACCTCGTTGCCGGCGCCCGGCCCGACCTGCGTGAAGATTTGCGAAAAGCGGCGGCTTTTTTCTATCATCTGCCAGCGGAGAAAATGGCGCAACTCAAGGGTGTGCCGACGCCGGAGATACTGGAACGCTATCGTCCGTTCATCGAAGGCAACAGCGATGGCGCCGGGGATCCCCGGGAGCGGCATCTGTTTTGTGTGGATGGGGAAAAATGATACCTATTTCAGAGGAACATGGCCTGATATCGAGATGGTTTACAAGAAAACGGTAGGGCGGGGTTACGTCCCCGCCTTCTTTCGAGCCTCGTGTTTTCGGCGGGGGCGTAACCCCGCCCTACCGTTTGTGACATCAGGACATTGGCGTCTGGAAACGGTTTGAGACATCACTGCCGCGATTCATCTCATCCGGAAGTCCCCCCCTTCGCGGCCACCCTCCCCCGGCACGGGACATACTGTCCCATCATTTCGGCGGCCGGAAAAAAAAGGTGCAACATCCGGTTATTCGCTCACTTTGGCCAAATCCATACAACATTTTGAAACGCCATCCATTTTTCAATTTTTTGCCATGCGAGTGGTTACAAACGTTTCATTTCGTTGCACCCTTTTACCAATGGCCATTCAGGGGGCCGTTTTTCCAACAATTTGAAATCAAAGAAAAATTATCGAAAAAATTGATTGGTATATAATATGCTATAAATATGAGTAAAACGACTAACTCTTTGGTTTACCATGTATTTTGGAGAAAACGATGAAAACCGGACACAGTTCCCAGACCAAGGCACAACGGGCCGAGTGGTTGCGAGATAATTGTCATATGAAAGGATTGGATGCCCGGGACTGCCAGATGCTCAATGAAATCGTCAATGCCGTCCACGTGCACCGGGGTGAATTCCTGTTCGAAGAGGGTGAACGGGAAAACGCCATCTACCTGGTGCGCAGCGGTCGGGTCGAGCTCGGTCACACCACCTCCAGACATCGTTGGGTCGATTTCGGGGCCTTCGGCGAGGTCGATCTGGATGAGACGGGCGATGAACCACACTGGCTGCGGAAAGTGACCCTGTCATCGGGGGATTGCGCCGGTGAACCGAACCTGTTCGATCAACGGCCCCATGCCCTGACCGCCTGGGTTTCGGAAGACGGCGAACTGCTCAGCGTCAACGCCCGCGCCCTGAAAGCCCTGTGCAGCCGCAATCCCCATCTGCATCAGTGCGTTTCAGAGTCGCTGAAACAGTTGATGATGCAGGTTTGATCCCCGGAACACCCACTGAACGGAGAACAGGCGCCGCCCAGGGGGGCGGCGCCGGAAGAGGACGGGCTGGATGGATGAAGACAGCGAGTTGTTGACCCTGGTCATCGGACTGGTGTTGATCATTCTGGCCGCCGTCGACATGTGGATCTCTTCGATTCACTGACACCGGACGGCCGCCTCGCCTCTTCCCGTAACAGTCTCCGGGTCGTCTGAAAACCCACCCGGCGCGGGCACCGCCGGTCGGATCCCGTACGGAAGGGAGGTCGCCATGGCACACGTTCTGGTGGTGGAAAATGATGAATCCGAGCGTTCCCGCCTGGCAACCCTCCTGGAAGGGGCCGGATATCGGGTGACCGTTGCCAATAACGGCCTGGAGGGTTTGCTCCGCTATGAAAAAGACCACCAGGACCTGGTGTTGACCGATATTTTCATGCCGATCATGGATGGCATCGAGATGATCACCGATCTCTCCCGCAACCATCCGCAGGCGAAAATCATCACCATGAGCGGCGGCAACCAACTGTTCGACAACCGGTTCCTGCAAAAAATGACCCGGCTGTTCGGGGTGACCGAATCGATCAACAAGCCCGTCGACCCCCGGGACCTGCTCGCCAGCGTCGCCCACGCCCTGCATTGAATCC
This sequence comes from uncultured Magnetococcales bacterium, assembly GCA_964344355.1. Classification (GTDB taxonomy): domain Bacteria; phylum Pseudomonadota; class Magnetococcia; order Magnetococcales; family CAYFNE01; genus CAYFNE01. The sequence continues at coordinate 2,429 of CAYFNE010000068.1, forward strand.
CTTTATTCAGGCCGGCGCCGCCCCGGATGTGCCGTGACACGATGACGATCGGCCCGCTCCGAAACCGGGGCCGGCCCGAACCGGACAACCGGCGCAACAGGAACACATTTGGCAAAAAGGGACCAAATCGATGGAACTCACTGAAATTTATTCTTTTTATTTTAACGAACCCCGGGGTTCCCATCTATTTCGTTGCACCCTTTCCAGCGGGGGTCCGTGTTGCGGTTTTTTTGTCAATCGCTTGTTTTCATTGAAACATTTCAGCGTCAACAACAATTGGCGCACATTCTGCTCACGGATAGACAGGAAGGCCTGAAACAAAATTTATCCAGGCTGTGAAACCCCGGCCCGGGGAGTGGCTCCAGCGGCTGGGGCGCTTCGCGCCAGACCTTGAAAACGCACCGTTTGTCAAAACCATCCTGCCACGAACAAAGGGGTGAGGCGTCATGAACGGACCAGGCGAAACCATCACCGAAAAGATCGACCGGCGCGGTCGCTGGGGGGACCGGAGACGCCAGCTCAAACATCTGGGCATCGCCGGCAGCACGGCGGAATTTTTCGTTCAATCCCCCCTCTCGCCGCTGCTGTTCATCTCCTGTTTCGTCGTCGGCGTCCTCTCCCTGCTCTACACCCCGCGTCAGGAAGACCCGCAAATTTCCGTGCCGATGGTCGATGTGTTCGTCTCCTACCCCGGGGCCACCCCCAAACAGGTGGCCACCCTGGCCGTCGAACCCCTGGAACGGATCATGAGCGAAATATCCGGGGTGAAACACGTTTACTCCATGTCCCATCGCGGCGGCGCCCTGGTCACGGTCCGTTTCAAGGTCGGCGAGGACCTGGAATCCTCCCTGGTCAAACTCTACGACCGGCTGGAGTCCAACAAGGATTTGATGCCACCGGGGGTCGGTCCGCCGCTGGTCAAACCCTACAGCGTCGATGATGTGCCGGTGGTCACCCTGACCCTGTGGTCGGATACCGTCGATGACAGCCGCCTGCGCACCCTGGCCTTCGACGTGTTGCAAAAAATCAAGGAGGTGCCCGATACCAGCAAAGGGTTCGTCGTCGGCGGACGCGCCCGGCAGATCCGCATCGAGGTGTTGCCGGAGCGGTTGGCCAGTTTCAACGTCAGCCTGACCAGCATCGCCCGGGCGGTACGTTCGGCCAACAGCCAACACCGGGCGGGACGCGGTGAGATGGGCCAGCACGTGTTCAACATCCACACCGGCATCTTTTTGCGCACCAAGGAGGATGTCGGCAACCTGGTGGTGGGCATGAAAAACAATGTGCCGATCTACATCAGCGATGTCGCCACCGTCGTCGATGGTCCCGAAGAGACCGTGCGCCTGGTCGAACAGTACTCCGGACCGGCCAATGACGGTTTGCTGCCACCGGCCTCCGGTCAGCAGGCGGTCACCGTCGCCATCGCCAAAAAACATGGGTCCAACGGCGTCACCATCGCCAAAAACATCCTGGCGAAAATGGAGCGGCTCAAGGGCGACCTGATCCCGGACAATGTGTATTACACCGTCTCCCGCGACTATGGCCGCACCGCCGACCGCAAGGTGGATGAACTGCTCATGGCGCTGCTGGAAGCGACCATCGCCGTCAGCGTCCTCTGTCTCGTCGGCATGGGCACCCGCGCGGCCATCGTCGTCATCAGCGTCATCCCGGTGGTGATCCTGATCACGGTCTTTTCCGCCTGGATGCTCTCCTTCACCATCGATCGCGTCAGCCTGTTCGCCCTGATCTTTTCCATCGGCATCCTGGTCGATGATGCCACGGTGGTGGTGGAAAACATTTTCCGCCGCTGGCTGGCCGCCGACAGCACCGATGCGAAAACATTGGTCGACGCGGTGCGCGAGGTGGGCAATCCCACCATCCTCGCCACCCTGACCATCATCGCCGCCCTGCTGCCCATGGGGTTCATCAGCGGCATGATGGGACCCTACATGCGGCCGATCCCCATCCTCGGTTCCGTGGCCATGCTTTTTTCACTCATCGCCGCCTTCGTCTTCACCCCGTGGTTGACCTGGTTGTTGCGCCCCGGCCAGGAGGCGTTGCGCAAGGCCGAAATCAGCGAAAAACGGGGCAAGGACCGGTTGATGCGCGTTTATGAACGGTTCATGGACGGCCTGATCCGCAACCGTGTCCTCGGCGCCAGCGTGTTGTTGTTGATTTTCGCCGGCTTTTTCGGTTCCTGTCTGCTGTTCCTCACCCGGGACGTCACCGTCAAGATGCTCCCCTTCGACAACAAACCGGAATTCAACGTCCAGATCAACCTGCCCGAGGGTACCGCCCTGCCCACCACCGCCAATGTCACGCGGCGGTTGGCGGAGGAGCTGTTGACCATCCCCGAGGTGACCGATCTGCAAACCTATGTCGGCACCGCCTCACCGTATAATTTCAACGGTCTGGTCCGGCACACCTTCCTGCGTCAGGAACCGTGGCTGGCCGACATCCAGGTGATGTTGACCGACAAGGATGTCCGCGAGCGCAGCAGCCACGAGATCGCCCAGCACGCCCGGGCCATGTTGTCGCCCCTGGGCCAATCCTTCGATGCCCGCCTGGCGGTGGTGGAGATGCCGCCGGGGCCGCCGGTGTTGCAAACCCTGGTGGCCGAGGTGCATGGCAGTGACGATGACGCCCGCCGGGCCCTGGCCGCCGAGTTGACCACCCTGTTCGAAAACACCCCCGACGTGGTGGACGTGGACAACTACATGCAGGGACCGCTGAAAGGCATCCATTTCGTCGCCTCGGCGCAAAAGGCGGTGCGACGCGGCATCCCCATCGAAACCATCAATCAATATGTCGACATGTCCATGGGGGGGTATAAACTGGGCGACGCCAAACAGGAGTCGGGGCTGGAGCCGGTCCACATCACCCTGCAGGTGCCGATGTGGGTCCGTTCACAACCGACGCGCATGCAACAAATGCCCATCCCCACCCCGGACGGCCGTTCCATCCCCCTGGCGGAATTGGGCAACTTCCGGGTGATCGATGAGGATCCGCTCATTTTCCACAAGGATCTACGCCCGGTCGAATATGTGGTCGCCGACATGGAAGGCCGCCTGGGGGCGCCGATCTACGGCATGTTGCACATGGAAGAACGGGTCAAGGAGCCCGGCGCCCTGGGCACCACCACCCCCATAGAAACCGGATGGGTGGGACCGCCGACCGGTGATGCCGGCCCGGGTTTCGAATGGAGCGGTGAATGGACCGTCACCTACGAAACCTTCCGCGACATGGGCATCGCCTTCGCCGTGGCCCTGATCCTGATCTACATCCTGGTGGTCTGGGAGTTCGGCAATTTCGTGTTGCCGTTGATCATCATGACCCCCATTCCCCTGACCATGATCGGCATCGTCCCCGGCCACTGGTTGTTCCAGGCCGAGTTCACCGCCACCTCCATGATCGGTTTCATCGCCCTGGCCGGCATCATCGTCCGCAACTCCATCCTGCTGGTGGACTTTTCCATCAACGAGGTGGTCCGGGGACAACCGGTGCATGAGGCGGTGTTGTCCAGCGGCGTCACCCGCATGCGGCCGATTTTCATCACCCAACTGACCCTGATGGCCGGCGCCGCCGCCATCATTTTCGACCCGATTTTCCAGGGCATGGCCATCTCCCTGCTGTTCGGCACCTTCGTGGCCACCCTGCTGACGTTGGTGGTGATCCCCCTGGGATGCCTGTTCGGCGAAAAACATCTGCTGGCCGCCGCCGCGGCGATTCATGGCACGCCGGCGCCGAAACCGGCCGATGATCCCCCGCCACGCCCCAAACCGACTTCAACCGATACGGCCACGGACCCCTGGACGGATGCCCACGGTCACCTCGTCTGGTCCCAACCGCATTCGGCCTGCTTGGATATAACCGGAGCATACAGTGTAGGAGGGTTCCATGTACACATCGACCAGTTCAAAAACAGGACAAGGTGATACCAACCTTTTGGGCGTTCTGGATGCCTTCGAGCATCTCGGCGAAGACAAGAGGAGAAGCAACCGGCGGCGGAAAAAAAACGCTCCACCCACGCAGGAGCGGCGGGTTGCCGATCGGCGGTTGACGTTGGAGGAACGGCAGGCGCGCACCGCTGAACAAATGGAAGTTTGGCGGCAGGTGGGACTGCTCATCACCCACAATCTGGAACGCCACGCCGAAATCCTCTCGGAGCGGGACTATCCCGCCGAAGTGGGCCTGACCAATATTTTCAATCCGGTGGTGCATGAAACCTTCGTCGAACGGATCACCCTCCAGGTTTCAACCGCCAACCTCGGCGAGGTGCCCCTGCGCCGCCGCGATGAAATGCACACCGTCCTGTTGGCCAAGGGCGATGCCTTGATGTTCGAGGCCAGCCCCGACCTGACGTCGGTGGTGGTTTCGGAATCCATCCGCGGTGTTTTCGACGTCCGCTGCACCCTGGGTTTCAGCGAAGTGGACGACGAAACCGTCCAGACGCTGGTGGATGCCTTCATTTCGACGGTCTTTCTCGGTTGACCGCCACCGGTCGACCGAGCCGATTCCCTTGCCCCGTCCACACCGTCGAAGGAAGCGAAAACCATGAAAAAACTCTGTGCCCTGTTGGCCGCCCTGCTGGTCTCCCTGTCGGCCTGGAAAGTGGAAGCCGATATCCTCGTGCTCATCCATGGTTATCTGGGCAGCGCCCACTCCTGGGAGGCCGGGGGGGTGACCACGGTGTTGGAAGCCAATCGCTGGCACCGCGCCGGCATCGTCACTCCGGCCCCGCACGGGGTGCATCTGTTGCCGGCCCCCGGCCATGTCCAAGCCGAAAACAAGGTGTACCTGGTGGAACTCCCCTCGGCCGCCCCCATCGTCATCCAGGCCGACCATCTCCAGGCCATGGTCTGGTTCCTGAACGCCCAACACCCGGATGAACGCATCATCCTGGCCGGCCATTCGGTGGGCGGCGTGGTGGCGCGTCTGGCCCTGGTGCGCCGCCAGATCCCCAATGCGGCGGCGTTGATCACCATCGCCTCCCCCCATCTGGGAACACCGCGCGCCGAACAGGCCCTGGATGCCACCGACGGTTCCTTCCCGTTCGGGATGATGCGCGACTTTTTCGGCGGCAGCGGTTACCAGACCCTGAAATATTCCCGGGGACTCTACATCGACATCATTCAACCCTACCCCGGTTCGTTCCTCCACTGGTTGAACCTCCAGCCCCACCCGGCGATCGGCTACCACGCCATCGCCCGTGGCGGTCCGTTCATCCTCTCCGGGGACATCCTGGTCCCCGGTTACAGCCAGGACATGAACCGGGTGCCGGCCCTGGCCGGTCGTTCCACCCTGTTCACCATCGGCACCGGTCACTTTTTGACCCCGGCCGACGGCCAGTTGTTGGTGGAAATCCTCAACAAACCTCGACCCGGCCCCGGTCGGGAGACGAAATGAACCGACAATGAACCGAACCTGGACGAAATTATCGGAATGCAGTGAAAATGAGAACGGAGGAGTACCATGTCCACGATCACCCTGTCGACTTTACCGGTAGCCAACGCCCCATCCATCGGCACGAACCCCACGGAGACGGACACCAGCCGGCTGTTCGGCTCGCCACCCACTGAAATCGGCCGGGTTCGCAGCGCCTTCAGCTCCCTGATGTTCGAAAAAGAGGGCATGCGCTTCCCCCGCCGTCTCCTCTATATGGGGGTCGGCGCCGGCGCCACCGTGCTGGCCGTGGCCCTGCTGATCAATCTCCACGGCTCCCTGTCCCCGGGTTCGGGCTCGGCCCTGGCCTTGATCGCCGGGGGGCTGGTGGCCGGCATACTCTGGTTGGACACCGCCACCCCGGCCATCTGCACCTATGTCGGCGAGACCGGCATCGCCCGCCTGAAACGGTCCGCCCCCGATGGCCGGGTACGCGTCGAGACCCTGCTGTTCAACGACGCGACCAGCCTGGAAAAAACCCACCGCAGCCACATGGAAGGGGAACATTTTCTCTTTCCCGAGGTGGATGAGGAGATGGTGACCTTCCTCTGGAAGGATGCCGGCGGCAAAACGGTGTTCCGCATCAAGGGGACCAACTACCACAAGGACACCCTCGCCGAACCGATGACCGCCTATCTGTTCGGTCGCGCCGCCGAGGAGAGCTGGACCGACCATCTGATGCGCCAAGGCATGGCCGCCATCGGCAATGGCCGGGCCGTGCGTTTCCCGCTACCCGGCGAACGGGGCGCTCTGGAACTGAATGGCGACACCCTCACCTGTCAACTGGCGTCCGGAACCGGCTCGATCCCCTGGGAGCGGGTGGACAAATTTTATTTCCAGGATCATGACCTGATCCTGGTCCCGAAAACGGATTTCACCCTGCCGAACGGGGAAAAGGACCTGGACATCCATTTCCGCCATTTTCCCAATGAGCTGTTTTTCCACCGTCTCTGCGAAACCCTGACCGGTTTGAAGGGCATCCTCCACCATGAGCACGCCCAGGCCTCGAAAACCCTCACCGACAGCAAGACCGGACTCGCCGGGGCGATGCTGTTCCGGGATCGCCTGCGGATGGAGCTCAACCGGCACAAACGGGAAAACCACACCCTGATGGTGATGGTCTTCAAGTTCGACAACCTGGTCCATGTCAACCATGAGTACGCCAACCGGGCCGGTTCGGAAGCGGCCCGGGAGGTGGGACGCCGCCTGTCGAAGCTGGTACGCGATTCCGACACCGCCGCCCGTCTGACCGGCTCGGAGTTCGCCGCCCTGTTGCCGGAAATCAGCGATCCCGAATTTCCACCGCGGGCCGTGGACAAATACACCAAAACCCTGGAGGAGACGATCAATCTGCCGCTGGGCCGGGTGATCCCCGACTTTGCCATCGGCACCGCCCTCTTCCCCCGGGATGGGGAGACCGCCTCGGACCTCCTGCGTTCGGCACGGAAAAACGCCCGTAAAAAGTGGTTCGAACCAGCGGTGTGAATCGTTTTTGAATGAATGGGAGTCGGCCCGGCAGGAGATTGTTCGGCAAATGCCGAACAACCCCCACGGGCATGCGGGTCCCGGAAGCGTTTCGATCCAAGCGATCGTTCCGGGGTCCGCTTTCAGCTTTCATACCGTTGCGATGGCAAGATGTCCTAATGGATGGCAGGCACTCTGGAAGCTGAAAAAAATATTTTTACCTTCATTAATTGGGGTCCAGCAACTGTCTTGGATGTCAAGCAGCTTTCGCGGTTTTTGCGCAACAAGCCATTCACTTTGCCCGTCGTCGGAACAGGTCTCTGACATCAGGCCATTGTTAAATTGAAACGGTATCCGTTCACAGGCTGTCGAAAAACCTTTTCAACGGCCCCGTGCGGTCCATGGATCCACCCACCCCGGCGTCGCCTTCCGCGAACTCATCTTCTACGCCGCTGCTGCACCGCATTCAAAAATCCACCGAACAGATTGATCACCGCGGGATCGATCGGCCTTTGCGCCTGCCCCTGCTGCTGAACCGCCTGCCGCTGCCTCTGCTGCTGCCTCTTGACCCGACGCTTTGAATACAGCTTGGCCCGAACCACCCGGTTCTTCCTCAAACGAACCTCCTTCTCCCAAGCCACATACCCCGGCTTTTCGACCCGAACCGTGTGTATGCCCTCCGGCAACTCCACATCCAACCGTGTCTTGCCAAACGCCTTGCCGTTGATGAACACCCGGTCATTGTTGACATTGGACCGTACCGTCAACCGATGGGTTTGAACCGGGGCCACCGGTTGAACCCGCGAGGCGCCCTCATCGATTCCCGGCCCGACCCCATAGGAACGATCCCGGCCCAAACCAGCCGAAACCCCGGCGGTGACCAACCGATCCTCTTCGAAAAATCCCCGGGTGACCTTGCCGTCCGGACCAAAGTGGGTGCCATGACCATGCATCTTGCCATTCAGAAACTCGCCGGTGTAGCGGCTGCGGTCGGCATACACCGCCGTGCCACTGCCGGTCACCTTGCCGTTCCTGAACTCACCGGTGTACTTGGAACCATCCGGATAAAACATGATCCCCGTGCCGGTCAACTCGTTTTTGAGGAAACTCCCGACATATTTTTGCCCGTTTTCAAAAGTCAACGTCCCCTGACCATGGGCATTGCCATCCACCACCTCACCGGTATAGACATGACCGCCCTTGAAATATTTGCTGCCCATGCCGGTGGCGGCGCCATTCTTGAAATCACCCTCATAGCGCAACACGTCCCCATCACCGCCACGCTTGAACAGCATCACCCCGCGGCCATGCATCTTGCCGTTTTTGAAGCCACCCTCATATTTGTTGCCCTGGAAGACCAGGGTGCCGGTGCCGTTTTGACAATCACCGATGATACACCCCTCGCCCCGCTGCATGGCCACCAGACTGCTCCGGGCCGATTTCAACTCCTCCTTGACCGTGGCGATCTCCGGATAATCGGGATCGATGGAGGCGGCATCGTCCAGATAATTTTCCGCCTCCTTCCACTTCGCCCGGGCAATGGCGATCCGGGCCAGGGATACCATCTTGCGGGTGATCAACTTCAAACCCCGGGTGGCCTGTTCGTTGCCCGGATCCAGACTGAGAATTTTGCGGAATTTTTCCACCGCATTGTTGCCGAAGGGCCGGAACAGCCGGTCGGCCTGCACATCCATGGTCGCCTGGCGCAACAGATAGGATACCTTGGCCCCGGTGCCATTATCCGGTTGCCGGTCGAAATCACCCAACAGGGACTCCAGGGAAGGCAACGGTTTTTCCACCTTTTTTCGCTGATTGGCCGGTCCCAGGGCGGCCACCTGGGTTTTTGGCGCCCTTTTGAAGATGAAATCCCCGGTCAGGGAAGAGGCCTCCCAGGGGGTTTGCCGGTTGTCGGTGTCATGCAGTACCGCTTTGCGCACCCGTTTGAACACCTGCTCGATGGGCACCCCTGGTTGACGCATTTCCTGGATCAAATGACGGGTGTAGGGCGAGTTGCGGCCCGAACCGTCCGCCGCTACCGAACCGGGACTGGTGGCATAGGCGATCAGGGTGCCGGTGGGGGCGTCCATGCGCGCCAAGCCCTTGTTGGCGGAGCGGAAACTGCGGGCGAAGGGATTGTTGCGGCAGGCGTCGAGAACGACGATGTTGAGCTGGTTTTCCGCCCGGGCCATCTTGCGCAACAACGAATTGGCCTCCACCGCCTCGTCGATCACCTCATCCTCTTCCAGGATCTCGGCGCCGACGGGAATCAGATAGTTCCTGCCGTTCACCTGCATGCCATGGCCGGCATAGTAGAACAGACCGACGCCGCCATCGCGAATGCTGCGGCCAAAATCCCGTATCGCCCGGCGAAACTCCCTGCGCCCGACATTCTGCTTGAGATTGACCTCGAACCCCAACTCGGTCAAAACCGCGGCGATGTCGGCGGAATCATGCTCCGGGTTGCGCAACGGCGAGGATTGGTAGTCCCAGTTGCCGATCACCAGGGCGGTGCGTTTTTCAGCGGCGGATTTTTTTTGATAGGTCTGATAAGGCCGGATACCCCGGCTCTCGGCCGGGGAACGGGAAACCGGGAACAGCAAAGAGACCAGCACCAGGGCCAACAGGATGAACCCGCTTCGATATGCCTTGAACATGACAGCCTCCTTTGCCCATCAACCCTTCCCAGGTTGACCCGAATACTCCTTCATGGAACCCGAAACCGTGAATCGGGACGGTGGGACCAGTATGAACCCACCAGCGGACATGTCAATAAAAATCAGGGAATAAACAGGGATCCCCCCGCCGTCTCCAGAGGATCATTCCACCGTCACACTCTTGGCCAGATTCCGCGGCTGATCGACATCGGTCCCCTTGAGCACGGCGATGTGATAGGACAACAACTGCAACGGCACCACATACAGGATCGGCGTCGAAAAATCCCCGCAATCCACCATCGGGATCATGTCATCGGCCCGGCACGGCGACTCGTCATCCCCGTCAAAACCGGTGGTGATGACGATCAGGCGGCCCCCCCTGGCCCGGGCCTCCTCCAGGTTGCTCACCACCTTTTCGAACAGGGGATCCCGGGGCGCCACCACCACCACTGGAAGATCTTCGTCGATCAAGGCGATGGGACCGTGTTTCATTTCGCCGGCGGCATAGCCTTCGGCATGGATGTAACTGATCTCCTTGAGTTTCAACGCCCCCTCCAGGGCGATGGGAAAACAGGTGCCGCGGCCGAGGAACAAAAATCCCGGCGCATGCATCACCTGTTTGGCGATTTCCAGAATACCATCATCCCCGGTCAATACCTGCTCCACCCGGGCCGGAACGTGCAACAGCTCCTCGACCAGGGCCCGCTCCCGTTCATCGGTCAACCGTTCCTGGGCCTTGCCCAGGGCCAGGGCCAAACAGGCCAGGACCATCAATTGCGTGGTGAACGCCTTGGTCGAGGCGACGCCGATCTCCGGCCCCGCCTGGGTATACAGCACGCCATCGGCCTCCCGGGCGATGGTCGATTCCGGCACGTTGACGATGGCCAGCACCTTCTGCCCGCTCTGCTGGGCATAACGCAACGCCGCCAGGGTGTCCGCGGTCTCGCCGCTCTGGGAGATGACCACCGTTATCGACCCCGGCAACGCCGGCGGCTGCCGGTAGCGGTACTCCGAGGCGATGTCCACCATCACCGGAATGCGCGCCATCTGTTCGATCCAGTACCGGCCCACCATGCCGGCATGGAAGGAGGTGCCACAGGCGATGATGTTCACCGCATCCACCGCCGCCAGGTCGAAGGTTTCATCCAAATCCCGCAACGACACCGTGCGGTCGGAACCGCGGATCAACCCCTTGAGGGTCTCGCCCAACACCGTCGGCTGTTCGTAGATCTCCTTCTGCATGTAGTGACGATAGGGCCACTTTTCCGTCACGTCGGCGCTCACCTGCGACTGTTTGACCGACCGTTGCACCGCCCGCCCCTCCAGGTCGATGATGGTCACCGCCTCGCGGCTCAAAACCGCCAGGTCATCATCCTCCAGGTAGATCATGCGCCGCGTATAGGGCACCAGCGGCGTCGCGTCCGAGGCGATGAAATTTTCCCCCTCGCCCAGGCCGATGATCAACGGGCTGCCCCGGCGCACGGCCATCAACATCTCTTCGTCACCCTCGATCAACACCCCCAGGGCAAAGGCGCCGTGCAGGTGCTTGACCGCCGCCCGCACCGCCGCCACCGGCTCCAGACCCCGCTCCAACTCCCGTTCGATGAGATGGGGAATCACCTCGGTGTCGGTGTCCGAGGCGAAAAACACCCCGTCATCGCCCAGTTCCTGACGCAATTCCTGATAATTTTCGATGATGCCGTTGTGAACCACCGCCACCCGTTTTGAACAGTGGGGGTGGGCATTTTGCTCGGTGGGTGGCCCATGGGTCGCCCAACGGGTATGGCCGATGCCGACGAAACCGGCCAGCGGGACCTCCTTGAGATGTTCTTCCAGATTGACCAGTTTGCCCATGGCCCGGGCCAACTGAATTTGGCCGTGACGGGAAACGGCGATACCAGCGGAGTCATAGCCCCGATACTCCAACCGTTTCAAACCCTCCACCAGGATGGGGGTCGCATTGCGCTCACCAATGACACCGATAATACCGCACATGTTGTTCAGCCCCGATTCAGAGGACAAAAACGGCGGACGCAAGACCGAAAACGGGTCTCTCCGACCGCCAACCAAAATCAAACCGTGTCATATCCTAGGGGAAAGCGGCCGGACAATCAGCCTTTTTTTCGCTGCTGACGCGCTTTGGCGTAACCGGCGATGTGACGTTGCGGGGTACGGGCCATGGCCAGGGCGTTTTCGGGCACCGGTTTGGTCACCGTGGTGCCGGCGGCGATCACCGCGCCGGCCCCCACCCGTACCGGCGCCACCAGTTGCGTGTCGGAACCGATGAACACCCGGTCGCCGATCTCCGTACGGTGTTTATTGAAACCATCATAATTGCAGGTGATGGTGCCGGCGCCGACATTGACCCCGGCGCCCATGTCGGTATCGCCGACGTAGGAGAGATGGTTGATCTTGGAACCGGCGCCGATGAGCGATTTTTTGACCTCGCAAAAATTGCCGACCCTGGCCTTGGCCCGCAGTTGGCTGCCGGGTCGCAGACGGGCATACGGACCGACGACGTTGGGTCCCTGCAGGAGCGCCCCATCCAGGTGACAAAATCCTTTGATTTCGCTACCGGCGCCGATCACGCTGTCGGAAATTTCACAAAAGGGGCCGATGCGGCAATCGGTGCTGATCTCCACCCCGGGGCCGAGGATGACATTGGCCTGGATCACCGTATCCCGGCCGATTTTCACATCTGCCGCCAACCAGCAGGATTGGGGATCGATGAAGGTCACCCCCGAATCCATCAACCGGCCCACCAGGCGATCCCGGAACACCCGTTCCAGTTGCGCCAGTTGCCGACGGTTGTTGATGCCCGACAGGGAGAGATGATCCTCATGGTGGAACAGCCCGGCGCCACCTTCGGCGATGGCCATCGGCACGATGTCGGGCAGATAATATTCCCCCTGGGCGTTGTCGTTGTTCACCCGTTCCAACCAGGCCGGCAACCGCGTCAGGTCCACGCAATAGATGCCGGCGTTGACCTCCTGGATGGCCCGTTCCGTCTCATCGGCATCCTTGTGCTCCACCACCCGCGCCAGACGCCCCCCGGCATCGCGGATCACCCGGCCATAGCCGGTGGGCGGATCGATGGTGGTGCTGAGCAAAGTGACGCCACGGCCCTGCCGGTCGTGTTCGTCGAGAAATTGTTCCAGGGTTTCGGTGGCGATCAGGGGATGATCGCCGCTGAGGATCAGCAGATCGCCCTCCAGGCCGTCAAAGGCCGGCAGGGCGCTCTTTACCGCATGGGCGGTGCCGAGCTGCTCCGGTTGATGGATCCAGGTGATGTCGTCCGCCGCCAGGGCCGCCTCGATGCGTTCGGCCTGATGACCGATCACCACCACCAGCCGTTGCGGATTCAACCGCCGCGCCGCCGCCAATACGTGCCCCAGCAGCGGCCGCCCGGCCAGTTCATGGAGAACCTTCGGCAGGTTTGACCGCATCCGGGTACCCTGGCCAGCGGCCAGGATCAATATGCTACGGGGTTTCATGATGTCAGGTCCGACCCACACTCCGGTTCACACTGGCCTGCAACGGCGCCGGCGATCAATTTTGTTGACGACTCACCGCCAGGCAGGCCTTGGCAAAGGCGATGCGGTTTTTCAGGACCGTTATCTGTGGATCGCCTTCGATCAGGGTGGCGATCTGGTTTTCGGCGTCTTCGCGCTCTTTTTTGACCGCTTCGGCATCGATCTCCTCACGGAGGATGGCCCGTTCGGCCAGCACCGTCACCCGTTCCGGCAGCACCTCGGCATAACCGCCGGCCAGGGCGTAGCGGACCCGGTCCTTGCCCTCGCCGATGGTCAACTCACCGGCGGCGAGCTGGGAGATGAACGGGGCATGGCCCGGCAGGACGCCGAAATAACCCTCAACGCCGGGGATGGTCAACATCACCGCTTCCTCGGAGAGCAACAACTTTTCCGGGGTGACCAGATCGAACTGAAAAGTGACCGCCATGGTTCAATCAACCCCCGTCTATTCGCTGCTCAAGCGGCGCGCTTTTTCGATGGCATCGTCGATGTTGCCGACCATGTAGAAAGCCGCCTCCGGCAGGGCGTCGTGTTTGCCCTCGACCAGTTCCTTGAAGCCACGGATGGTTTCGCTCAAGGGTACGTAGACACCCTTTTGCCCGGTGAAGGCCTCGGCGACGTGGAAGGATTGGGAGAGGAAACGTTGAATCTTCCGCGCCCGGGAGACGACCAGTTTGTCATCCTCGGACAGTTCGTCCATGCCGAGAATGGCGATGATGTCCTGGAGCGATTTGTAGGTTTGCAGGGTCTCCTGAACCATGCGCGCCACCCGGTAGTGCTCTTCACCCACCACCTGGGGATCGAGGATGCGCGAGGTGGAGTCCAGCGGGTCCACGGCCGGGTAGATGCCGATCTCGGCGATCTGCCGCGACAACACCGTTGTGGCGTCCAGATGCGAAAAGGCCGTGGCCGGCGCCGGGTCGGTGAGGTCGTCGGCGGGCACGTAGATGGCCTGCACCGAGGTGATGGAGCCGTCCTTGGTGGAGGTGATGCGCTCCTGCAGGTTACCCATGTCGGTGGCCAGGGTCGGTTGATAACCCACCGCCGACGGGATGCGGCCCAACAGCGCCGACACCTCGGAACCGGCCTGGGTGAAACGGAAAATGTTGTCGATGAACAGCAACACGTCCTGGTGGGCGATATCGCGGAAATATTCCGCCACCGTCAGACCGGTCAGGGCGACACGGGCGCGGGCGCCGGGCGGTTCGTTCATCTGGCCGTAGACCAGGGCCGCCTTGGACTTGTTGAAATCGTTGGGATCGATGACCTTGGATTCGATCATCTCATGGTAAAGGTCGTTCCCCTCACGGGTACGCTCACCGACACCGGCGAACACCGAATATCCACCATGGCCCTGGGCGACGTTGTTGATCAACTCCATGATCAACACCGTCTTACCAACGCCGGCGCCACCGAACAGGCCGATCTTGCCGCCCTTGGCGTAGGGGGCCAGCAGGTCGACGACCTTGATACCGGTTTCGAGGATTTCCGCCTCCGTCGACTGGTCGGCAAAGGCCGGGGCCGGACGATGCATGGGGAAATAGGTGTCGGTCTTCACCGCCTCCTTGCCGTCCTGGGGATCGCCGACGACGTTGATGATCCGGCCCAGGGTTGGATCGCCCACCGGCACCTTGATCGGTGCGCCGGTATCCACCACCGCCTCGCCGCGCACCATGCCATCGGTGCTGTGCATGGAGATGGCGCGGAGGGTGTTTTCACCGATATGCTGGGCCACCTCCAGAACGATGCGCCCTTCCTCGCCACGATCCAGGTGAAGGGCGTTGAGAATTGCCGGCAACTCGCCGTCAAAGCGGACGTCCACCACCGGTCCCACGACCTGCACTACCCTTCCCACCTGTTCACTCATTGCCAAGACTCCATCTGGTTCTGTTCATACGTTTGACGCCAACCCCGTCACCCGGGCGGCGCTGACTTTTCGGTATCGATCGAAATCAACCCTTCAGGGATTCGGCCCCACCGATGATTTCCATCAACTCCGTGGTAATGGCCGCCTGCCGGGTGCGGTTGTAGGTGATGTTCAAACGACGCAACATGTCGCCGGCGTTGCGGACGGCGTTGTCCATGGCGGTCATGCGGGCGCCGTGTTCGGAGGCATCGGACTCCAACAGCGCCTGGTAGAGTTGAATATGGATGTTCTGCGGCAGGATCGCCGCCAACAGCTCCTCCTCCTCCGGCTCGTAGAGGGGGGGACCGGATGTTTCCTCTTCGCCGTCTTCATCGTCGTCGCCGGTGTCAACCTGCATCGGTATGATCTGCCGCCAGGTCAAATTTTGCGTCATGGCCGACTGGAATTCGTTGTAGACCATGATGCAGACGTCGAACACCTCATTGTCGAAATCGGCCAGCAGTGGAATGGCCACCGTCTCCTGCACCCGGGCGAAGGTCAGATCACGGCCGAAACCGGTGTGAACCTGGCGGATGAGGCCGGCATATTGCCGTTTGAGGACATCGTTGGCCTTGCGGCCGATGCAGGTGATGGAAACCTCGAACCCCTGTTCCTGGAGTTCGGGTATCTTGGCGCGGACGGCGCGGACCACGGAGCTGTTGAAACTGCCGCACAAACCGCGATCGGCGGTATAGACCACCAACTCCACCTTATTCGCCTCACCACGACGCCCGGCCAACAACGGCGAGGCGCTGTCACCACTGACCCGGGCGGCGATGGACTGGATCATCCGCCCCATGCGCTGGCTGTAGGGCCGACCGGCCTGGACCCGTTCCTGGGAACGGCGCAGCTTGGCCGCCGCCACCATTTTCATGGCCTTGGTGATCTGCTGGGTATTTTTGACGGAGCGAATACGACCCCGCAACTCTTTCAGATTAGCCATTTAGGGCCGCTCCCGTCATCCTGCCAGAAAATCGGCAACAAATTTTTTCTGGACTTCCATCAGCTGCTGCTCGGTTTCGTCGGTAATTTTCTGCTCACTGGCGAGGGTGTCGAGAATTTTTTGATGGCTGCCGCGCATGTGGTCCAGCAACTCTTTCTCGAACTCGGTGATCCGATCCACCGGCACATCATCCAGCAGCCCTTTGGTGCCGGCGAACAGCACCACCGCCTGCTCCTCCATGGACATCGGTTGGTACTGGGGCTGTTTCAACAGCTCCATGAGCCGTTGACCGCGATGCAACAGTTTTTGCGTCGAGGCGTCGAGGTCGGAACCGAACTGGGCGAAGGCGGCCATCTCCCGGTATTGGGCCAGGTCGAGGCGCAACGAGCCGGCCACCTGTTTGGTGGCCTTCACCTGCGCCGAACCACCGACGCGAGAGACCGACAGACCCACCGAGATGGCGGGACGCATGCCGGAGTAGAACAGGTCGGTTTCCAGAAAGATCTGACCGTCGGTGATGGAGATGACGTTGGTGGGAATATAGGCCGACACGTCGCCGCCCTGGGTTTCGATGACCGGCAGGGCGGTCAGGGAGCCGCCGCCGTTCTTGTCGTTGAGCTTGGCCGCCCGCTCCAGCAACCGCGAGTGGAGATAGAACACATCGCCGGGATAGGCTTCACGGCCCGGGGGACGCCGCAGGATCAGCGACATCTGCCGGTAGGCCACGGCCTGTTTGGAGAGATCGTCATAGATGATCAGGGCGTGCATGCCGTTGTCGCGGAAATATTCACCCATGGCGCAGCCGGAATAGGGCGCCAGGAACTGCAGGGGCGCCGGGTCGGAAGCGGTGGCGGCGACGACGGTGGTGTATTCCATGGCGCCGTGGGTCTCCAACGACTTGACCACCTGCGCCACCGTCGACCGTTTCTGGCCGATGGCGACATAGACGCAGTAGACCGGTTTGTCGGGACTGTCGGGGCTGTGGGTCCGTTTCTGGTTGATGATGGTATCGATGGCGACGGCGGTTTTACCGGTTTGGCGGTCGCCGATGATCAACTCCCGCTGGCCACGGCCGATGGGCACCAGGGCGTCGAGGGCCTTGAGTCCGGTGTAGAGCGGCTCGTTGACCGATTGCCGGGGGATGATGCCCGGGGCGATCACCTCCACCAGTTGACGATCCTTGGTGTCGATATCGCCTTTGCCGTCGATGGGACTGCCGAGACCGTCCACCACCCGGCCGAGCATCGGCTTGCCGACCGGTACGTCGACGATGCGGCCGGTGCGCTTGACGACCGCACCCTCCTTGATGTTGGTGTCGGAACCGAAGATGACGACACCGACGTTGTCCTCTTCCAGGTTGAGGGCCATGCCCTGGGTTCCGTCATCGAAGGTGACCAACTCACCGGCCATCACCTTGTCCAGGCCGTAGACGCGGGCGATACCGTCGCCGACGGCGATGACCTTGCCGACCTCCGAAACTTCGGCCTCCTGGCCGTATTCGGCGATCTGTTTTTTGAGGATTTCACTGATTTCGGCAACGCTGATCTGCATTGGGAACTACCCTCTCATCATGGCTTGCAAGCGGTTCAAATGATTGCGAATGGAGTAATCCATCATCACACTGCCCATGGTGATCACCAGACCACCCAGCAGCGAAGGATCGGTGGTCGCCTCCAGACGAACGGTCTTTCCGGTCATTTCGGACAGGATGGATTGCAACCGCCGGGCGTGCTCGTCGGTCAGGGGCACCGGCGAAGCGACATCCACGGTCATGCGTCCGGCCCGCACCTCCACCAAACGGTCGAAGGCGGCACGGATATCTTCGATCAACGCCGTCCGTCTCTTGTCCACCAGAAGTTTCAAGAAGTTGCCGACCACCTCGGTGGGGGCCGACCGGTCGAGAAACGTGCCCAGGGCGGCGTGTTGGTCCTTGCGCTCGGCGGTGGGGCTGGTCATCAAAAGACGAAAGGCCGGCGTGGTGCGGTAGAGTTCGACGAATTGGTTCAATGCGCCGCCGACGGCTTCCAGTTGATCCTGCTCTTCCGCCAAGGCCACCAGCGCGGATGCGTATCTTTTGGCTAGGGTGCTTTCATGCACGGTTGGCAACCCCTCCCGGGTGCGATTGACAACCCCGTCCGGGGTCGGTTTGTCCTTGACCGACGGGGCATTGGCGATATGGTGCGATGGTGCCCGCCGACGGTTGTTCACGGATCGTTTTCAAATTCGAGGCGGATATGTAACATAATTCAATTGCCGGTTCAACGAACCAATTTCGCCAATCCCCACCGGAAAGTGAGGAAACATGGAAGATTTCCCTATTTATTGGTGGACAATTCCCGGCCCTCCATCCGGCCCAACAGGTTGAAAAACAGCAAAATGCGCATCCTCTTTCTGGTGTTCGTCATCATCCCCCTGGTGGAGATCTATTTTTTGATCCAGGTCGGGGACCGCATCGGCGCCCTGGCCACCATTTTCTCCGTCATCGCCACCGCCGTCCTCGGCGCCGCCCTGGTGCGCCATGAGGGATTGCGCACCATTCAGGCCCTGCAGGAACGCCTGCACCGCCAGGAATTGCCGGGCCGGGAACT
The DNA here is from genome assembly GCA_964344355.1 of uncultured Magnetococcales bacterium. Taxonomy (GTDB): domain Bacteria; phylum Pseudomonadota; class Magnetococcia; order Magnetococcales; family CAYFNE01; genus CAYFNE01. The sequence goes on from CAYFNE010000068.1 coordinate 20,959, forward strand.
GCTCGATGGCGCCATGTTGTTATTGGCCGGGGCATTGTTGGTGACGCCCGGTTTTTTTACCGATGGCATCGGTTTTCTCCTGGCCCTGCCCTGGTCGCGGGCACTGTTCCGCGCCCACCTGATGGCGGTGTTGAAGGAGCGGGTGGTGACCCGTGCCACCATGGACGGTTTCCCCGGCGATGGGAACGGCGGCCCCGGACGCCGTAGCGGCGATGCCATCATCGAAGGACGGTTCCAGCATCATCCTGAAGAGAAGCCGCCGGAATGACCGTCAGCAACGCCTGCCGGGAGAGGGCGCCATGGCGCAGCAGGCGCGCCCGGTCGCCCGCCACGCGCAGGACCGTCGAGGGCGGGGCATTGGCGCCGATGTCCCCCCGGCGGGGGTCCTCCAGCACCAGGGAGACCGCCCGGCCCCATTGCCGGTGGACCGCCCGGCCGCTGTTCAGCGGGGGTTGACCGCTGACATTGGCGCTGGTGGAGACCAGGGGGTTTTTCCAGACGGCCAACAACTCGCGAACCAGGGGTGCCGGTGAATGACGCACCGCCAGGTGATCGCCGCCGCCGGTGAGCGGCGCCGGCAGGCCGGGCCGGGCCGGCAACACCAGGGTCAAGGGTCCGGGCCAAAATTTTTTGATCAATCGTTGCGCCAAGGGCGGCGGTGGCAACAGCAGGGATTGCAGTTGATCAACGCCGGATACCAACAGGATAAACCCTTTGCGTGCCGCCTGACCGGGGGAACGTCGTTTCAGACGCGACAACCGTTCCAGGGCCCCGGCATCGAAAGGGTTCACCGCCAGGCCATACAGGGTTTCGGTGGGATGGGCGATGATTGCCCCCGCTTCCAGCAACGCCGCCGCCCGTTGCAGGGCGGTGGCATCGACGAAACAGGGCGATACCGCCATCAAAATCCCAGCAACTCCTTCAAGGTTTCATCGACGGTACCCTTGCCGCTGGACCGTTCCAGCTTGCGGCGGAACCGTTCCATCGTTTCCAAGGCCCGTTCACGGCCACCCAGGTGCCGCACCGTTTTTTCCAGCAACGGTGTATCGATGGCGGAACGCAACATGCGGGAAAAATCGATGTTGTCGATGGTGGGGGCGTGCAGTTCGGAGAAAGGACCCTTCAGCCGCATCGGCAGGGTCAACCCTTTGAGCTTGGTCACCCTGGCGCCGCCGAAACCGCGCAGGGAGGCGGGAACGTCGGCGGTCAGGCCATAATCGAGGGTCCGGGCGGCGAAATCGACCTCGCCGCCGCCACGCACTTTCAACACCGGTGAGTCGATGGTCAGGTCCCGGTTGCTCAGGCGGCCATTGGTGAGCACCCCGCTGCCGCGGAGGGCGGTGAAAACGGTCTCCCGCCGCTCTCCCGGGGCCGGTACCGGCAACCCCTTGATGGCGGCATAACTGGCGCGGATACGGCCCACCACGTCGAGACCCCCTATCCGGCCGTCGGTGACGTCGATGCTGAGGGTGCCGCTGCTGGAACCGCGCAACTCCTCCAGTCGATCGCCGACGGCCTGCAGGCGCAAGTTGGCCGAACCGAGACCGGAAAACCAGTCGATGCCCAGGGCTTCCCGCAACAATGGACCGCTCTTCACCTTGTCCAGGGTCTTGACCACCGTCAGTTCCGGTTTGGCGCCGCGCCGGTCCAGGTGGGCGACGGTCCGCACCGACCCGTCATAAAGCCCCACCCGATAGGGATCCAGGTGCAGTTGGCCATCACCGATGCGGAAGGTCAAATCATAATCCCGGGCCATCACCTCGGCCAGTTGCACGCTATCCAGGTGCAACCGTCCGCGCAGGTCCCAGGTTTTCGATACCTCGGGCGGCAACGACGACAACACCGTTTCCGGTACCAACAACACCTGGACGGCGGAGACATCCGGGGAATCCCCACCGTCCGCCGCCGCGCCGCCGCCCCCTTCGAACAGGCCCGGCGGCAGATAGCGGTTGAAATTCAACCTGTTGACCCGCAACAAAAATTGTCCCAATGGCGGATCGAAGGTGATCAGCCGGCCATTGCCGTTGATCAGGCTGTCGTCGATGACCATCTCCAGGGCCGAAATCGCCAATCCCCTGCGGTCGGCCCGGAAGGTCAGGGAGCCGTGGGCCCTGGACAGGGCGGTATCATCGCCCATCACCGGCAACGGTTGGCCGATGGCGACGAGCAGGGCGCGGGGATCGAACGGGGAGAGGGTCAGATCGCCCTGGAAACCGGGATCGCTGAACAGGTTTTGTCCATGCAGGGAACCGCGCAGGGCGGTTTGCGCCGGACCGCGCCCCTGAAACCCTTTCATCAGCAACCGTTCCCGAAACAGGTCCAGGATCAGGCCGGTGCGCAGGGCCAGCGCCACCCCGGCCGGCGGCAGGGTTTTGCCCTTGACGTCGATGGCCACCTCGCCACCGGCCATGTGCAGCCGTCCGTTGGTCAGGTCCAGATCGAGATCACCGAGAATGCCGAGACCGATTTCCCGCATGCGCGGATCGGCGGTCCAAAGACGCAGGGCCAGTTGATTTTTTTGCAAGCGGGCGGCGGCGCCATCGGCGTTGACCGACAGATCGGCCTTCAGTTTGACATCCAGTTCCCGCAACGCGGCGCCATCCCGGCGCAGGCGCGCCGCCAGTTGGCTGTCGTGCAGGTGAATGCGCGCGCCATCGGGTCCGCTGGAAAACCGGTAATCGACATCGACATGGCCGCTGAGACGATGCCGTTGCCAGGTCAGATCGGTTTCGACATGGATCGGCAACGGTTGACCGGCCAGCACCGCGCCGGTGCGGATGATCATCCCGTCGGCCTCCAGGGCATCACCGCTGACGGCATCGCGCCACAACAACCGCCCCCCGGTCAGTTCGATGCCGCCGATGACCTGGGAAGCCATCTCCGACAGCGCCGCCATGCCGCTGACGATGGGCGCCACCGGCGACGCCGGCGCCAGGGCCGACGGGGTGGGGACCGGCGCCATCAGTGGATGGACCGGTTCTTCGGTGAGATCGAGCAGATCGTCCCAGTTGCCGCGGCCGCTGGCATCGCGTTGCAGACGCAACACCAATCCCGTGGCGTGGATGGCATCGGCCACCCGCTCCCCCTTGAGCAGCGGCCATAAGGAAAGTTCCAGGGTCAACCGTTGCAGACGCGCCATCGGTTCATCGGTAAATCCGTCGGCATCGCCAAGACTGACCTCTTCCAGGGTCAGGCTCAAACCGGGGCTGAAATTGAGATCGATCTCCCCATCGATCGACAGACGCCGACCGGTGGCCTCCCGCACCCGGTCGGCGATATAGTCCTTGATCTGGTCGGGACCCAGCAGACTCGGACCGACCGCCAGGATGATCATGCTCAGCATGAACAGCCCCAGGATCACATTGATCGCTATCGTCGCCAACCGTACCAACATTAACAACTAAACTCCTTATTTATAATCCAAAGTATCCCTTAAACCATGCCGCAACGGCGTATCGGCGGTCAAGCCGAGACCATCGCGCGCCTTGCCGGGATGGCCCGCCGAAAAGCGGATATCGCCGATGCGGGCCGGCTGATGGTCGATGGGCACCGTTCGGCCACAGACGGTAAACAGGGTGTCGGCCAGTTCCAACAGGGTGGTTTGCACGCCGGTGCACACATTGAAGACTTCGCTCTGCCGTTGTCCGCGTCCCATGCCGGCCAACAAAAAGCGCACCACATCCTTGACATGGATAAAATCGCGGCTTTGCAAACCATCGCCGAACACCGGCAGCGGCACCCCCATGCGAATGCGGTCGAGAAAGATGGAGATGACCCCGGAATAGGGCGATTTGGGGTCCTGGCGCGGGCCATATACATTGAAAAAACGAAAACCCACCGTCGGCACGCCATGGACGCCGGTAGCGACGCGGGCGTGAAGTTCGGTCCCCAATTTATCAGCGCCGTAGGCGGTTTGTGGCGCCGTGGCGGCCGTTTCACGCAGGGGAATATCCGGGTTGTCCCCGAACACCGCCGCCGAGGAGGCATAGACCACCGGAATCGGTTTTTCCCCACGGGCGGCATTCATGATCTGGATGGAACCGGTCAAATTGGTCCGATGGGTCCCCACCCAATCCTCATTGGAGCGGGTCACCGACGCCACCGCCGCCAGATGCCAACAGCCATCGACGCCGGCCATGGCCTCGGCCACCACCTTGCCGTCGGCGACATCGCCGACCAGCAGTTCACAACCGGGCGGCATGTTTTCCCGCTTGCCGGTGGAGAGATCATCCAAAATCCGCACCCGATCCCCCCGCGCCAGCACCGCCTCGGCCAGATGGGAACCAATGAACCCACAACCCCCGGTAATCAAATAGATGGCCATTGTCCTCCAATCACTGTCACCCACCCCCCAGCCCATCGGTCGAAGGGCAGAGGATACGGGGAGCCGATAATCGGGTCAAGTTTGGGTTCGGAGGACGGAGGTCGGGGGACGGAGGTCGGAGGTCGGAGGACGGAGGACGGAGGAACGGAGCATCGAAGGGATTGAAAGTGTGTGCCACGGGAGAAGGTTGGGTGGGGTTGGTGATTTTTTTCTTTTTTTTCTCTTTGGTAGGTTGTATCACGGTGGGGATTTTTCTTTTTTACGGCTTTTTGGGTATTCTTTGGGGATTTATTGTGGGGAAGATGATGTCGTCCACTTATGAATATGATGTTTTTTTGAGTCACAGTTCCAAGGACAAAACCGCCGTGCGGGCGTTGGCCGGGCGGTTGAAGGGGGATGGGTTGCGGGTTTGGTTTGATGAGGATGTGATTGAATCTGGTGAACATATCGATGATGCCATCGAGCGGGGTTTGGAAACCTCTCGTTGGATTGTTTTGTTCATGTCCACCCATTTTTTTGATTCGGATTGGGCTCGGTTGGAACGGGCCACCTTTCAATTTTCCGATCCGATGAATCGTCAACGGCGTTATATTCCTTTGCTGCTCTCCGATTGTGACATACCGGCCAGGTTGCAGGGATTCAAGTATGTCGATTATCGCACCAGGAGTGACGACGCCTATGCCAAATTGCTTGCGGCGCTGAAACCATTATCCCCACCACAAACAGATAACAAGCTGAAGGTCGATCTTTCCCATCTGCCGATCCCCGGCGCCAAACTGGTGGGACGGGCGGAACCGTTGGCGGATTTGGATCGTTATTTTGCCGATCCAGAGGTGGCGGCGGTGGGGATCATCGCCGCTGGCGGGGTGGGCAAATCGGGTTTGGTGAATGGATGGATCGAACGGCTCGGGGCGTTGGTGGGCGGGGTCGAGGTGGCCTATGGGTGGTCGTTCTACAGCCAGGGCACCCATGAAACCCAGACCAGCTCGGCAAACTTTTTTGCCGGGGCATTGCCCTTTTTCGGTCATGAGGGAGAGGTTCCCAAAGAGGATGACAACAAGGCGTTGGCCCTGATCAACCTACTGAAGAAAAAAACTTTTTTGCTGGTATTGGATGGCACCGAACCGTTGCAGTATCCGCCGGATACCGAAGGGGGACGGTTTCGCGATCCGGGGCTTTATCGGTTGATGCGACAGCTCGCGGGACGGGCGTTGGCCGGGCGCTGCCGCAACAGTCTGGTGATGATCACCTCCCGGCAGGAGATTCCCACCCTGGCCGGACACCGGGACGGGCTCTACCGGCAGATCGATCTGGAACGGTTGAACCGGGACGATGGCAGGACCTTGTTGCAGAGCCTGGGGGTGAATACCGGACTGCCAAAGGAATATCATGACGCCGTGGACGGCATGGGGGGACATGCCCTGGGATTGGTGTTGTTGGGCAACCTGTTGGCGCAACGCCATCGCGGCGATATCGCCCACTGGCCGTGGGTAAAACGGTCGATGTTCGCCTTTGGCCAGGTCAAAACCCGCGCCCAAAAAATCATGGCCCACTATGATCGGGATCTATGGCCGGAAACGGCCCCGGAACGGCTGTTTTTACGCCTGCTGGGCCTGTTCGACCGCCCCATGGAGCAGGCGGCGTTTCAGGAGCTGAAAAACAAGGCCGACATCGCCAAACCATTGAACGATCTCGCCGATGCCGATTTCAACCAAGTGCTTTTCAATTTGCAACAGAGCGGCCTGCTGCTGGCCACCGCCGCCGATCAACCCTTCGACGCCCACCCCCTGGTGCGGGAATATTTTGGCCAAACCTTTGAAAAGGAACAGCCGGACCCATTCAAACAGGCGCATCGGGTGTTATTCGATTTTTTTCAAAAGGTACCGGAAAAAGATCAACCCGACACCCTGGCCGAACTGGAACCCCTCTATCGCGCCGTCCATCATGGTTGCCGGGCGGGGGTCTATAAACAAGCTATGGATGATGTGCTGTGGGAGCGAATTTCTCGGCGTGATGAATATTACAGCATAAAAAAACTCGGGGCCTACAGTTCCGACTTGGCGGCCCTGAGCGGTTTTTTTCCGCAGGGCTGGGCGCAACCGCCGGTTTCCGAGGGGCTATCGGAGGCGGATCAGGGCTGGTTGTTGGCGGATGCCTCCTTCACCCTCATGTCCCTGGGCCGCATGGCGGATGCGGTGGGGCCGCGGCGGACGGCTATGGAGATTCGGGAAAAACTGAAAGATTGGGAAAATGCCGCCAGATCCGCCAGAAACCTCGTGGAGCTGCTGCTCGCCACCGGCCAACTCCAGGAGGCGCGGCGGGTGGCGGAACGGGGCATCGGCTGGGCTGGGAAGGCGGATGATCTATTCGGAAAATTGAACAGCCAAGCCTATCTGGCCACCAGCCTGCACCGGCTGGGGGAGTTGGCGGCGAGTGAAACGGCGTTTCAAGAGAGCGAACGGTTGCAAAAGAAGTGGCAACCGTCCTATCCGCAACTCTACTCCCTGCAGGGCACCCAATATGCCGCCCTGCTCCTGGACCGGGCCGGGAATGTGGCCGCACGGGAGGCGGTGTTGGAGCGGGAACGGACGGTTCTGGGATGGTATGAAAAGGTAAAACTCAAAGATTTATTAAATTTGGCCCTCAACCAACTCTCCCTGGGCCGCGCCCTGGCCGCCCTGGGACGAGCCGCTGACGCCCGCCACCATCTGGAGGCGGCGGTGGCGGGGATTCGCCAGGCTGGAAAAATTCAATACACCTCCAACTTCCTCCTACACCGCGCCACCTTTTTTCGAAAACAGGGCGACCGGGACCAAGCCTGGACGGACCTGGAGGAGGCCCTGGAAATCGCCGAACGGTGCGGCATGCGCCTGTATGAAGCCGACGCCCAACTCTTAAAAACCCGCCTGTTGCTGGATGACGACCAACCGCAAGCGGCGGCGGAGGGGTTGCGACGGGGGCGGGCGTTGATCGAGGCGATGGACTATGGCCAACGCCGCACCGATCTCCATCTGGCCGAGGCCCACTATCATCACCAGATCGGCGACCGGCAAATGGCCAAAAACCATCTCGACCGCGCCGCCGCCCGCATCGAGGAGATCGGTCAGCATGGATCGATGCCGGAGGTGGTGGCGTTGCGGGAGGAGTGGGGATTTTGATGATTTCAACCGATGAAAAACCGCTGCCCCGGGTAACCATTGCCGTGCTCGAAACACCGGTTCCCGGCCACCAGGGCGAACCAAGCGCAAAAAAACCGGCCACCGCAACCGATACACCCCAACCCCCTCCACAACCGGCGGTACGCCGCCAAACCATCCTGGAACTTTCCGCCCGTTACGCCGCCCGGGTCGGTAATAATCCATCCACACCGGAAGAGATCATCGGCTATGACCAAAACGGCCTGCCGGAATGATCGTTGATGCCTCGGCACGGATCACCCTTCTGCGCCGCAAGGCGGAAACCGACCGGAAAATGGGCGGAAATGGGCAGCCGTCGCCGAACGCATGGCTAAGGAAAATTTATTGCACGGAGAGACCGGACAGGCACTTGATGAAAGTATCCGGGCGTTCAGCCCGACTTTGACACCTCCTAGACACATTGCCCATGAAAGTTGCGCAAAAACA
>CAYFNE010000069.1:0-28501 GCA_964344355.1 uncultured Magnetococcales bacterium
TCCCCCAATTCGGCATGCAGGGTGATGCCTTTTTTTCGTGCCGCCAGTTGCAACAGTTTGATTCGTTCTCCGGCCAACGCTTCCAGATGTCCGGGGTGCATTTCATAGATGCATTTGCCGCTTTCGATCACTGATACATCCAATAGATCATTGATCAAACGCAACATTTGATTGCTGACCCGGTTGATGGTCTGCAGATAGGTCTGCTGTTCCTCCGCATCGAGATCACCCGGATCCATGGTCATCAAAATTTCCGAGAGGCCACTGATGGTGCTCAACGGATTGCGCATGTCGTGGGCGGCCATGCCGAGAAATCGGTTTTTCAGGTCATTCAAAGTCACCAGGCGGGTTTTTGCCGCTGCAGGGCCAGATGGGTGTTGACCCGGGCCAGTACCACGCTGGGGCAGAACGGTTTGCGGATGTAATCCACCGCCCCGACCTTCAGGGCCCGGGTTTCATCCTCCGGGGCATCCATGCCGGTGATGAAAATGACCGGAATATCGGCCGTGGCGGTATCTTTTTTCAAGCGGCGGCACACCTCGAACCCGTCCATGCCCGGCATCATGATGTCCAACAGGATCAAATCGGGAAGAGGCGGTTTTTCCAACCGTTTGAACGCCAACTCGCCATTTTTGGCGGCCACGGTCTTGGCATGATCCCCCAAAAGACCGACCAACACATCGATGTTGACCTTTTCATCATCGACGATGAGAATTTTTGGCTTGTCCTCTTTGGCCATTGTTCCACTCTGCTGGTTGAAAAAACAGTTTTTCGTCCCTGTGAAAGGCGTTCTCTCCATGTGCCGCCAACCGGCGGCGCGCCATTGTAGCGGCAAACGGTGCAAAAGAGCCAAGTTTTTGCAGAAAATCTCTTGCCCGGTCCATTTTTTTCGGGGGTGGGGTCGAGGCGAAAAAGGACAGGATTTGGAAATTTGTCCGCCCTGATCCTCCCGTTTCTGCCAACGTTCGCCTGGAAACATTGCCACGAAGCGGTCGGGAGGGGAAAATGGACCGTACAACCGGGTTCGTTTGCAACGGAAACGGGGTATTCATCGTTTCGTGGGCGAGGGGTGAACGGCCGGTCCCGTCAATGATTGGATAGGTGCATGGCAGTGGAAACCACTCCTGAAGAGGGCCGATCGGTCATCCTGTTGGTGGATGACCAAAAATTGACCGCGCGCCTCCTCAAAAGGCAGTTGGAAGGTGTGCCGGATCTGCTCCTGCACGATGTCCAGGATCCCACCCGGGCCATCTCCAGGGCGGAAAAGGTCCTGCCGTCGGTCATCCTGCTCGACCTGGTGATGCCGGTCATCGATGGCATGACCCTGTTGAAACGGTATCGGGCCCTGCCGGCCTTCCGGGAGGTCCCCATCATCATGCTCTCCTCCCTGGAGGAGTCCCAGTTGAAGGTGCAGGCCTTCGAATCGGGCGCCAACGACTATCTGGTCAAACTGCCGGACCGGGTGGAGATGCTGGCGCGTCTGCGCTATCACGCCCGCTCCTATCGGGACCATATCAATTTCAAGGAAAAACAGGCCCAACTCGCCGCCTCCGAGGCGCGTTTCCGCAGCCTGGTGGAGACCATCCCCGACATCGTCTACAAAATTGATTCCGATGGCCGTTTCACCTTCCTCAATGAGGCGATCATGCGTCTGGGTTATGACCAGGAGGAGTTGATCGGCAAACATTTCAGCGAGATCGTCCATATATCCGACATCAACCGCGTCAGCCGGCAAAAGGTCCTTTCCCGACTCAAAGGCGGCGAAACGCGGGAACAGCCCAAACTGTTCGATGAAAAACGGACCGGCAAAAGGATGACCTCCGATCTGGAAATCCGCCTCAAGTTCAAGGACGGCACCACTTCGGAGCATGCCGAAATCCGCACTCTTGACAAAGACAGCTGCCACGTGGAGGTGAGCAGTTCCGGACTGTATGAATATAAGGAGGGTTCGGACGGTAGACAAAAACGCAACCATTTCATCGGTACCGTCGGTGTCATCCGCGACATCACCCAACGGTGGGAAATTCAACAAAATCTGGAGCAGGAACGGATTTTTCTCGAAACCCTGATCAACACCGTGCCGCTACCGGTGTTTTTCAAGGACCAGGCCGGCGGCATCAAACTGGCCAACCGGGCCTTCACCCGGTTTTTCAACCTGGACGGCGGCGCCATTCTGGGAAAAAACTGGACCGAAATCCTCGATATCGAGGTGGCCGCCCATCTGGAGGGCCATGATCGTGATTTTTTTCGACAGGCCGACAAGGAGCGCGATACCTTCGACCTGACCTTTACCATGGCCGATGACACGGAAAAAACCGTGTTGATCACCCGGGCCAAATCCTACGATCTCGACGGCAGCCTGCACGGCATCATCGGCGTGTTCGTCGATATCACCGAACGCAAGGAGGCGGAGCGGGCCATCCATGAGGCGCGCATCAAGGCCGATAACGCCAACCGTTCCAAGAGCGATTTTCTGGCCAACATGAGCCATGAAATCCGCACGCCGATGAATGCCATCATCGGCATGAGCCACCTGGCCCTGCAGACCGGTTTGAATCCCAAACAGCGGGATTATGTTACCAAAACCTTCCACGCCGCCAACTCCCTGCTCGGTATCATCGATGACATCCTCGATTTTTCCAAGATCGAGGCCGGCAAGATGGAGCTGGAATCGGTACCGTTCCGTCTGGAAGAGGTCCTGGACAACCTGGCCAACCTGATCACCGTCAAAACCCGGGAAAAAGGGCTGGAATTTCTCATCGCCCCCAATCCCGATACGCCGGAATGGCTGGTCGGCGACCCCCTGCGTCTGGGGCAGGTATTGGTCAATCTGGCCAACAATGCCGTCAAGTTCACCGATTCCGGCGAGGTGGTGGTCCGCAATGAAATTTTACAGGTGTCGACGGACCGGGTGCGCATGCGCTTTACCGTCGAGGATACCGGCATCGGCATGACCCGGGAGCAGTCCGGCAAACTGTTCCAGGCCTTCACCCAGGCCGACAGCTCGATGACGCGGAAATTTGGCGGCACCGGGCTAGGGCTGACCATCTGCAAACGGTTCGTGGAGATGATGGGCGGTGAAATTGGCGTCGACAGCCAACCGGGGGTCGGCAGCACCTTCCATTTTACCGCCGAATTCGGCCGGCAGCCGGTGATGGCGGACAATCGGCGCGATCTCCCCGAAACAATACGCAACCTGCGTACCTTGGTGGTGGATGACAGCCCCGATTCCCGGGAAATTTTGTGTAATTTTATCCGTTCCTATGGCGTAAATCCGCAGGATGTCGACTCCGGCCGGTTGGCCATCGAGCGGTTGTATCTGGCCTGCAGAGAGGGAAAGCCCATCGATCTGGTGTTCATGGATTATCAGATGCCCATCATGAACGGCGTCGAGACCGCCCGCCGCATTCAATCCTTCGCCGAAATCGATCCACAGCCGAAAATCATCATGGTGACCGCCTATGGCCGGGAAGCGGTGCGCAAGGAGGCGGAAAACGTCGATTTGGCCGGGTTTTTGTTGAAGCCGGTCACCGCCTCGACCCTGTATGATACGGTCATCGGCGGTGTCTATGGCCTGCACGCCGGGAGCCGGCGGCCCAGGCCGGGGGCGACCGGTTTCGAGCGGGGGTTGGTGCAACCCTTGCGTGGACTGCGGGTCCTGCTCGTTGAAGACAATGAAATCAACCAGCAGGTGGCCACCGAACTGCTGACGGCGGCCGAATTGCACGTTACCGTCGTCAACAATGGTCGTGAGGCGTTGGCGGCGGTGGAAAAAGAGCCGTTCGATGTGCTGTTCATGGATATTCAAATGCCGGTCATGGATGGTTATGAGGCGACGCGCCGCATCCGTGGCCAAAAACGTTTTGCCGATCTGCCCATCATCGCCATGACCGCCAATGCCATGGCCGGCGATCGGGAACGGTGTCTGGCCGCGGGGATGAATGATCACATCATCAAACCGATTCATCCGCCAACCATGTTCGAAACCCTCTGCCGCCATGTCGAGACCGAAAGCCGGCCCTCGCCGACGGCGGATGGCCCCGGGGATCCGAAGGATGGGGTGGATGAAACCCGGGGGAAAACACCGCCGGCCATCTCCCTGCCGAAGGAGCTGCCCGGCATCGATCTGAAAAAGGCCCTGGCCAACGTCAATCACAATGAAAAATTGCTGTTGAAGGTCCTGGCCACCATCCGTCGCAGCAATCGTGACCTGCCGGAGCGGATCCGGGCCCGGATGGCGGCGGGGGAACTGGAGGTGGCCAGGCGGCTGGCCCACACCTTCAAAGGCGTGGCCGGCACCGTCGGCGCCGGAAATCTGCAGGAGACGGCCCTGGAGCTGGAAACCCTTTTCCGTGCCGGGAAAACCGACGGCGTGGTCGAACCGCTGCAAAACCTGACCGAAGAGCTGGGAAAAGTGATCGCCGCCCTCGATCGGCTGTTTCAGGAGTCGGACGTTTCGCTGCCAGCCGCCGCCGATACGGAACCATCCCTGGATCGGAACCACCTGAAAAAACTGTTCGAGCAACTGGCGCCGCTGATCGATGAAGGGGATGCGGACGCCCTGACCCTGGTCGAAGAGGCCAAAACCATCCTGGTACGCAGCCCGATGTTCGAGGAGATGCAAAATTTGCAGAGCCAGATCGGTGACTATGAGTTCGAAGAGGCCCGGGAAACCTATGACCGCATTGTTTCGGAACTGGCCATTTGACCGGGTGTTCGAATCCGGTGAAAGGACCGGCGACTCAATCCTTCCCCCGGATGCGCACATAATCCCGCCGTTGCCGTTTGGTCGGGCGGCCGCCGGTGATGGGGCGCAGCATTGATTTCATTCCTTGCGCCACCCGTTCCCGTTTGGCGATGCTCTCCGGGGTCTCTTCATAGAGCGTTACCGCCACCTTGGCCGGTCCCCGGCGGTTGGAGAGGGCGCGGACGATGACCCGGTGTTCGAAGGGACCTTTGCGGATGGAGACCGTTTCGCCGATGTTCAGGGCGCGGCCCGGTTTGCTGCGGCTGCCGTTGAGGTGGACATGACCGCCATTGACCGCGTCGGTGGCCAGGGTGCGGGTCTTGTAAAAGCGGGCGGCCCACAACCATTTGTCGAGACGGGTTTTTTCCTCTTCCATGGTCTCCGGCCGTCCTAGGTTTGCAACCGTTGCAGGGAGCGTTGCAGTTCGGCGCCGGCCCGGGCCACCTCCCGGAGGCGGCTGGCGATGGCGGTCTCCTGGTTTTGCGCCCGTTCCGCCATCGATTGCAGGGATTTCGTGTGCCCGGCAAAGGTGTCGGCCACCGTTTCCAGTTGCCGCAACAGGGTTTCCGCATCGTCGGCGACCACGGCATAGGCCGGCTCCGCTTCACCGGCGCCGGTGGCCTGGATGGCGGCATTGATGGCCAGCATGTTGGCCTGACCGGTGAGGGTTTGCAGGTGCTCCAGGGTCTCTTCCAGCGCCTGGCCGGCCTGACGCAACCCATGGATCAACTCCTTGGTATCCGGCGGCTCGGAGTCATCACTGAGGGCGTCGGCGCCATCGCGCGCCTGCTGCACCGCTTCGGCCACCGCATCCAGGATACGGTTGATCCCCTCCACCACGGCTCCGGTCTCCCGGTTTTCCCCAGCGACGATACGTCGGCTCAAATCGATGGTGTAACCGGAATCCAGATCGTCCAGGTCGTTGACCAGGCGGCGCCAGGGGGCGGAGACCAGTTGGGTGACCAACCAGGCGATCAAGGCCCCGGGCAACAGGACGGCGAGAATGAACAGGGCCAGGGTGGTTTTTTCGATGCCGGCCCCGCCGCTGCCGTCCGACCGGGGCGGGGGATCGGCGCCATTGGCGGGGTGGGCATCGGACTCCAGGTCGCTGATCAGGGCGCGGAGGCTCCGCACCGTTTCGGAGTTGTCCATCGCCACCGCCGGTTGTTGCACCGCCAGGCGGCGGAAGGTCAGGCGATAGGTGTCGATATCGGCCTGGACCCGTTTGCGCTCGGAGTCGGGGAGCCGGGTATATTTGACGAATTCCGCCAATCGATCCAGGGCCGTTTCAAAGGCCTTGGCCGCCCGGTCGTCCCCCTGTAAAAAATAGAAGGCGGCGTGACGCCGGGCGTTGAGCAGCTCTTCGCCGGCATGGGGTACATGATGGGTTTCAATGATGTTGGTCAGGGCGATGCCACTGGCGTTCAGACGTTCCAGGGGCGGGCCGCCGCTGGTGAGGGTGACATCGCTGGCGAGAAAACCGGAAAAGGCCGCCTCATAGGTGAGAATGGCCCGCCGCAGCCGGTCCCGCAACCGGTTGTCGAGGCTGGGGCCGTCGAGGGATTTTTTCAGGGACGCCAACAAACGATGGAAATGGTCCCGATAGCGGCGTTGCGAATCGAACAGATAGGTGTATTGTACCAGGCGCAGGGCGCTGACCAGGGTGCGTACCCGGTCGAGATCGATGCTGCCCAACCGTTTTTCCAGCCGTTCGGCGGCCTGTGTCAGTTGACGGAGATCCCGGGTCCGTCCCGGGGCGCCGTCCTCCCGTTTTTCCAGTTGTCCGGCCAGGGTTTGCAGACGGGAGAGGGTGCGCAAGTCCGGTTGGGTCCGGGCCGAGGCGGGGGAGGGATGGCCGATCGCGGACCGTTGTGCCGGCAGTAGACGGTGAAACTGGCTGAAGGCGGTCAAGATGAGCAGAGCCGCCAACCCGAAACCCGCGCCGATTTTAACCCCGGTTCCCAGCCGATTGATCGCGTTCATAAAACCCCTGTTTCCGTTGCCCTCACGCACCCTGCCGTGAACGGGCGGACTTCCCGCCGCATCGCCTTCAGCTTATCCCGCCGCCGTCGTGGCGTCCACCGTTAACGTATTTCAAACAGGGAGAAAACCGGCCCGGGGGGGGTGGTGCGGGCGGCGATCATCGCTTTCCGCCGTCCGGCTGGGCGTGTTATGCTGCATGAAACCATCCGCGGGGGATCAGATTGACCAACGTGACACCAAACAATCCATTGGCACGCATCGCCGCCCGGGCCGAAGGGGTGATCCTCGGTAAACGGCGGCCCATTCGTCTGGCGCTCACCTGTCTCCTCGCCCGGGGGCACCTGCTGATCGAGGATATGCCCGGGGTGGGGAAAACCATTTTGTCCCATGTGCTGGCCAAAACCCTGGGATTGGGGTTTCATCGGATTCAATTCACCAGCGACATGCTGCCGGCCGATCTGCTCGGGGTGTCGGTGTTTGATCGGCAGGTGGGAAAATTTATTTTTCATCCCGGTCCCATTTTTCACCAGGTGGTGTTGGCCGATGAGGTCAACCGCGCCACCCCCAAGGCCCAGAGCGCCCTGCTGGAGGCCATGGAGGAGCGGCAGGTGACGGTGGAGGGTCACACCCGGTCCCTGCCGGCGCCCTTTTTCGTCATCGCCACCCAAAACCCCTCCCGCCACATCGGCGCCTTTCCCCTGCCGGAGTCGCAACTGGACCGGTTTCTCATGCGCATCACCCTGGGTTATCCCGATGCCGCCTCGGAAAGGGCCCTGCTCCAGGGCGAGGATCGACGCCGGATGGTGTCGCGCCTGACCCCCTGCCTGGAGGATGGCGAACTGCGGGCGTTGCAGGAACGGGCCGAAAAAATTCACGTCTCCCCGGCCCTGCTCGACTATCTCCAGGCCCTGCTCACCCGCAGCCGCGAGGAGACCGTCTTTCTGACCGGGCTCTCTCCCCGCGCCGGCCTCGGCCTGCTGGCCTGCGCCCGCGCCCACGCCTTCCTGGAAAACCGCACCGGCGTCCTGCCCGAAGACATCCAGGCGGTCCTGCCCGGCGTCGCCGGCCACCGCCTGAAACTCAACAGCGACACCGGCGCCGATCCGGTGGAGGAGTTGTTGGAATCGGTACCGATCCCATGATTTTTATTGTGGCATGGGCCAGGCTTGCCATGCCGGTTCCCGGGTTGACGGGTGCCCGGACCGGTGTTGCCAAGAGGTAAAAAGACAGGTCCCCGGGCAGCCTTTCGATTGTTTCAGAGTGCCATGCAAAAAGATTCGGAACAGGGACAACCAGTGATCCCCTCTCTCCTGTCCAAACCCCGCCAATGGCTGCAAAACTGGTTCGACCGGCGCGTGAAGCCGGAAACCGGGCCGGTGGTGTTGGTCGGGCGGCGGATTTATATCATGCCCGATCGGCACGGCATGCTGTTCGGTGGGCTGTTCATGGTCATGTTGTTGGGGGCCATGAATGAAAATCTCAATCTGGCCCTGACCATCTCGGCGCTGCTGGTCAGTGTGCTGTTCGTATCGATCCTCCATACCTATCGCAATTTGCACCATCTGCGGGTGAGCGTGGCGCCGGCCAAACCGGTGTTCGTCGGCGAGCACGCGCAGTTTTCCATCGCCTTGCGTGATGATCAGGGGGTTGACCGGTTCGCCATCGGTCTGCAGCCGGGCCGGGATGCGGCTTTGCGCAATGAAACCACCGATCTGGCCGATGTCCGCGCCGGGGGCGTGGCGCATCTGCCGTTGGTCCGGCTGGCCGAACGGCGCGGATGGTTGCCGGCCGACCGGTTCACCCTGTTCACCCGCTATCCCCTGGGGTTGATTCACGCCTGGAGCCATCTGCAACTGCGGGGCGCCTGTCTGGTCTATCCGCGACCGGAGTCCGGAAACATCCCCCTGCCCCATGCACCGGGCGGCCGGGAAGCCGGGGAGCGGCATGGGGAGGAGGGGGATGATTTTATCGGTTTGCGCGCCTACCGACCGGAGGACTCCCCGCGCCATGTCCACTGGAAGGCGTCGGCGCGGCGGGAAAAATTGTTGACCAAACAGTTCGGCGGGGAACCGCCGCCACAAATCTGGCTGGAATGGAACCAGTTGCAGGGCATGGGCGTCGAGGCCCGTCTTTCCCGGCTGTGCCGGTGGGTCCTGGATGCCCAACGGCAGGAGCTGTTCTATGGGTTGCGGTTGCCCGGTGTCGTCCATCCCCCGGCCCGGGGCGAGGTCCACTGTCAACGCTGTCTCCAGGCCCTGGCCTTGCACGGGGCCGATTGAGATCGATCATGTCACCCGCCGCATCAGCCCCTTATACACCGCCACCCCGGGCGCTCTACTGGTTGCTGGCCACCCTGTTCGCGGTCACCGCCCCGCACATGTTGCGTTTGTCGCCGCCGATGGCGCTGGTCACCCTCGGTATCGCCGGTGGCTGGTTGCTCGCCGT
This sequence comes from uncultured Magnetococcales bacterium, assembly GCA_964344355.1. GTDB lineage: Bacteria > Pseudomonadota > Magnetococcia > Magnetococcales > CAYFNE01 > CAYFNE01. The sequence goes on from CAYFNE010000069.1 coordinate 9,176, forward strand.
CTGGCGCACCGGCAAACCGTTACGGGTCCATAAATGGGTTCGTGTCGGCCTGGTGCTGTTGACCATGCTGCTGATCGCCATCGACCATGGCCGCATCCTCGGCCGGGTGTCGGGGGTGGCCTTCCTGGTGGGATTGACCCATCTGAAACTGTTGGAGTTCAAGGATCGCCGCGATTACCTGATCGTCATCCTGCTCTGCTGTTTTTTGGTGATGACCCATTTTTTTTACGGTCAGTCGATCCCCATGGCCCTGTATGCCCTGGCGGTGACGCTCTCCATCATCGTCAACCTGAACCTGCTGTTCCATCCCGATGCTTCCCCACTGGTCCTGATCCGGCGGGCGGCTCTGCTGCTGCTCCACGCCCTGCCGGTGATGCTGGTGTTGTTCGTGCTGTTCCCGCGGTTGCAAAATCCCATGTGGTCCCTGCCCCGGGACACCATCGCCCGTCAGGGGTTGAGCGACAGCATGACGCCCGGATCGGTCAGCCGTTTGATCCGCAGCGGCGGGGTCGCCTTTCGGGTGCGGTTCAACTGGAATGCCCCCGACCTGAAGGAGATGTACTGGCGCGGACCGGTGTTGTGGTTGTTGGATGGGGAAACCTGGCGCGGATTGCCCAAAGATACCCCCGTCCACCGGGTGCGGTGGCGGGGTACCGGCAAGCCGACCAGCTATGTGGTCACCCTGGAGCCCCATGGCCGGCCCTGGCTGTTCGCCCTGGACTTGCCGACCACCCTGCCCAAAGGGGCCTGGCTGCAAACCGATTTTCAGCTGTTGACCCGCCACCCCGTCGACCGCACGCGCCGATATGGGGTCATCTCGCATCTGAACTATTTCGCCGCCCCGACCCTGCGGCCCCTCAACCGCCGCCTGGCCTTGCAATTGCCACCAATGGGCAATCCCCGCGCCCGGGCGTTGGCCCACCGATGGGCGGAGCAGGCGGTGGAAGGGCGTGAGGTGGTACAATGGGCCCTGCAACGGTTTCGCCGCGAACCGTTCGTCTATACCCTTTCGCCGCCGTTGTTGGGCAGGGATCCGGTGGATGAATTCCTGTTTGGCAGCCGCCGGGGTTTTTGTGAACATTTTGCCGGCGCCTTCACCTTTTTGATGCGCGCCGCCGGCATCCCGGCCCGGGTGGTGACCGGTTATCAGGGCGGGGAGTGGAATCCCCAGGGCGACCATCTGACCGTGCGCCAGGCCGATGCCCACGCCTGGTCCGAGGTGTGGTTGCCCGATGATGGGTGGGTGCGGGTCGATCCGACGGCGGCGGTGGCCCCGGAACGGGTGGAACGGGGTTTGGCGGCGGCGGTGCCGGTGGGAGAACCCTTGCCGTTGCTCATCGATCCGGACAACTCGATGTTACGGCGGGTCTGGCAAACCTGGGACAACATCGACAACCGCTGGAACCAGTGGGTGTTGGGCTATGACTCCCGCCGGCAGATGGCCTTCCTGCAGGCCCTGGGTTGGCGCGGCGTCTCCCATCGGGGCATGACCCTGGGTTTGATCGCCGGCATGGCGCTGTTTTTCGCCCTGCTGGCCGGCTATCTGCTCTGGTCCGGGCGCGGTCGGGATCTCGATCCGGTCCGGCGGCTCTACAACCGGTTTTGCGCCAATCTGGCCAAACGGGGGGTGGTCCGGCGGCCGGGGGAGGGGCCCATGGATTTCGCCCACCGCGCCATGGCCGCCCATCCCGGAGTGGCGACGCCCATCCGCGAAGCGACCCGTTTTTACATCGCCCTGCGCTATCTGCCCGATCCGCCGGCGGAGGGTTTGAACCTGTTGAAAAAATGGGTGAGAACCCTGGAGCGGCAAAAAAGCCGTTGAAAATCAGCCGGTGGACAGGTGCAACAGGTCGATCAAAAATCGTTGCAGATGGTTCAGGCCGGTGACCTCGCGTATGGTTTCCTCATTGATCCAGCGGTTGTCCTGAATGGAGACCTGAATGGATTTTCCGGGTTTGAAAATGTTGGCGATGCTGCCGGCGATGGTCTTGCCGAGTCCCGCGGGTTTGTTGATCTCTTCAAGCTCTTTTGCCGTCAAACCATCCCGGGGCAGTTGCTCCAGGCAATTTTTCAGATGGTGAAACTGATGCGGATAGACCTGTTCTGCACATGGCAACAGGAGGTCTTCGAACGTACCATTGTCACGGTTGTTCGGAAAAATGAACAAACCGGTTTTCGGGGTGCTGCTCGAAACCTGGCCGGGTTGATCGGGAAAAAGGCTGGCGGCACTGGGGATCAGGGCTCGTATCAAGTCGTCAAAACGGCCTTTCGCTCCTTCTTCATGGTCATCGGCATCCGCAATCAGGCCCATGGCCAGGGGGGGTGATTGCTGCAGGAGCATGAATGTACCGCTAAAGGTGGTCGGCAGCCTGGCCAGTCCACTGCAAGCGTGTACGGCGATGGAGTGTTTGTCGCTCTGAAAAAAGGTAGGGACTGAAATCCGTTTGACGAGGTTGTCATCTTGGGGAAATCTGGTAGGGATCAACGGCTTCCAGTAGGGATCCAGTTTCGAATGAATGACAACCCGATTCAGGCTGAATGACCTAAGTAAACGACCGACACATTCGACATCGTGCAGACCTTCAACGGCGAGGTATCCGTATTCCATATCAAAACCTCAAGTCTGCTCCGAGATCGCCGCGGATATTTTTTGCCATCTCCTCTTCAACTTGTTGACAGGCGATCTCTTCTCCTTTTCGATGAAGTCGGAAAATACTCAATTCATTGGTTTCCAACTGGTCATTGTACAAAACCGCGTCCAAACACTCCAAGCTATGTGTGGTGGCAAAAATTTGTACGTTCAACTGTTTGCTGAATCGGATCAACCAATCTAAAAAATTGTTCAAAGCGGAAACATGGATGGCGCTTTCCAGCTCATCGATGAGTAAAATACCGTTTTTGCAGGAGGCCAGGGAGAGCAGCAACAGATAGATTTTTTGTAGGCCGCCGCCAAAATTGGTCAGGGAGGTGAATCCGATTTGCTGATGGTGAACGAACAGATCGAACTCCTCATTCAGGGATGGCAAAATGCGGATATCCAGGATACTGCTATCCAACTCTTTGATTTTTACAAGACATTCACCATCAAAACCGGCCAGAACGGCATTGTTGTATAACCTGGTTCGGACGTTGGCTGTGCTCTTCATGGTTGAACCGAAGAGTATTCCCGGCATGGTCGCCGAAGGGGGATCTTCGGATACGAGTGGTTTCCCGGTAATGAAAGGAATGGTGGCTATGGCTGGCGGGCCTTCATTTTTCACATGGCACAGGGTCATGGAACCGAGGGTAATGCCTCCTGGTAGCAGTTTTGAAGTGTTTCCGGCGGCAAACAGGGAAGGATTTTTAACACTCAATTCAATGGAGGTTTCGTGGAGTCGCCCGAGCCATTTTCCTTTGATGGACAGGAGAGATTGATGTTGCTTGCCGATGACGGAAAACAACCATTTGATCTGTTCGAGTCCATTGCCGCCATCGGCGTGAACGATATCCTCCCGGCCGGCGATGACGTTACCCAGGGTGTTGAGATTGAGGGGGTTGCTGTGGATGCAAAGGGCTTCCAGGACCGAGGTTTTGCCGGTGTTGTTCGGTCCGACGAGCAGGTTGAAATGGCGGGTGTCTTCCAGTTTGAACCGCCGCAGGGCCCGGAAATTGTTGATCTCGACCGTTTCGAACATGAAAGTCGACCCCGACCGCTCTCTAATCGTTCTCTTCGATCAACTTCAACGCCACCGAATTGATGCAATAGCGCAACCCGGTCGGGGCCGGGCCGTCGTCGAACACATGGCCCAGATGCGCATTGCAGCGGGCGCAGAGCACTTCGGTGCGGGTGGTGAACAGGGAGCGGTCCTCTTCGGTGCGAATGTTCTCCGGGTCAACGGGGGTGAAATAGCTGGGCCAGCCGGTGCCGGAGTCAAATTTGCTTTGCGAGGAGAACAGCTCGTTTCCACAACAGACGCACACGTAGGTGCCGGGGGTTTTGCAATCGTGATAGGCGCCGGTGAAAGGGCGTTCGGTGCCCTTTTTCCGGCAGACGCGAAACTGTTCCTCGGTCAGGCGTAGAAGCCATTCGGCGTCGGTTTTGGGTAGATCGTCCATGGTTCCGGTCTCCCTGGGTGGCCGGTTCAGGCCACCTTGCTGGCCGTCTCGGGGCAAAATTCGGGTAAAAACTTGTCGGCGATGTTTTTCGACTTTTCCGCCACCTCCTGGGACAGCTTGTAGGCGCAAAAACGGGGTCCGCACATGGAGCAGAACTCGGCGCTCTTGTGGGCGGTCTCCGGCAGGGTTTCATCGTGATATTCCCGGGCCCGTTCCGGATCGAGGGCCAGTTCGAACTGGCGGTTCCAGTCGAAACCGAACCGGGCGCGGCTCATTTCATCATCGCGGTCGCGGGCGTGGGGCCGGTGCCGGGCGATGTCGGCGGCATGGGCGGCGATCTTGTAGGCGATGATGCCGGCGCGCACATCATCGGCGTTGGGTAGTCCCAGGTGCTCCTTGGGCGTGACGTAACAGAGCATCGACGCCCCCTTCCAGGCCGCCAGCGCGCCACCGATGGCCGAGGCGATGTGGTCATAACCGGCGGCGATGTCGGTGACCAGGGGTCCGAGTACATAGAATGGGGCTTCATGGCACAGTTGCCGCTCTTTTTCCATGTTCATCTCGATCTGGTCCAGCGGGACATGGCCGGGACCCTCGATCATCACCTGCACGTCCCGTTCCCAGGCCTTTTTCGTCAGTTCGCCCAGCACCCGCAGTTCGGTGAACTGGGCGGCATCGGAGGCATCGTGCAGACAACCGGGCCGCAGACCGTCGCCCAGGGAGAGGGTGACATCATGTTTGGCGCAGATGTCCAGCAAGGCGTCGAAATGGGTGTAGAGGGGGTTTTCCTTTTCATGATAGAGCATCCATTGCGCCATCAGCGCCCCCCCGCGGGAGACGATCTTGGTGATGCGCGATTCGATCAACGGCAGCACCTCCATCACCACCCCGCAGTGGACGGTCATGTAGTCCACCCCTTGCCGGGCCTGCTCTTCGATCACCTGCAAAATCATTTCCGGGGTCAGGTCCCGCACGTCCGGTACCCGTTCGATGACCTCATAGATGGGCACGGTGCCGATGGGTACCGGGGCGTTGCGGATGATGGTTTCGCGGATGGCGCCGATATCCTTGCCGGTGGAGAGGTCCATCACCGTGTCGGCGCCATATTTCAACGACAGTTTCAGCTTTTCGACCTCTTCATCGAGTCCCGAGGAGATCTGGGAGTTGCCGATGTTCGCATTGATTTTGCAGCGGGCGGCGATGCCGATGGCCACCGGTTCCAGTTCCGGGTGGTTGATGTTGGCCGGTATGACCATGCGGCCACGGGCCACCTCCGCGCGCACCTGCTCGGGTTCCAGGAACTCCACTTCGGCGACGTGTTTCATTTCCGGCGTGATCACCCCTTGCCGGGCATAGTGCATCTGGGTAACGTTGCCCGTGCGGCCTTGGATCCAGTTTGAACGAAATGGTGGTTTCATGGGGTGGGTCTCTCCAGCTTGAGGTCGTTCACTGCGGATGAAATGCCAAAGACCCTATTGTGCTTACCGGGCCCACCCATTGACAAGGAGTTTTTCCGTTGAGTTCCCCAGCCTCTCATTTATCGGCCGCCGGTCAAGAGGATCGGATTCGCTGGACCAATGACCGGGGTGCGCGGACACCGGCCCATTTCGGCGATGCCCGGGCGGAATATCGAGCGGTGACCGGCTCTGCCGCTCTGGTGGACCTCAGCCATCATGGCTGTCTTGAAATCAGCGGCGAACAGCGGGTCGATTTTTTGTCCGGCCTGATCACCAACCAGATTCGCCACGTCACTGCCGAACGGGTCATTTATGCCGCCATTTTGACCCCCCAGGGCCGCTTCGCCTGGGATTTTACCATCGTCGATGGCGGCGGGCGCATGCTGCTGGTCACCGAGCCGGACCGGGTGCCGGCGCTGATGCAACGGCTCTCCATGTACCTGCTGCGCACCAAGGCGGCCATCAAGGATGTTTCCGGTGACCTGGGACTGATGGCGGTGGCCGGTCCCCGGGCGGAAGAGGAGCTGGCGGCCCGGTTTCCCGACCTGGCCCTGAAAGGGGCGCCGTTGGCGGCGGCCTTCAGTCCGGAGGCCGGCGTGCATCTGTGGCGGGATCCGCGCCATGCGGGTTTCGGCTGGCGAATGCTGGTGCCGGCGGATAAAATGGGTTCTCACTGGCAAAAACTATCGGCCGCCCTGCCGGTGGCCGGTTTCGAGGCCTGGGAGGCGCATCGTATCGATCAGTCCCTGCCCCGTGGTGGCGCCGAGCTGGCCGTGGAGGGCACCATCCCCCTGGAGGCCGGTTTTTTGGAGATGAACGGGGTGGATTTTTCCAAGGGCTGTTATATCGGCCAGGAGACCATGGCCCGCACCCATCATCGTGGAACCTTGAAAAAAAGGCTGTTTCAACTGCGGTTCGACGGGGTGGGGGAGGTGGCCGCCGGTACGCCGGTGTTGCTGGCGGGAGACAAGGAGGCGGGAACCGTCAGCAGCGTTTCCGCGCTCGATGACAAGGGGTTGGGCCTGCTGCGTCTGGCGGATGTGGCCTCGTCCAAACCGTTGACCGCCGGCGGTCGGGCCGTTGAAGCGGTCAAGCCGCCCTGGGCCACCTGGGAGTGATCCCCTCCCGTATCTTTGTCCATTGTTCAACCATCCACTTTGACGTATAAAGTCCCCCGACATGACCGCTACTTCGGCCACACTGGCCCCCCTGCCGCCGTTGACGATCGGCGAATATACCATACCCGTTCCCATCATCCAGGGGGGTATGGGGGTGCGCGTCTCCGCCAACAATCTGGCCGCCGCCGTCGCCAATGAAGGGGGGGTCGGCATCGTCGCCACCGTCGCCCTCTCTCTGGCCTCCAAACACTATAAAAAGGCCAAGGACTACTATAAGGCCAACGTCAAGGCCCTGATCGACGAACTGCAGTTGGCGCGCAAAAAAAGTCCCCACGGCATCATCGGCACCAACTGCATGGTGGCCATCCGTGATTTCGAGGCCATGGTGCGCACCTCGGCCGAATATGGCGCACAGATGATCATCTGCGGCGCCGGTTTGCCATTGCGGTTGCCGGAGTTCGCCGCCGCCAACCCGAAAACCGCCCTGGTGCCGATCATCTCCTCGTTACGGGCCGCCAAACTGATGGCCAAACGGTGGAAAAAACTCTACAAACGGCTGCCGGACGCCATCCTGTTCGAAGATCCCAATGCCGCTGGCGGTCATCTGGGTATCGACCGGTCCCAGTTGTATGATGCCGAATATGCCACCGAAAGGGTCATCCCCCAACTGGCCGAGTGGTCGCGCAAGGAGTACGGGGACGAAATTCCCATCGTCACCGCCGGCGGCGTCTGGGACCGGGCCGACATCGACCGGGTCCTGGCCCTCGGCGCCAAGGGGGTGCAGATGGCCAGCCGGTTTCTCTGCACCCACGAGTGTGACGCCCACGAAAACTACAAACAGGCCTTCATCAAGGCCACCCCGGCCGATGTGGTCATCATCGACTCTCCCGCCGGCCTGCCGGGCCGCGCCCTCAACTCCCCTTTCACCCGCACCCTGTTCGATGGCGGCGAAGTGGCCAGCAAATGCATCGCCACCTGCCTGGAACATTGCAGCTGCCGCGAGGAGAAAGAGGCCTTCTGCATCGCCGAAGCCCTGCATCGGGCGCAACAGGGCGACCTGGAGAACGGCCTGATCTTCACCGGCTCCAACGGTGTACGCCATACCCGCATGGTCTCGGTCAAGGATATCTTCCGGGAATTGATCACCGGACAGCCGATCCCCTGAGTTTTGTTTTCACGATCCCCGTACAAAGTAAATCCATCTCACCAATTCCCAAGGCAGGGCGGGGTTACGTCCCCGCCGGAATGGCCCGGGACCTTGGTGGCTGCGCAACCCTGCCCAACCGTTTTAGAAAACTGTCCATAAAAAAGTCCGAAATCTGTTCGGTGCCCCTTGAATGAAGGGTGCCGGTATCCTTTGTCACGGCTGGGTTTCAGGCCCTGTAAAGGGCGTCTCGGGACCAAAGGAAAAATAATTGCCATTAAAGGTGGTTTATGGCTGGTGTTTGCACAAAGGCTGTCCTACAATAACCGTATGGCTGGTATGGTTATATGAAATGCCAAAAAAAACTATGACATCGCTCCTGTTGCGGTGTCAAGACCCCCGACCGGAACACCCTCCGGCCACAACAGCTATCAAGGAGATTGACCCGACATGAACACACAGTGGAAAAAACTTTCGGGGCTGTTCGTATTCGTCCTGGCCTTTGCGCTCTGTCTGGTCTCCGGACCGGTCCTGGCTGGAACGGAGTTGGGCAACACCATAAACATCGCCGGGCGCCAACGGATGTTGACGCAAAAGATGAGCAAGGAAGTGTTGTTGATCGCCGCCGGCATCGACAAGGCGGGCAATATGGAAAATTTGAAAAAAACCGCCGAGCTGTTCGATACCAGTCTGAAAGGGCTCAAGGATTTCGGCAACGGCGGCGTCGCCGCACAGTTGAAGGTGGTGTCCGGGTTGTGGGATGCCTTTCATCAACATGTGAAGGCGGCACTGGCCGGGGACACCTCCGCCGGGGTGTTGGGCAAGGTGGCGGCCGAGAACATGCCGTTGTTGAAAAACATGAACAAGGCCGTGCAGATGTACGCCAAGATGGCCGGTTCCACCATGTCCCAGGAGTTGGCCGATACCATCAACGTCGCCGGCCGCCAGCGCATGTTGACCCAGAAGATGAGCAAGGAAATTTTGTTGATCGCCGCCGGCATCGATCGGGCCGGCAATACGGAAAACCTGAAAAAAACCGCCGCCCTGTTTGACAACACCCTGAAAGGGCTGAAGGATTTCGACAACGCCGACATCGCCGCCCAGTTGCGGGTGGTGGCCGGTCTCTGGGCGGGTTTTCACGGCCATGTGAATGCCGTTGTCGGAGGCGACACCGCCGCCAGTGTGCTGGAAAAGGTGGCGGCTGAGAACATGCCGTTGTTGAAAAACATGAACAAGGCCGTGCAGATGTATGCGAAGATGGCCAAATAGGCCATTTCGAGAGCGTCACTCCGACCGTTCACCCGTTTCGGAATCCGGACGCGCGTCGCTCCGGGGGCGTAAATAAAGATGTCCACGTGGATTCCAAGAGGCGTGTGAACGGTCGGAAACCGCACTATCCCGTTCATACCGAATGTTCAGGGATCGTTCCTCAATGGATTCGGTCCCGGGTTTGGTTGATTGTGCAGTTGGACCGTCAATCCGGCCATCGGCTGGCAGCCGTTGCTCGTCCACCTCGCCGATGGTCTTTTTCCCGCCCAATGATGGATAGGTTCGCAGTTGAAAAATGAGTTATCTCTCCGAACCCGTGACGGTTGACAGGTCATCCACCGCCGCCAACAGCTCATCCATCTCCTCCCGCGAACCAATGGTGATGCGCAGCTTGTCCGCCAGGCGGGGGTCCTTGCCGAAATATCGCACCAGGATGTTTTTTTTCAACAGTCCCTCGAACCATTCCTGACCGCTGCGGGGACCGTCGGGGACCGTGGTCAGGATGAAATTGGCCTGGCTCGGTTGCACCCGGAAACCGCGCCGTTCCAGGGCGTCGCTGAGACGCCGGCGTTCGGCGCGGATGGTGTCGATGATCGGCTCATAGGCGGACAGATTGTCCAGGGCCGCCACCGCCGCCGCCTGGGAGAGGTGGTTAACGTTGTAGGAGTCCCGTACCTTGTGCATCTGTTCGGCGAGGGTGGGATGCATGAAACCCAGGCCGATGCGCAAACCGGCCAGGGCCAGGGATTTGGAAAAGGTGCGGGTGATGATCAGATTGGGATGGTCGGTCAACAGGGGCAGGCCGTTGTCGTCGGCGAAATCGACATAGGCCTCGTCGAGGACGACGATGCCCGGGCTCCGTTGGCAGAGGTCGGCGATGGCGGCCAGGTCGACCATATGGCCGGTGGGGGCGTTGGGCCGCACGATGAAAATCACCCGGGCGCCGGTGGCGAGCAGGGCCGGGATCGGCAGGGTGAAATCCGCCGGCCAGGGAACGGGTTGAAACCGTCCACCCTGGAGTTCGGTCAGGGTTTCATACAGGGAGTAGGTCGGCTCCGGGGCCGTGACCACCTGGCCGGGGTCGACACAGGTGCGCAGGATCATCGTCAATAAATCATCAGAACCGTTGCCCGCCACCACGTGTTCCGGTGCCAGACCATAGGCGCGGGCCGCGGCTTCACGCACCGGCCGGGAACCGGGATCGGGATACCGTCTCAACCGGTCGCCATTGAGCGCCGCCGACAACGCCGCCAGTACCTGCTGTGGCGGCGGAAAGGGATTTTCATTGGTGTTGAGCTTGATCAGACGTTGTCCGGGTTTCGGCTGTTTGCCCGGTACATAGCCGCTCATCGCCCGTACCCCGGGGCGAATTCGGTCCAAAATGGTCATGGAAGGAACCCGATGGTTGGTGTGGTGAAAAAATTATGGCCCCAATCGTCGTCGGTGGCTGTTGAGATTCATTGGAAATCGACCGGCTATCCCGTAAACTGCGGCAGTTTAATGGCCCAACGGTTGATTCGGAACCCCCCATGGAATTCGTGGTCGCTTTGGCCCAGGTCGACGCTCATGTCGGCGCCTTGGCCGAAAACTTGAAAAAAATCCTCGCCACCGCCCGCCGCGCCCGGGAGGCCGGGGCCTGTCTGGTCGTGTTTCCGGAGTTGGTCCTGACCGGCTATCCGCCGGAGGACCTGCTGCACAAACCGCTGTTTCTGGACCGGTTGGCCGAAACCGAACGGGAACTGCACCGGGAGCTGGGCCGGATCGGCATCGATGCCGTCTACGGCAGTGTTCGCCGCGGCGCCGACGGGTTGTTCAACGCCGGCATTTTCGTCCAGGAGGGCCGGGAGACCGGCTTTGCCGCCAAATGGCGCCTGCCCAACCACAGTGTCTTCGATGAACGCCGCTACTTTGAACCGTTCAACGCCGTCCGGGCCTTTCCTTACCGGGGGGTGCCGTTCGGCATCACCATCTGTGAGGACATCTGGCACCCCGGTGGCCCCATGGCGCGACTGGCGGCGACGGAAGCGGCCTTCATCATCAATCTCAACGCCTCGCCCTATCATGTCGGCAAGCAACGGCAACGGGAAGGGATGGTGGCGCAACGCATCACCGAAAGCGGTTTGCCGGTGCTCTATGTCAATCTGGTCGGGGGTCAGGATGAGCTGGTATACGACGGCGCCTCTTTCGCCATGAACCGTGATGGCGTCCCGGCCCTGCGCTGCCGTCTTTTCGAAGAGGACCTGCGCCTGCTGACCGTCCACCGTCCACCGGGTGAACCGGTCCGGTTCCGGCCCGGGTCGGGGGAGGGGGAGCCGGTGACGGCGTTGCCCGGGTTGGAACGGGAGGTCTATGCCGCTCTCTGCCTGGGGTTGCGGGATTATGTGCATAAAAACGGTTTTTCCGGGGTGGTGCTGGGGCTCTCCGGTGGCATCGATTCGGCCCTCACCGCCACCATCTGCGCCGATGCCCTGGGGCCGGAACGGGTGACCTGCCTGATGATGCCCAGCCGCTATACCTCGCCGGAAAGCCTGGAGGATGCCGCTGACGGCGCCCGGCGGCTGGGGGTGGCCTTGAGTGAAATCGCCATCGACACCCTCTTCGACCGGTTCCGTCAGGAGTTGGCCGACAGTTTCCGCGGCCTGGGGGAGGATGTCACCGAGGAGAACATTCAACCGCGCATTCGCGCCACTCTGTTGATGGCCCTGGCCAACAAAAAAGGGTTGTTGCTGGTGACCACCGGCAACAAGAGCGAGGTCAGCGTCGGTTATGCCACCCTCTATGGCGACATGGCCGGGGGGTATTCGGTGCTCAAGGATGTGTTGAAGGATCTGGTCTATCGGCTCGCCCGGGCCCGTAACCAGTGGGCCGCGGCGGCGGGAAAACCACCCCCCGTTCCGCAACGGGTCATCGACAAGGCCCCTTCGGCCGAGTTGCGACCGGACCAGAGGGACAGCGACTCCCTGCCGCCCTATCCGATACTGGACCGCATTTTGGAACTCTATGTGGAACGGGAGTACGGTCTGCAGGAGATCGTCGACCGGGGAATCGATCGGGAAACGGCGGTACGGGTGATCCGCCTGGTGGACCGCAATGAATATAAACGGCGTCAGGCCCCGCCCGGGGTCCGCATCACCGCCCGGGCCTTCGGCAAGGATCGGCGCTATCCCATCACCAATGGATTTCGCGTGACATGAGTGCCCAGATCGTCATGATCCGTCGCCATTCGACGGTCCCTCCGGGTTCGTTCCGGTATTTGTTGCTGATTTTTTTGCTGCTTTTGGCCGGTTGCGCCACCGACTCCGAGTTGGAAAAAAAGGCGGAGCGGTATGAAACCCTGATGACCAAGGGGCGTGCCTATATGAAGCGGGGCAATGCCCGTATGGCCCTGCCCTCCCTGGTGGAGGCCCGAACCATCAAGGAGGATGATGTCGAGCTGTTCTCCCTGTTGGGGTTGGCCTATGATCAACTCGGGCGTTCGGTTCAGGCCATGGAGGCCCTGCAACGGGCCCATGCCCTGCGGCCCGCCAACGGTGGCATCACCAACAATCTCGGTGTGACCATGATGCGCCTGAACCGGTTGGACGAGGCGGAAAAAATGTTTGCCGCCGCCTTGAAGGACAAAACCTTTCCGACCCCGGAGGAGATCCATTTCAATCTGGGTCTGCTGCATAAGCGCCGTGGCCACCGGCGCAAGATGACCGCCGCCCTGGAACGGGCGCTGCAGGTGAACAGCGTCTATATGCCGGCGCGCATGGAGTTGGCCGATTTCTATCGGGACCTGGGGCGCACCGATCAGGAGCAAAAACATTTACGAATGGCCCTGGCCATCGACAATGACAATCTGGCCCTCATGGAACGGTTGGCGGACGCCTATTTGAAAACCGGGAACCGGCGGCATGCCATTCCGGTCTTGAAGCGCATCGCGGCCCTGGCCCCGGGTCGGCCCGTGGCGGGACGGGCCAACCGGAAACTCGCCACTCTGGGGATGAATCGATGATCGGCAAACGCACATCGCCGCGGGAAAACGTCCGCCGGGAGAGGTCGGAGTCACCGGTCGATACCATCGACTATGACATCGGCGCCGTTCCCACCGCCGAACAGGTGGGGGAGACCCTGCGGCAGACCCGGGAGGGGCGGGGATTGAGTCTCGAAGAGATGGCCCAACGCACCCGCATCCGTCAGATCCACCTGGAGTCCCTGGAGGCGGGTCAGGTGGAAAAATTGCCCGGTGCCACCTTCGTCGCCGGATTCATGCGTATCTATGCCCGCACCTTGGAGATGGCGGATATGGACCTGGTGGAGCGGTTTTTGGCCGACTTCAGCAACCGGGAGCAGGCCCTGCGCATCGAACCGCCGCCCCCGCCCTCGTCGGCCAACCGCCCCAAGTCCGGCATGGTGATCGGTGGTGTCGTGCTCCTGGGGCTGGCCCTGTTCGTCTATGAACGCTATTTTTCCGCCCCCTCGCCGGAAATGCCGATACCCACTCCGTCGGCCACCACACCGCTGCGGGTCGGTGAGGAAATGATGCAATCGGACGCCTTCGCCGATGCCGGCGGTAACGAGGAACTGGAAGGGGAAGAGCGGTCGGATGATGCGGAAGATGGCACCACCCTGGTGGCCGATGCCGGCGCCTTGCTGTCCGAGCCCCGGGATGTGGTCCCGGCGGTAAGGATCAGCAACGACGCCGGCGAGTCGACCGCCGGTCGGCCCAACGAACCCCAACCGATCCTCGCCGTACCGGTGACCCCCGAGCCGGAGCCGCCGCCACCGGTGACCCCCGAGCCGGAGCCACCACCACCGGTGACCCCCGAGCCGGAGTCGCTGCCACCGTTGGCCGTCCAACCGGAGCCACCGCCACCGATGAACACGGAACCGGCGCCGTTGGAACCGGTTCGGGATCAACCGGCTGATGACGGGACCGCTCCCGCCATCGATCGGGCCGAAATCGAAACCGAGTCCATTCCGGAGTCGGTCAATGGCGGGCCGGGATCGGAGCCGAAGGCCGGGTCTGGTGGATTTTTTGCCATGATCAAGCAGCTTTTTTCCGGTTCCGGGGAGGCATCGAAAGTGTCGCCACCGCCACCGGCGTCGTCGCCCGAACCGGAGTTGCCCGCCGAACCGGTGGTCCTGTCCGAAACCGTATTGCCGTCCGATGCCGTGGAGTCTCCCGAAGCGGAAAAACCGGCGGCGCCAGCCGTGGTCGTCTCTCCTCCTCCGCCACCGGTCGAAGAACGGTCGTCGGCCGCCTCCCGGTCCCCGGAACCGGTTCGCAAACCGCCTCCGGTCCCTGCCGTTCCACCGGTGCGGGAGATCCGGCCCACGCGGCAGCCGGCGATGGAACCCCAACGGTTGCCGGCGCCGGAACGGCCCGAGGTCCCCGAAATGGTGATCATCGACGAGGATGATCAACCGGCCTCCGTCAACACCAACGATCCCCGGGATGTGATCCGCAACCGCTATCCGGAAAAGATCCGCGGCGGGCGGGATCTGGAACCGGAATCGCCCCGGGCCATCTCCCTGGTCTCCGAAGAGCTGGTCTGGGTACAGATACAGGATGAGGACGGGGAGGTGCTGAAGGATATGGTCATGCAGCCCAACCATATTTTCCGGGTGCCAAAAGGCATGACCTTTTTCGCCGCCCTGGGCAATGCCGGCGCCATCCGCGTGCGCATCGGTTCGGACAAACTGTCCTATGTCGGTCAACCAGGGGAAGCGGTCCAGGATTTGGAGTTGACCCCGGGGGCGTTGCGCAAACGGGCCGGACGATGAGTGCCGGGCAACCCCTGACCGCCGTCCGCCGTCGGACGCGGCGCATTCAGGTCGGCTCCGTGGCCGTTGGCGGTGATGCGCCGATCACCGTGCAGTCGATGACCAACACCGATACCCGCGATGTGACCGCCACCGGCGCCCAGATCGCCGCCCTGGCCGATGCCGGCGCCGATCTGGTGCGGGTCTCCTGTCCGGACCGGGAGGCGGCGTTGGCGGTGAAACGGTTGCGCGCCGCCTCGCCGGTGCCGTTGATCGCCGACATCCATTTCGATTACCGCCTGGCGCTCCTGGCCTTGGAGGGGGGAATCGACTGTTTGCGCATCAATCCCGGCAACATCGGTTCCCGGCAACGGGTGGCGGAGGTGGTGAAGGCGGCCCGGGAGCGGTCCATTCCCATCCGGATCGGCGTCAATGCCGGATCGCTGGAAAAAGAGCTGCTGGAACGCCATGGCGAACCCTGCCCCGAGGCGATGGTCGAATCGGCCTTGCACCACATCCGTATCCTGGAGGACCTGGACTACCGGGAGATCAAGGTCAGCCTCAAGGCCAGCGGGGTCGGCATGACCGTCGCCGCCTATCGTCTGTTGGCGGGACAGGTGGACTATCCCCTGCATCTGGGCATCACCGAGGCCGGCGGCTTGATCCCCGGTTCGGTCAAATCGGCCATCGGCCTGGGACTGTTGCTCGCCGACGGCATCGGCGATACCCTGCGGGTCTCCCTGACCACCGATCCGGTGGAAGAGATACGGGTCGGGTTTGAAATATTGAAATCCCTGGGATTGCGTACCCGGGGGGTCAACATCATCTCCTGTCCCACCTGCTCGCGTCAGGAGTTTCCGGTCATCGACGTGGTGGCGCGCCTGGAAAAACGGTTGGCCCATATCCGCGAACCGGTCACCCTGTCGGTGATCGGTTGTGTGGTCAACGGTCCCGGCGAGGCCAAGGAGAGCGCCGTCGGCCTGGTGGGCGGTGGTGGGGAAAATCTCCTCTACCGCCAGGGGGAGACGGTGGACAAGGTGGCCGATGACGCCCTGGTGGAACGGTTGGCGGCCGAAGCCGAAGCGGCTGCCGCCCGTTATCGGCGGGAGAAAATGGATATGGAAAAAAAATGAGTGGCAAAGAGAGCAAAAGTGGAAAAGCCCGTGAGGCGTTGACCCGGGTACGCGGAACCTATGACCTGCTGCCGGAGGAGACGCATCTTTGGCAATATCTTGAATCGGCGGCGCGGCGGGTATTTTCAAATTATGGCTATGCGGAAATTCGGGCACCGTTGTTCGAGCGGACGGAACTGTTCGCCCGGGCGGTGGGCAGTACCAGTGATATCGTTGAAAAGGAGATGTATACCTTTTCCGATCGGGGCGGGGATCTGCTGAGTTTGCGGCCCGAGGGTACGGCGTCGGTGGTGCGGGTGTTCATTGAAAAAAGCATGCACCGGCATCTGCCCTGGCCGGTTTATTACATGGGGCCGATGTTCCGTTATGAACGGCCACAAAAAGGGCGGCAGCGGCAGTTTCATCAGATCGGTTGTGAACTGTTCGGCCCCGAGGGACCCTTGGCCGATGCCGAGTTGATGGCCATGGTCATGCGTTTTTTCCGCGAGATCGGCCTGGAAAAAAATCTCACCCTGGAGATCAACTCTCTTGGATGTGCGGATTGCCGTCCCCCCTATCAAAAAAAATTGATCGATTATCTGACCGACCGCCGGGATGATCTGTGCGCCGATTGCCAACGCCGTCTGCAGCGCAATCCGTTGCGCATTCTGGATTGCAAAAAAACCGCTTGTGGGGAGATCGCCCGGGCGGCGCCGCACATGAAGGATCATCTGTGTCCCGCCTGTGCCGACCATTTTTCCGGTTTGCGGTCGCACCTGGAGATGTTGGACGAACCGTTCGTGGTCAATCCGATGATGGTGCGCGGACTGGATTATTACAACCGGTCCGCCTTCGAGGTGGCCACCCGCGATCTCGGGGCGCAAAATGCCGTCGCCGCCGGTGGTCGTTATGATACCCTGGTGACCGAGATGGGCGGTCGGCAGGCGACCCCGGCCATCGGTTTCGCCATGGGCATGGAACGTTTGGTGCTGTTGTTGGGCGATCGGGCCGATGAAACACCCCGACCGGACGTCTATGTGATGGCGGCGGCCGGTGCCGCCGGCCGGGGGTTGAAGTTGGCCGAGTGGTTGCGGGATGGTGGGCTGCGGGTGGTGCGGGATCTGCGCGGCGGCTCCATCAAGAGTCAGACGAAACGGGCCGACCGCTCCGGGGCGGCGTTGATCATGACCATCGATGAAGGCCCGGAGGGGCGGGTGACCCTCAGAAGGCGGGGCACCTGGGATCAGGAGTCGGTCGAGGAAAAGACGATGGTCGAAACGGTCCGCCGTCTCCTGGACGGCGAATACGGGTCATAAAAAACCAGCGGAGAAAACCGTATGGAAGACATTTTTGCACAAGTTGACGAGCAGTTGGATGCCGATCGCGCCGAAAAATTTTGGCGTGACAACCAAAAACGGATCATCGGCGGACTGGTGATCCTTTTTCTGGGATTGTTCATTTATGTCGGGGTGCGGGAATATCGGCAATCCCGGGATCAGACCGCCTCGGACCTGTTCATCGCCGCCGACAAGCTGTTCGCCAAGGGCGACATGGCCGCCGGCCGCAAGGGGTTGGAGCCGTTGCTCAAGGACTATTCCGACCATGGTTATGGAATTTTGGCCCGTTTTCTCGATGCCCGCGCCCTGGCCAAGGCTGGCCAAATCGATCCGGCGGTGGCGCAATTGCGCATGGTGGCCAGGGAGGAGGGGGATTCCCCGTTGGCCGGGTTGGCTTGGTTGAATGCCGCCTATCTGACCGTCGGCCAACCGGAGCGGGCCGCCGAACTGTTGAAAAACATCGGCGATGACTCCCCGTTCCGGGCCCACGCCCTGGAGTTGACCGGATTGATGGCGGCGCGGAAAGGCAAGGATGGGGAGGCTTTGAACCACTATCGCCAGGCGTTGGCCATGAATCCGGAGGGGGCCTTGAAGGAACGGTTGCAGGAGCGGTTGGAACGGTTGGACGGGGCGAAAGAGTCATGAATGGTCGGTCGCCGTTGAGGGGTTCCTCCCGGACCGGTCTCCGGTGGATGCTGGTGCTGGGGCTGTTGCTGGTGGGTGGATGCAAAACCATGGATGGTTTGACCGGCGGTGGCGAGGAGAGCAAAACCGCGGCCGAAACGGCCGGGGAAACCATCAAACCCTATGTGGAGCCGGTGGTGAAGGCCGGGGTCGGTCTGAAACGCCGTTGGCGGGAGTCGGTGGCCCGGTCGCCGGATGAGCATATGCAACATCCGGGACAGTTCGTGGTCGATGGGCAGGATCTGTTCGTTGGAACCTTTCAGGGGGAGGTGGTCCGCTTGATGGCGGCCAGTGGCGATACGGTTTGGGAACGGGATCTCGATGTATCGGTCAGTGGCGGTGTGGCGGTGGATGGGGAGCGGGTTTTCGTCGGCACCCGCGGTGGTGAAATGGTGGCCCTGGCCCGGGGGGATGGACGGGAATTGTGGCGGGTGCGGGTTTCGACCGCCGTGGCCTCGGCGCCGAAGGTGAGTGAGGGCCGGGTGGTCTTCACCACCCTGGACAACCGCACTTATGCTCTGGCGGTCGAGGATGGCAAACGGTTGTGGATCCATTCGACGGTGCCCGAGGCGTTGGTGGTGATGGGTGCGGCGCCGCCGACCATCGATGATTGGCGGATTTATGTCGGATATTCATCGGGTGAGGTCTACGCCCTTTCCCTGCGTGATGGTACCGCCATTTGGATGCAAAATCTCACCGCCCGTCGTGGCCGCAGTGAGTTGGACCTGCTGCAGGATGTGGATGCCGCCATCGTCGTTCCCGCTGAGAAGCAGGATGACGGGGAAATCAGCAAAATATACACGGTCAACCATCAGGGTAATGCCGTGGCCCTGCATCCGCCCAGCGGCAATCGTATTTGGGAACAGGATTTTTCCGCCATCCGCACGCCGTTGGTTTATCGTTCGCAAATGTTCATCGCCGATATTGACGGCCATCTGGTGGCCTTGAGCACCCGCGATGGCATGGAGTTATGGCGGGTCCGTTTGAGTGACGGCTTGTTGAGCGCTCCGGTTTTGTTCGGGGAGCGGTTGATCATCGGTGATGACAAGGGCCGCCTGTTCGCGGTCGATCCCATGTCCGGTGTCGTCACTGGTTTGGATCATGTCGATGAACCGATTCTGGCCGATCCGCAGGTAGCGCAGGGATCGTTGTTCCTGTGGACCAATGAGGGCAATTTGTGGCGATTCGACCGCTAATCCGCGCCTGTTTTGAGCTTTGTCGTTTCCGCAACATCCCGCATCGGAGCGAGCCGGTACGGTAGGGCGGGATTACGTCCCCGCCGAATGGCTCAAGAACGCGATGGCGGAAACGTTACGCCACGGACACAAAAGGTAACCCGGAGGATCCCCGGAGGGCGATCGA
>CAYFNE010000070.1:0-17760 GCA_964344355.1 uncultured Magnetococcales bacterium
ATTCTGGAAGTTTTTCAGGTTGTTTTAGCCTGAGGCAACCGGATACCCATGATACAGAATATGCTATATGATCTGCAAGTTGAATCAAACGAGAGGATCTTGAGTCAACAAAAAACGGAACTTCCCTGATATTCCGGATATTTCCCCATCGGGTGCCACTTTTTCGAAATTCAAGTGTCATTCTTTGCAATGTGGATTGATAGGCATGATTATCAAAAACGATAATTCCTCTATGCGGGTATGGTTCTCTATTTCTTGATTTTTCCATTTGATATATTCTGTCTATGAAAAGATCAAATCGACTTATCAGATCTTCAAAAGCCATTTCAACTGGATCACGATTTTCAAAAGAGTTCTTATGAACAGCACATGCAAAAATAGAAACATTTTTTCTTGCCATGTTGATTGTTTCCAAAGTTTTTTTAATTGCCGTTATTCTGTCTCCTCTTTTATTCAATTTGTCCCACGGTGATGTTTTCCCCCTGAAAATCTCAGATGCATGAAGTTCAACAAAATCTGGATCCTCATGGAATGTTCCAGCAACCTTATCCAACTCCACAGTCAGATAATGAAGCGTTCTCTCATGAACAGCAATTCCTCCAATTACCAAATATTTTTCATTTTTATTGTCTACTGATCCGGAGTCATCCAGATATGGAAAAAGCCTCCCTATTCACATAGGGAGGCTTCCCAAAACTTCAAAAAAACGAAAGATACAAGCCGAGCGGAGTAGATCCGGCGAACCAGCCATCAGGCAGCCCTCCCGACCAAATGCAGCCAAGTGAACGGAATTCAACGGACCGGCCATCAGGCAGCCCTCCCGACCGCTTAAAAAAGCTAGCATCAATCACCTATAATGTCAACAACTTTATATACAATTTTATGTGATCGCCCTTTTGAGTCCCCCGCAAAAAGTCGAAAATCTACCAATGAGCCAAAATCGCCTGTTGAGAGATTTCAATGTGTTGCCAGTCTTGTCGATATAAATTTTCCTTCTTTTTGCGAGAGGCTCCCTTTTGTGACCGCCCTCCCCTACTCCTGCCCCGGCGCCTTCTCCTTGTAGTCACACCCCTCCTGGACGCAGACATGTTCGACACCCCAGCGTTTGGTGGTTTTTTCGGTGATGAAGGGGGCGTTGCATTTGGGGCAGGGTTGCGGCAGGGGTTTGTTCCAGACGGCGTTTTTGCACTTGGGATAGCCGGAACAGGAGTAAAAGATCTTGCCGCGCCGGGATTTTTTCTCCAGGAAGGTGCCTTTTTTACAGGCCGGGCAGGCGATGCCGGTATCCTTGGGTTTTTCCAGTGGTTGGATGTTGCGGCAGTCCGGATAACCGGAGCAGGCCAGATATTTGCCATAACGCCCGCTCTTGATGAGCATCGGTTTTTGGCATTTGTCGCACTTTTGCTCCGACATCACCGGCTCTTCCACCGGTTTTTCCTCTTCACCCTCTTTGGGGATATTGCGGGTGAATCGACAGGTCGGATAGTTGGAGCAGGCCATGAACCGGCCATAGCGGCCCAGTTTGATCAACAGCGGTTCACTGCACTCGGGACATTTTTCGTCGGTGGTCTCGGTGGTGATATCGGATCGTTTGGTGGTCTTGTCCTTCTCCTGCACCTGTTGGTGAAACGGGCTCCAAAATGTTTCCAGCAACGGCACCCAGTTTTTTTCACCCCGTGACACCGCATCCAGATCATCTTCCAGATGGGCGGTGAAATGGTAGTCGACATATTTTTTGAAATGGGCGACCAAAAATTTATTGACCACCGTGCCGACATCCTCGGGGAAAAACTTTTTTTGTTCCAGTTTCACATAACCCCGATCCTGCAGGGTGGTCATGGTGGGGGCATAGGTGGAAGGACGACCGATGCCATAACTCTCCAGGGCCTTGACCAGGGTCGCCTCGGTGTATCGGGGTGGCGGTTCGGTGAAGTGTTGACGCGGGTCGATTTTTTTGGATTCCAACCGCTCGCCGGTCTTCAGGGGCGGCAGCATGGCCGACCCCTCCTCTTCGTTGCGGTCCTGCAGGGAGACCTCATCCTTGCCTTCACTGTAGGCGGCCATGAATCCGGGAAAGGCCACCGATGAACCGGTGGCCCGCAGTTGATAGGGGGCTTTGGCGTCATCGGCCCCCACCGCCAGCATGGCGGCCACCTTGTCGATCCTGGCCGCGGCCATCTGACAGGCCATGGTCCGTTTCCAGATCAACTCATAGAGGCGCAACATGTCGCGGTCCAAAAAGGTTTTCAACCGTTCCGGCATCAATTCCGGATTGGTGGGACGGATCGCCTCATGGGCCTCCTGGGCGTTTTTGGCCGAGGATTTAAATTTTCGCGGCGATTTGGGCAGATAGTCGGCGCCATACCGTTCCCCGATCAGATTGCGAATGGTATCCACCGCCTCGTTGGCCAGGTTGACCGAGTCGGTACGCATGTAGGTGATCAAACCGACCACCTCGCGTCCGCCGTCGGCGGTCGGCACCTCCACGCCCTCATAGAGTTTTTGCGCCACCATCATCGCCCGTTTGGCGGAAAAGCCCAGTTTACGCGAGGCCTCCATCTGCAGGGTGGAGGTGATGAACGGCGGGGCGGGATTGCGCCGGGACTGTTTTTTCTCCAGTTCGGTTACGAACAGCGGCTGTTTTTCGATGGCCGCCACCAACTCCTTGGCCCGTTTTTCATCGGGAATGTCAAACTTGCCCAGTTTTTTGCCTTCGGCCACCGACAGACGGGCGGGAAACTTTTTTTTCGCCTTTTGCACATCGACCAGGATGCTCCAGTACTCCTGGCTTTTGAAGGCCTGTATCTCCTCTTCGCGCTCACATACCAGACGCAGGGCCACCGACTGCACGCGACCGGCGGAAAGACCCCGGCGCACCTTTTTCCACAACAGCGGACTCAGGTTGAAACCGACCAGATAGTCGAGTGCCCGGCGCGCCTGCTGGGCGTTCACCAGGTCCATGTCCAGTTCACGGGGGTTGGCCACCGCCTCCTGGATGGCCCGTTTGGTGATTTCGTGGAACACCACCCGTTTGACCGGAATTTTCGACAGCCCGCGTTTTTTGCGCAATACCTCCATGACATGCCAGGAGATGGCCTCCCCCTCGCGATCGGGGTCGGTGGCCAGTAGCAGTTCATCGACCTTCTTGGCGGCGGTGGCCAGGGCGGTGACATGTTTGGTCGATTGCTTGGAGACCTCGTAGAGCATCTGAAAACGGTTCTCCGGGTCCACGGAACCATCCTTGCTGGGCAGATCGCGGATGTGGCCGTAGGTGGCCATCACCTGGTATCCGGGTCCCAGAAATTTTTCGATGGTCTTGGCCTTGGCGGGCGACTCGACGATGACGATTGCGCTCATGGTTCAATTAACGATTTGTTTAGAGGAATCAATGTCCGATCAGACCGTAGCGGTTTCCGGGCAACCGTTCCACCATTCCGGCCAGCTCAAGCTGAAGTAAAATGCGGGAAAGGTTGCTCACTGTCAATTGACAACGCCGGGCGAGATCGTCGCCCGGCAGGGATCCCCGGCCCAACTCCTCCAGGACCCGGGCCGCCGGACCATTCGTAACCTTTTGTTTTCCAGCAGTTATATTGGAACTCTCCTCCACCTGTGGAACCGGGGTGCGACACCAGGAGAGTTCTTCCAGGATATCTTCGATCCCCTCCACCAGACGCGCCCCCTGCCGCAACAGGAGGTGGACCCCCCGGGATCGGGAATCCCCCACCGGCCCGGGCACGGCGAACACCTCACGGCCCTGTTCCAGGGCCAGGCGGGCGGTGATCAGGGAGCCGGAACGGTCGCTGGCCTCCACGACCACCACCCCCCGGCTCAACCCGCTGATGATGCGGTTGCGGGGTGGGAACAGGCCGGGATGGGGTTTGGTCCCCAACGGCGCCTCGCTCAATAGACAACCATTTTGGACGATGGTTTCCTTCAAGGCCCGGTTGGCGGGGGGATAATCCACATCCAGACCGGTGGCCAGCACACCGATGGTGACGCCCCGCCCCTCCAGGGCGCCGCGATGGGCGGCGGCATCGATGCCCCGGGCGACACCGCTGATGGTGAGCAGGCCCTGCCGGGCCAGGTCCACCGCCAGATGGTGGGCGAACCGTTCCCCCTGCCGGCTGGCATTACGGGATCCGACGATGGCGATGCCCCGGTCGCCGGTCAAATGGGCGGCCTCCCCGAGAACGAACAGCACCGGCGGTGGATCATGAATGGCTTCCAGCAGCGATGGATAGCCGGGTCCACCGCGCAACAACATGCGGCCGCCCAAGGCCGTCAGCCGATCCAGTTCCCGGCTCATGGATTCGGGGGCCGGTTGCCGCCGGCCACTTTGCAGACGGGCCAGCAGGGCCGGACGGATACCGGGCACTTGCGCCAGCTCTTCGCCGCTGGCATCCAGCACCGCCTGTGGATGACCGAAAAACCGCAACAGATGGCCCATGCCCACCCGGCCGAGACCGGGTGTCCGCACCAGGCGCAACCATTCGAGGAGCGTTCGGCGATCCATGGGAATCGATCAGGGAGTGGAGATCCAATCCCCCCGGCGTACCGGTCTGCGGGTGTCGCTCAACAGGGCGAAAGAGGCCCTTTCACCGATATGGAACAGGGTGGCGTTGGCGATGGTTTCAGGCGGCATGGCGATGAGGCGTTTTTTGTCGGAATCGGGATCGGGATCCGGCACCAACGCCCCCTCACGGATGATTTTCAGGGTCAATCCCTGGACGGCCCGGTCATGGCGTCCCAGGCCGACCATCACCACCTGGTTGCCGGCGGCGACCTCCAGGTCGTTTTGAATGGCCAATACCCGGCCGCGGATGGGAAACGGGGCCTCATCGTGAACCCGGAAGTTCAGGTTGATGGTGCGGGTGCGGACCAGGCGGTCGCCGGCTTCCATGTCACGATGGCTGCTGACCACCTCCGCCAACAATCCCTGGGGAACGATGCGGTCCACCCGCAGGGTGCCCAACCGATGGGTGAGGATGCCCATCACCTCGCCGCTGTCCGGATCGGTCAACGGTTTGCCGGGCCGAAAGGCGGTCAGGGTGGTTCCCGGCGCCACCGGCGCCGGGAAATGGACCAGGGCCCGGTTGCCGGTGGTGATGACGATACGACGGTTGACCGCCTGGATGATGTAACCCTGTTCCGGCAGATCCCGCTCCAACAACAGATCGGTCTCCGTGAGGAATTGGCGGATCAACTCCTTTTTTCGATCCGACAGTTTCGTTTCATGATGCACCGGCGGACCGATCTTGATCCGTGGCGTCAGCGGCACGGTGGGCAGGAGCGGCCGGTTGGGTGGAAAATCGGCGGCGCCGGCGATTGTGGACGGCATGGCCCACAAGAGAAGGAGTGCTGGAATGATGATGGACAGTCTCATGCTTTTTTCCCCTTTTGACCGATACGCGGCTCTTCACCGAGCATGAGCCGTTTGATATTGGGTCGATGACGCCAAAAGATCCAGAGGGTGATGAACAGGGCGGTGAGTGGCACCACGCCCGGCCAGGAGGTGGACGGGTGGCTGACGTCGTGCAAAAAATGGATGGTCACCGGCAAGGCGGCGAAGGCGCTCATGGAAGAGAGGGAGGAAAAACGGAACAACACCGCCGTTCCCAACCAGACGGCCATGGCCGCCAACGCCGCAAAGGGCGTCCAGGCCAGAAAAATGCCCAGACCGGTGGCCACCCCCTTGCCCCCCTTGAACCGCAACCAGACCGGAAACAGATGGCCCAGGAAGGCGGCCATGGCGGTGACGGCGGTGAGGATGGCATCGCTCCCGAACAGCTGTTTCGCCAGCAGCACCGGCAACGCCCCCTTGGCGATGTCCAGCAACAACGCCACCGCCCCGGCGGTGCGACCGGCGGTGCGCAACACATTGGTGGCGCCGATGTTGCCGCTGCCGCTTTGGCGGATATCCCCGGCACCGAACAGGCGGCCCATGATCAGGCCGAAGGGTATGGAGCCCAGCAGATAGGCGGCGATGGGCAATGCCGTCATCATCGTTTCCATCACCACGTTCCATCCGCTCGACCGTCGGGTCGTTGTGGATCATAGACCCCCACCGGCGCCGGCGCCTTCAGTACCGGTCCCCGTTCCTGGACGCGGCGGCGGGGCCGGGAGGTGGTGGGAGGGGTCGGCGACCGTTTGCCGGCGGCGGCACTGGACCGGGCCGACGGTTGTTGATTGTTCTCCCACAGCCAGTGGACATCCCCGGGCCGGCCGATGGCCCGTTCCGCCTGGCGGGCGCCCTTGCGCGCCAGGGGCCGCAGGTGGGCCGCCAAATCCTCCGGGGGCAGGGTCACCACCCGCGGTTGGCCCCGTTGCGACCAGCGGGTCAACAGTTTTCTTTCGGTGGCGAAAGCGATCTCGATGGAGCGTTTGCCCGCCTCCTCGACGGTGGTGGCGATCATGCCTTGCAACTGCGGCGAAAGACTGACGAACCAGGCGCGGTTGACGGTGAACACCGTCCAGCCGTGGAGCAGACGGGCGGAAAAATAGACCGAGGCCCGGTCCGGATACGGCGTCGGGGCGAGGGATTCCGCGGTGGCGGCGATGCCTTCCACCCATCCCGACTCCAGGGCGGTGGCGAGGTCCCCGGTCGGCACCCGCCGGGTGCGCAGGGGCAGGATGTCGTACACGCGGTCGAGCCAATCATCGGTGGGGGCGCGCACCGCCAGATCGTTCAGGTTGAACATCGCCCCCGGGTCGGTATCCGTGGCCTGGCGGAAACTGAGGATGCCGTAAAATCCGTAGGATCCATATCCCAGAACCTTCAACCCCTTGTTGGCGGCGGTGGCACGCAGGGAGTCATCCAGGGAGGAGCCGATGAACCGCCGCACCTGCCGTTCGTCGTTGAACAGCCGGGGGATGGTCAACAACCGAAAGGCGGGCAGGGAACGGGCCAGGGTGGCGGCGGAGGTGAATCCACCCTCCACCCGTCCGCGGATTTGATTTTTGAGCAGGTCGGCCTCGGAACCCCCCTGACCGTTGGTGAGCCGATCGACCTTGAACAGGCCGTCACTGTCCCGTTCGATGGAGCGGGCGATGGATTGCAGGATGCGGACATGGGCCATGTGCGAACCTTGCGCCGCCGACAGGCGTATGACCGTCGGACCGCCGCCCCCCTCCTGCCGGTAGGGCACATAATCGGGCTCCCCGACCTCATCGGCCCGGGAAATGTCCGGCGCCATCAGCATCAACATCAGCAACAGCAACCAGTGAAACCGGCTGGCGGCGACGGCACGAAAAGAGGGTCTGGTTCTCATGGCCTCGAAAGATGGATCGGAAAAAGTGCCGATGGCTTGCGTCACTCTCAGTTTCTCCTTATCGTGACCCCATCGTAAAACTTTGCGGGGCGACGCGGAACCTTTTTTTGGTGAAAGGAAAATGGGGCAATGGCCAGATCATTGAACAAAGTGCAGTTGATCGGAAATCTGGGTGCGGACCCGGATGTGCGTTTCACCCAGGATGGACGTCCCATCGCCAACCTGAGCATCGCCACCTCCGACAGTTGGACCGACAAGCAAGGTCAACGCCAAGATCGCACCGAGTGGCACCGGGTGGTCATTTTCGGCAAACTGGCCGAAATCGCCCAGCAATATTTGCGCAAGGGCAGAAAAATCTATGTGGAAGGCAAGCTGCAAACCCGCAAATGGACCGATAATCAAGGCCAGGACCGTTACACCACCGAAGTGGTGCTCAATCAGTTCGATGGCAATTTCATTATCCTGGATTCTCAAAACAGCGGCGGTTATCAAGGTGGACAGGGTGGTGGTTTCCAACAGGGTGGCGGTTTCCAGCAAGGAGGCGGTTTCCAACAGGGTGGCGGTTTCCAAAATCAGGCCGCTCCCTCTCCCGGTCCGACCGGTCAGCAGACCGGTCTTGGCGCCCCGCCGGCCCAACAGCCGCAAAACAGCGGTGGCGCACCGGCCCCGGCGACCGATGCCCAGACCCCGGATTTTGACGATGACATCCCCTTCTGACGGTTTTTGTTGAATTTCATCGGCCCCACCCGGAGCCGGGCGACCGCTCCGGTCACGTCATGGCCCGGATCAGGGCCTGGATGACCCGATCCTGCTGTTCCCGGTGCAGGAACGGATGCATGGGCAGGGAGAGCACCTCTTCGGCCGCCCGGGTGGCGACGGGGAAATCCTTGTCGTCATGGTCCAGGTGGGCGAACACCGGTTGCCGGTGCAGGCAGACCGGGTAATGCACGGCGGTCGGCACCCCCTGGGCGGCCATCTGCTCCCTGATCCGATCGCGGTCGGGCAGGCGGATGGTGAACTGGGAATAGACACTGGTGTTGGTCGGACGGATCGACGGCAGGCGCACCAGGTCTTTCAGGCTCTGGTGATAGTAGTCCGCCACCCGTTGCCGGGCTTCGATCTCATCGAGAAAATGGTTCATCTTGGCCAGCAACACCGCCGCCTGAATGGTATCGAGACGGCCGTTCATGCCGACCATGGCGTGGCGATATCGATCGGCCTGACCGTGTTCACGGATGATTTTCAACCGTTCATGGAGATTTTCATCATTGGTGAACGCCATGCCGCCATCGCCGAAACAGCCCAGCGGTTTGGCCGGGAAAAACGAGGTGGCGGCGGCGGTGGTCAATCCGCCGGAACGGCGGCCCTTGTAGAGGGCGCCGAAGGATTGGCAACCATCCTCCAGGCAGGGCAGACCCTCCTTTTCGGCAATTTCGTTGATGGCGTCGAAATCGGCGCATTGTCCGAACAGGCTCACCGGCATGATGGCCCTGGTGCGTTTTCTGATGGCCTTTTTCAGTTTGGCCGGGTCCAGATTGAGGGTATCCGGTTCCACATCGACGAACACCGGCACCGCCCCCAAAATGGCGATCACCTCGGCGGTGGCGATGAATGAAAAGGGGGTGGTGATCACCTCATCGCCGGGACCCACCTCCCAGGCCATGAGCACCGCCCGCAGGCTGTCGGTGCCGGAGGAGAAGCCCACGGCATATTCCACATCGACGAAATGGGCCAGCATCCGTTCCAGTTTTTCCACCTGCGGTCCATTGATGAACTGGCAGGCGTCCATCACCTCCTGGACGGCATCGTTGATGCTTTTCCGATAGGCTTGGTATTGAACCTGTAGATCGATGAAATGCATCCGCTGGCCACTCCTTAGCGATACCCCTTAGCGATACCCCGCGATTTTCTTTTGTCGCCCTTCCGCGAAACGGAACCGGCAGGGGGCATTGTTTTCTTTAATTTCGAAAATTTCAACAACTTTGAAAAAAAACTGGCGAGAATGCAAAAAAATTTGCCGGTAACGACGACGATCCCGGTTTGAGAGCCGGTCGGAGTGTTGATTTCATGTTTTGAACACGCCGTCAAAGACCTCCGTGGCCGGGCCGGTCATGATCACCCGCTGGTTTTGACGCCACTCGATTTCCAGTCGGCCACCGTCCAGAATCAGGGTCACCCGCCGTTGCGTCAACGATCCATGAATGGCGGCCACCGCCGCCGCGCAGGCGCCGGTGCCACAGGCCGGGGTGATGCCGGCGCCCCGTTCCCAGACCCGCATGCGCAGGGTTTGCCGATCCACCACCCGCACCAGTTCGACATTGGTTCGATCCGGGAACAGGGCATGGTGTTCCACCGCCGGTCCCAGGGTTGCCAGGGGCAGGGTTTCGGCCGCGTCGGTAAAGATGACGCAATGGGGATTGCCCATGGAGACGCCGGTGAAGGGGAGGACGCTATCCCCCACCTTCAGGGATTGACCGTCATGGGTCAATTCCGGCACCCCCATGTCCACCGAAATGTCCCCGGCGCCGGCGAACCAGGTGCGGATGGGACCGGCCAGGGTTTCCAGGGTGAACACCCGGTCGTTCAGGCCCCGGCGGTTTTTCAGATAATGGGCCACGCAGCGGGCGGCGTTGCCGCACATTTCCGCCCGGGAGCCATCCGGGTTGAAAATGCGCATCTGCACATGGGCCGCCAGCCGCGATGGCAACAGCTGCACCACCTGATCGCACCCCACCCCGAGACGGCGGTCGGCCAGCCTGGCGGCCAGCTCCGGCGTGATCTCCCGAGGTTGGTCGATGTGGTCCAGCAGCACGAAATCGTTGCCCAGCCCGTGCATCTTGACGAAGGCCGGGGCGGTGGTTTCATCCCTGTTCATCGATAAACGGGCTTTCGTTGGCCAACAGTTGATCCAGGGTCTCCCGCCGCCGCACCGTCGCGAAGCGGTCGCCGCGCACCATCACCTCGGCCACCCGGGGCCGGCTGTTGTAGTTGCCGCTCATGACGAAACCGTAGGCGCCGGCGGAGCGTACCGCCAACAGTTCGCCCTCGTTCAGGGCCGGCAACAACCGGTCGCGGGCGAAAAAATCCCCGGTTTCACAAATCGGTCCCACCACGTCCACCACCTCCTCTTCGCGGTCGAAACGGCGGGTCACCGGCAAGATGCCGTGGTGGGCCTCGTAGAGGGCCGGACGCATCAGGTCGTTCATGCCGGCATCGACGATCACGAACCGTTTTTCCTCGCCGGTCTTGACATATTCCACCCGGCTCACCAGCACCCCGGCATTGCCGGCGATGGCCCGGCCCGGTTCCAGGATCAGGGTCATGTTCAGACCGGCGATTTTTTCCAGCAGGGCGCCGGCATAATGTTCGGGATGGGGCGGTACCTGTTCGGCTTCGTAGGAGATGCCCAGGCCGCCGCCCAGGTCCAGATAACGCAGATGGATGCCTTTGCCGCGCAGGTCCTTCAACAACGCCAGGACCCGGTCGAGGGCGGCGACGAACGGTTCCAGGGAGGTCAACTGGGAACCGATGTGACAATCCAGGCCCACCACCTCCAGGTGCGGCATTTCCATGGCCTGCCGGTAGAGCGCCAGGGCCTCGGCGTGGGGAACGCCGAACTTGTTGCGCCGCAGGCCGGTGGAGATATAGGGGTGGGTGCGGGCGTCGACATCGGGATTGACGCGCAGGGCGACGGGGGCCCTTTTACCCATCTCACCGGCGAGCCGGTTGATGCGCTGCAACTCCGCCGGGCTTTCGACGTTGAACTGGAGGATGCCATGATCCAGGGCGGCGCGGATTTCATCAACCCGTTTGCCGACCCCGGAAAAGACGATCCGCTCCCCGGGGCAGCCCACCCGCTGCACCCGTTCCAGTTCGCCGCCGGAGACGATATCGAAACCGGCGCCCCGGCCGGCCAGGGCGTGCAACACCGCCAGATTGCTGTTGGCCTTGACGCTGTAGCAGATCAGGTGTGACACCCCGGCGAAGGCCCGTTGAAACACCGCCAGATGATGCAGCAGGGTTTTTTCGGAATAGCAATAAAACGGCGTGCCGACGGCATCGGCGATGGTTTCCAGCGGCACCCCTTCGCAATACAGCCGATCGTCCTGATAATGAAAATGGTCCATGATGGTGTGGCGATCCCAAGGTGTTCCACGGCGGCGTCGATATCGCCCCCGGTCGGGTTCCGGCTCCCCTGGAGCATCGATTCACCGGTGGGACCGGAATGGGTTGAAAACAGGCTTTTTTACGGGTTGTTCTCTTGTTTTTGCTCTTTTTCCCCCTGTTCGGGCAGGTAAAGATCAGCCTTGTACCCGCAGGCGTTCATCAACAGGGAAAGAGAGAGAAAAAATACCGGAATGATTCGTTTTACCACCACATTTCTCCCGAATATCGACCGGCATGGAACCAAATCGGGCCGGATATGGACCAAGTGGACCATGAGTCAAAAAGTGCCCGTTATTATGACATGAAGCCGATAAAGCGGCAATGTGCCCCGCTGTCGTATGACCCGGCCCCCACGGAACCGCAACCGGTGAAAGGGAAACCGGTTTCAATTCATGCTGGGAAACGACGGTGATCCGGCTGGGGCCGGGGTAGAAAACAAATGTTCCAATCGCGCAGGATATTGGTCCGTCCCCAAGGCGCGGCAAGGTGAGCATACTCATTGTATGTGATCCTTGCCGGAACGCAGCAGACGGGTCAAGAGACAAGCGAGTGGGATATTTTTTTTCTACCGCGGCCCTTATATCGAGGCACGTTGACATCGGACGGTTTTTGCCGAATATGAAGATTTTCCGGAACCCCCTCAAACAGACGAATGGAAGCGAATCATGTTACCCACCGGCGGTCTGCACATCGATCAAGCCCCCCCTTTGAGCATCCCGTTCCGTTTTTTCGCAACGGCCCCCATTTTTTTGATCCTCTGCGGGATCATCCTGATTTTCGAGGGGAACGATCTCATTCTCAGCACCCTGTTGCCGATGACGGTGACGGTGTTGCACGTCATCACCCTGGGCTGGATCGCCACGGTCATGTTCGGGGCCATGTACCAGATGATCCCGGTGTTGGGCGGATTGCCGGTCCCCTGGCGGAACGGTCCGCGCTGGGTGCATCCGCTGTTGGTGATCGGCGTCGTCACCTTCATTCTCGGGGTGGGGTTCGATCTGCACCCCTGGTTGCTGTTGGTGACCTCCTCGGCCCTGACGGCGGCGGTGGTGCTGTTCGCGGTGCCGGTGGGCATCGCCCTGGTCCGTGCGCCGGTGGTCCATCCGACGGTCTGGGCCATGCGCATCGCCATCGTCAGCCTGTTGGGCGGTTTGACCATGGGGTTGATCTTCCTCGGTGAGTACGCCCATGGATTTTTCGCCATGGACCGCCAGTACATGATCGGCGTCCATCTGATCTGGGCCTTTTTCGGCTGGATCACCACCCTGATGATCGGCGTCTCCTTTCACATCCTGCCGATGTTCTACATGATGCCGGTCTATCCGCGTCACATCGCCAACCGCATCCTGGCCGGATTGACCACCTCCTGGGTGATCATTCCGCCGATCCTGTTGATGGACGAACCGCAACCGTGGATGTTGTGGCTGGCGGCGGTGCCGGCGGTGATCGCCCTGATCACCTATGCCTGGCACATGTATGCCGTCGCCCGGAAAAAAAGACGGCGCAAAATGGACATCACCTTCCGCTTTTGGCAGACCGGTTATCTGGCCGGTGTCCTGGCCCTGCTGGTGATGGCCGGTTGGCCGATGTTCGAAACGGAAACCTTGCGATTTTTGTTCGTGGTGCTGTTTTTGATCGGTTGGGTCACCAGCGTCATGATCGGCATGCTCTACCGGATCATCCCTTTCCTGACCTGGTTCCACCGCTACAGCCAAAAGGCCGGCATGCCCGGGGTGCCGATGATGGACGATCTCACCCCCGCCAAACCCTCGCAGGTACAACTGTGGAACCACTGGTTGACGATTCTTTTGATGGTGGCGGCCCTGTTCACCGGCTGGAACTGGATGTTCCAACTGGCGGGACTCTCCATCACCCTGTCCGGCGGATTGTTGTTGTATCTGCTCTGGTTCGCCCTGCGTCCCCGGGGGTAAAACGGCGCCTGATGGATAAATCATTGACAATGCCCCCCCGGCCATTGGATAAAAAATCTTGTTGGCAAATATTCATCAAGAAAATTCCATGGACACCGATAACGGTGAACAGGGGGGGGTTATTGAAATCCTTCCCTGTTTAATCGCCGTTCAACGAGATTGAACCGGGGATCATGTTCGAACATTTAAGCTTTGGCGCCATCATCATCTACGCCTGTTTCGTTGTTTCGGGTTTTTTTTTCGAGGCGGTTTACGGTTTGTTGTTGGGGGTGGTGGCCGTTGTCCTGTTCGTCAGCGGTTTTCACGGCAATCCGATCCCCTTTGTCGGCCTGGTGGCGGTCGGCGTCATCAACAGTGCCCTGATCCTGTGGAAAACCGGTCAGGATCCGAATAAAAAGCTTTTCGAATTCGGTCTGGACCTGAGCCCGGGCAAAGCCGAAACGGAACCGGTCGTCCCGGAAAAGGTGAAGACGGTCGTCCGGGGCAAGGAGAAGGATGATCGGAAAAAACAGGTCATTCAGGGGTTGTTGCTGGTGTTGTTGCTCGGTTCGGCGGCGGTGGTCTATTTCAATTTCTATGCGGAAAAGAGCCCCTGTCCGCCCAGCAAGGGCGAGTTGATGCAACAGCAGGCGATTTTGGAGAAGGATGATAAAAAAATGGCGGCGGCGATCGAACTCATCCGCACGGAGGTACCGAGATCACAACGGTGTCCCGAATAGAGTGGCGAACGGGTTCCGACCGACCAATGATTGAAAAGGGAGGCTGACACCATGAAAAAGGAGTCCGGATTCACCATGATCGAGTTGATGATCGTCATTTTGATCGTCGGTCAACTGGTGGCCATCGCCGCCCCCTTCTACACCCGCCTGGTGGCACGGGCGAAAATTTCCGAAGCCATGAAATGGGGTTCCGTCGCCAGGCGGGCGGTTTTGGAACATCGAATCGCCACCGGCAACTGGCCGCCCAATCTGGAGACGATCCTGTCCACCGACACCGATGTCGATACCCTGCTCGGTCACCACATCATCACCATGTGGGGCAACTCGGTCACCGTTTCCGATGTTTCCCTGTATTATATCAATATCTGGTTGGATCCGGAGCAGGTGGAGCCGGAACCGGGCAACGCCTATGTCATTCTCAATTTTGTCTTCAAGGAGGAAGGCACCGGCGCTTGCGGCCCGGTCTTCACCAACCATACCCACTTCTACCCCTCCACCTGCCGCACCCATTACAGTGATTTTTATGCAACCTTGTAACGATGTTTGAAGCGGATCGAGCATGACCGGTAAACCCTATCGCATTCAATCGGTGACATTGAACGGGGTCGGTCCGTTCAAAAATGTGCAAATCGATTTTCCCGAGGTGGATGCGCCCGGGTGTGCGGAGGTCCACCTGTTCACCGGTGGCAACGGCAGCGGCAAAAGTACGGTTTTGTACGCATTGGCGCAATTTTTTTCTGACACAACTCGTTTTCTGGAAAGCCAAGCTCACAAGAGACTTCATGACTCGAATAGTTTTGTTGACTGCTGCATAGGTGGCTATACGGCACAATATAACATAAACTCAAAAGGTGCCGACAGACTTATGCCCGGCATTTTTCAAGCTTTTCTTTTTTCTTTTCCGATAGATGACAGAAAATCTTTTTCATCAGCCGCTTTCGCCTACTCCGGGCATCGCTCCTTCTTTGATATCGGTCGTGTCAAAAGTTTGGAAGAGCCCGAGGATACCCCATTTCATCAGGTTCTTTTTTCTGAAAAAAATGAACAAAACAGTCAAACCATCACCCGCTGGATCGCCATCAGTGAAGCGAAGCAGGCACTCTTTTTAAAAAAGGGCGATCGAAAGAGTGCCGATCGTCATGCCGAGGCACTCGCACATGTCATTGAAGCGGTTAAAAAAATTTCCGGGTTGGATATCGTTTTTCGTCTGGAGCTGGAATCCTTCCGGGTGATGCTTGAGGTCAATGGCGTCGAGACCGGTTTCGATGTGCTGCCGGATGGTTTGAAATCGATCTTGAGCTGGGTGGCGGATCTGCTGTTGCGTTTGGATCGGATCCCTTGGGAAAACAAGAAAAAAAATATTTTACATCAACAATTTATCCTGTTTTTGGATGAGATCGACATCCATCTGCATCCAGAGTGGCAACGGCGTATTTTGCCGGCGGTGCAGGGGTTGTTTCCCAATGCGCAAATTTTTGCCACCACCCACTCTCCGTTCGTGGTCAATTCGGTGAAAAATGCCTGGGTCTACCGCCTGGACCGCGGCGAAGGAAAGATCGAAGCCATCCCTTCCGGGGCCGGAAAGAGTTACATGACGGTGCTGAACGAGGTGTTTTTTCTGGTGGAGACCTTTGATCCGGAGACCGAGGAAAAAATAACCGCCTTCCGGCAGGTCAGGGAAGCGGTCCTGCGCGGGGAGGAGCGTTGGACGGAGTTGAAAAATTTGGCCTTGTACCTGTCCAACGCCGGGGAGGAGGTACGCATGATCATTCATCGGGAGTTGCGGCAATTGAGCCGTCTGACCGGCCGGGAGATCGATCTTGCGTCGGAGTGACCGCATCACCGCCCCATCGTGTTTGACCGACAAGGCCCCCGGGTGGACCCGGAATTATTTGCAACGGTTGGAAGAGAATCCTACGGCCGCTTTCCATTGGGGAAACCGCGATTGTTATCGCGAAATTCGTCAGCGGCTGAATACGATGACTCAAACCCACTGTGCCTTCTGTGATGGCATTCTCGGTCCGACGAGCCGGAAGACGGTGGAACATTTTTTTCCCAAAGAATCTACAAAATGGCCGGCACTGGCCTACGTCTGGACCAATTTGTTTCCCGCCTGTGATACCTGTCAGAGTGCCAAAAACAACCGATTTGACGGTCTTCTTCTGAAGCCGGACGAACCCCACTATCGTTTTGAGCGGTTTTTCCTGATCGATTATATGACCGGGGTTCTGCAACCCTTACCATCCGCTCTGCCACATTTGCAGGAACGGGCGCAAAAAACCATCGACCTGTATGGACTCAATGAACATGGCCGACCCCAGGCGCGTTTGCGGGAGTTGAAACATTTTCAAAATGATCCCGATCAGATCGTCGATGAGTTCAACTACCGGTTTCTTTTGGAACCATGATCCCCACCCGGGCTATTTTTCATTGATATTTCGGGAGTCATCCAGTGCCGGTCGATAAGGTCTGGCCGATCCTGGCCGTCCCGGTGATCGCCGTCATCGCCCTGGGAACGGGCAAAATCAGCCGCAACGGCGCCAGGGCCGGCACCGGCATCGGCGTCCTCATCGCCCTGGGGAGCGGTTGGGCGGGATTGGCCATGGTGGGATCGTTGTTGTTTTTCGGTTCCCTGGTGACGCACCGTTCCGAGCCGGGACGGGGGGCGGTGCAGGTGTTTTGCAATGCCGGGGTTGCGACCTTCGGCGCTTTGTCGGTGTTGTTCGGATTCGACTGGGGATGGATGGTACTGGCCGGGGGGCTGTCCACGGCCCTGTCCGATACCCTGTCCAGCGAGTTGGGAAAAAGATGGGGCGGTCGGCCGCGTTTGATGTTGTTCGGACCGTACCTGCAAACGGGGATGGATGGGGGCATGAGCGTCGTGGGGACCGCCGTCGGCGTGGCCGGCGCCCTGATCGTCCCGCTGGCCGGCGCCCTGTTCGGGGCCGACTGGCCGTTGCCGACCATCGGTCTCATCGCCCTGGCCGGACTTTTCGGCAATGGCATCGACAGTCTGTGCGGCTGGTTGCTGCAACCCCGTCTGGGGGTGTTGGGAAATGACTGGACCAATCTCCTCGCCACCGCCAGCGGTGCGATGTTGGCGGTGTTGTTGACCCCTTGAGAAGCCGTCTATCAATCGGCGGCCTCACCATGTCATCCCGAACGGTTCACTCGCCCCAGGTATCGCTCTTGTCGTTGGTCCCGGCGCAACCGGAAAATCCGGACAGGATCACGGTTTGACGGAACAGGTCCGGGACCGGCCTGGCGATGCGCAGGGTTTTTCCGGAGTCGAGCAGGGCGCGGTGGGCCGAACAGAGAATTTGCAGGAATGAGAGATCGAGATTGGAGGCCCCGTCCAGGTCGACGACCAGGTTGCGGTTGTTGGCGATGGCGGTCACGAACTCCTCCTTCAACGCCTTGGCCCGTTGAATGGTCAGGTCGCCGGAGAGGACCAGGGTTTCGGCATCGCCATCGGTCTCTTCGTCATCATCGTTGAAAAAACCGTAGGCCCCGGAGGCCTCGCCGTCCAGGTCGATTTCCGGCTCCGCGGCGGCGGCCCCTTCGGCTTCGTCACCGACATCGGTGAAAAAACCATAGGCCCCCGACGCCTCGCCGTCCAGGTCGACTTC
Source organism: uncultured Magnetococcales bacterium (assembly GCA_964344355.1). Classification (GTDB taxonomy): domain Bacteria; phylum Pseudomonadota; class Magnetococcia; order Magnetococcales; family CAYFNE01; genus CAYFNE01. The sequence continues at coordinate 17,715 of CAYFNE010000070.1, forward strand.
CGGTTCCGCGGCGGCGGTCGGTTCCGGTTCCGCGGCGGCGGTCGGT
>CAYFNE010000070.1:17860-25858 GCA_964344355.1 uncultured Magnetococcales bacterium
GTCGACTTCCGGTTCCGCGGCGGCGGTCGGTTCCGGTTCCGCGGCGGCGGTCGGTGCCGCGCCGGTAGCCTCCCCGGTCCCGTCACCGACATCGGTAAAAAATCCGTAGGCCCCGGAGGCCTCGCCTTCCAGGTCGATTTCCGGCTCCGGAGCGGCAGCCGTGGTTGGTTTTTCGGGCTCTTCCATAGTCATCGCCGTATCGTCGTTGGTGTTGTCATTCATATCGGTGGTCCCGGCGCCGGCCGGCCCACCGGCCGTTTGCATTCCCGGGACCCCGTTTTCATCGACCGTATCCGGGCCGGCCGCGGCAGCCGTCGGTTCCGCCTCAGCCGATGGGACCGTTTCCGTTGCGGCACCGGTCCCCTCCGGCGCTTCCGCCTCTCCCTCCGACCGGGTTTCGGCCTCTTCGGGAAGGGTCATCCCCTCCACGTCATCGGCGGTCTCCGCCGATTCCACCGTTTCTCCCACCGATTGGCTCCCCGCCTCCCCGGGCGGGATTACCGGTTGCGGTTCGGCGGCGGTTTCCATGGGATCACCGTGATCATCCCCCCCACCGGCATTCATTGCGGAATCGCCGGGGGTGGTTGGACCGTTCGGATCAGACCGGGTATTTTCCATGCCGTGTTCGGTTTCCATGTCGCCGTTTTCCCCCTTTTTGCCCTTTTTGTGCTTTTTTTCCCTCTTTTTACCCTTTTTTAGGCTCTTTTTTTCCTTCTTGTCCCGCTTTTCTCTCTTTTTGCCCATGGTATCCGGGGTACCTTGTGGATTTGACGTCCCGATTGAATGTCGGCGTCCGGGACCGTGTGATGAAACTAACATGTGAGAACAACAAAATAAACAGGATTGGCGATCCGGCCGTTCGGTCAGGACCCCGGTTGACGGGTGGGTGACGTGAAATTTCGGTTTAACGAAAAACAGGGAACCGGTATATTTGGCGTTTCCCCCGGCGTGGCCGGGACATGCCGGCTCGGGCCATTCGGGCGACAAAATCGGGATCATCGATCGATGCGTATGAATTCAAAACGTATTTTTTGGTTCTTTTCCCTGCTGGCCGGGTTGTTGATCTGCGCCCCGATCATCGATGGCCACGCCGATGACATGAATGAAAACCACCGCCGGCTGACCATCCTGCACCTGTGTGACGTCTACGAGGTGATGCCGGTGGGTACCGATGGCAAGCAGGGGGGGTTCGCCCGCCTGAAAAGTCTCGTCGACCGCATCCGCTGGGAGGATCCCCAGGCGTTGTTGTTCCTCTCCGGGGATTTTCTTTCACCGTCGTTGATGTCCCAGGTCTTCAAGGGACGGCAGATGATCGATCTGTTGAACCGCATCGGTGTCGATTTCGCCATGCCGGGCAACCATGAGTTCGATTTCGGCGCCAAGGTGTTGATGGACCGGGTGGCCGAATCCAACTTTACCTGGATCAGCTCCAACATCCTGACCCGGGGCAACAAGACGCCGCCCTGGTACCGGTACGGTCTGCGGGAGGTGAACGGTTTGAAGGTGGGGGTCTTTTCCCTGCTCACCCCGGAGACCCGGGAACTGGCCCGGGATACCGACATGTTTCATTTCACCGATCCGGTGCGAACCGGCCGGCGCATGGTGCGGCAGTTGAAATCGATGGGGGCGGAGGTGATCATCGCCATGACCCATCTGGATTATGAGGAGGATCAACGGTTGAGCCATGCGGTGCCGGGCATCGACATCATCCTCGGCGGTCATGATCACATCATCTCCCGGGAGGTGTTGGGAAGAACGTTGATCGTCGAGTCCGGTTCCGACCTGCGGGCATTGGGCCGCATCGATTATGATCCGCGGCGGACCAAAAAACGGACACCGGTGCGGTTCATCCCCATCACCGATGCCATCGGCGACGATCCGGAAATGGCGGCGCAGTTGCTGCGTTATCAACACCGGTTGAAAAAATCCCTGGGCAACGCCATCGGCACCACCAGCGTGGCCCTCAACGCCAAACGGGTGGACAACCGCACCCGGGAGACCAATCTCGGCAATCTGATCGCCGACGCCGGCCGCCTCGCCGCCCGGGCCGACATCGGTCTGCAGAATGGCGGCATCATCCGCAGCGATGCCACCTATGGACCGGGCACCCTGACCCGGGAGGACATCCAGCGCATTTTGCCGTTCAACAATTTTTTGGTCAAAGTGTCGGTGAGCGGCAAAACCCTGCGGGAAATCCTGGAGACCGGCGTCAGCCAGATGGATCGGGTCAAGGGCCGTTTTCTACAGGTGTCCGGCCTGGAGATGGCGGTCGACCGGTCCTATCTGCCGGGTCACCGGGTCCTGTCGGTCAAGGTGGGGGGGATCCCCCTGGATCCGGAAAAAACCTACACCCTGGCGATCAACGACTACATCGCCGAAGGGGGGGACGGGTTTTTCATGTTGAAAAATGCCCCGAGATTGATCTCCGCCAAATATGGACCGAAAATTTCGGAGATGGTGTCGCGCTACATCGCCGATAACAAACGGATTGAACCGAAAACGACCGGTCGTATCCATTTCGTCGACGACGATGAGGGGAACGAATGAAATCACCCCCTGACGACCGGCCGCGGATCTGCCGAACCGGTCTCTCAAAAATTTCCCGGTCATTTTATCACGAAAGAACACATTGACGATGAACGTAAAAACGAACGGTGGATCCAGCCTTCGCAGCCTGGCGGCCCTGCTGTTGAATAAAAAATTTTGGATCCTCTACGCGGCCATCGTCGCCGGCATCAGCATCGCCGGTCTGCTCTATCTGGGTGGGGCCACCTATGCCAGCGCCCCGCCGCTGGTGGATTTCAAGGATGGTGATGGCCGGACCGTCGTCGCCAGGGAGACGATCAACCACGGGGAGGAAATTTTTCACCGGCGCGGATTGATGGCCTACGGCTCCTTCTGGGGGGACGGCGCCGAGAGGGGGCCCGATTTCACCGCCGACGCCCTGCACCGCATGGCCACGGCCATGATCGCCTTTTATGAAGGGGCGCTGATGGAGAACAACGGCGATCCGGTCCTCTCGCTGCACGATCGGGACGCCATCGAGGCCCGGGTACGGCGGGAGCTGCACCGGAACACCTGGCAGGGGGATGGCGGTGACGGTCACATTCTGCTGAACGAGGCACAGATTCATGCCCTCGGTGTCTTGAACGACCATTTTCGCCGTATGTTCACCGATGTCGATTATAGCGAATTTTTTCAAAAGGATTATCTCACCGATCCGCAGGAGATCCGCGCCCTGACCGCCTTTTTTTTCTGGGGGGCCTGGGTGGCCGCCGCCAACCGTCCCGGTGAAACCTACAGCTATACGCACAACTGGCCCTATGATCCCCTGGCCGGCAATACCCCCACCGCCGCCACCCTGATCTGGAGCGTCCTGTCGATCCTGGCGCTCTTTTTGGGCATCGGTCTGGTGCTCTATGTCTACGGGCAGATGAAATCGTTGCACTATGATCCTTTCAACGGCGGTCAGGGCCGGTCGTTGACCACCCGGGACCTGGAAAAAGGGTGTGTGCGCCCCACCCAACGGGCCACCTATAAATTTTTTGTCCTGGCGATGATCCTGTTCGGTTTGCAAGTGTTGGCCGGCATCATCGGCGCCACCGATTTCATCCGACCGTTCGGCATTTATCTCGGCGACCTCATCCCCTTCACCGTGGCGCGGAGTTATCACACACTGTTGCAAATTTTTTGGTTTTTCATGTGTTGGGTCGGTTACACCATCTTTTTCCTGCCGGGGCTCTCCCGGGTCCCCGATGGGCAAAAAAAATGGATCGATCTGCTGTTCATCCTCTGCGTCATCGTCGGCGTCGGGGCGTTGGTCGGCATCTATCTGGGGCAGACCGGAATCCTGACCGGCGCCTGGGCCTACTGGTTGGGCAGTCAGGGTTGGGAGTTCATGGAGCTGGGACGGCTGTTTCAAATTCTGCTGCTGGTCGCCTTCAGCCTGTGGATCGCCATCATCTACCGGGGGGTGAAACCCTGGCTGACGAAAAAAAATCTCTGGTCGGTCCCCGCCTGGCTCCTTTACGGCAGCGGCGTGATGGTCCTGTTCCTGTTTTTCGGTCTCCTGGTACTACCGGAGACCAATTTCGCCGTCGCCGACTATTGGCGGTGGATGGTGGTCCACATGTGGGTGGAGGTGACCTTCGAGGTGTTCACCACCGTCATCGTCGCCTACATGTTGGTGCAGATGGGATTGATCTCCCGAATCATGGCCGAACGGGTGGTGTTCCTGGCGGTGATGTTGTTTTTCATCACCGCCACCATCGGCATCGCCCACAATTTTTACTGGATCGCCAAGCCGACCGGCATCATCGCCCTGGGATCGGTCTTTTCCACCATGCAGGTGTTGCCGCTGCTGCTGTTGACCCTGGACGCCTGGCGCATGCGCCAGGAGCAGGCGCGGGCCGACCTGTTCCAGGTGCAGGGCAGGCAGACGGTGGTCATGGAGGGGGTGTGGCTGTTCATCCTGGCGGTCAATTTCTGGAACGTGTTCGGCGCCGGCGTGTTCGGTTCGTTGATCAACCTGCCGATCGTCAACTATTTCGAACATGCCACCTATCTCACCGGCAACCATGCCCATGCCGCCATGTTCGGGGTGAAAGGGAACATCGCTTTGGCCGGGATGCTGTTCTGTTGCCAACATCTGTTCCATGAATCGAGCTGGAATGCCAAGCTGATCCGCATCATCTTCTGGTCCCTGAACATCGGTGTGGCGCTGATGATGTTTTTGGACCTGTTCCCGGTCGGGGTCTATCAACTCATGGTCGTCATCCAGGAAGGGTTGTGGATGGCCCGTTCCCAGGAGATCGTGCAGGGGACGATTTTTCAAACCCTGACCTGGTTCCGCTCCCTGGGCGGGGCGGTGTTCGTCCTCGGCGGCCTGTTGCCGTTGATCTGGTTCGTCCTGTCGCGGGCCGGTCGGTTGTTGCCGGAATCCACCGTTGAAAACCACTCCTGGTCCACCTACGAAAAAGAGTGGGCGAGCCCGGAGGAGCCGACCCCCACCTGAGTTGGCGGGCCGTTTTGTTACAAATAGTTACATTTTGACAAAAAACAATTACCGCATGTTGCTGGACGATGAATGGGAATGTGGCAGAAAAGGGTGTTATGATAAGGGGTTGGCATTTATACCACGCCGGCCCGGATCGCGTATCCTTCAAGGTCGGCACCTCTCCGCATGATTTTGATGTTCGCCTCTCGAAATCCTGGAGAGGTGGGGAGATGGCCGTATGACCAGGGATGGTGCCCATGATCGGCGCGACGTCTTTTTGACCCTTTCATCCAGCTCCATCCGTTCACCTTCAACCGTCTGGAATGGTTTCATTGCCCGCGCCCGCTCAACATATCGCCATCGTCGATGACGATCCGGTCATTGTCAAAATGCTTTCGATCACCCTGGAGACGGCGGATTATCGGATCAGCAGTTGTGACACCGGGCAGGCGTTCCGCGCCCTGATGCAGGACCGGAGTTTGTCCCTGCTCATTCTCGATCCGGACCTGCCGGATGAGGACGGGTTGGACATCTGCCGGGATCTGCGGGGGGTTTCCGACATACCGATCATTCTGCTGACCGACCGGTCCGAAGAGGTGGACCGGGTGCTGGGCCTGGAGATGGGCGCCGATGATTATCTGGTCAAGCCGATCCTGCCCCGGGAGCTCCTGGCGCGGGTACGCGCCCTGTTGCGCCGGTCCAATGGTCGCACTGACCGGGCCATTGCGAAAGAGACCCCCGCACCGCTCAAATCGGAGCGCTACCGTTTCGCCGGCTGGACCCTGGATGGCGGCAATCGGGTTTTGACCTCGCCGCAGGATCAACATAAGACCCTGACCGACGGTGAATTCCGCCTGCTGAAGAGTTTTCTGTTGCATCCTTTCGAGGAGTTGAGCCGCGACCGACTGGTCGAGTTCAGCCGGCGACGGAACATGGATGCGTTCGAACGCAGCGTCGACAACATGATCAGCCGTCTGCGCCGGCATTTGAAAACCGATGGTCAGCTCTCGCCGCTGATTCAAACCATCCGTGGCGTCGGCTACATGTTCAACGCCCAGGTGACACGGGAGAGCGGCACGGCCGATTTCGTCGGCGCCCGGAGGAAACCACGGGTGTTGCTGGTCGAGGATGATGAGGTGGTGCAGTTCAGCCTGGAGGTGTTTTTACGGGACCTGGGGTGTCAGGTCGATGTGTGTGTTGATGGCGCATCGGCCCTGTCCCGGTTTCAAAAACAGTTCCATGATCTCATTTTCATGGATTGTCACCTGCCGGTCATGGACGGTTATCAGGCCAGCAGCCGGATTCGTGACCATGAAAAAAATATCGCCACCGATTTTCCGGTGCCGATCATCGCCATCAGTTTTCAAAAACGCAGCGACAATCTGACCCGTTGCGCCGCCGCCGGCATCAACGATTTTTTGGAAAAACCGATCATCAAATCGGATTTGAAGCGGGTTTTGCAACGGTGGATCCCCACCGGCTCCCGGTCGGCAAGGATGCCCCTCGCCGCCGAGGCCTTTCCCCTGGATCCGGTGTTGATCGATTGTCTGAAAAAGGACAATGTGGAGCGGTTTTCCGAATTCATTCAATTGGTATTGAAATTGTTTCCCAAGCGGTTGGTGGATTTGAAGCGCCATTTTGACCGGCAGGATTATGGGGAATCCATCCAGGTCCTGGAGCAGATGTTGAGCAGCGCCCGCAGTGTCGGCGCCCAGCGTCTGGTGCATTTGTGCCAGGATCTCCGTTTGCAGGTGCAAAACAATAATTGGCATACTGATCATTCCCTGAAATTGATTGAAAATGAGTGGGATCGTATATACGACGCCCTGCAAGCGGCCTTGAAGGGTTCCTGAGGAATTTCAACTCCCCATCCGCCGCCAAAAGTTCGGCTTGATTTTGCGAACATTCACTTACATTAAGCATTTTTCCCTGATCATACCAACAAGTTACAAATTTTTACATTCCAATGAAAAACTATTGCCTTATGTTTAGTTAATAAGGTTACATCCGTTGCTTCCCATATGGTATAGTCGATTCGGGTAAACGTGCGCCCGGTTGCCCATGGCATTTTGAAAAATTTACCAATTGCATAAATATCAATTGGTTGCAGGGACTGGGAAATTGGCGACACCCATCGAGCGGCTGTCCTGGAGCACTCGGCGGCTCGACCTGAAACACAAAGGATACGGTCATGGCTGAAGACACCACCAATCAAGGATCTTCCCTTCCGAATACGGAAAGTGACGAGGAATCGCGGCAATCCCTCGACGACATGACCGTTTTGCAACGGGAAAATGTCGCCACCCAGGACCTGTCCGCCGAGGAGAATCAAAACGTCGGCGCAGACAGCCTGGAGGAGGACATTCAGGCCATGGGCGCCATCAACATGGGCAGCGACCAGCGCAGCGTCGAAGGTATGGCCGAGGGCTTGGCGGCACGGACCGGCGCCATGGGTGATGATCGGGGTTTGTCCGGTGAGTACGGTTCCGAACCGGAAGCGGGTGATGAAACGAGGGAGAGGGAGCAACCGACGGCTGAATCCCGGGAGGAAAAATCCACCGCGGAAGAGGAACCTTTCAACTCCGCGGCCGAGTCCTCGGTGGATGATGCCGATGATGTTCTCCATGATGAGTTGAACGCCGGTTCCAGGAGTGAAGACGGCAATAAAGGCAAAAAGGAGGATTCACGAGAGGAGCCGGAGCCGGACGAGGAGGAAGAAGGGGAGCAACCGGAGGATGAGGATAAAACCACCCCCATCGAAACCCCCGAACCGCCTCAGGCCACGGTCACCGGTGAGGATTTGACCACCGAAGAACCGGAGCCCGAACCGGAGCCTGAGCCCGAACCGGAGCCTGAGCCCGAGCCCGAACCGGAGCCCGAGCCCGAACCGGAGCCCGAACCGGAGCCTGAGCCGGAGCCCGAACCGGAGCCGGAGCCCGAACCGGAGCCGGAGCCCGAACCGGAGCCTGAGCCGGAGCCCGAACCGGAGCCGGAGCCCGAAC
>CAYFNE010000070.1:25958-27900 GCA_964344355.1 uncultured Magnetococcales bacterium
CGGAGCCGGAGCCCGAACCGGAGCCTGAGCCGGAGCCCGAACCGGAGCCGGAGCCTGAACCCGAGCCCGAACCGGAACCCGAACCGGAGCCGGAGCCCGAACCGGAGCCCGAACCGGAGCCCGAGCCCGAACCGGAGCCCGAGCCTGAACCGGAGCCTGAGCCTGAGCCGGAACCCGAGCCGGAGCCGGAGCCGGAGCCGGAACCTGAGCCCGAGCCGGAACCGGAACCGGAACCAGAACCGGAGCCGGAACCCGAGCCGGAGCCCGAGCCGGAGCCCGAGCCGGAACCTGAGCCGGAACCCGAGCCGGAGCCGGTCGATCAAACGGCTGAGGATCCAAATTTGGCCGTGAACGATGCCAGTGGCACCGAGGATCAACCCATCTCCCTGAACATCGCATCGAGCCTGTCGGACATGGATGGATCCGAATCCCTGTCCATCACCATCGATGGGGTACCGGCCGGCGCCGAGCTATCCGCCGGTATGGAAAACGGCGATGGTAGCTGGACCCTAGCCGCTGACGACCTGGAAGGGTTGACCCTGACCCCGACCGCGGATAGTGACGCCGATTTTCAATTGACCGTCACCGCCACGGCCACCGAGGCCGATGGTGGGGATACCGCCTTGGTTACCGGTACCATGGATGTGGTTGTTGCCGCGGATGCCGATGCGCCAACCTTGACCGTGGCCGATGCCAGCGGTGTCGAGGATCAACCCATCGCCCTGGATATCGATGCCGGTCTCACCGATGTGGATGGTTCGGAATCCCTGGCCATTACCATCGACGGCGTGCCGGCTGGTGCCGAACTTTCCGCCGGTATGGACAATGGTGATGGCAGCTGGACCCTGGCCGCTGGCGACCTGGAGGGGTTGACCATCACTCCGGCCGAAAACAGCGACGCCGATTTTCAACTGACCGTTTCCGCCACCGCTACCGAAGCCGATGGCGGGGATCAAGCCGTTACCACCAATACCATTGATATCTCGGTTGTTGCCGATGCCGACACACCGACATTGACCTTGACCGATGCCACCGGCACCGAAGACAGTGGTATTGCCCTGGACATCCGGTTCGCCCTGCAGGATCAGGACGGGTCGGAAAATCTTTCCGGCAACATCATCCTCACCGACGTGCCCGAGGGGGCCACCCTCAACATCGGCGAAGCCGGTGCGGATGGAACCTGGGTGATTCCCCAGGATGCGCTGGCAGTGACCGGCACCAATGATTCCGGTGATGCCGTGGCCTGGGAGGTTCCCGATCTGACCATTACCCCACCGGCCAACGACAGTTCCGATTTTTCCCTTGGCGTTCAGATAACCACACAGGATGGCGACGATTTTCATCAAGCATCCGGTTCGGTCGACGTCACCGTCGAAGCCGATGCGGATACTCTGACCGTCGGGACAAACGATGCGGCTGGCCTGGAAGATACCGCCATCGATCTTGATATCAGTTTTGCCTTACAGGATGCCGATGGCTCCGAAACCCTGTCCGGTGATCTGGTCCTGACCGATATTCCCGACGGAACCTCTTTCAATATCGGTCAGGCCGGTGCCGGCAATACCTGGGTGATATCTCAGGATGAGTTGTTGGTAACCGACAGCAATGCCGATGGACAGCCTATCGCTTGGGAGGTCTCCGGCTTGACCGTTACGCCACCCCTTCACAGCGATGCCGATTTTGATCTGGGCATTCAGATCAGCACTCGGGATGGCGATGATGTCCGTGTCACTACCGGTACCATGAATGTCGCCGTGGAAGCGGATGCCGATGAGGTCGCTTTCACCACCATGGCCACACCGGTCGAAAGTCAGGATGAGGACGGTTCCAAGGGCGGTGGTTCCAAGGGTGGTGGTTCCAAGGACGGTGGCTCCAAGGGCGGCGGCAGTTCCAAGGGTGGTGGTTCCAAGGGTGGTGGTTCCAAGGGTGGTGGTTCCAAGGA
>CAYFNE010000071.1:0-26715 GCA_964344355.1 uncultured Magnetococcales bacterium
TTCTTTGGGAGCTTACGCCGTTTCCCGAATTTCCACCAACCTTCGGACACGACCTGACGGGCCGATGGGGCCGACTGTGAGCGGGAAAAGGGGACCGGGGATGATCATCGGGGTCTTGAAGGAAAACCGGGTGGATGAATTTCGCGTATCCCTGCAGCCGGTGGGGGTGGAGTTGTTGGCGCGGCAGGGCCATCGGTTGTTGGTGGAGGCGGGGGCCGGTGAGGCCAGTGGTCATGCCGACGCCGACTATGCCGACGCCGGCGCCGAACGGGTGGCCCGGGCCGAGGCGATCTATGAGCGGGCCGACCTGGTCCTGAAGGTGAAGGAGCCGCAACCCCAGGAGTACGGATGGCTGCGCGAGGGTCAGGTGCTGTTCACCTTTTTCCATTTCGCCGCCTCCGAAACCCTCACCCGGGCGGTGATCGACTCCCGCTGTGTGGCCATCGCCTACGAAACCATCGAATCATCCCCCGGTCATCGTCCCCTGTTGACGCCCATGAGTGAAGTGGCCGGACGCATGGCGGTACAGCAGGCGGCCAAATATCTGGAACGGGAGCATGGTGGTCTCGGGGTTCTGCTCGGCGGTGTGCCGGGGGTGAAACCGGCGACGGTGGTGGTGTTGGGCGGCGGCGTGGTCGGCAGCAATGCCGCCCGCATCGCCGCCGGCATGGGTGCCCGGGTCCATATCCTCGATATCGACCTGGAACGGTTGCGCCATTTGAGCGAGGTCATGCCGGCCAATGTCATCACCGAGATGTCCAACGCGCACAATCTGCGCCGTCTGCTGCGCCATGCCCACGTGGTGATCAGCGGTGTCCTGATCCCCGGCGCCAGGGCGCCGAAACTGTTGACCAGGGAGCTGCTGAAAACCATGAAACCGGGCGCCGTGGTGGTGGATGTGGCCATCGACCAGGGCGGTTCCCTGGAGACCTCCCGTCCCACCACCCACGAGGATCCCATCTTCGTCGAGGAGGGGGTGGTCCACTACTGTGTGACCAACATGCCCGGCGCCATTCCCGCCACCTCCACCATCGCCCTGACCAACGCCACCCTGCCTTATGTGATGGCCCTGGCCGAAAACGGGTTTCAACGCGCCATCCTCAAAAACCGGGCCATCCGCAAAGGCGCCAATATCGTCCTGGGCCATGTCACCCATCCCGGCGTCGCCGACGCCTTTTCCCTGCCCTGGACCCCGGCGGAAGAGGTGATCCGCCGCGGCGACGGCTGACCCCGACTCCCCGACAACCCGGGATCCGTGTCGATCATGCCGGCGCGACTGAGTCGCCGGCTACAACGGCGTATTTCCGTATGTAAACGGTTTTTTCATTCAGAAGGTCATTTTCAGCCCGTGCATCGGTTGTTGCGTGGAGCTAAAATCAAAAGTTGATTGTCATGCCGTCGATTGGCGGTATGGTGGTGAAAAAGTGACCGATGGAGGATGAAATGTTGGATGTTTTAAGCGCCACCTTGGCCTTTTCCCTGACCATGTTCATGTTTTCAACCTTGGTTTCCGTTTTGGTCGAAGCCTTTTTTCATCGGTTGTTCGAGTTGCGCCAGGATGGTTTTTATGCCTCCATGGAGCGGTTGTTCGACACCTATATCAGTCAGCGTCCGGAGTTCAAGGGCGAGAAGTTGCAGGAGATCAAAGAGGAATTTTTACGCCACGTGACCAGGAATCAAGAAGCGATTCCGGTTGCCAAAGACGAAAAAAGTTCGCTTAAAACGGCTCAGGCGGCGGAACCCCCGGAAGATGATTTTTTGTCGCGTCTCAAACGGTTTTTTCTGTCCGGTGACAAGGTTTCCTCTCTCGAAGCCGTGCAATTCGTCGAACGGGTGGCCGCCACTCGGGTTGGAGAAATCATGCTCAAGGGAGCTGGCGCTGAAATTGAGAAAAAAATAAATCTTTTAAAAAAATTGGATGAAAAAAACGACGAACATGTCCCGTTGATCCGTTCCGTGGAGGATTTGGCGGCCAAATTCGATCGTTTCGGGGAGATAGCCAGTCAATATTTTCATGATCGGTCCAAGGGGATTTCATTGGTGGCGGCGATATTCATGGCCTTTGCCGCCAATGTCGAGGCCGGACGCCTGTTCCAGGGATTTTTGGAAAATCCCCAGGCGCGCGAGGCGATCATCGCCATGAAGGAGCAGATTCTCAACATGGTGCCAGCCCCCGAGTCGGGAAACGGTTCCCAAAAAACCGCGACCTTCGACCAGGAAAAGAGACGGCAACTGTTGAATGACATGGAAAAAAAACTTCAAGAGCTGGATGAAAAGGGACTGACCCTGGGAGATGGCTATTTTCCCTGGTGCCGGGTGATTCCCGTTGCACGGGAAAATGTAAACGAACAATCCCCACTTCGGACGTATGACGCGAAGAAAGATGGGAGAACCGTTTACTTTCAGGCCAAGGCGGTCGATTCCGCCTGTGCGGTGGTGATTAAAGAGGTGCTGAAGCCGTACATCTGCGACTGTCTGAAAGATCCTGAAAACGATCCGGATCAGTGTGTTCGGGACAGTGATAATTTTATCAACTATCTGGCGGCCCTCCGCCAGGATCCCTCCAACAGTTTTCGTTGGTTCCTGTTCGTTCTGCTCTCCGGCCTGATGATCGGACTGGGCGGTCCCTTCTGGTTTCGCATCATTGACGAGTTGTCCAATCTTTCCCAGTTCATCAAACCGGGATCAACCGCAGGAAAACCAACCCCGAAACAAATGGCCACCGACGGAACCGGTCAGACGACCCCGGCGCCGGAGCCGGACTATATACCCAAGGATGTGGTCCAGGCCTTTCTCCTGGGCGCCCGCAGCCGGGGTGAAAAATCAGAATGAGCGCGCCGCCGGGGGAGGAAAGAAATATTGGTGTCGGGAACGATTTGCCGGTCAACTTGTGATGCTTGACAGGCCAGCCGCCCCTATCCCGGATAATTCACCACCGGCGTCCACAACCAGGCGGCCAGCAGTTGCAAAACCACCATGGCGTAGAGGGGTACGCAGCCTGCCCAATAGGGCTTGCGCCGTTTCAGCCAGGTGATGAAGGAGGGGAGCAGGGTGTTGGTTCGTTCGTCGAACCGGCCCTCCTCGATGGTGTGGGCGGTCCAGTGGGCCATGGCCACGGCCAGTAGACCGATCACCGTTTTGCCCATCACCAGGCCCCACGTCACCCCCAACCAACCCATCCAGAAGCGGAAATAGAGATTGCCCTCATAATAGGGATTGCCATTCAGGCCGCGCAGGGTCATCCAACCATCCAGCAGGGCGGCGCCGATGAACAGCGGGATGGCCACGGCCAGATGGCGGCTGACCGTTTTTTGACCCGGTGTGGGAACCATGCCCATGTCATCCCTTTCGACGGGTGGCCGACGGGGGTCGACGGCAATCGACCGCCCAGTCGGTTACATCAGTGGCCAGCCGCCTTTGCGCTCCACCTTGCGGCGGGAACAGTATTCGATGGCGGCCAGGATCTCCCGGTTGTCCCCCTCCGGAGGTGAGGTGACCACGACCAGGGAGCCGCCGTCATTTTTTTCGATATCGATACGGAACGTGCCGATATCCTCGACTTCGGAGATGACCCGGGCCCGGTCGTCCGTGGAACGGGGGTCGAGCGTGCCGGCGGTCTTGGTCGCCACACATTTGGCCAGGGTGCCGGTCGGTTTGGGGGATTGGGCCTTGACTTGGCCGCCGGCGGTGACGGTCATCTCCAACGGTTGTTCGTTCGGCTTTTCAGTCGCGTCGGTCGCTGCGGACTCGGCCGTTGCCACCGCATCCCCGTCGGCGACCGGTTCCGGTTCGGCGCCGGCTTCATCCATCGCCGCCGCCGTTTCCGCCAAGGGGGGCTCTTCATCGATTGGCGGGGTTTCCATTTCCGGCCCGTCCATCATCGGCTCCTGGGGGGCTCGGCTGACCATCTCTTCCGCCACCGGCGGTTCCGGGGTTTGATCATCGATCGCGGCGGCTGTCCGTTCGGCGGTCTCTTCCCCGGTGGGGGCTTTCACTTTTTTGGACGTTGCCGGGACGGGTTCGCTGTCCGGTCCGGGGGTGGGGTTTTTGGCTTTTTCAGCGGTGGCATCACTCATCCAGGGCGTGCTGGGGAGCCAATCCGGCGTTTGCAGGGTTTTGCATCCTCCCAACAGCAGGGCCATCATCCATGCCACACCGAGCACCGGAACAACGCGTCGATTCATCTTGCTTTTCCCTCTGAATTGGAATGATCCATTGTCACACAGTTTAACACTGTCCCACGATAAGACCGGTCATTTCAAGGGGCAGTGGCATGGGGAAAACCCTCGTTGACCGTTTTTCAAAGGCCAACTGACAATAGTGGCGTTTAACGGTAACCTTCGGTACCACAACGGGATTGAATGGCGGTTTGACGCCGATGGCGGTAAAATGATCGGAAAGCCGTTTTGACGACGGTCACTCATCATCGCACAGGGGAGAAAACAGTGGCACGGGATTCCGGTTTTCAAAATTGGCCCATCGGTAAAAAACTGGGCAGTGGTTTCGGTGTCACAATCCTGCTGTTTCTGGGGGTGGTCTGGCTCTACCACGATCTGTTCCAACGCAGCATGGCCGATTATCAACGGTTGCGTCAGGACCAGCAGGCGAAAAAATATCATGCCCTGCATATTCATCGCTATCTTCTGGAGGCGCGGCGTTCCGAAAAGGATTTTCTCCTCTACCGCGATATGGCCCATGTGCAACGGGTCGATCGATTCAATGAACGGATCCGCTCCGAGGTGAACCAGTTGAGCCGGATCGAGGAATGGACCGATGCCACGCCGGTGGGGAAACGGATCATCGCCGCCATGGACGAGTACGGGGCCACCTTCCAGGAGATCGTCGCCGCCTGGCGGACCAAGGGGCTGGATCATGAATCGGGCTTGCAGGGCCGGTTTCGGGAGACCATCCATGAGGTCGAATCCCGGGTGTCCGACCTGGGTGAGCCGCACCTGCTGGTGTCGTTGCTGCAGATCCGCCGTGGTGAAAAAGATTATCTGTTGCGTGGCGGCGCGGACTATGTGGCGCGGGTTCGGAGCCTGACCGACCGTTTTCAACGGGCCGTTGAAAATACCACCATGCCGGAGGCCGGCAAAAAACGGTTGCTGTCGTTGATGGATCGCTATCGAAACGATTTTTTGGCCCTGGTGGCTCAAAATGACCATATCGACGCCATATCCGGCCGCATGCGCACCGCGGCGGCGGCCATTCAACCCCTGGTCGAGGAGACCGTAGAGGAGGCGATTCGCCAGGAGAAGGCCGGGGTCAAACGGTCCCGCCGGCGTTCGGAGATGATGGTGTTGAGCGCCCAGATCCTGGCGGTGGTGGCCATATTCGCCGGCACGTTGCTCTCCCTGTTCATCACCCGGCAAATTTCCAGCCGTATTTTCACCGTCGTCCGTCTGGCCGAGGCCTTTACCGACGCCGTGGATGAGGGGGAAAAGCCGCGCAACGAGGTGGCGTTGCTGACCTTGACCATGGCCCGCATGGTGGCGACCTTGCAGGAGATGTTCGCCGGTCTCTCCGATGCCGCCGAACAGGTGGATGGGGTTTCCCGGGAACTGGGGGATCGAGCCCTCAATATGGTCGATCAGGCCGACCGGGTGGTGAAGATGGTCGAAATGGCCGATCCCGCCGAAAATTTGGGCCAGCTCAAATCCGACGGTCAATTCGAGAGCGCCCTGGATGACATGCAGGACCTGACCCACATGGTGAAGGAGCGTTCCGGTCATCTCAATCACATCGCCCGGGAGTTGCGCCAAACCGTCGCCCGGTTCCAGGGATAGGGGGCCGGACCGGTGGCCCGGAACAGCGACAAGGATCATCACATCCGTCATCCGGGCGGTTTCACACCGCCCAGCCACAAGGGTCGGCCCCGGGTCGGCGTCAAATGCCAACAGGGGGCCGACTGTGTCCACGCCGCCATCTGCCGGGAGATCTACACCCAGGATCTGCTCTACGCCGATGGCCGTTGTCCGGAGTTCAAGGCCATCGAAAAAAAACGTGAAAAAGAGAAAACATGACGAAATGGAACCATCCCCCATGCGTGACGGTACCACCCGCTTCATGGATGATGGATGTCGTGCGCCATTGCAACCCCGGTCCCGGTTGGGTATGGTCGAATGGTTGTAAAACCTGTATGTACACGAATCGTTCGGAGGCTGGCAATGTACAATGATAATATGGTTGGACGGCCGTGGAATGTGCTACTTCCGCTGCTGATTGCCGTGGCGGTTCTGATATTTGCTCCCTTGAGCGCCCGGGCGGCGTCGACGCTGGAGCAGGCCAGAAAGGATGGGTACATACGGGTTGGTTTCGCCAATGAGGCCCCATACGCCTATGCGACCGTGGAGGGCGGGTTGACCGGGGAGTCGCCCACGGTGTTCAAATATGTGATGCGCAAGCTCGGCGTTCCCCGGGTGGAGGGGGTGCTCACCGAATGGGGCGCCCTGATTCCAGGGCTCAAGGCGGGCCGTTTCGACGCCATCGTCGCCTCCATGTACATCACCCCGAAACGGTGCCGGCAGATTCTCTTCGCCAACCCCACCTACGGCATCGGTGAGGCCTTCATCGTCCCCAAGGGCAACCCGCGGGCCATCAATCGCTACAGCGATATCCTCCGCGGCAAGGGGAAGATCGCCCTGATCGCCGGCACCGCCGAGGTGAGCCACGCCAAACTGGCCGGAATCCCCTTCGCGCAGCGGATGGTGGTGCCCGATTTCGTCTCGGCGGTGGCCATGGTCAAATCGGGCCGGGCGACGGCGGCGGCCTTCACCTCACTGACCGCCAAGGAACTGGCCGCCAAGGATGCCGGTCTGCAGCGCGCGACCCCCTTCACCTTCATCCACAACGGCAAAAGCTATCGGGGGGAGGGCTCCTTCGGCTTCCGCAAGGAGGATGGCGGGCTGCGGGACGCGGTAAACCGGGTGTTGCGGGAGTTTATCGGCTCCGAGGAACATTTGGCCCTGGTGGCCCCATTCGGTTTCGACCGGACCAACCTGCCGCAAAAGAGTGCCGCCGAGCACTGTGCCGGAGAGTAGGGCCGTGGCGGACCGGAGCCCGGCAGCCATGGCGGCGGCACTGGCCGGCTGCCTGTTGGCGGTGGCGGTCATGACCATTCGCGGCGATCTCGGCCATCTACTGCCCGAGCTGCTGCGCGGCGCCCTGGTCACGGTCCGGATCAGCGCCGGCGGGGCTCTGGTGGCGGTGACGGCGGCCCTGTCCTCGGCCCTGCTGCGCCTCTATGCCCCGGCCCCGTTCGCCATGCTGGCCACCGCCTATGTCGAACTGTTCCGCGGTACCTCGGCCCTGGTTCAACTGTTCTGGCTCTTTTTCGTCCTGCCCCATTTCGGCCTGAGCCTGGAGCCGCTCACGGTCGGCATCGCCGCCCTGGGACTGAATATCGGCGCCTACGGCTCGGAGGTGATCCGGGGCGCCATCACCGCGGTGGATCCCGGGCAGTGGGAGGCGGCCCGGGCCCTTGGCATGAGCCGCCTGCAGACCCTGCGCCGCGTCATTCTGCCCCAGGCCTTCCCAGCCATGCTGCCTCCTTGGGGCAACCTTTTCATCGAGCTGCTCAAGGCCACCGCGCTGGTCTCCCTGATCACCCTCTCGGATCTCACCTTCAAGGCGCAGCAGCTCAACCAGACCACCCTGCGCACGGCGGAGATCTTCACCCTGACCCTGTTGCTCTACCTGGCCCTCTCCCTGCTGATTACCATGGCCATGCAGCAGCTTGAACACCGCGCCGGCCGCAACTGGCGCCGAGGGAGGCCCCAATGACACCGGTGTTGTGGGATTGGGACTACACCCTGGAAATCCTTCCGTTGCTGGCCCGGGCCTCCCTGGTGACGGTCATCGCCACCGTGGAGGGGTTCGTGCTCGCCGCCATTGGCGGCCTGCTGCTGGCCCTGCTGAAAATGTCCCGCAAGGCCCCCCTGCGCTGGGCCGCCGGCGCCGTGGTCGAGGGGGTCCGCTCGACGCCGCTGTTGATCCAGATCTATCTGATCTACCATGTGCTGCCGGAGTACGGACTGGCCCTGGACGCGATGACCGCCGGGGTCCTGGCCCTGGGTCTTCACTATGGTTGCTACTGTGCCGAGGTCTATCGCGCCGGCCTGGAGGGCGTCCCGGCCGGGCAGTGGGAGGCGGCGGCGGCCCTGAACCTCTCCACCTTCGATACCTACCGGCGGATCATCATTCCCCAGGCCATCCCGCCCATCGTGCCGGCCCTGGGCAACTATCTGGTGGCGCTGTTCAAGGAGACCCCGCTGTTGTCGGCCATCGCGGTGCTGGAGTTGATGCAGACGGCGAAGATCATCGGCGCCGAAACCTTTCAATACACCGAGCCGGTCACCCTGGTTGGCCTTTTCTTTCTGCTGTTCAGCCTGCTTTCGGCCCTGCTGGTCCGCCGGACCCGGGTCTGGCTCGACCGGCGGCATGGCCGCCTGCCGGGAGGCGGGCGATGAGTCGGCAACTGGCGGCACCACCGATGATCAGCTTTGAGGGGGTGAGCAAACGCTACGGCGATCTCACCGTGCTCGACCGGTTGCATCTGAGCGTCGCCGCCCATGAGCGGGTGGCGATCATCGGTCCCTCCGGTTCCGGCAAGACCACCGTGCTGCGCACCCTGATGACCCTGGAGGGGATCGACGCCGGCGTCATCCGGCTGGATGGCGAGCCGTTGACCCATATGGACGCCGGCGGCGGCCGCCTGGTGCCGGCGGACCGGCGCCATATCCGGCGGTTGCGGGCCAATATCGGCATGGTGTTTCAGCACTTCAACCTGTTTCCGCACATGACCGCGCTGGACAACTGCCAGGAGGCCCCTCACCGGGTGCTGGGCCTCAGCCGGGAGGCCGCCCGGAGCCGGGCCGTGGAGTTGCTGGAGATGGTGGGGCTGGGGGACAAGCTGGCGCACTTTCCGGCGGCACTCTCCGGGGGACAGAAACAGCGGGTGGCCATCGCCCGGGCCCTGGCCATGCGGCCCAAGGTGCTGCTGTTCGACGAAGTGACCTCGGCCCTGGATCCGGAGCTGGTGGGGGAGGTGCTGGGGGTGATCCGCCGCCTGGGCAGCGAACACCGCCTGACCATGTTGATGGTGACCCACGAGATGGGTTTCGCCCGGGAGTTTGCCGACCGCGTCTGTTTTTTCAACGCCGGTCGCATCCTGGAACAGGGGAGCCCGGAGGAACTGTTCGACAACCCGCGGGAGGAGCGCACCCGGCAGTTTCTGCGCTCGGTGTGGTTTCCCTGACCGGATGGTGTGACCCTACTCCGGCCGGGCGCTGTCGTAGCGCGGCACCAAAGAGTGGATAACCCCCTGGTCGGGGCCACCCCCAGCAGCAGTTGGCCCGGGGCGGTGGCGTCCAGCAGCATCATGTAGAAGGGGGAGCGCCGCGTTGGTGATTCTCAGCCTTTTCGCTGACCGGATCCGGACAGCAGGGGCAAAAAGGTGCCGGCCAGGCGTAGCGGCGTAATGGACATGAGGTGAGACTCCACGCGGTGTAGTCGACATCCACCCTGAAAATCGCTTCGGCAAAGGGTGGCGGCGGGTTGCCGAAAAATCTCCATTGAGCAATATAATTTATGGACAGATAAGTTACAGTGCGTTAAAGTTCGGGTGAGTGTTGTTGCAATCTCTGTTCCTCCCACTTCAACGTCGAGTGACGCCTTGGACGTGCAACCATCCATCTCCCAGCCGGCCACTGTCTTGATCACCCGCAACCAGGAAAGTGTCCTCCTCCACATCAACGGTCGATTCAATTTTGAAATGCATACCGGTTTTCGCCAAGCCATCCACGATATCTTTCTGGCCGTCGGCGAAAAAAAATCGGTTGTCATCGACATGAGAAAGACCGAACATATCGACTCCTCCGGTCTGGGCATGTTGTTGCTGCTTCATCATGAAGCCCGTGCCCGCGGGGTGAGTGTGGTGATCGGTGCCGTGCAACCCCATGTGCGTCGCGTCCTGGAAACGGCCAATTTTCCACGGCTGTTCAAGATGGATGGTTGATGGTTTCAGGGCGTTTCCGGATCGAATGTTCCCCCCTCCCCTGAACCCCTTTTTTGGACCGTTTGTCCATGTTCGATCCGCTGATACGTCCTTTTCGGCTCCTTGTTTTCACCGTTTCACTCCTCGTCGGTCCCGTCCTGGGGGCGGCGGCCGGGTCGGATTCGCTCCTCGAAGTGGTGATTCGTCGTGGTGATGGCGGTCAACAACGCTCCTTTCATCTGAAACGGCTCAATAAACGGTTTGCCGCCGCCGGTTGCGCCGCCTCGATCCAATGGTTGGCGGCGGATGAGGAGACCACCGCGGCGATGGACCTGGAATTTTCCCCGGCCCCCCTGGAAATCGCCGCCAGACGGTTGCCTGAATTTCAACCGTTGGCCCTGGCCCGGTCCATCGATGATCGGGACCGGGTGGCCGGCGCCCTTTTGGCCCATCGTTCCCGAGCCATCGATGACCTGAAAATATTGGCCGGAGAGCGCGTCGCGTTCGTCTCTTCCCACTCCTGGAGCGGTTATCGATCCCTCCTGGATCCGCTCGCCGGGCTGGGCGTGATCCCCGGCGGGGATCACGCCGTCTTCGCCGGCAGCCATGCCGCCACCGTGGCCATGCTGTTGCACCATGAGGTGGCCGCCGCCGCCGTCGCCGCTCCCCTGGCGGCCGAGTGGTCCCGGGACGGTCAACTGGAAATCATTCTCAAAACCACCGCCATCGCCGCTTCGGCCTGGTGGATCCGGCGCGATCGTCACGCCGAATGGGCCGAACCGTGCCAAAAGGCGATCGTCTCCCTGTCCGGCAAACTGATGAAACCCTTTCCCGCCTGGATAGGCCGTTTCGTCGCACCACCCTGATCATCGGCGCCCGTTCCCGGCCGTTTCGGCCGATCCCGCTGTGCCGGCCTCCCGATCGTCAATGATCGCCAATTGTCGGGATGTGGCAAATTTTTTTTTCGACCATGATCGATGTTCGAACCGGGTTGGCGTCGAACGGCCAGTCGTGCCCGCGCTCGGGGTGTATCCCTGAAATGCAACGGATTTTTTTGGTCAATGGTGTCGATTGTCACATCGATACCGGTATCGGTTGCGCTTTTTCCCGGAGCGGAGGCTGCTGGTGTGGATTTGATTGTAAAGGCCGCTTCTGTTATGTAGGAAGTCGAGGAGGCGGATCCGGAACGATTTTTCGGGTTTATTCAATCAAAGGGTGATCCACCTCCAGGGATAGAGGGGGGATATCCGGGCTGCGGTCCTTGCCGCGCCGTTAGGGGGTTGTCGTGATATCCAGTACCGATCGGCTCGAAGACCGGCTTCATGATGGGGAGCGGGTCGTTGGGGGAGTGGAGCGGAGGCCCCGTTCATTATGGATTTTTCCGTTCGTCATCCTGGTTCTGTTTCTCGGCGACTGGCTGGCACACCTGCTGTTCCCGGCCCCTTCCGCGTCTGATTCGTTTTATCGCCTGGTCCTGGAGCCGGTTTTCCTGGTTCTGTTCTGTTTCATTCCCCTGTACTGGTTCGCCCATAAACCGTTGATCCGGGAGATCGAGCGGCGTCAGGCATCGGAAACCGCCTTGCGCGCCGAACGCAATTTCAATCAAACCATCCTCGCCACCATCGGCAATCCGGTGGTGGTCCTGGAGGTGGATGGATCCATCCATCTGTTCAACGCCGTCTGTGAACGGCTGACCGGCTATGGCGTCTCCGAGGTCAAAGGGAAAAAACTCTGGGATTTTTTGATTCCCGAAGCCGACATCGAAGAGGTGCGGCGTCTCTTTTCCAGCCTGGTGGCCGGTCAGTTCCCCAACACCCATGAAAACGACTGGCTGACCCGGGACGGGGAGGTGCGCCGCATCGTCTGGTACGACACCGTCATCCTCGATGACGATGGCTCGATCCGCTTCATTGTCGGTGCCGGCCTGGATGTGACCGAGCAGCGGCGGGAGGGGGCGAGGCACATCTATCAACAACGGTGCCGGCAGGCCATTCACAACCTGTTGCAAACCGCCCTGGAGCCGGTGTCGCTCCAGGAACAGTTGACGACCGCCCTGGAGGAAATTCTCGTCACTCCCTGCCTGAACGTGCTCTCCAAGGGGTCCATTTTTCTGTTGGATGAAAAAAAGGGCGTGTTGGAATTGGCCGTGCAGCGCGGCATGAGCGCGGTACAACAATCGGCCTGCCGGCAGATCCCATTGGGGCACTGCCTTTGCGGCCGCGCCGCCCAGAGCGGCGAGGTGATCTATGCCGCCTCGGTGGATGAGGATCACGACATCCGTTTCGAAGGGATGGAGGAGCATGGCCACTATTGTGTGCCGATCATCTCCCAACAACGCCTGCTGGGGGTGATCAACGCCTATCTGCCGGAACACCAGCAAAAAAATGCCGAGGAGATTGAATTTTTGCTCACCATCGCCAACACCCTGGCCGGCATCATCGAGCGGCGGCGGGTGGATGATCAACTCCGGGCATCGCTCGATGCCGCCGAGGCGGTCAGCGAGGGGCTGCGGCGGGTGTTGTTCGATCGGGAACGGGCTGAAAAACGGCTCAAGGAGAGCGAGGCCCGTTTTCGTTCGGTCACCCAGTCGATCATCGATGCCATCGTCTCCACCGATGAGGAGGGCAAGGTCATCTTTTGGAACCGGGGCGCCGAGACCATATTCGGCTATCGGGAGGAGGAGATACTCGGCAAACCGGTCGAGCGGTTGATTCCGCGCCGTTATCAGG
Organism: uncultured Magnetococcales bacterium; assembly: GCA_964344355.1. GTDB lineage: Bacteria > Pseudomonadota > Magnetococcia > Magnetococcales > CAYFNE01 > CAYFNE01. Next base: position 12,724 of record CAYFNE010000071.1, read on the forward strand.
CCTTTCACCGCAAAGGGTTGGAACGGGTGCGCACCACCGGTGAATCCCGATTGTTCGGACAACGCCTGGAGTTGTCGGGACAACGGAAAAATGGTGACCCGTTTCCCATGGAAATGTCGCTTTCCACCTGGAAATCGGGGGAGGAACTCTTTTTTTCGGCGGTCATCCAGGACCTCACCGAACGCAAGAACAGCCAGGAGGAGTTGCATTTCCGTACCTATCACGATCTGCTCACCCGTCTGCCCAACCGCACTTTGTTTCGGGACCGCCTGCAACAGGCGTTGATCCAGGCGCAACGGTCCCAACACAAGGTCGGGGTGTTGTTGTTCGATCTGGACCTGTTCAAAAAAATCAACGACAGTCTCGGTCACGCCGCCGGCGACCGGTTGTTGCGGGAGGTCGCCAACCGCACCCGCGGCTGTTTGCGGGACGGGGATACGGTGTGTCGGTTCGGTGGCGACGCCTTCGCCATCCTCATCGATGCCATGGGCGGGGAACGGGATGCGGTGCGGGTGGTGGGAAAACTGTTCGATGTGTTCACCAGACCGTTCGATCTGCACGGCGAGACCATCCATCTGACCGCCAGCATCGGTATCACCATTTTTCCCGACGATGGCGTCAATGCCGACAGCTTGATCCGTAACGCCGAGTCGGCCTTGAAACGGGCCAAGGATACCGGGCGCAACAATTTCCAGTTTTTCACCCGGGAGATGGATGCCCAGGCCTTGACGCGGTTGACCCTGGAAAACCGGCTGCGCAAGGCCATCGAGGATCAGGAGTTCCAGGTTTATTATCAGCCCAAGATCCATGCCGTCAGCGGTCGCATCACCGGCATGGAGGCGTTGGTGCGGTGGGAACATCCGGAACAGGGCATCGTCTCTCCCCAGGAGTTCATCCCCCTGGCCGAGGAGACCGGTTTGATCGAACCGTTGGGTCTGTGGGTTCTCGAAACCGCCTGCCACCAGTTGGCCGCTTGGCGGCGGGCCGGTCATGACGGTTTGAGCCTGGCGGTCAACCTGTCACCGCGTCAGTTCCGGGATGAACGGTTGATGCAACGGATTCGGGCGGTGTTGGAAGAGAGCGGTCTGCCACCGGAACGGTTGGAGTTGGAGATCACCGAAAGTTTGGCGATGGATGAGGTGGAGCGGAACATACACACCCTGGAGGAGATGGGTTCCCTGGGGTTGCGCATCGCCATCGACGATTTCGGCACCGGTTACTCTTCCCTGAGTTACCTGAAACGGTTGCCGATCCATATTCTCAAGATCGACCAGTCGTTCGTCGGCGACATTTCCCGGGATGCCGATGATGCCGCCATCGTTTCGGCCATCATCTCCATGGCCCGCAGTCTCGGTCTCAAGGTGGTGGGGGAGGGGGCCGAGACCCGTGAGCAGATCAAATTTTTGAAAAAACACGGTTGTGACGAGATCCAGGGCTATTATTACAGCCGCCCCCTGCCGGCCGACTCATTGCAGCCGTTGCTGGAACAAAAATCGTGCAAGGGGGGCAAGAAACGGTAAAGCGACCGCCGTAGTGACGGGGGCATGCCGGTGCTCAACCGAAATAGGCGTCCCGGGTGCTGGTGCCGGTCCCCTCGTGTTTGACGATGCCCAACCGTTCCAGGACCAGACCGGCGATGACATCCGGTTGAAACTTGGGCACGAAACCATCGGCGCCGACGGAGATGGCCTTGGAGCGGTTGGCCTTGTTGCTCATGGAGGAGTGCAGGACCAACGGGATGTTTTTCAATTCGGGGATCGCCTTGACCTTGCGGGTGAAGGTGAAACCGTCCATCCCCGGCATTTCGATGTCCGAGAGGATCAGGGAGAAGGGGGCCTCTCCCTCTTTCAGGGAGTTGGTCAGGGCCTCCAGGGCCAGGTGGCCCTCCTGGAACAAGGCATGGGCGATGCCGAGTTGATCCAGGGCGTTTTTCATCATGCCCCGGGCCGCCTTGGAGTCGTCCAACACCATGACCTGCATGCCGGAGGTGTCGACCTCCTCGCTCTTCTCGGCCAACTCCTTGGAAATGGTTTCGTCCAGCCCGATCACCTCGCCCAATATTTTTTCGATGTCCAGGATCTGGACCGCCTGTCCATCCTTTTCGAAGGTGATGCCGATCAGATAGCCGGCGCTTTCGACGATTTCACCCGGCTTTTTGACATCATCCCAACCGATGTTGAGCAGTTTGTTCGGTTGGGAAACCAAAAATCCCTGGGTGGTGTTGCTGTATTCGCAGACGATGATGTAACTGATCCCGTTTTTCCAATCCACCCGTTTCATGCCGAGGCTGAAGGAGATGTCGATCACCGTCACCAGGCTGCCGCGAAACTTGAAGGCGCCGACGATGGCCGGGTGGGCGTGGGGAATCCGGGTGATCACCTTCGGGGTTTCGACCACCTCGATGATCTTGAAAACATTGATCCCGTACTGTTGGGAGTCGGTCAGATAGAAGGAGAGCATCTCCATGCGGTTGGAAAAGGCGAGATTGGTGCGCCGGTCGATTTCGTCAATCATCGTGTCCATTTCATCCATCTCCCCGTGAGTGATCGAGCGGTCGGCACCGGGCCTTTTCATACAGTCTGCCCCTTTGAACGAGCCGGATCAAGCTGATAAATCACCGGCTTACCATTTTGGAGTCCGATCGGGGAAGAATGTTCGCCTTGGGATCGAAAAAAAGGTCGGATGAACGGAAAGTGCGACTGTTCGCAAGAATACCACCGGTTCATCAATAAAATTCGGTGGCGGAATCCGTCAGGGTTGGTTGGGATCGATCAGACTGTTTTACACTTCACGACGCGCCGTAGGAGCGGGCTTGCTCGCGGAAAAGTCCCGTACGGAGCTTTGGTTTGGCCGGTTCGCGAGCAAGCCCGCTCCTACAGGGGTTGGCCGAAGTGTAAAGCAGACAATCGCAAATGTGACCGGTCCCGGTTCGTTCCGGTTTCGGGACGGGCTATTTTTTTCGTTTTTTGGCTCTCTTTTTTTTGGATGGGACCGGGACCATTTCATCGGAATGGAAACGGTAGGTATTGCCGCCCTCTTTCTTGGCCTGGTAGGAGGCGGCGTCGGTGTGGCTGATCAACCGTTCGGCGTTGTCGCCGTTTTTCGGATAGGAACCGATGCCGAGACTGCAGGGGGTGCGAACCGGCGTGCCCTTGATGAAAAAGGGCTGGCCCAGGGTTTCGACCAGTTTTTTGGCGATCTCCTCATTGCTCGGTCCCGGATCGTCCGCCTGGGATTCGATGATGAGGGCGAACTCATCGCCGCCCAGGCGGGCCACCAGATCGGACTCGCGCAGGCAGGATTGGGTGCGCCGGGCCACCTCCCGCAACAGGTGATCCCCGGCCTGATGGCCATGGGTGTCGTTGACCGGTTTGAACCGGTCGAGGTCGAAGGCCATCAGGGTGAAGGTCCGGTTGTAGCGTTTGGCCTTGAGGATCGCCCGGCGCAGGGTTTCATTGAACAGGTTTCGATTGGCCAGTCCGGTCAGGGGATCGTGATTGGCCAGATGGTTCAAGCGCTCCTCATCCCGTTTGCGGGCGGAAATATCGGTCAAAATGCCGATGTAACCATCCCCCTCGTCATGGCCGCCGGCATTGCGCACCGAACGGACGCTGACCAGGGCCGGAAAGATCTCCCCGTCCTTGCGCCGGGTCCAGGCCTCGCCGCTCCACTCCTCCCGGCCGAGGATCCGCGGCCACAGGTCCAGATAGTCGCCGGGTTGGTGTGGATCGGTGATGAAAAAATCGGGACGAACCCCCTTCCATTCTTCAGCGGAGTAGCCACAGATATCGGCGATGGCCGGATTGGTCCGGAGAATTTTTCCCGCGTCATCGGTGATGAAGATGCCCTCCTTGCTGTATTGGAACACGGTATGGGACAGGACCCGTTCCCGTTCCATCCGTCGTCGTTCCCGGATGTCCCGGACCATGGCGATGTTGTACTGGATGCCTTCATGGGCGCCGAGGGTGGCGCTCATTTCAACCGGTATTTTTTCTCCTTCCCTGGTTTGATGGATGGTTTCGAGGACGACCTTGTCATCGACCTGAAGCCGTTGCCAAAGTTCGGCCCATTCTTCCAGGGTGAAATGGGGATCGATATCGGCGATGCCCATGGTCAACAGTTCGGTTTCGTTGTAACCCAGATATTCACAGGCCTTGGGGTTGGTATAGTGGATCCGGCCATCCTTGGTCACCCAGAACAGGGCGTCCTGGGAGTAGTTCACCGAGGCTTGGGCGAAAAGCAGGCGCTGCTCGATCCAGCGTCGTTCCTTGACCTCCGCTTCCAGTTCGGCGGTGCGGTCGCGTACCGTCTCTTCCAGCCGGTCGCGATGTTCCTGCAGGGCCAGTTCCGCCTGGTTGCGCCGGTGCAGCTCCTTGATGAGGACCAGCCGGGAATTTTGAATCTCCTGGGTGAAACGGCCGAACAGTCTTTGCAGATTTTCCAGCGAGTCCCCCTCGTCGTAAGTGGTCAGGGAGACCTGCAGATTGTTGCGGGCATAGCTGAGGATGGTCTGGGAAAGGGCGGTCAATCTTCGTGAAATCCAAAACAGAATCAGGGCGAACGTCAAAATTAACGCCAGCGCCGCGAACAACTTGAAGGTGCGGCTGGCCTCGAGGATGGTTTGCGACATGGCGCGCAGTTCATCCCGGGGGATCAACGAGGCGAACTGGATGAACAGTTCCGAGGAGATGCCGCTGTTTTCGAAAAAGGGTTTTTCCTCGATGACGAAGCGGGCATTCATCGCCGACAGGGGGGTTCCCACGGGAATGAGGTCCGGGCGGCTGCTGGCCATGACCTTGCCGGTGGTGCCGTCGGTGAAAACGACGATGCTGTTGGAGTGGTGCCGGGTTTGAAAGGTGAACAAAAACCGGTTGTCCAGGGGTTGGACCAAAATCAGGCTGGCGCGTGGTTCCCGCCGGTCGTCCAGCAGGAACAGTCCTAATATCAGGTAGGCCTGATCATCGACCGAAAGGATCTCCATGATGTGGTCATCACCGGGTTTTTCCGTGGGTTTCACCTTGCTCAATACCTCCGCGGGCAGGTGGTCCCGGGTGCGATGATAATGATGGCGCAGGCGGTTTTGATCATCGAACAGGAGGATGAACCGGGGCAACAGAATCCCGTGGGGATCGTTTTTGATCTCCAGCCAGGAGGGGTGCCGGCGGTGATCGGCTTCCTGTCCGGTCATCGTTTCGTTCCAACCATTTTTCTCCCGTTCGGAGATGAACCGCTCCAACGGTGCCGGGTCCACCTGTTTGAGAACGGTTTTTTGCAACAGGGTGATGTGGTCCGACAGGTTCAAACGGTCATCCTCGGCCCGCTCCTGGAGCATGTGCAGCATGTGTTTTTGGAACAGCTCCTCGATCAACTGTTTTTGAAAATGGTCGAGGATGCTCCAGAGCAGGGAGCCGACCAACACCATCAACAGCACCATCTTCCCTTGCAGGGAAAAATGGCCCCACCAGGAGAGGATGCGGTTGAATGGTTTGGAACCGTGGATCATTTCGGCTCCCCCGTCAGCTCATCGCCGGTGAATTTCCAGCCGGCCCGGCGCAATTGCGCCGGCGATATCAACAGGCCGTCGGGGTCCAGCCGCTCCGATTGTTGCAGGAGTGAACGGATCAATCGTTGTGCGGACTTCCTGGCGACGCCGTGGTTGGTCCAGGAGGTGAGATTGTGTACCCGGTAGAAGGGATATTTTCCCGTCAACAGCGCCTCCTTGTCCAAGGGGCTGTAGCCGTCGATCTTGATGAACTTGACGGCGCCGCGTCGTTTGAAACGGTCGATGTTCCAAACCTCCTCATAGCCGATGGCGCCGGGATAACGGGCCACCTGGACGATCATGTCCGGTGTCGTCGGTACTTCCAGGGCGTCCGGGGAAAAATCCTCGGCATCGTTCAACATCAGGCGCCAATGTCCGGGCCGGGTTTTGCAGTGCCGGCGGGTGATCGGCTGGATGAACAGGTCGTTCAAGGCCGCCTGCCGTTTCCCCCCCGGGATTTCGTGCCAGCCGGTGAGTCTTCCCTGAAAAATGGTTCGAACCGTTCGGGTGGACAGATCGTCGATGGGATTGTCCGGGTGCAGCAAAATGGCCAGGGGGGCGATACCCAGGGTGTGGAATTGCAGGCCCGGCAACCGGTCGCCGGGGGCCGGGGGACAACAAAATCCGCCGATATCGACACTTTTTTTCTGCAACATGCCCATGGCCAGGCCACAGGACCCGGCGCGGACGGCGATGGCCATCTTCCGTTCCCGGCCGAATTTTTGGATCCAGGGTCTCACACGGCTGAAAAGATGGCTGTCGACCAGTACCGCCAGCTCACTCCCGTCGGCCCAGGCATCATGCTGGATGGGTCGTTGGAACCAGCGGTCGGGCATGGGAACCGTTCGACCGCCATCGGCGAACGGCGGACCACGCAGCCCGCGCGGAATTTCAGCGGCATTGGCGCTGAAAAGGGACCCGCACAGCAGCAACAGGGTCAGTACCGATCCGATCAATCGGCGTTGTGAATCAATGCGGGCCTCCAGGTGTCCAAGGCCATTCATCTGGTTTCCCTCCACTTCCAACCAGTCCGACCTGTGCAAGAGCTCCTCATCCCAGAGTGAATATCCACCGCATCCCTGCGAAAACGGTTTCGTTCCGAATCCGCGCCAAGGTCATTTTTATATCTTACACGATAAATTTTTATCTCGTACAGGATAAAGTTTACTGGTAAAAATGCCGGGTAAACATTGAAAAGTCGTTCAATCCAGCCGCTGTGACAGTTGGTTGAAAAGCGGGGGGGGCTTTTCGGTTTTTATTGAATTCAAATAATTTATTGGACTATTGGGTCGTTTTCGGGGCCGTTGGGTTCCGGTTGGGATGAATGTGAAATTCATTCACGGCCACCCCTGACGGGTTGGAGCCCGCCCACCGTGCCGGGCCGATGTTCCGGTATCGGCCATCGATTGTTGGTGGCCGGTAAACGCTGTCATTCGGGGCGGGGGAAGAACCGAACGTTTGACAACTTCCATTGATGTGGGGAATAATCCAATTGATCGGTTGGATCAACGTCAGGAGACGCTCCGTTTGGCGGTCCACGGATGGGGCCGGAACGGCCAGGGGCGCTCTTTTTCTCTCCCGGGGGAAGGCATGTCTCGTTTGACCACGGAATTGAAAGCGGACCATCAACGCATCATCGGTGCGTTGGGCACGGCCAAGGGATTGGGCATTTCGACACCGGAGGGTCATGCGGCGCTGATGTCGGCCCGGGATCAACTGTTGCAACATCTCAAGAAAGAGGATGACCAATTGTACCCGGTGTTGCGGGGCGCCGCCATCGAGGATGCGGAGATGCGGCGCATGGTCGACTATTTCAGCCGCGACATGGAGATGATCGCACCGGCGGTGATGGCCTTTTTCGACAAATATGGCCAACCGACCGCGAGTCCGGCCTTCACGGCCGATTTCGAACGGTTTTTCACCCTGCTGATGGGACGCATCCAGAAAGAACAGACGGTCCTGTTCGAAGCCTTCGACAACCTGTAGGGGCCGGGGTCATTCCCCGGTGCCGGGCAAACGCCGGATCACCAGACCGGTCATGTCATCCGATTGCGGGGCGCCGGCGGCGAAGGCGCGGACATCGGCGAACACGTGTCCGGCCAGGGCCGGGGCCGGGGTCGGCAGATGACGGCGCAGGGAGTCGATCAACCGTTGGCTGGAAAACTGTTCGCGGGCCGGATTGAAGGCCTCACTCAAACCGTCGGTATAGATGAACAGGTTCTCCCCCGGCTCCAGGGTGGTTCCGGCGGATTCATAGTCGATCTGGTCATGGATGCCGATCAGGGGTCCGCCACCGGCATCCAGTTCCCGGATGGCGCCATCGTTTTCCTGAATCAGCAAAGGCGGCGGATGGCCGGCATTGACGTACACCAGTTCCCAGGAGGAGAAATCCAACACCGCGTAGAAGACCGAAACCAGCATGCCGGGAATGTTACGATGGCAGAGCAGGGTGTTGACCCGGGCGATGCAGTGCGCCGGGTCGGACTCCATGCGACCGGTGGCGCGGATCAGGGTGTGGGCGACGGCCATGAAAAAGGCGGCGGGAATGCCCTTGCCGACCACGTCCGCCACCACCAGCCCCAGACGGTTGCCGCTCAACTCGAAAAAATCATAAAAATCGCCTCCCACCTCCTTGGCCGGATGCATCCAGGCGAACATTTCCAGGCCGGTCCGGTGCGGGAAACCGGTGGGCAGGATGCGGCGTTGAATGCCGGCGGCGATGTCCACCTCCCGTTGCAGGGCCGAAAGCCGCGCCTGGGTGCGCCAGGTTTCCCGGCGTCGTTCACACTCCTGGAACACCTTGTCCAGGGTTGATTGCAGGTCGGCCACCGATACCGGTTTGATCAAAAAATCGGCGGCGCCATCGTTCATGGCCCGGCGGATGGCCGGCAGGTCGATGCCGCCGCTGAGAGCAATGCGGGGGATGCGGCTTTTGCCCTTGTCCAGCCGGTGGAACAGCGGCATGCCGCTGATGCCGGGCCGGTCGATGGCGACGATGACGATATCCAGGTCGTTGTCCCGGTTCAAAATGGTCAACGCCTGTTCGTCGGAATGGACGAACGTCAGGTGATGGCCGCCGCTGCCGGGTTGGCCGCTGAATCGATCGCGGACGAAACGTTCGAATTCAGGGTCGGAGTCGATTACCAGGGTATTTGGCATGGTTCGGGTCGGCGCTCCGGGGGGATAAAGGGGGCGGTGTGAAACGGCGCCGTTGAAAGCTATCACAACCGGTGGCGGGACGCCACGGGGAGGGGGTGGGTTTCCGGCAACCCGGCATTGACTTTGGCCGTCCCGGGACGTATAACCGCTGGGGGCTGGGTCATCCATACGTTGAGCGGGTTTTTCAAATGATGGCAGATAAATCGGGCAGGGCGGTGCTTCTTTTGGAGGACGGCTCGCGTTTTGATGGCCGCGCCCTGGGGGCGGTCGCCGAACGGGTCGGCGAGGTGTGTTTCAACACCTCCATGACCGGCTACCAGGAAATCATGAGCGATCCTTCCTATGCCGGCCAGATCGTCACCATGACCTACACCCAGATCGGCAACGTCGGCATCAATCCCGAGGATATGGAATCCCGCCGGCCCTGGATCCGCGGTTTCGTCGTCAAGGAGTCCTCCCGCATTCCCGCCAACTGGCGGTCCCGCGAGGACATCGACACCTTTCTCAAGCGTCATGACATCCCCGCCATCGAAGGCATCGACACCCGCGCCCTGGTCAATCTCCTGCGCGACAAGGGTTCCCAACGCGGCGTCCTCTCCAGCATCGATTTCGACAACGATTCGCTCCTGGCCAAGGCCCGCGCCTGGCCGGGGCTCGAAGGCATGAACCTGACCGGCGAGGTCACCTGTGCAACCCCCTATGCCTGGTCCGAACCCCTGACCGCCTGGAAAAAGGCGCTCTGGACGCCGCCCGGCATGGGCGCACCGCCGGCCGATGGCCGCCGTTACCGGGTGACGGTGCTCGATTTCGGCGTCAAGTACAACATATTGCGCAATCTGGTTTCCGCCGGTTGCGATCTCACCGTCCTGCCGGCCACCACCGGCGCCGCCGACATCCTGGCCGGGGACCCCGATGGGGTGTTCCTCTCCAACGGTCCCGGCGATCCGGATGCGGTCAAAGGGGCCATCGCCACCATCCGCGACCTGTTGGCGGCGGGCAAACCGCTGTTCGGGATCTGCCTGGGCCATCAAATGCTCTGCCTGGCCCTGGGGGCGACCACCGAAAAAATGAAATTCGGCCATCGTGGCGGCAACCATCCGGTGCAAAACCTGGCCAGCGGTCAGGTGGAGGTCACCTCCCAGAACCACGGTTTCGTGGTGCGTCCCGACGCCCTGCCGGAGCGGCTGGAGGTGACCCATGAATCGCTTTTCGACGGCAGTGTCGAAGGGGTCCGGTTGAAGGATGCGCCGGTGTTTTCGGTGCAGTACCACCCCGAAGCCAGCCCCGGACCACACGATGCCCACTATCTTTTTCAACAATTCGTGGACCACATGCGGGATGCCCGCCAGACGGTCTGACATCGGGAAGACATGCCCAAACGCACGGATATCCAAAAAATTCTTCTCATCGGCGCCGGCCCCATCATCATCGGCCAGGCGTGTGAATTCGACTATTCCGGCGCCCAGGCCTGCAAGGCGCTGACCGGGGAGGGCTATGAGGTGGTGTTGGTCAACTCCAATCCCGCCACCATCATGACCGATCCGGAACTGGCGCAACGTACCTACATCGAACCCCTGACCCTCGACTCCCTCACCTGCATCATCGAGCGGGAACGGCCCGATGCCATCTTGCCGACCATGGGCGGCCAGACGGCCCTGAACCGCGCCCTGGCCCTGGCCGATGCCGGGGTGTTGGAAAAATATGGCGTCGAACTGATCGGCGCCTCCCGGGCCGCCATCGCCAAGGCCGAGGATCGGGAACAGTTCAAGGCGGCCATGCACCACCTGGGGTTGGACATGCCCCACTCCGGCTTCGCCCACTCCATGGAAGAGGCCCTGGAGGTGCAGAAAAACATCGGCTATCCGGTCATCATCCGTCCCAGTTTCACCCTGGGCGGCACCGGTGGCGGCGTCGCCTACAACCTGGAGGAGTACCAGGAGATCGTCCGCCGTGGTCTGGCCGCTTCGCCCACCACCGAGGTGTTGGTGGAAGAGTCCCTGCTCGGTTGGAAAGAGTTCGAAATGGAGGTGGTGCGGGATTGCGCCGACAATGCCATCATCATCTGTTCCATCGAAAATCTCGACCCCATGGGCGTCCACACCGGTGATTCCATCACCGTCGCCCCGGCGCAGACCCTCACCGACAAGGAGTACCAGGAACTGCGCGACGCCTCCATCGCCGTGTTGCGGGAGATCGGCGTCGATACCGGCGGTTCCAACGTCCAGTTCGCCATCCATCCCGAAACCGGCCGTCTGGTCATCATCGAGATGAACCCCCGGGTGTCGCGCTCTTCGGCCCTGGCCTCCAAGGCCACCGGTTTTCCCATCGCCAAGGTGGCGGCCAAGCTGGCGGTCGGTTACACCCTGCCGGAGATCATGAACGACATCACCGGCGTCACCCCGGCCTCGTTCGAACCGACCATCGACTACGTGGTCACCAAGATACCGCGGTTCACCTTCGAAAAATTTCCCCAGGCCGAACCGATCCTGACCACACAGATGAAATCGGTCGGCGAGGCCATGTCCATCGGCCGCACTTTCAAGGAGTCCCTGCAAAAGGCCCTGCGTTCCATGGAGACCGGCCTGGACGGGCTGGATCCGATCTTCGATCCGGGACTGTTTCCATCGGCGGCGGAACGGGAGGCGGAACTGGAGAAGAAGGTCCATTTTCCCGGTCCCGACCGGTTGCTTTATGTGGCCGATGCCTTCCGTCAGGGTTACGATGCCGCCTGGCTCCACCGGGTCACCGACATCGATCCCTGGTTTCTCGACCAGATCCAACAGATCGTCGAGGCGGAGAGCGACCTGGCCGATCATCATCTCGACGACCTGACCCCGCAACGGTTGCGGACCCTGAAGGAGATGGGATTTTCCGATCGCCGCCTGGCCGGTTTGTTGAACAGTTCCGCCGAGCGGGTGCGGGTGGCCCGCCTGGCCGGCGGGGTGCAGCCGGTGTTCAAACGGGTGGACACCTGCGCCGCCGAATTTCCCGCCCAGTCGGCCTATCTCTATTCCACCTACGAATCCCAGTGTGAATCGCGGCCCGGGGACCGCCGGAAAATCATGATCCTCGGCGGTGGTCCCAACCGCATCGGCCAGGGCATCGAGTTCGACTACTGTTGTGTCCATGCCGCCTTCGCCCTGCGGGATGCCGGGTTCGAGACCATCATGGTCAACTGCAATCCGGAGACGGTTTCCACCGACTATGACACCTCCGACCGGCTCTATTTCGAACCGTTGACCTTCGAGGATGTCATGGCCATCGTCGACCGGGAAAAACCGGAGGGTATCATCGTCCAGTTCGGCGGGCAGACCCCTTTGAAACTGGCCAAGGCCCTGGAGGCGGCCGGCGCGCCGATCATCGGCACCTCGCCCGAGGCCATCGACATCGCCGAAGACCGGGAACGGTTTCAGGAGCTGTTGAAACAAACCGGCCTGCGGCAACCGCGTAACGGCATCGCCCGTTCCAGCAGCGAGGCGATCCGCATCGCCGAAGAGGTGGGTTATCCGGTGGTGGTGCGTCCTTCGTATGTGCTCGGCGGCCGCGCCATGGAGATCGTCCACGATGCCCGGGACCTGGAACGGTACATGCGCACGGCGGTGTTGGCCTCGCCGGATCATCCGGTGTTGATCGACCATTTTTTGCGCGATGCCATCGAGATCGATGTCGATTGTGTGGCCGATCGGGAAACGGTGGTGATCGGCGGCATCATGGAACACATCGAGGAGGCCGGGGTCCACTCCGGCGATTCCGCCTGTTCGTTGCCGCCCTATTCGGTGGGGGAGGAGCTGATCCGGGAGATCGTCCGTCAGACCGATCTTTTGGCCCGGTCGCTGAATGTGGTCGGTTTGATGAACATTCAGTTCGCCATTCAAAAGGATGTCGTCTATCTGCTGGAGGTCAACCCCCGCGCCTCGCGCACGGTGCCCTTCGTCTCCAAGGCCACCGGTGTGCCATTGGCCAAGGTGGCGGCGCGGGTGATGGCCGGTGAACCGCTGGCCGCCATGAATCTGCCGTACACGCCCGCTCCCCGACATGTGGCGGTCAAGGAGGCGGTGTTCCCGTTCGACAAATTTCCGCGGGTGGACACCATCCTCGGTCCGGAGATGAAATCCACCGGCGAGGTGATGGGGTTGGCGGACACCTTCGACCTGGCCTTCGCCAAATCCCAGGACAGCGCCGGCACCTTCCTGCCGCGTCCGGGTCCGGATTTGACGCCGGTCGGCGCTTTCATCTCCGTTCGGGATGATGACAAGACCGCCATCATCGAACCGGCCCGCCAGTTGTTGGCCCTGGGTTTCACCCTGCTGGCCACCCGGGGCACCGCCGATGTCCTGGAACGGCGGGGATTGACAGTGGAACGGGTAAAAAAGGTCCAGGAGGGTCGTCCCGATATCGTCGATCGCATGAAAAGCGGCGAAATCGCCCTGGTCTTCAACACCACCTTCGGCAAGCAGGCCTTGAAGGACTCCTTTTCCCTGCGCCGCACCGCCCTGATGAGCGGCATCCCCTATTTCACCACCGTCGCCGCCATGCGCGCCGCCGTCGCCGCCATGGCCGCCCTGCAAAAATCCGGCGTCGGCTGCAAGGCGTTGCAGGATTATCATCCGGGGTGATTCGTTTGCTTTGGGGGGGCGGGTAGCCGAAAAAGAGAACAGAAGGATCCATCTCTCCATTCCGGAAGAACCACGTTCCTCCGTCAGTTGGCGGGGCCGGGTGTTGCCTGAAAAAACGCTCTGATTCCGCGACGTTTCGTGGAGGTTCGGATCAGCGTTCCTTGGGGGGGAAGGTATCTATCATGGCATCTCTCATCTGAAATGTTGTTTCAGGTTTTACTTGATTTGGGAGAGAGGTGGACACCCCACTCCCAATCTGACGGTAATTTTATACCCGATCCCGTGGAAAGTCTATTCCGTAACCGCTAAGATAGAAATTTTTTATTCGTCTAAAATTTTTCTAAACAATGGATGGTTCCTCAAACCGTCAAAGTCCGCATCCTCTTCGGCTTCTATCAGATAAGACGGATTGAGAGCCGTTGCTTTTTCCAGATGGTGGAGCGCTTCCTTTTCACTGTCGCCTTTCAGGGCAAGGTAACAGGCGAGGTTGTAGTGCGCTGATGCATGGTTGGGCCTTGTTTTTATATATTTTTCTATGATTTGGATGGCTTTGTCGAGATTATCGAGGCGGCGTTCGATCATCGCCTCATACAGTTCACAACGATCGGGGTTGATTTTTCTTAATTATCCATGCGAAAGGTTTAAACCACCGCCTTTAGGCGGTCAGCTTTCAGC
>CAYFNE010000072.1:0-26325 GCA_964344355.1 uncultured Magnetococcales bacterium
GGAATCGACCGTTCGAACATGAAGTTACCTTTTGTGTCCGTGGCGTGGTAACCCCACCCTACCGTTTCAGCAATCCGTCATGCGGGAAGCCTGGAATTCGACCGGTCCCTTTCTTTCGTCATTGAGTTACTGAACGATCTGCCGCCACTGGTTCAGACTGAGCAGATCATCCGATTCCACTTCCCGTACCAGGTTCTTGAGGAGTGGATGGTCCACGGCGATCATCAGGTTGGTCTTGGGATGCTTTTTCGTTTCGACGAACCGGGAGCGCACATTCATGATACGGTTCATCTCATTGGCGCTGGGCTTGATCTCCGCATGAACCGACGGTGGATAATAGCTTTGACGGAACGTTTTGATCGCCATCACCTGTTCAGCCAGGGCCAGGATGTTTTTCACCGTATCCAGGGTTTCCCGTTGATCCTTGTTGCCGGCCGGAATTTTGGCCAGCAGTCCGTCGACCCGACCGGTGGCCCTGGCAATGATGGCGCCGCCCTTTTCAGCCAGTTTGTTGCGCACCAGCAGGATCATCTGCCGCTCGATATCCAAAAGCAGCAGTTTGGCCAGTATCACCTGGAAGTCGGTGTTCTCCGGGAACCGCTGGGCGTCCGCCTCCACCTGCCCGATCAGTTGTTGAATGAGTCCGATTTGCCGGCTGATGAGATCGTCGGAAGGGGAACCCACGGCATCTTTCAGATCGGCGGCGAATTGACCGGTGGATTTTTCATGGGCCATGACTTCCTTGGCGCCGGTGTCCTTGGAATTGGACCACCACCAGTAACCGCCGCCACCGACGGCGATCAACAACAGCAAACCGATGATCAGGCCCGATTTCCCCCCTTTTTTCTCCTCCTCCTGTTTGATGCCGGCCACGGAAGGGGCCGTGGTGCGCTCTTTGGGAGCGGCCGGTTTCATGATCGGTTTGGCCTTTTGCTCCTGATCGACATCGATCATCCGTTCGGCGGCCGCTTCGGTGCCGAACATCATGGTCCCCTCACCATCATCATCGACGTTGGAACTGGCGACCGGGGCGGCGGCGTCGGGCCGTTCCAGTTGGAACTGGAAGGGAATGGCGCCGATCTTGACATAATTGCCCGGCCGCAACCGTGCCTCCTTGGTGCGGGTTTCATCGACCCAAACCCCATTGGTGGAGTTCAGGTCCTCGATGACCCATTTCCCGCCCATCGGATAGATACGGGCATGGTTGCGGGAAATTTTTTGAAAGGTGATCGGATGGGTGTTGTTGGCACCCCGGCCCAGGGTGACCTCCTGATCCACCAACGGGATGATCAACCCTTTTTGGGCCGGATCCAACATCGAGTCGTCCAGACAGATCAGATTGGCCCGCGGGGCCTTTTCTTCACCGTCCAGGGCCAACTTGCCGTCGGCGCCGCCGCCATCCATCATGATGGTTTTGTCTTCTTCACCCACTGCCATGATTCATACCCCTTTTTTAGCCATTGCAGCCGCTCAGCCGCCCTTATTTTCGAATATCCTCCGGCAGATCGGGCAGATTGAACTGTTTTTTCGCCAGTTCATAGTAGAGTCCGGTGTAACCCTTGTCCCGGAGATAGTCCGGATCGGTCAACTCGTCATGTTTACCCTTCTCCGCCACCTTGCCGTCCTTAATGTAACAGATGAAGTCGGAATTGATAATGGTGGTCAGACGATGGGCGATGGTGATGGAGGTACGGCCCACGAGAATTTCGTTGATGTTCTTTTGCACCAGGGCTTCGGTCTGGTTGTCCAGGGCGCTGGTGGCCTCGTCGAACAGCATGATTTTCGGGCGGTTGTAGATGGCGCGGGCGATACAGATACGTTGCCGTTGACCACCGGAAACGCCGACGCCCTTTTCGCCGACCCGGGTCTGATAACCCATGGTCAGGTTGCGGATGAACTCATCGGCGCCGGCCAGGCGGGCCGCCTCCTTGACCTGGACCATGTTGGGCTCCGGATCGCCCAGGGCGATGTTTTCCGCCACCGTGCCGCCGAACAGGAAACCATCCTGCAATACCACGCCGATGTTGCGGCGCAGGGTGGCGAGATCCAGCTCGCGGATATCCTTGCCGTCAATGAGGCAGGGACCACCGGAGGCATGGGGCATGTTGAAACCGAGGATCATCTTGGCGATGGTGCTCTTGCCGCAACCGGCGGCGCCGACGAAGGCGACATGTTCACCCGGTTCGATGGTCAATTCGAACTCCTTCATGATGAAGTTCTCCTTGCCGGCCAGGGTATAACTGAAATTCACCTTGTCGAAGACGATGCGTCCCTGCACCGAGTCGCCGAGGGTGGCCGGCAGGTTTTCCGGGGAGACGATCGGTTCCTGTTCCGGTTTGACGTTGAGGACATCGCTGACCCGTTCGATGGCGATGCGCACATCCTGGGAGGAGTTCCACAATTGCACCATCTGGAAGATCGGCGTCATCACCAGTCCCAGGAGCATCTGGAAGCCCATCAATTCACCGATGCTGAGCTCACCCTCCATCACCAGATTGGCGCCGACCCAGAGAATGGCGACGGTGGAGGAGAGTTGAACGAGCTGGTTGAGGCTGTTGGAGACCAAGCTCAACCGTTGCATCTGGAAGCCCATGTTGACGTTGTCGACGAACGCCTCCTCCCAACGCGAGCGGGCCATGTACTCATTGGCGGTGGCCTTGAGGGATTCGATGGCATTGAGCGATTCGATGAGGAAGGATTGCGATTTGGCCCCGGTCAAAAACATCTGCTGGGCGATGGCCTTGATGCGCGGCGTGAAATAGAGGGTGATGGCCACATACATGGGGATGAAGATCATCGCCACGACGGTCAGATGGATATTGTAGCCGAACATCATCAGGAAGTAGATCACCATCATCAACACACTGAGGATGACGGTGATGGTCGAGCCGGCGATGATGGCGCGAATTTTCTGGTTCTCGCCGAAACGGGCGAGGATTTCACCCTTGTTCCGAGTCATGAAAAAGCTCATCGGCAGGCTGAGTACGTGTCGGTAGAACTCCGACATCATGCGCATGTCGATTCGGGCGGTGGTATGCGCCAACAGCAAACTTTGCGAAACCGTCGTCACGGTTCGGAATATCGCCACCAGGATCATGCCGCCCAGCATCATGTTCAACAGGCTGACATCCTTGTGGACCACCACGGTATCGACGATGGTCTGGATGAACAGTGGCGAGGCCAACCCCAACAGATTGAGGATCAGGGCGGCGATCATCGCATCGAAAAAATATTTTTTGTACGGGAGGAGATAGGCGATGAAATGGAGGATGGGCCGTTTGGGGGCCTCGGTCTGTTCGAACTTGGTGGTCGGCACCAGGTTGATGTAGACGCCGACATCGGCATCGGTGGCGACGCCGGATACCTGCGCCTGGGTCCAACCCTCCTCGAAGGCTTCCCGGGTCAGTTTGATCAGGCCCTGATCGGGATCGGCCAGGAACACCTCTTTTTTGGTGATCCGGTAGAGGACGGCATAGTGGTTGCCCTCCCAACCGATGATGCCCGGCAGTTGCACCCGTTTCAGGTCTTCGAAGCGCAGGGCGTAGGCGCTGCCACGGAAACCGAGCTGTTCGGCGCCGGCGATGATGTTGTTGGGGGTCGGACCGGAGTAGGAGAGGTTGCTCAGCTCGACGATCTGGCCGAGGGTGAAATCCTTGCCGAAATGGTTGGTGATCATGGTCAGACAGGCGGCGCCACAATCGCTTTCGGCACGCTGTTTGACAATGGGGAAACTCTTGATGTCCCCCTTGCGGGCCTTTTCGGCCTTTTCCATCTCCAGGAATTCGGCCTCGGTGACCGCCGACAGCTGCACGCGTTGATCCACCCCTTCGGCGCGCTCGCGAATGCCCACCTCTTCATGTTCCTTGTTGCGCAGATAGAGTGCGCGGCTGCGGAGCTTGTCATTCAAGGCGGGGTTGATGGCGAGAATCTTTTGCACCTCGGGCTGGCGGATCACCAGCACCGTCACTTCGGAAACCGCCTTGGCGGTGTGGGGTTGATTGCCCTTGGAGCCCAGGTCGAGCAGGGCGCCACCTTCGCCGATCAGACTGCCGCGCTCCACCCGGTCCAGGGTGACTTCATCGCCTTTGACCGGTTGGCGGACCAGGTCCACTTCGCCTTTTTCAATGTAATAGAGGCGGGGATCCTCGGCGCCCTGTTGATAGACGGCTCGGCCGGCCTTGATGTTTTTGATGCCGAACTCGTGCAAAATTTCGGAGAACTGGTCCGGAGAATATTTTCCCTCACCGAGCATGCCGCGCAACCGTTTGCTCAAGGTGATGAAACCGATCTCCTTCTTGAACAGTTCGGCCATGGCCGGGTTGGTCGGCAACAGTTTGCGCACCGGATCCGCCGGCAGGATGAACACCACCGTCGGTTCGGTGGCGATGATCTGGTAGGTCCAGTTGGCATCCTTGAGCAGGGACTCCTCACCCAGGCTGGAATCCTTGTCCATGACGCCCAGGGTGACCCGTTTGCCGTTGGTGGTCTGCTTGAGACGAATCTTGCCCGAGTAGAAATAGTACATGCCCTCGATGGGCTGATCCTGCTGGGCGATGGTATCCCCCTCCTTATACTCCCGCATCTCGAAACGGGACCCGAGATAGCCCTTGTCGCCATCCGACAACATGCTGAACATGATGTGGGTTTCGAGGATATATTGAACAACTTCCTGGCTGGCATTCATGAGTTGCGCTCCTGGCGTGATCGTCGAGTCTGGACTTCCCCGGGTGGATTACTCTTCCTCTTGGGTGAAAAACTTGGAAATGGGCGTGAAGAGCAGTTCGATCAGCCGTTTTTGCCCGGTTTTGATCTCAGCGGTTCCCTCCAGTCCCACCTCCAGGGGTCTTTTCTTTTTGGAGCCCATTTTGGAGATGGTGTAGGAGTCCAGATCCACACGAACCACATAGAGGGATTTTTGACCTTCCACGTCCCCCGGTTTTTTGGCGATGTAGGAGATGCGTCCGGTGGGAATTCCATATTCCTGATAGGGATAGGCAAAATATTTGATCTGCACCGTATCCCCTTCATGCATGCGTCCGATGTCCTTGTTCTGCACCAGGGCGCGGCCCTGGATGACGGCGGTATCCTTGATGACGGTCACCAGCGGGGCGCCGACCGCCACCATGTGGCCGGGTTTGACGTGAATCTTGGTGACGACGCCGGAGACCTTGCTGGCATAACGGGTGGTTTCCCCTTCTTCCTTGATGCCGACGTTGAAATCATCGCCCCTGTCGAGTTTGTCCTGAATGTCGGCCAGACGTTCGGCAAACCGCTTCTCGCGTTGTTGATGACGCGATTCGTGCTGTTCCAACTCGTTTTTGACCTGGACGATGTCGGCCTCGATACGGTCTTCGCGCAGGGCTTCGAGGGAGATGCGGGTTTTGGCGGTGTTGGCCTTGGCATCCTGGAGGGATTTTTCCAGATCATCGACCTTGTTGCGGGCGCGGTCGTATTCGGCTTTGGTGATGTCCCTGGATTTGAACAGGGCCGTCTCCTCGCGCAGCTCCCGTTTGGCCTGGTTCACCTTCTTTTCGAGATAGCGAATGTTTCTACGGCCATCTTCGAGCTGTTTGCTCAACAGGGTGCGATCCTTGGTCAGATTGAGCAGGGACTCCTCAGTCTGTTTCAGGGTCAGTTCCAACTGTTCCTTTTTGTGGACGTACTCTTTTTCCTGGCTGGTCCGCTCGTCCTGGATTTCCTCTTTTTTGGCCTGCAGCGATTCGGCTTCGGTTTCGGCGGTGACCTTGGTTTTTCGAACTTCCAGCAGGGTGTCGACCAGTGCCTGCACCGAGTCGCCCTCCTTGACCCGGATCCGCGAAACCATTCCCACGCCGGTGGCCTCGATGGTATTGGAGTCCCGTTCCAGGGCCAGGGGCGCCAACACCAGTTCGTCCTTTACCGCCCAGAACGAATAGGCGAAACTGGCCAGGGTGATGAGGGTGATGAGATAGATGGGGCCGGCCAATACCCAGGATGGGGCGGAATAGAGGAGGCGCGCCGCTTTGATGGGGTGGCGTACCGGTGTCAGGATGGCATGCTCGATTTGTACCGCTGGCTGATGTTTGGCCATTGTCGACCCTCCGGGGACCAGACTGAAGTAAAATTTGATAGGCGAATGAGCAGGGATCGGCTCGGACGAATGGTAAGCCGTGCAACCGGGTTTTGAATCGGAACCCCGGTAATAAAGCGCAAATCCCCCTTAGGGGGGTTTGTATATTATGCGGTGCGATACGTGTCAACCTTTCTTCCGGGAACCCGGTCCGGGATCGGGGAGATTTGCCCAATTGATTGTTTTATGGTGGTGAACCACCGGTCGACCATTTGGCAAGACCGCCGGAGTGGTGTACCATTCAAGCGGGCTTTTCAAACCTCCAGAAATCAAAGTGCCACCAGCCTTGACTTCCCTGCTTTCAACCATTCGGGATCATGCCGCTCCCCTGTTGATCGCCATCATCGGTCTGGTCTTGACCATGGGTGCCTATTATTTCGTTGGCCTCTCTTTCGACCTGCGGCAGGATTTCGGCGAAAAACCTTTGCTCATTTTGGAGCTGGGGTTGCTGTTCACCGCTTTCATCACCCTGTATGTGGTTCGCATCAAACACCATCTCCTGGAGCGTCATCGCGCGGCATCGGAACTGCAAGCCGCCGGCGTCTATATCGATGGCATCCTCGGCGCCATGGCCGATGGGCTCATCGTCACCGACCGGGATGGCGTCATGCGCAAGGTGAACCGGGCCGCCACGGAACTCTCCGGGTATTCCGAGCCGGAGTTGATCGGACACCCCTTCAGCCGTCTGTTCGCCGCTGATGAAACGAGCGGGGCGATGATTTTCACCCAGACCGACCTGTATTCGTTGATCCTGCAAAAACGCATCCGGGACCTGGAAACCACCCTCTTTTCCCGTTCCGGCGGCGAGATGCCGGTCCTCGTTTCCGGTTCACAATTGACCCGGGGCCAGGGCCACGAGGATGAAATCGTCTTCGTCATCAAGGATATCACCGAACGTTGGCAGGCGGAGACCCGTTTGCTCGAATATCGCAATCATCTCCAGGCCATGGTGGCGGAACGAACCCGCGATCTACAGACCGCCAAGGAGGCGGCGGAGTCTGCCAACCAGGCCAAGAGTGAATTTTTGGCCAACATGAGCCATGAGATACGCAGCCCGATGACCGCCATCATCGGCATGTCCGATCTCATGCTCTCCTCGGACCTGCCCAAGGCGCAAAAACAACGGTTGGAGATCGTCCAACAGTCGGCCCTGACCCTCCTGGAGTTGATCAACGGCATCCTCGATCTTTCCAAGATCGAGGCGGGACGGTTGACCTTGACCCCCATTCCCTTCGATGTCCACTCGCGGTTGGGACAATCCTGCGAAACCTTGGCCGTTCAGGCCCATGACAAAGGGTTGGAACTCTATTGTCACTATGCCCCGGAGGTACCCGAAACCCTGTTCGGCGATCCTTTCCGTCTGATCCAGATCATCACCAATCTGGTCAGCAATGCCATCAAATTCACCGATGAGGGCGAAGTGCTGGTCCGTTTCCAACAGGCCGGCCAAACGGTGATGACCGGTTCGGAGGAGGTGGGAAAAAATAATTTCCATCTCCATGTCACGGTGATCGACACCGGCATCGGCATCGCCAATGACCGGTTGCAACACATTTTCGACCGTTTCGTCCAGGTGGATGGATCCGATACCCGTGTTCACGGCGGCAGTGGTCTGGGATTGACCATCTGCCACCATCTGGTGGAGATGATGGGGGGACGCATCTGGGTGGAAAGTGAGTTCGGCCGGGGCAGCCGTTTTCATTTCACCGCCCGTCTCGGTACCGCGCGGCGGGCGGAAAATGCCCCCGGTCCGGTGGCCGTTGAGCGGCGCCGGCCACGGCCGGTCCGGGATCAACTGGCCAATGTGCACCTGTTGCTCGCCGACCCGCACGAAACCGGGCGCACCATTCTGGCGGAAATGTTGACCCGCTCCGGGGGCCGGATATCGGTGGCGGCCGATTTCGATGCCCTGGTCAATCATCTCGATGATGCCCGGCGGCGGGGGGATCCCTTCGATCTGCTGCTGTTGGACCATCTGTTTTTGGAAATGGCCGTCAGTGGTTGGGAAAAACTGGTCGGCCATCCCGGTTGGAAGGGGCATGTCCTGGCCATGCTGCCGGTCGGTTCGGAGTTGGACAACTATCCGGCGTCCTCCTGTCTTCCTGGAATCCGGCGTATTTTCAAACCGGTCAAACAATTTCTCCTGTTCAAGTCGGTGCAACGACTGCTCCGGGGCACGCCATCGGCGGAAGATTCGCCGAAAAACGGGACCGGGGGCGGAGTGGTTCCATTTGCCGCCGGAAAGGGCAACGCCGCCAAAAACATCCTGCTGGTGGACGATCAAGCCGATAGCCGCCAGGTGAGCCAGATCATGCTGGAACGGGCCGGTCATCGGTCACCACCGCCGATGATGGTCAACAGGCCTTGCAAATCCTCAGCGGCGGTCACACCTTCGATCTGGTGGTGCTGGACCTGCTGATGCCAAACATGGATGGTTTTCAACTGGCGAAAAAAATTCGCGATCCCCACGACAACGGTGGTTTGGGTTCAAACGTCCCCCTGGTGGCCCTCACCGCCTGCACCATGAAAGATGAAAGGAATAAATGTTTGCGGGCCGGCATGGACGGGTATCTGAGCAAACCGTTCCGGGCCGCGGAACTGTTGGCCGCCATCGACCGGTACGGCCCGCGGTTCCCCGGGTCGCCGCCGGTCGATACGGGGGTTGCCGGCGGTGGGGCCAAACGAAAAGCACGGGCCAGGGTCAAGCCGTTGCCGGTATTGTCGCCGGTGGCGGACCTCGCCGCTGGACGGGAGCAGTTTTTCAGTCAGTGTCCGGAGGCGGTCACCACCTTGAATGAAGCCCTGAACCGGCGCGAAACGGCGCGGGCCGAAAAGGCCGCCGAACGGATCAAATCCGCCGCCGTGGCCGCTGGCGCCAATCGGGTCAAGAACAAGGCCATCCGGCTGCGTACCGCCATTCAAAGCGAAGAGTGGGTCCGGGCGGATAGCCTGTATGAAGAGCTACAAAAAGCTTATCAGGAAGCGGTTCACTGTTTGAACGAGAAAGAAGAACCATGAACATATTGATCGTTGATGATTTGTTGAACAACAGAAAATTTCTGCGTGATCTCATGAAACCATATGGGCATTGCGATATGGTTTCCAATGGTATTGAAGCGGTGGAAATATTTGAGGCGGAGTTGACCGACGGCAACCCCTACGATCTCATCCTGCTCGACATCATGATGCCGAAAATGAATGGTCAGCAGGCCTTGAAGGAAATTCGGCGCATCGAGTCCGAACGCGGCGTCGCCCCGGAGGATGAAACGGTGATCATCATGGTGACGGCGGTGGACATGCCGCAAAACATCCTGGAGTCCTTCTACCAGGGACGTTGTACCGACTATCTGGTCAAACCTTTCACCCAAAAGGCGTTGTTGGACAAATTGAAGGATTATGGTTTGATTTGACGGTCCACCCGGCCGGTGTCAGCCATTCAGGAGAGGGTGTCGAGAAATAGAACCAACGACCAGATCTGTTCCGGCGACAGCAACGATTTGAACGGCGGCATGTCCGAACCGGTGGGATCCCCGCCCTGGGCGATGGTCCAGTAGAGAAAGGCGTCCTTGTGCAAAATGCCATCTCCGGCCATGCGCAGGTTGGCGCCGCTGCCGCCACTGCCGTTGAGGCCGTGGCACTGGGCGCAATAGTCGGAAAAGAGGGTCCGTCCCCGGTCCAGCACGTCCCAGGTCCGGGCCAGGGGATTGAGCTTGGTCGAGGAGGTGGCATCGGTGGGCAGGTTGCGGCTGCGGTAAAAAGCGGTGCGGCCATAGTCGAAAAATAGTTTTCGGCGCATTTCGCCGATCGGCGTAATGATCGGTTCGGATTGTTTTTTCGACCGCATCGCCGTTTTTCCCGAAGAGTCATCGAAACCGTCCCATCCTTCGAGCAGGTCCGTTCCCAGGACCAGAAAACCGATGAACGCCAGCGCCGCCACCCCGGCGATCAATTGCCATAGACGGCGGCTGCGGCGGTCGTAGACCGATATCGACGGTGGCGGACCGTAGCGGGAAGAGGAATAGCCGGGTGGTTGCCGTGAGGGCATCGGCAGGCGTCGAGATGGTGATTGGGCGGCTCGTCCGGTTTCCCCATTGGACACGGCCGGTCCCGGTTCCCGGGGCGGACCCGAATGGGACCGACCGGCAATCCGGTTGCCGGCCTCGATCAGGCCCCGCTCCGGCTCGAATGCCGGTTGTGGGAGAGGGTGGGGGCGGCCCGTTGATCGATTCCGCTCCTCCCCGGCCACCGGTTCCGCTTCCAGGATCGGTTCCCGGCGGCGGCCACGCCGGGACCGGGTTTCCAGCCGGGGTGGCGGGGGTTCCGGTGCCAATGGGACGATTTCCGCCACCGGTTGTCGGCGTTCCCCTTTGGGTTCGACTTTTTTCGGCGCCCCTCGGGCACCGGCGGTGTTGTTCCCGTTACCTCTTTTTCGTTGCCGCCGCCGTCCCAACATGCTCTGACGCAGGGAAGAGTCGCCGTGGAGCAGGGCCGACAGCAGTTCGTTGAGTGGGTTTTCCGACACCGCCCCTGTGGATTGCAGATGGTCGTAAAAACCGTTGAGGGGCTCCAGGAACGCCTCCAGATCGTCGGCATTTTCATCGACGAAGGCGCTGATTTCGCGCATGGTGACCGTGGTCAGGGTTTTTCCCCGGGCTTGAACCCGTTTTTCCAGGGCTCGAATCCAGCCCATCTCCTCTTCCAGCCCGTCGAGTTGGCCGGAGGCGCGGCGATGGGCCTCATAGGCGGTCGCTTCATCGACCGTATCCGGAGCTGGTGGTTCGGTGGAGGGCGCCGGGGGCGCCAGGGGTGGGAAAGGTGAGTCGCCGCTGAGTGGATTTTCCGCGATCACCTGTCCCAGGACCAGAATGTCGCACAGTTCGCTGACCATGGCGGAAAATTCGTCGATTTCCCCAGCCGGCAGGTGGACCTCGGCGAACCGTTTCAGGGACTCCTGGTCGGCCTGGTGCAGACCCCGGTTTTGCGACCGCAGGGTCTCTTCATACCGTTGCAGGCGGCCGATGTCCCGTTCCAGGTGTTCCACCTGCTGGTTGCGCTTGCGATAGAGAAAATAGGGGAGGAGATCTTCGGAAAAAATCGACCGGTACCGCTCATCCGCACGCAGCAGATGGAACGGCCGCGCGCACGCCGGGCAGACCACGCTCTTGCCAAACAGCGGCACCGGTTCGCCACGATCGGGAAAGGGTTCGCCACAATGCCAGCAGGGTTCACCGGTCCCGCTCACCATGCCCCCCTGGGAATGATGGTGCGGTGTTGCGGGAGGGGTGTCGGGACGGTTCGTCTGTTCACGATGTTTCCATCAGCGGTTGTTGATCGATCGGTCAATGGGTTCCCCCCCAACCCTTTCCCGGAAGCGGTTTGGCTTGGTTCGATGGAGCGGTTCCATTATGCTGAAATCCACTCTTTCATTCATTGACCGATCTTAACGAAATACAGAAATGGTTACCAGGGAATGTGGTGTATGGGGGGGGTTTAACCGGACCCATGGTCGGCGACAAATGTGGTAGATTGTTATGGATCGCATAAAAAAAATAATATTTATCAATCGGTTTTTCTACCCGGACCATGCTGCCACCAGTCAAATGCTCGCCGATCTCGCCTTTCACCTGGCCGGGGAGGGATGGTCGGTACATGTTATCGCAAGCTGGCTGCGTTATGATGATCCCGGCGCCACCCTGCCGCATCGGGAGACCATCGCCGGCGTGACGGTACACCGGCTGCGCACCTCCCGGTTCGGCCGGCTGTTTTTGCCGGGGCGGGCCATCGATTATCTGACATTTCATCTGGGTGTTTTCATCAAACTGTTTTTCCTGGCCCGGCGGGGGGACCTGCTGGTGGCCAAGACCGATCCACCGTTGATTTCGGTCACCGTATTGCCGGTGGTGCGGATGCGTGGATTGAAACTGGTCAACTGGGTCCAGGACCTGTTCCCGGAGGTGGCCACCGCCCTGGGTTTCGGCTCCGACGACAACCAATTGATCGGTTTTCTGCGTTGGTTGCGCAACCGGTCGTTGAAAACCGCCCGGGCCAATGTGGTCCTGGGGGAGCGCATGGCGGCGCGGTTGCGTGGTCAGGGGGTGGCCGGGGAGCGGATTCACATCATCCACAACTGGGCCGATGGGGGGGCCATCATTCCCGGACCGTTGGCGGACAATCCCTTGCGTCGGCAGTGGGGGTTGTCGGATTGCTTCGTGATCGGCTATTCCGGCAATCTGGGCCGGGCGCACGATTATGAAACCCTCCTGGAGGCGGCGGCCCTGCTTTCGGACCGGCCGCGGATGCTGTTTTTGTTCATTGGTGGCGGCGCCGGTCTGGAGCGGGTGCGGAAACGGGTGGCGGAGAGGGGCTTGACCAATGTCCGTTTTCACCCCTATCAACCCCGGGAACGGTTGTCCCACACTCTGGGGGTGGCCGACCTGCACTGGATGACCCTGTTGCCGGAGTTGGAGGGGTTGATCGTACCGAGTAAATTTTATGGCATCGCCGCCGCCGGCCGGCCCTTGATTCACATCGGCGATCGGCACGGGGAGATCCCGACGCTGCTCGCCGCTCACCGGTGCGGTCTCACCATCGCCCCCGGCGCCGCCCGGGAGTTGGCCGATCAACTCGACGCCCTGGCCCGGGATCCGGACGGTTGCCGGGCGATGGGCCAACGGGCGCGCGACCTGTTCGAGGGGCGTTTCGACCGTCCCATCGCCATGGCCGCCTGGTCCGGGTTGTTGCGCAGCGTGACCCGATCATGATTTTTTTTAATGGTCGTTGGCGGTATTCGCGTTTTTTTTTCCGGGGGTTGCTGGTTTTCCTGACCGTCTGGCTGGGGACTTCGGCCCTGGTGGTTCACCATTTGACCCGGCGTGCCCGGCCCCCCTATGCAGAGGTCCTGCCGCCGGCCGAGGGTCAAAACCTGGAAACCGTCCAGCTGACCAGTGAGGATGGACAACGGATCGGCGCCTGGTACCGTCCGGGCCGTCCGGACCGGGCCTCGCTGCTGTTGTTGCACGGCAATGGCGGCAGCCGGAGTGGTTGGCTCTCCCTGGCCCGGGAACTGGCGCCGGAAGGGCCGTCCCTGTTGATGATCACCTTTCGCGCCCATGGCGATTCCACCGGTGCGTTCAACGATATCGGCTATGGTGGGCGGCTGGATGTGTTGGCGGCGGTGGCCTGGTTGGAAAAACGGCGTCCCGGCCGGCCGATCGTGGTGCTGGGGTTTTCCCTGGGAGCGGCGGCGGCGCTGTTCGCCGCCGAACGGCTCGGCCGGCGGGTGGCGGCCTATATCCTCGATTCCCCCTATCCCGATCTGCTGACCGCCCTCGACAACCGGTTGAAAATTTACCTGCCAGCCCCTTTTGACCGGTTGGCCCATTGGGGGTTGCGCACGGTGATGCCCCTGTTTCTCCCGCACTGGCGACGGATCGCCCCGGAACGGGTCATCGGCCGGGTTCCCGAATCGATTCCCATCCTCTTTCTGGTCGGCGGGGGCGATCGGCGCGCCACGCCGGCGGATGTGCGGCGGCTCCATCGAACGGTGCAACATCGCGCCCAATGGCGGCTTTTTCCCGGCGCCGAACATGGTCGGGCTTATGACAGCGATCGGCAACGCTATCGAAATTCCGTATTGGAATGGGTTGAATTGGCCGAAAAGGGGGGGTGAGCCGAAAAAAAACGCGGGGTTGCGGAGGGGTGGCATGGCAGATCGATTCAGTAAATATGAACAGCGCGGCGCCTATCATTGGGGATTCGTCTCCAACCATCCCTTTCGCCACCACTGTCCGACCACCGCCCGTTATCGGGCGGTGATGGCCGCCGTCGACGATTGGCGGGGACGGGAGGTGGTGGATGTCGGTTGTGGCGATGGCGCCCTGGCCGGTTGGCTGGCCAAGGCCGGCGCCCGCATCACTGGCATCGAACCGGAAGCCGATGGTCGGCGGCTGGCCCGGGAGATGTTCAAAAAACGGGGTCTTTTCGGCGATTTTATCGCCAGTGCCGGCGATCTCAACCCGGAACGGTTCGACATCGCCGTCTGCAGCGATGTCATCGAACATGTCGAAGATCCCCGGGCGTTGTTGAAGGAAATTCACCGGCTGTTGAAACCGGGTGGCCGGCTGGTGGTGACGACACCGATCCGCTTGACGGAAACCCCGTTGGATCCGCACCATGTCCAGGAGTTTTTTCCCGGTGAATTTCAAGCCCTGGTGGAAACGGAATTCAACGATGTCGTGCTGGACAAGCACATCCCCATGCCCGGTTTGATGCTCTACTACTGGCGACCCTGGTTTTTTTTGCGGCGGCCCTGGATCACCTGGATCTGCAACCTGCTGGAGATCCTGTTCGGTTACAATCCGGTGATGGGCATCAATGCCCTGGACCGATATCATCAACTGCAGGTGATCCGCGCCGTCAAGGCCGATTGATCCGGCCGTGTCCAGCCTGCTGAAACGCATCTGGCACTCCCGATATTTTCGGGAAAGCACCTTCTATGTCGGTCTGCAACAGATGGTCCAGGTGTTCATCGGCCTGTTGCAGGTTTGGGTCTTGGCCCATTATCTGCCCCGGGATGCCTATGGTATCTGGGGCTACACCGCCGCGTTCGCCGGCATGGCCAGCATCTTTACTTTGCCCGGCGTCAACCAGGTGATCACCTATGGCGCCGCCCGGCAACTGGACGGGGTATTGTTGACCGGACTGCGCCTGCGGCTGCGTTTCGGGCTGTTGGCTTCGCTCACCCTGTTGATCATCGCCGCCGGACATCTGGCCGTCGATCGCTGGCAGGCGGCGGTATTGTTGTTGTTGGCGGCCCTGTTCCTGCCGGCGCAACAGGCCTTTGACGGCATCGAGGCCTTTCTCACCGGTCTGGGCAATTTCAAGGCGCTCTTTTTCCGCCGCTTGGCGGCTCAGGGTGGCATGCTGCTGGCGCTGTGGATCGGCGCCGCCAGCAGCGGTTCGTTGCTGGTCTGTGGATCGATCCTCTATGGCGGTGGCTTGTTGATCAGTGTGACACTCTATGTGATGTTGCTGAAATATCGCCGCAATGACCTGTTGCCGGACGATTTCAAGGGCATGATCCGGCAGTTTTCCCTGCAATCGGTCGGTTCCACCATCAGCCGGTCCATGGAACGGCCCTTGTTGTCCCTGTTCGTCGGTTTTCATGAGATGGCCGCCTATAATCTGGCCCTGACGGCCCAGTTTCCGGTCTCTTTCGGCCGTCTGGTGGATCGCATCCTCATCAGCCGCCTGGCCAAACCGGAGGAGGGGATCACCCTGGAGCAGGTGCGCTGGGGCATGTGGATGCTGTTCGCCATCGGTTGGCCGGCCTGGCTGCTGATGGTGCTGGTGGTGCGGATATTGGTGCCGTGGATATTGCCCCACTATGGCGATGCGGTGCCGTTGATCGAAGTGCTGCTGTTGCAGGTGCCCTTCGCCTGGGCGGCCAAACCCGGATTGAGCTGGCTGTTGGCGCGCCCGGAAAATCACCGCTGGTATCATCGCCTCGTTTGGGGGATAATTTTAACCCGTATGGCGTTGATCACCATCGGCGCCTGGAGCGGTGGTTTGATGGGGGTGGCCCGGGCCTGGGTGGCGGTGGAGGTGTTGACCTTTTTGGCGGTGCTGGCGGTGTTGATGGGGCATCGACCGGCGACGCCCGCGGCGGGGAGCCCGGAAAATGGCTGACGAGCAGTCCGATACGAAACCCTTGGAGGCCGCGTTCGCCGTCGCCCCCTGGCCGCGAACCCGGGGCGGACCCCAGGTGTTGATGAACCGGTTCATCGCCAACGCCCGTCAACGCCGTTACTGGATCACCCCCGACTGGGGGCTCCCGGAGCGGCAGCCCCGGTTGTTGAACATCGGTCACGCCCGCCAGGAAAAACTGTTCGACGCCCCGGGGCGGTTGGTCTATCGGGTCGCCGGCATGTTTTTGGAGGATCATTTCAGACGCCTGGAGGCGGCCTTCGGCGACCGCACCTTCCGCCCGGAGTTCAAGACCGCCAACCAACGCATCCGCAACGCCCTGATACGGGCCGATTTCGTCATCTATCAAAGCCTGTTTTCCAAACGCAATCTCGATACCCTGCACCAACGGGCGGCGGGGAGCTGGGCCATCATTCCCAATGCCGTGCCTTTGCGTCTTTTTTGTCCCGAACGCGACTGGAGCGGCCGTACCGCCGCCGTGCCGGTGATCGGTACCGTCGGCAGCATGCGCTATCGATCGCGGTTGGAGGTGTTTTTCGATGTCGCCCGCCGTCTGCCGGTCAAACCGCGTCTATTGCTGGTGGGGGAGCTGGATGACCATTGCCAGCAACGGCTACAAACCGCCCTGGAGGATCCTTATTGGCACGGCGCCATCGAACAGGTCCCCTCGGTCTCCCCGGAAAAACTGGTGCAGCACTATCGGCGCATGGACTGTCTGCTGCACACCGTCGCCGCCGACTCCTGTCCGAATGTGGTCGCGGAAGCGTTGGCCTGCGGGGTGCCGGTGGTGTGTCCCGAAGAGGGGGGCAGCGTCGAATTGATCGGCGATGCCGGCATCGCCGTGGCGGATCCCGGCGGGGTCTACGGCGAGGCGTTGCGTGCCGGCATGGCCGAAGCCCTGCAACGAATTTTGACCGATCTGCCGGAATACCGGCAACGGGCGCGGCGGCGGGCCAAACAGAACAACGATCTCGACGCCCTGTCGGCCCGCTATCTCCAGGCGTTGGGGTTTCCCCCCTATGGTCCGGAACGGGGCTGGAAATATGCCGCCGTGCGCACGGTGGGCAACCTGCTCAATCCCATCACCCGACAACGGCGCCGGCCCCATGACCGGCCGCGCATCGGTCTGGTGTTGTGGGACTGGAACCTGGGCGGCATCGCCTCCTGGATGTTTCGTGTCGCCCGGGCCCTGCCGGAGTTCCGGTTTTATTTCATCGCCACCCATCTGGCCGAGCACGCCCGTCAATGTGGGGAGGTGGGCACCTTCATCCATACCCCCGGTTTCATTGATCTGGTCACCTTTTTGCGGCGCGAACGCATCGATCTGTTGCAGGTGGCCAACAACCGCTGGCCGGTGGACGCCGCCCGCGCTGCCGGGGTACCGCACATCATCGAACGGACCGACGGCACCCGCAGTTGTTGTTCCCTTTCCAAAGGCGATCTGGACCGGGTGATCGTTTCCGCCGCCGGTACCCGGCCCTATATCGAACGGTTTTGGCCCGGGGTGCCCATTGACGTGATCCACAATGCCGTCGATCTGGACGAGGTGGACCGGACCCGGGCGCAACGGTTGTTTCCGGAGGATCAACGGGTGCTGGGGCGCTGTTCCCGTTTTGGCGCCGGCAAGCGGTTGGACCTGTTGATCTCGGCCAGCGCCCGGTTGCTGGAACGGGGTTGGTCGGTGGGATTGGTCCTGGCCGGGGAGGATTCCCGTCTGCCCGGCGCCGGCCCGGTGAGCGGACAGCTACGGGCCTTGGCCACCCCGCTCGGCGACCGGGTCCGTTTTTTCGGCAAGACCGACACCCCACTGGCCCTGGCCAAGGGATTCGACATCGGTCTTTGCTCCTCGGATCCGTTCAATGAAGGCATTCCCAATTCGTTGATCGAACCGATGGCCTGTGGCAAACCGGTGGTGGCCACCGATGTCGATCAGGTGTCCGAACTGGTGGTGGACGGGGAGAACGGCTTCCTGGTGCCACCGGGGGATGCCGTGGCCCTGGCCGACGCCCTGGAACGGTTGATGGCCGATGACGCTCTGCGGCGACGCATGGGGGCCGCCGCCCGGCGGACCATCGAGGCGCGGTTTTCCTTTACCGCCGCCATCGATGCCTATCGTTCCCTCTACCGGAGGTTGCTCGATCATGGTTGATTTTCCCGGCCCCATCGCCCACCCGGCCATATCGCCGCTGCCCAGCACCAGCCTCTATGACAGCCGGGAAGCGCGTTCCCGTTTCGTGGCCGGCCATTTTGCCGCCCTGTGGCAACGGTCGGTGTTGGATGTGGGTTGTTTTCGCCGCGAACTGGGGGCGGCTTTGCCCGGGGGGTGTCGCTATGTGGGCATCGACCTGATGGG
The DNA here is from genome assembly GCA_964344355.1 of uncultured Magnetococcales bacterium. Classification (GTDB taxonomy): domain Bacteria; phylum Pseudomonadota; class Magnetococcia; order Magnetococcales; family CAYFNE01; genus CAYFNE01. The sequence continues at coordinate 18,168 of CAYFNE010000072.1, forward strand.
ACGGCCCGACGTGACGGTCAATCTGGATGGCGGCCGGATACCCTTTGCCGACGGCAGTTTCGACACGGTGGTCTGTGTCGATGTCCTGGAACATCTGGAGCGCATCCATGCGGTATTCGACGAGCTGTTGCGGGTGAGCCGCCATCGGCTGTTGATTTCTCTTCCCAACTGTTGGCACGGCAACTGGCGTTGGGTATTGCCGGGGGCGGCGGTGGGTTCAGGAAAATATTATGGGTTGCCGACCCAGGCGCCGCCGGATCGTCATCGCTGGTTTTTCAATACCTTCGAGGCGGTGTCCTTCATCCGCGCCCGGGCGGGGACGGCCGGGGCCGCCCTGGTCTATCTCGATTTTCACCGGCCGCAAAGTGTTCCGAAACGGTTGGCCATGCGTCTGCTGTTGAGCCGAAACCACTGGGCCTGGGCGCCGGCCACCATCTGGGCGGTGTTGGAGAAATAGTCCATGTTGTTCGCCCGGGGAAAAAAGAGCGGCAAAGATCCGGATCAAGAGCCGTTGAGCCTGCCGGTCAAGGTGGCCGGTTTTTATTTCGTATTGATTTTCGTCATCTTTCCTTTCGTCGTCAACATCTATCCCGATGGCCATCCGGTGCGGCGCATTCCGCTGCTGGTGGGTATCATCATGATGGCCATCGCCGTCCTCCAGGGGCGCAAGCTGGTTCGGATTCAGATGGCGGCACAACTTTTTTTCCTGTTCAGTTTTTTTTCGTCGCCTCCAGTCTCTATGGTCCCCACGCCCCGGGACTGTTCGAAGGGGTCACCATGCTGTTCCGTACCGTGGGTCTCGGGGCGGTGTTGGTGTTGGCCATCCGCAGTGCCCGCGATCTCAACTTTTTTCTCAAGGTGTTCGTCTGGAGCGGCCTGGTCGATGCCTTCTATGGACTGCTGTTCATGATCCCCGGCATATCGGCCATCGGCCACATTCTTCAGGCCATCGGTATGCCCATGGGCCGGGATCACATCGCCCTGCGCATGAACGGCCTGCAATCGGATCCGACCTATTTCGGTCTGTTCATCATGCCGGCCTTCCTGATCAATCTCAACGAGGTGTTGAGAAAACGGGGGCAGGTGAGCGGCAGGGAGATATTTATCACCACCCTGCTGTTTTTGTGCATCATTCTCTCTTTTTCCCGTACCACCTGGATCGGCACCATTGCCGGCATCCTGGTTTTGGCCGGATTGCGCGGTCACCTGATGCGCACCTTTTTTCTGTTCATCATCATGGTGATCGCCTTGAACGTGGTGGCGCCGGACAACTTTTTGGCCGCCGCCATCAGTGAAAACTCCGCCCGTACCTCTCTGAACCTGGATAACCAGGCCGACTCCCGCACCTGGATCTGGCGGGCCTACACCGAACTGGCCGTGCAAACCCCGTGGGGGTATGGCATGGGCAGTCTGGAAAAATTGCGCCATTTCGCCACTTGGTCCCTGGAGCGGGTCGGTTCGTCGGCCCGTCCACACAACATCTATCTGGTGTTGTGGGTGGAGAACGGTCTTCAGACCTTGCTGCCCTTTCTGGCTTTGATCGGCCTTGGGGTGAACCGCGCCTGGCGCATGCGGGAATATGGGGACCCGGTGGCGGGGATGGAGTATGGCACCCTCTCCCTCTCCCTGATCATCTCCATGGCCGTGGGACTGTTCGCCCTCGGTGGCATGATCCAGTTGTTGTCGATCATGATCGGGCTGGGGTTGGCCAGTTGGTATCTGCGCATCGAGAAAAAACTGGTGTCGCTCTCCCCCCGGGCGCCGGGGCAGGAACGGCGCAAGGATCGGCGCCGCGGGTCCTCTGACGATCGACGGCGGCCGAGTCAGGGAATCAACCGTCGGGGCCGGCCATGGGTGACCCGTTGAAAGCGACCGGCGGCGGCAACGATGAGCGGCGGCCTCCGCGCATCGTCCAGGTATTGCCCAGCATGCGCCGGGCCGGGGCGGAATCGGTGGTGGCGAGCCTGTGCCGGGGCCTGGCCGCCGCCGGTATCGACACCCACCTGCTGGTGATCGGCAACCGTTTCGACTATCGATCCGACTTGGCGGACAGTGGCGTTCACATCCATTTTTTAAATCTTTTTCAGGGACCGATCCGTTTTTATCGCCGGGATCGGGTCTGGTGGATGCGCCGCCGCCTGGCGGCTTTTTTCCGCGCATTGCGGGCCGACATCGCCCACTTTCATCTGTATCATGGTTTGGTCTGGGGCGGGGTGGCGGCCCATCGGGCCGGCGCCCGGGTGTTTTATACCGTGCATGGACAAAATCCCTTTGCCATCGGCACCGATTGGTCCGCCCGCTGGTTGCGTTGGGGATTCCGCCGCGCCGTGACCGGTAGCCATTGCCGGTTGTTGGCGGTTTCCGGCGAGGCGGCGCGTCACCTGGCCAGTGGTCTCGGTTGGGACGTGGCCGATATCGATATTCAACCCAACCCGGTGGAGCTGCACCGTTGGCGATTCAACCCGGCGACCGATGTACCGCGCCGGGCCATCCTGGTGGGTACCCTCTATCCCTTGAAACGGGTCGATGTCGCCATCCGGGCGCTGACGGAGGGGATCGATGATGCCTTCGAACTGTGGCTGGTGGGGGACGGTCCGGAGCGGCAACGGTTGCAATCCCTGGCCCGGACGGCCAACGTCGCCGACCGGGTCTCCTTTCTGGGCATGCGCCGGGACCTGCCGGAGTTGATGCCCCGGGCCGGCGTCGCCTGGTTGTTGAGCGAACGGGAAGGGTTGCCGATGGTGGCCTTGGAGGCGATGGCCGCCGGTATTCCCCTGGTGGCCAGTGATGTGCCCGGTACCCGCGACCTGGTGCGGGATGGACAAAACGGTCTGCTGGTGCCCCTGGACGATCCCCGGGCGGTGATGCGGACCAGTGAACGGTTGTGGCGGGAGCCGGCGTTGCGCCGACGGTTGATCGAGGGTGGCCGGCACACCGCTGAAGCCCATGGTCTGGCGGCCATCGTCGATCAACATCTGGCCCGTTATCGACGGGCGTTGCGGGAATGATTTTCGGAGGTGAACCAGACATGGAGCGACTGTTCGATATTCTCGTCTGTCCCGCCTGTCACGGGGGTCTGGAAAGGGGCGAAGAGACGCTCTCCTGTTCCAATCCCCACTGTGATGCCCAACCGCGCCGTTGGCCCATCATCAACGGCCGGCCGGTGTTGTTGGATGAATCCCGAACCCTGTTCCGCATCGCCGATTTTTTGGCCACTCCCGAGACCGGGTCCGGCGGGTCATCGAATATGCGACGGCTGCTTTCCCGTCTTTGGCACACCCGTCCCGGTTTGAGCCGCAACATCGCGGCCGCGGCCAACTATCGGCAACTGGCGGCGCTGTTGAAAAAAAAATCCGCTCCCTTGGTCCTGGTGCTGGGTTGTGGCGAGGAGGGGGAGGGGATGGCGGTGTTGCGGGAAACCCCGGCCATCACCCTGATCGGCGCCGATGTGCGTTGGACCGGCAGTGTCGATCTCATCTGTGACGGCATGGGCTTGCCTTTCGCGGACGGGGTGTTCGACGCGGTGATTTTACAAGGGGTGTTGGAACATGTGCTCGATCCGTTTCAGGTGGAACGGCAGGTGTACCGCACCCTGAAGAAGCGGGGTTTGATCTATTGCGAATATCCCTTTCTGCAACCCAACCATGGCGGCGCTCATGATTTCAACCGGTTCACCAGTGTCGGTCATCGTCGTTTTTGGCACCGTTTCGATTTGATCGATGCCGGCGTCTGCTGTGGACCGGGCATGGCCCTGGCGCAGGTGATCCAACAGTTCGCCCGGTCGTTGTTGCCGTTTCGGCGCGGACGGATTTTGACCGATTTTCTTGCCGACTGGCTGTTTTGGTGGTTGAAATATCTGGATCCCTGGCTGGTCCACCATCCAGCGGCCTTGGACGGGGCCAGTGCGTTTTATTTTTTGGGGCGAAAGAGTGAAAAGACCGCCTCGGAGCGACAGGTCCTCAACAGTTATCGGGGCGGACAATAAGTAAAATGAAAAAAATCGGTTTTTTGACCTACGATCTGCAACCGTTCACCGCCGATTGTCTGGGGCGCATCGCCGTGGCCCTCAACATCGGCGACATCGGCGAATTACGGGCCTATCCGGTCTTTGCACGGCTGGCGCCGGGACCTCTCTCTTTCAAATATCGACCGTCGCGGTTGGGCGGCCGTTTTTTTGCCGTGCGAAAACCGGGTTCGACGCCAGAGGGGTTCACCTCGTCCATCAACTGGGGGGCGGCCCGGGCGGCGGCCTGGGAGAGCGATGTGTTGGTTCTGTTCGGTATTCAGGGCGGGACGGCGATTTTGGCGACGATTTTTTCATTTTTCTTCAATACGCCGTTGATATCGGTCAATCAAACCCTGCCGCCGGCCTGGGAGGGCAAACGGCGTTGGTGGGTGCGTCTGCTCAAGGGGTGGATTTTACGCCGGTGCCGGTTGCATATCGTTCAAACCCCGGTCAGCCGCGACACCCTCACTGAAATTTATGGCATCGATCCCTCCCTCATGGTCGATGCCCCTTTCGAGGCCGGCGCCACCCTCTATCGGGATCTATTGGAACAGGTCGAGGAGGGGCGGGAAAAATTACGTTTCAATCATGGTTGGGACCCGGGGATGACGATCTTTTTATTCGTTGGCACCCTGTTGAAATTCAAAGGGTTGGAAACCTTGCTGGCGGCGGCGGCGGCGATCCTCAAGCGTTCGGAGCGGATTTTCAAGGTGGTTTGCGTGGGCGACGCCGCCGGTCAACCCGGTGAATGGAGCCTGGACGAATACCGGCAACAGGCGGCGCAACGGGGGATCCTGGCCGAGGTGATCTTTCCCGGTCCCAAGCCGATGGAGGCCTTGGCGGAGCTGTACACGGCGGCGGATGTCTGCGTGTTGCCGACGCGAAAGGACACCTGGGGCAAGGTGCTGGTCGAGGCCGGCATGGCTGGTTTGCCGTTGATCACCACCGATGCCTGTGGCGCCGCGGGAACGTTGGTTGTGGCAGGGGAGAGCGGTTTCGTCATCCCGCCGAACGACCCGGAGGCCCTGGCCGTGGCCATGGAAAAATTGTTGGACCCGGACCTGCGTGAACGCCTGGGGGTGGCCGCGGAGCGGATTTGCCGAACCTTCAGCGATGCCGAAAAAGAGACCCGGGGGTACCTGCTGGCCATTGAACGGGTTTTGATGCGGTGATCCGTTCGGTGCTCATCGCCCGGGGCGCCTTCGGTGACATCTATGAACCGGCCTGGGTCCGGGCCTTGCGGGAGATGGGCGTGAAGGCCGACCTGTTCGACGCCCACGCCCTGACCCTGCCGGGGCTGGCCGGTCGTCTGGAACGGCGTTTTTTATGGGGACCGGGCGTCCGGCGCATCAACCGGCGATTGATTGAACGGGTCGAGGCCCAACGTCCGGATGTGCTGTTGCTCTACCAGGGTCACTATTATCCCGCCACCACCATCGACCGGTTGCGCCGATCGACCTTCGTGGTCGGTTTTCACAACGATGATCCCTTCGGTGACCGCCGGGGTTTGTTGCGTTATCGCCATTTGCTGCCGGCCCTGCCGCGTTATCACGGTTTTCATGTGTACCGCCCACAAAACATCGCCGAATGCCAAGCGTTGGGCGTGGAGCGGGTGGGTTTGCTGCTGCCCTATTTCATCCCTTGGCTGGACCACCCCCGCCCGTTGTCCCCCCAAACCCGCAAACGGTGGCAATGCGAACTCCTGTTCGCCGGTCATGTCGAGCCGGATTCAAGAATTGACTGCATCACCCGCGCCGCCCGGCAAAACCTCGATATCCGCGTATACGGCGGCGAAAAACCGTGGCGCCAGGCCCTGCCCGCAGATGTCTACCATCGGGTGGGGCCGACCCTCCATCTGGACCCGGAATCCTACCGCCAAGCCTTGAGCGGCGCCCGCATCGGCGCCTGTTTTTTCAGCAAATGGAACCGCGACCAATACACCCGCCGAACGTTTGAAATACCCGCCTGCGGTCTTTTATTACTGTCGGAACGCTCGCCCTGGATGGAAACCCACTTCGAGGAGGACCGGGAAGCGGTATTTTTTTCCAGCCCCGAGGAGTTCGTGGACAAGGCCCGTTTTTACTTGAAGAACGAAACGGCGAGAAAACGCATCGCCAGCGCCGGCCACCACCGGGTCCACGCCGACGGCCACGATATTCATTCCCGGTTGCGGCAGTGGTTGGCGGAGGTTGAGGCGTGGGGGAAACCATCATTCAATGATTGAATGTGGGGAGGGGGTTGTTTTGGCATTTAGCGAAAAAGAAAAAAAAAGAAAAAATGTTTAGAAATCATCCGGATGTGAGGAAGTGGTGACAGGATGGGTGCGGATGGGAAATGTTGGGAATGTGGGGATTTTGTAATTTTTTGGGTTTGTTTTGGCATCAGTTTGTATGTGGGGTTTGGCTGGGGCCGGTTTGATTGTTAAGTGATTTTTTGGGTTGTGGGTGTTTTTTTGCATCCGTTTCTTTTTTGGAGAAACGGATGCTGGAAACGGATGCTGATGGGGGTGCAGCATCCGTTTCTCGGGATCGTGATGCGGATGCTGGGTGTCTTGGTCAGCATCCGTTTCTCGCAGATAGAAACGGATGCTGTCGTGGTGGCCAGCATCCGTTTTTTTTGTGCGGAAATGTTGGGTCTGACGGCGGGCGGCTGTGATGGGGATGTTAAAAGTTGGTTTTGGGGTTTGTTGTGTGAGTGGTTGCTTACGGGGCGGGGTTTGTCGTTGCATTGATGGCAGCGTGTCATTGAAACAACTACAATTCAAGGCGCAAAACAGCTTCGCTTGCTGAATAAAAAGCAAGTAATTGCTTATGGCAAAATTTTTCCGCTTTCAGTATCTTTGCAGCTGTCCGTGCGCTGTGTTTGCGGGTCTGGGTGCCCTGTTAACGTTGAGTTAATAAAAATAAACAGTGCTACCAAAAGCCCTAAGAATAATACTGCTTGTTTTTCTTTCCTTTCTGCCGTTTTGCTTGTTTTTGTTATATTTTTTCTAATCTCCATGTGGTACACTCCTGAACGCCAATCACGCGTGTGAGGCCGACGGGATTCAGTCGAAGCGTACATAGAACGCTGACACTGTTAAGCCGGGTGTGCCCTGGAAAAGTTCACCCGGCGTCCCGTCGCATTTCTTGCAGGCGGGACTTGGTTCCTCTCAATCTTCTTCTACCTTGATCTTGCCTGTCAAGATACCGATTGCCTCGTTGACGGAGGACATGTGGTCTACAGTGATGTTGCTGGTCCAACCTCGCATGTCGGTAGGGTTTTCATCTGTAGCCAGTCTGTAGGCATCACGCAAAAGCTCCATCTGTCCCTGGGTATCCAAGAAAAGCCATTTCCGTTTAGCAGTGGTTTTGACGGCGTGATAGATCCTTATGATCAGATCTGCGTGAGGGTGGATGGTGAACCTTGGTGGATCTGGTTCGTCGGGTGCCTTTTCGTCGGAATCTCTTGGGCTGATCGAGCCTTTGCCAGAAACGAGCCATCCGGCGTCAGTGCCTGTCGTTTCCGATATGCAACTCACAACGTTTACGCCAGGCATGTTTGTGCCGTTGATGTAGCGGTAGATTTGCGTCTCCTTGATTCCCGTTTTTTTTGCTAGCGCGCGCTTTCCGCCGACTTTTTCTGCAACGGCGGCTATCCGTTCTCCAAGCTCTCTGGCGTAACTGTCTTCAGGCATGCCTTATAACCATTTGAAATTGCTTGCAATATGCAGATAGTAAAGACTATGGCACACAAATAAGAAAAAAACGTTTGACCGTCTATCGTATATGATGTACTGTCTCTCCTAGAAACATTACCCTAAACTTTCACAGCTTAACGCGAGCCAGTAGATGGATCAATGTCCGGCTGTGAAAACGATTGGACCAGATTGCCGATTTTTGGGTTTTTGCGGACTGAAAAGCGGTCCGGACGGCGGACCAGACTGGAGACGGTATGACTCAAGGGACATTGTTTGAGATGGATGCCAATCGGGCGGTCAAAGTGGCGATGAATCGGGCTGCTGCCGCTTGCATGTTTTCCCGGGACCAGATCGTGGATCGGATGAATGATTTGGCTGGAGAGGCTGGTGTTGCCATTTCGTCTGGACGGCAACTGTCCAGCCCGACTTTGACACCTCCTAGACACATTGCCCATGAAAGTTGCGCAAAAACA
>CAYFNE010000073.1:0-25667 GCA_964344355.1 uncultured Magnetococcales bacterium
TACACTAAACTATAAAGAGGTCGGTGTCTCGGTCACATTGGCACAGAGGGAGTTGTACGGCCGATGGTTCCCAAAGTTACAGCATGGAAATTTCACAGAGCGGCTGCCGGGTCACGCTGGTTTCCATCACCATCGATGGTTCGACCCATTCGCTCGGCGTTTCCGCCAACGCCTCCGCCAATGGCACCCTTTCCATTCCGATGACCATCTCCAACTATGACGGCGGCACCCTGAAACATACCCCGGTCTTCACCCTGTCCGGCAATACCATCAAGGGCGTCGGTGACTGGACCTGGACGGGATCGAACGATATGACATGCCTGGGTACCGCCAGCTATGATCTGAAGAGAACCGTCACCAGCGGCACGAGTTTCACCACCGATACCAGTGTTTCCGAAAGTCTGACCGGCAGCGAAAGCAAAAGTAACGCTACCAATGACGAAACCACGGCCACTGAAAACAACAATTCCGGCCTGGTTTACTCCTGTCTGGACAATGCCACCACCCTGGAGTGTATGGGCATGCCGAAAAGCGAGTTTCACAATCTCGATGATTGCAAGGATAAGCTGTCGGAATATAATGTGACCAGTTGGGCCTCGACCAAGGACAATGGCAACTTCTATAGCGGTGGTTTCAGTCTGGTTGGCGCCTGTGTCTTCCCCGGTGTCTTGTCCGGCGGGTGAGGCAACGAAAACCGGATACCGTTTCATTGCCCCGAAACGCCACAAATGGCGTTTCGGGGCATCGGTAAATTGGCTGACCGCTTATTGGAAAGCCTTCCCGCGTTCTATTTCCTCGGACCACGCAGCAGGATGAATTTCCAGTCTTCCTCGGTTTCAATGTGGACGATGGTCTTGAAATATTTGAGCAGCAGCATGATCAAATCGTTGTCATCCGCCCACTCCACCGCTTCGAAGACGCCGAAGGCCTGCTCCTCTTTTTCCTCCGAAACATGGACCAGATCATACAGGGCGTAACCGTTCGGTTTGATCACCCGCAGCTGTTCGGCCAAAAACAGTTCCAGGTTGTACACATGATCGACGGCATTGGTATAGACCAGATCCAGGGAACTGTCCGTCTCCTGCAGTTTCATGAAATCCCCTGGCCGCACCCAGGGGTTGTCCGGGCCGGGATTCAGGTCGATGCCGTAAGCGTTGACATAACCGATATCCTGCAGCACTTCCACTTCGGTACCTTGGCGCGCCCCCATGCAGAGGATGGCGCCATCCCGCGGAATGTTGGTGGGCAGCCGGCGGAAACGGCGTAAAAATTTGCGGCGGTAATCCATCACCTCACGGTTGGTGAATCCACCTCTGGTCAGGAGGATTTCCCGCCATTTTTCCTTTTGATGGGTGATGTACTCGTCGTAGGAATCATAGTTGCGGTAGCGGAACCGCCCTTCCGGTTTTTCATTCCAGCCCTGATCGCCATAATGTTTATGACGGACGGTGGATTTGTCCCGCTCGTGATTATAATCGGGATCTTTCTGCTCATGCAGACGGCGGTAATAACCATAGCCGTTCGGCGTATACCGATAGAGCAGGGTTTTGACCCAGAATCGGGTCAGCCGCAATGGCTCGACCAGGGGATGGAGGCGGTTGTGCCAGCGCCAGTAGAGCTTTTTTATTGCGGGCACCCCGTCGGAATCGGCCATGTTTCAACTCCCCTTTTTTGGATCGATCAACGGAATGGCGTTTCCGTTACGACGCTCAGTATAGAGCAGCCCATCGGCCAACTCAATCCGGTCGTTGGCGGAGAAAATGCCTTCCGATATTCGCTGGCGGCGTTGATGTTTCCGGGTGGTCGGGGTCAATCCTCATTGGGGTCCACATATTCCGGACATTGAACCTGGGTGCGGGGAAAACCCGGCGCATCCAGCCGCATGGCCGTGAGTTGCCCGCCGAAGGCACAACCGGAATCCAAACCATAAACCGGTGGTTTGATCTGCAGGCGGGCCGCCGACCAATGGCCGAACAGCAATCGTTCCCCGGGTTTCCAGGTACGCATCTGGTGCCATGGTTTATACGGGGATTTCTCCGGAGGCGGAATGAACGGGTCCAGCCCCGCCGCCTTGGCCATCTGTGGCCAGAACACTTCGCCGTCGGGTTTGCAGAGACGGATGCGGGTGAAAACCGTCAGGGCGTACACCCGGCGTTCCCGGCTCTGACCGGGCCGACCGTCCATTTCCGGCAGGACCCGCCAAAGGTCCCGGCACAACTCTTTGGCCCCTGCTTCGGAAACCATGACCCTCTCCAGGTCCCGTGCCCGCTGTTCGGCCTCTTCCAGGCTCCAGGCCGGGGGGATGCCGGCATGGACCATGGACCAGCCCAACTCGGCGTCATGATGGAAAAAAGGCCGGCGTCGGAACCACTCGAACAGCTCCGCCCGATCCGGCGCGTCCAACAGGTACCCCAGATTTTTCAGGTAGATCGGACGGCGATCGCCGGCCAGCATGGCGATGGCGCGCATTTCATGGTTGCCCATGAGGGTGATGGCCCGATCCCCCAGGTCACGGACGAAACGGACGGTCTCCAGGGATTCGGGACCCCGATTGATGAGATCACCGACGAACCAGAGCCGGTCCGCCCGGGGATCGAAGGCGATGGCGGCCAGCAATTTTTTCAGGTCCGGCAGGGTGCCGTGGATGTCGCCGATGGCATGGATGGCCACGGTTTTACCCGGTCCCGGCAAAAATCGATGCGCCCGTTACCATTGGCTGAACGGTTTTTGCACCAGATTGGAGTTGAAATAACGGGGATCGCTGGAGATCTCCTCGCCGATCCACGGGGGGGGATCGATGGTTTGATCTTCCGATTGCAGTTCCACCTCGGCGAGGATGAGTCCCCGGTTGTCGCCGATGAATTCGTCCACCTCCCAGATCAACCCCCGATGGGGGATTCGATAGCGGGTTTTTTCGATCAATGGCCGCTGGCACAACGCTTCCAACAGGGAGCGCGCTTCGTCCAGCGGAATTTCATACTCGAACTCCAGCTTGGAAACCCCCCGGGTCAATCCCTTGATGGTCAGGGTGCCCTTGCCGCCGGCGATCCGTACCCGCACCACCCGTTCCTTGACCGTGGAGAGAAATCCCTGGCGGAACTCGACCCCATCGGCCAATCCCCGCCAGGTTTCCCCCTGGACCAGAAACCGTCGTTCAATCTCCTTGCCCATGATCTCCTCGATTCCTGCAAAGAAAGACCGTTCGGCCGGTGCCGAACGGTCGTCGATACCGATAACGGTGACGGGTCAGGGAATCAGGTCCTCGGGCCACTTTTCGGCCCTGTCCGACCGGCCGTCCCGGAGCAACTCGGCAAAGGCGAGCATCGCTTTCCGGGCGCTGCCAATGGGATAGTAGAAGGCATCCCAGTTTTCATTGCCTTCGGCATCGTGCAGATGGATGATGTGATCGAACTTCCAGGCTTCGCGCATTTCGATCAGGGCGCTGGCGCACCGTTTTTCGATATTTTCCAGATCTTTCAGGGAAAGATTGATCTTTTGTCTTTTCGTCCGGTGCAACAGTTTGCGGCGCTGGACGTCGGAGACGAATTTGTGCAGATCCACCCGCCGCTCCGAGGCCTTGAGGAAGAGGATCTCCTCCTGGGAGAGGGGGGAGAGGAACACCGTCAGGGTTTCAAAGCGCTCGAACAGTCCCGCGTCCCGCAGTTTGCCGGGAACGAACGGATTGCCCTCGAAAAAGGGAATCTGGCCATTGTCCATGATGCGCTGTACCTGGGCGATCTCCAGGGCCTGCAGATCGCCGCGTACATCGGCGACCACATAGCCTTCCTGGTCGCGCAGGGCCTCGATCTCACCGCGGGGACGGAAAAAATAGTCCACCCCTTCCTCTTCGCCGGGGCGTGGCGCGCGGTCGTTGAACAGAACCAGCTGTTTGAAATTGCCGACCAACTCCGGATGGAAACGGCGCATGACTTTGTACAAGGGTCCTTTGCCGATACAGGATGGACCGGCCAACACAACGATTCTGCTCATTATTCCTGCTCCTTTTCCCGGTCAGGCGGGCATACCGGAAAACGTTTTCAATGCTTTGACATAGTTGATGTTTTCCCGATCCGACAGCCCCAGTTCCCGCACCAGGGTCATCACCTTGGACGGATCCTCCATTTCCACGGCCACGGTTTGCACCGGTTGGCCGTCAAAGTGCAGGAACGCCACTTCGACGATGAGATCATCGATCAGGTAACCATGACGTTCCTTGAAGACCGCCACCGATTTGAGCTGGTCATGGGAGGCGACCACCTCGGAGAGAAAACGCTCCCGATCGCAACTCCGGTCCATCACCGGCGGGGCCACCTTCCAGGCGACGAAGGTCTCTTCCAGGGTGGTGTCGGAGATGGGAAAACGCTCCTTCAGGACCGGGAGCCACAACTCCAGACCACGGTCATCGACCTTCTGCAAGGTTTTGATGTCCATGGTGTCGTTGCGGATCTTGGTGTTGTCATTGCTTGCGCTGGACAGGATGTAGACCTCATCACTGCTCCGCACACGCGGATCCGCCCCGGCCCGTGCGGCGATGCGCCGTTGGACACTGGAAAAATCGTCACCGAACGTCCGCCATTCCCAACGGGGAATGATTGGATCAGACATGGTATCCTCCCCCCCCGGCCGTAGCCGGAGATTATCCGTCCAGGCCCAATTCCCGTTTGAAGATGGCCTTGTGAATGTCACCCAGGCTGACGATACCCACCAGTTGTCCCTCCTCATCGATGACGGGCAGGCGGCGGAAACGTTGCAGGGCCATTTGTGAAGCGGCCTTCATGACCGGGTCTTCGGCAAAAACGGAGAACACCCGCTCGGTCATCAACTCTTCCACGGTTTTGGCCAGCACCTCCCGGTAGGAGTCTTCCATGCTTTGGAAGTTGCGACCGGCGATGGGATCCATCAGAAAGTCGGAATAGCTCGGCAGCAGGGCGTTGAGAATGTCTTTTTCCGAGATCATCCCCGCCAACTTGCCGCTTTCCGACACGACGGGCAATCCACTGATCTTGTTGGTGCAAATGATCGCCGCGACCGTGCGGATCGGATCTTCCTTCTTGACGGTGCGAACACTCTTGATCATGACCTCTTTGACGAGCATGGCAATTTCCATCCTTCATTGATTTGGGAGCGACTTGGCGGGCGGTCTTTTTTTCCGCCGCAACCAGGAGCCGGTGATTTTTACCATTTTGAACCTGAAAGTCCAGTAACCAAAATCCACCATCGTCCCGGGCGGGGGTTGGGCAGATGGGTGAAACGGACTGAATTTACATGAAAAACGCCTGAAAATCCCGCTTTGTTCCCGGCCGGATCCAGGGCCGCCGAAAGGCGGAACCGGTCCGGCTGTCGGCCGGACGGGCGAGGAGTCAAGGGGTGGTCCCCTCCCGGGCGAGGGTGTGGCGCATCACCACGCCGTCCTCCACCGGCAGTGGGGTGCGATAATATCCTTTGCGACGGCCGATTTCCAGAAAACCCAGGCTTTTATAGAGCCGGATTGCCGGTCCGTTGGACCGGCGCACCTCCAACAACAGTTCCCGGCCATTCTCCCTGGCCGCCTGTTGCATGGCCATCGTCACCAACCGGGCCCCCCAGCCCCGTCGCCGTTGGCGGGGGGTCACCATCAGGTTCAACAGATGCCATTCATCGTACAGCGGGCGGGCGATGACGAATCCGTGCAGGGCGCCATCCCAGAGGACCCGGCAAAAGGCCTGCAAGCGCACCTCTTCCAGAAACATGCCGGTCGTCCAGGGCTGGGGGGCGTAGGCGAGATCCAGGGCGGCGGCGGCCGACGCGTCCCCTTCGGTCATGACCCGAATGTTCATCAACCGTCGGTGTGACCGGTTTTTTCCCGCAATTTCATCACCGCGTCCGGTTGCCGTTGGTAGAGGGGCTCCAGGGTCAATGCCGGCATGGCCCCCCGCTGCAGGAAACGGTGCCGTCCCAGACGGCCCAGGACCACCGGGTCCAATTGCCATTCCGATTCGGCGCCGGCCAGGAACCGCTCGCCGAGGACCCGCTGAAATATCGCTTCATATACCCCCGAACCACTGCCGACACAGCGGATCCGTCGTGCGGGATCCTTCGAGTCATCCATGAAATGGACCATCGCCGCCGCCAATGGCTCCGGCCGGCCGGTTTCCACTCCCCACAGTATTTCCGGGGCCGCCCGCTCCCGGCGTTGATAGAGGGCGGCGAACACCTCGCCACGCCGGGCATCCAAAATGGTTGCCACCGGTTCATCGCCGCCACCGGCGCCGGCGGCCAACGGTTCCAGGCTGGAAACCCCCACCAATGGGGTATCCGCCGCCAGGGCCATCCCCTGGGCGACCCCCAGGGCGATGCGCACCCCGGAAAAGGAGCCGGGCCCCAGGGTGATGACGATCAAATCCAACATCGATGCCCGCCAGCCGGTCCGCTCGAACAGGTCGGCCACCGCCGCCGGCAACAGGGCCACATGGCCTTCGGGTCCCTGAAAACGGGATTGGGCCAGCGACCGGTCTCCCTCCAGCAGGGCGGCGCCACCCCGGGGGGCGGTGCTGTCCATGGCCAATATTTTCATCGTCTCCCCGGTCGGGTTCATGAAAAAAACCGGTAAACCGCCTCCAGGTCATGGGTGATGGGGGTGGCGGGCAGACCCGCCAAAAAACGGCGTCCATACCATTTGCGTTGCAAACGGCCATCCAGGACCACCATCACCCCACGGTCGTTCCGCCCCCGCAGCAGCCGTCCCAACCCCTGTTTCAACGACAGGATCGCCCGGGGCAGGGACATCTCCATGAACGGGTTGAGACCGTTGGCCTGCAACCAACGGCTGCGGGCCGCCACCATCGGGTCCGCCGGTGAGGCGAAGGGCAGGCGGTCGATGATGACGATGGAGAGCGATTCGCCCGGCACGTCGACCCCTTCCCAAAAGCTGGCGACGCCCAACAAGACTGAATCGTGATCGTTGCGGAAGGTTTTCAGCAGGGCGTTTTTTGACCCCTCTCCCTGCACCAACAGCGTATAGGGGATCTGTCCGTAAAGACCGTCGCGTACCGTTTCCATCATGCGGAAACTGGTGAACAGGCAGAGGGCGCGTCCGGAGCTGGCCAACAGCAGGGCGCGGATGGATGCCACGGCCGCTTCGGCAAAGGCGTCGTGGCCCGGATCCGGCAGTTGCGTGGGCAGATAGAGCAACGATTGTCGTTCATAATCGAAGGACGGGGGCAGCCGATGACTGATCACCTCCTGGTTGGAAAGGCCGAGATGATTTAAAAAAAAGGAAAAACCGGCCGTTCCCGATCCGGTGGCCAGGGTGGCGGAGGTGAACACCACCGACCGGACCCGGGGATAGAGCAGTTCCCGCAGGGTGGGACCGGTCTCCAGGGGGGAGGCGCTGAGAAACACCCCGCGCCCGCGGGTTTCATACCAGTAGACCCGTTGTGGATCCTCCAGGGTGCGAATCCGGCCGGAAGTGTCCAGCAACATTTCAGCGCGGCGGCCGATGGCGGCCATGCCGGGGCTGCGTATCCGGTGAGGTTCCAGGGCCTGGACCAGTTGATACAGGGCGCCCTCCACCGCCACCAGGGCGCGTCCCGCCTCCCGTTCCAGGTCCGCCGGCGACAGACCGTCGCGACCGTTCTCTTCGGGAAAGGCGCCACGCAATCGTTTGGCGGTCTCTTCCAGCAGGGGCAGGAGCGCCAACAATCCCGCATCGTCGGCGCCGACGGCATCGAACTCCCGCCGACAGTCCCCGGCCAGCTCCCGCAGTTTGTAATTGCTGATCTCCATGCCGAAAAATTGCGTCACCACGTCGGGAATCCGGTGCGCTTCGTCGAACACCACCTGATCGTGCTCGGGGAGGATATCGCCGAAGCCCCCTTCTTTGACCGACAGATCGGCAAAATAGAGATGGTGGTTCACCACCACCAAATCCACCTTTCTGGCGCGATTGCGGGCCAGGGTCAAATAACAGTGATCATAGTCGGCGCAACGCCGCCCCGGACAGTGATCACCGCCGGCGCTGATGTCCGGCCAGAAGGCGAGCCGCTCCGGCAGGTTGGCGATTTCATCGCGATCGCCGGTTCCGGTCCGTTGCGCCCAGGCCCGCACCGGTGCGATCCAGTCCCGTTCGCGCCGTGCCACCATGAAACCGCCCTGTTCAAAAATACGATGGCGATGGCGGCACAGATAATTACCGCGCCCCTTGAGGACGGCGGCGGAAAATGGACGTCCGGTGGTCCGTTTCAGCAGGGGGATGTCCTTGGTGACGATTTGATCCTGCAACGCCTTGGTGGCGGTGGAAACCACCAACCGTTTGCCCAGGGCCAGCAGGGGCAGCAGATAGGCCAGGGTTTTGCCGGTGCCGGTCGGAGCCTCCACCAACAGCCGCTGGCCATGGAGGACCGCCTTCGTCACCAACCGGGCCATTTGCGCCTGGACCGGACGGGGTTCATAGTCGTCGATCTGTCGGGCCAGGGTGCTGGATGGTCCGAACAGGCCGTCGATCAATCCATCGACATCCGCGATTCCGGGATCGGCATCCAACTGTTCTTCCGGCATGGCCATCGCTGTCACACCCAAATTTACGGTAATAATCGGTAAGATACTATAATGGTGCGGTCGGTTCGGCAACAGGGTTGCCCTGAACGGGACCGGGCGGTATCCCTGTTCAAGACGGGAAAACCGGGCCGGGAACGGTTCGATGCCCTCGATTCGATGTCATTCATCGACCGGCCGGCAAAATGGTGACGAGGCGGTGATTCCGATGCCATCGACGGTAAAAAACGGCGAGGTCGGTTGTTATGGAAAGTGATGTTTTTCAAAAGAGACTTTATATCGGGCAAGTGGTGGCCGTCAGCGGAATGGAACCGAAAAATATTTTGACGTATCAGACCGTTTTCCCCTATTTTGACAGTTGATTCCCCCTCATCGTGGCGGTCGGGATTCCGCTCTCGTTTCCAGCGCTGATGTATGCTGTAGTGGAATGCTCGGAATTATTCGTTCCGGTCGAAATTGCGGCATTGAACTTTTTTTAAAAGAGAAATGTCATGAAGTTTTTACAGCATCTGACATTGAAGGCCAAATTCATCCTCATGTTGCTGATTCCGCTGGTCAGCCTGACTTGGTTTGGAACGTTGAGCATTCTGGAGAAACGCAACGTCTCCTCGAGCATGGCGGCCATGGCCGTCACCGCCGACCTGGCCATCCGCATCAGCGCCCTGGTGCATGAAACGCAAAAGGAACGGGGCATGACCGCCGGGTATCTGGGCAGCAAGGGAAAAAAATTTTCCAGCAAACTGCCCAAGCACCGTCAGGAGAGCACCGATCCTCGCGCAAGGGATTTACACGATTTTCTCACCGGTTTCCGGGCCGGGGAGATCGACTCCGAGTTGGCCATCACCTTGTCGGACGCGGTGCGGCGTTTAAAAAATCTCGGTGAAATTCGCGAACAGGTGGACGGCCAAACCATCACCACCGCCAATGCCCTCACCTATTATACCAAGATGAATGCGCTGTTTTTGAACAGCATCGGTCGCATTGCCACCCTGGCGCGCAATGTGGAGATGGCCTCCCTGGCCAACGCCTATACCAATTTTTTGTTGGGCAAGGAGCGGGCCGGCATCGAGCGGGCGGTGTTGACCAACACCTTTGCCCGGGACAATTTCGGGCCCGGCATGTATCGCAAGTTCAATGTCCTGGTCTCCGAGCAAAAAACCTACACCAAAACCTTTTTGGTGTTCGCCACCCCGGAGCAGCGAGCGTTTTACAATGACAAGTTGACCGGGCCGGCCGTCGATGCCGTCAACCGCATGCGGGGTGTGGCCTTCGACCGGTACGCCACCGGTGGTTTCGGCATCGATCCCAATGTCTGGTTCAGGACCATCACGCAAAAGATCAACCTGCTCAAGGAGGTGGATGATCGTTTGGCGGCTGATCTGATTCAGCGCGCCGACCGGCTGCGCGGTGAGGCCAGCCGGGCTTTCTGGTTCTATCTGTTGGCGATCCTGGCGATCATCTCCCTGGCCGTGGTCTTTTCGAGTTATATCTCCAAGGAGATGGCCGCCATCGGCCGTCTGGTGCAACGGATCGCCCAGGGGGATCTGGTCGGTCGCTGTTATGCCGGGGACATGGAGGAGAATGCCACCGGTATTTTGAAAGACATCAACGACATGTCGATCAAACTGTGCCGCATGATGCGTGGTTTGGGGTATGTTTCCAAGGAGTTGAACGAAGCTTCACAGGACCTGGCCAAGGTGGCCGAGGGTATGACCGATGCCACCCGCGCCATGTTGCAGCGGACCGAGCAGGCGGTGGGTAACACCCGCAGCATGGACGCCAACATCGAGGCCATCGCCGGCTCCAGCAAACGGAACAGCGATGATCTGGGCGCCGTCTATGACATGGCCACCCGTACCAATTCCAACCTGCTCACCATCGCCGCCGCCGCCGAGCAGGCCAACACCAATCTGGGATCGGTGGCCGGTGCCGCCGAACAGACCGGTGAAAACATGGGCGAGGTCGATCGCGCCTCCATCCGTTCGCATGAAAATGTCAACGCCGTGTTCCATTCGGTGCAGGGCATCTCCACCTCCTTTGCCGAGGTGCAAAAACTGTGTGAAAACGCCAGCCAGTTTTCCCGGGAGGCCACCCAGCGCGCCCAGGTCAGCACCGAAATCATGAACAAACTGTCCGAGTCGGCCCTGGAGATCGAATCGGTGGTGTCGATGATCAAAAAGATCGCCAATCAGACCAACATGTTGGCCCTGAACGCCTCCATCGAGGCGGCCAGCGCCGGCGAGGCCGGCAAGGGGTTCGCCGTGGTCGCCAACGAGGTCAAGGACCTGGCCAGTCAGACCGGCAACTCCACCCGCATCATCTCGGAAAAGGTGCAGGCCATCCAAACCCTCTCCAGCGAGGCCTCTTCGGTCACCCGCGAGGTGACCGACAGCATCGAACACATCGCCCAGTCCAACCTGGAAATTTTGCAGACCGTGGATGAACAGAATCAGGCCGTCGAGGAGATCACCGTCGCCATGAACAAAACCTCCGAGGAGGTGGGCGCCGTTACCCGCCTGATCGAGGACTCCATGACCGGTATTTCCGATGTGACCCGCAGCATGGGCGAGCTCTCCCAGGCGGTCTCGGAGGTGACCGAAAACGTCTCCCAAGCCTCCCACAGCACCGGGGAAATGACCAACAGTGTCTCCCAGGTCAATCAGGCCTCGGTGCAAATTTCCGAAAAAATCGTCCAGGCCGCCGATGTTTCCAAAAATATCGCCAACTCCATGGATGAAATTCGCGGTTCGGTGGACGGCATCGACCAGATGAGCCGGACGGTCACCAACCGTTCCAGCGAAATGCGCAAACAGGCCAACCAGTTGGCGGAAATGCTGGGCCAGTTCCGGATGTGACGATGTGGCGCCCGTCGGGAGGGGATCTGACGGTCACGGCGGACCTGACGGCAAATCAACGGCAGGGCGCCGGGGATGAACGGAAGAACTCCCGTGACGACCCGGGGCGGATCGAGTGGATCAAATCCACTTGAGCCGGCGAAAGATCCAGATGTTGACACCGGCGACACCGACGATCAATCCGCAGACGATCCAGAAGGCCAAGCCGTTCTCCACCCCGGGCATGCCGCCGACATTGATGCCCAGCAGGCCGGTCAGGAATCCAAGGGGAAGGAAGACGCCGGTCAACACCGAGAGCATGTACATGGCCCGGTTCATGCGTTCCGAAAGGCGGTTGTTGATTTCGTCTCGAATGACGATGGTTCGATCGCGGTAGGACTCCAGGTCCGCCAGGAAACGCTGGATCTGATCATCCTTCTCACGGATCCACCGTTTATGCACCTTTTTCAGCCAGGGCACCGGCTCCCGGTACAGGGTGGCGAGGGCCCGCCGTTGCGGCAGGAGATATCGGCGCAGCCCGATCACCTCATGCCGCAAGGCGAGGAGTTTGCTCCCGAGATCATCGCTCGACGCCTCGGCGCTCTGAACCTCGATTTTATCCAACTCCTGTTCCAGGTCGTCCAGGACCGGCTCCATTCTTTCCAGCAGCCGGTCCAGCAGTCTGACGAGCAGTCCGGGGCCATCCTTGGGGCCTTTGTTGGCCTCGAGTTCCTTCCGGATATCCTGGACCGACATCAATTTTTCCCGGCGCAGGGAGAGGGCGCGGTTCTGGTCGATCCACAAGTTGAGAAAAGCCATGTCCTCCACCTCCGCTCCCCGGTTCAGGTTGACGCCGCGCAGGATGGCCAGCAGGCCGTCATCCTCTTTCACGAGACGCGGATCCCCATCCGGGTCCAGGAGGGCTTCGGTCAGAATGGTGTCAAGCCCGCTCTCCTTCCGCATCCAGTCACAGCCTTCCGGGTCGGCCAGTTGCAAATGAACCCACAGGAATCCCCGTTCCGGGGTCCAGGAGCGGATATCATCCCAATCCACGGGCTCCCCGCCACCCCGGCCGTCGAGAACGAACGCATGAATCAGACTGTTCCGGTTCTCCATTCTTCCTCGTCTCCTTTTGATCGCCCGATTTTCATTCCGGCCTTGGACCCGGGGTGAACCGTTTTTGGCCTGCACACGACTCAAATTGTTTTAGATGAAAAAAGGGATTGAATCGTAGGCCGTATTTCGGTGAGTCTCCGGTCCATGACACGGCCGGCGCAATCAGGTTGCGTTCAAGTGGCCGAGGGCCTCCTCCACCGTGGCGAGATTGTCGCTCCGGCCGGTGTAGACCGCATAGGCGATCCGTTTGAAGGACACCGCGTCCCGCACCGGGTGCAGGGCGCCCGAGGCCAAATCGTCCGCGACCATGGTTTTGGCCAGATAGGAAGCGCCACCGAATTTTTTCAAAAAATCGTAGGCCATCCGTCCACGATCCAGATGGAGAAAAGGGGGCGGCAATTCGGGAAACCAGCGGGCGTGCTCCACGGTGAAGGAGAGCCCCCAGTCGACCATTAGATAATTGACATAATCCTCGGTCACCGCCTCCTGGGCGTTGATGCCCGGTTTGGTGGAAACCATGATCAGTTCCACCACGGTGACCTCCCTGACCAACAACTCCTTGACTTTCGGCGGCTCGAACATGAAGGCGATGTCGAGCGTTCTTCCCAGCAGGCCCTGCACCAGGGCCTCACCCCCATGCGTCTCACAGCGGATCGCCAAGTCGGAAAAATCACGCCGCAGGGTCTCGATCCACTCGGGAAGGTAGGAATCCCACAGGCTCGGTTGTGCACCGATGACCAGGGTGGTTTGACTGCTCTCATCCAGGGATACGCTCTTGCGGGTCTCCTCCCAGAGGCTGATCAGCGCTTCCGCCCCCTTCAAAAACCGCTGACCGGCCGGGGTCAGTTGAATGTCGTTGCGTTTGCGGGTGAACAGGCGGACGCCGAGGATCTCCTCCAACTGTTTGATCCGGGTGCTGATGGCGGACTGGGTGATGAACAGGTTTCGCGACGCCCGCGCAAAATGACGGGTCCGGTTCACCTCCAGAAATGTTTTCAGCAAATCAATGTCCATCGTGCCGCCATCCCACCTTGCACAACATGACCGGTCTCCAAACCAGAGCATCTTCTCCCACCAATCCTTATAGCACTCTCCCGGCCCCAACGCCACCCGACCATCAAATTTTCTGATCATCACCGCCAGAAAAGTTCAATCAAAAAAAACGATTGCCTGAAGCAAGTATTTCCATCAAGTAAAAATGATCGCCGTCTTCAATATTCTTCAACAATTAAATTGAAACAGGAAATCATTTTAAATTCAATCAAAATATCGAAACTGAACTTTCAGTATTATTCGTTTTACAATATAGACTTTTCTCGCTTATTTTACTTTCCGGCAAGACGGCTCGCTATTGAGCCCCACTCATTTTCAGGAAATACACCCATGAACAAGTCCTTCATTGCCGCCGCCATTCTCGGTCTCTTCCTCGCTTCCCCGGTTTGGGCGGAAACCCCGGTTTCGGATTCATCCCAGGAGGATGATCAGACCCTCTGTGAGCGGTACATCCGGGAAGAACGGATCCCGTCCGCTCAGGTGGAGGAGTACATGAGCCAGTGCCTGCGGGACCTGAAAGAGACGGCGCAAGGGGATTATGACCCCACCGGTCCGGGGGAGGAGCTTCCCGAGGGAGAGGCCGTGGAGCCGGTCAACTGATCGGGGCCACTCGTTCGGACAGTGATCGAGCGGCGTCAGGGGGAGTGCGGAGCATGAACGGAGTCGGCCCCCGGTCGAAGGCAATCACCCGGAAGGCGGTTCGGACCGCTGTTCCCAGCGCTTCCCCGCCGGCCATCCAGTTGGCGGTTGTCTGAAATTTCTTGACCGGATGGCGGTCGGATTCACGGCCGGTCCGCCATCCGGGAGGGGTATGAACCCAGGAGTATTGAACGTGAACATCGTTTCCATTGAAAGCAGGAGACTCCCCATGTGGGAACTGAAAACCGGTGACGGCCCGTTGGTCGCGGTGGCGTTGCATCATGGCCACTTCATGTCCCCCGGTTTCTACAAGCTGTCCGCCCTTGAGGAGGAGGAGCGGCTCCGGGAAGAGGATCCCTTCACCGGCGCCTGGACCGGCATCGCTCCCAACGGCGTCGTGGTTCATCGCTCCCGCTTCGAAATGGATTTGAACCGGCCCCGTGAGCAGGCCGTTTACATGAAGCCCGAAGATGCCTGGGGTTTGAACCTCTGGAAAGGTCCCGTCACCTCGGCGATGCGGGATCAGGCCCTGACCATGTATGATGGTTTCTATGCCCAGATGGAATTGCTGTTCAACCAACTTCAGGCGCGTTGGGGAAAATTCGTGGTGCTGGATCTCCACTCCTATAACGGTCGCCGCAAAGGTCCCGGTGAAGCCTGGGACCCGCAGGAGTTGAATCCGGATTTCAACATCGGCACCGGCACCATGGATCGGCAGCGCTGGAGCCCCCTGGTGGATCGGTTCATCGACGATATGCGCAAATTCAGCTTTTTCGGCCGCGATCTCGATGTGCGGGAAAACGTGAAATTCCGGGGTGGACAACTGGGTCGTTGGGCCCACCGGGTTTTTCCCGATTCGGCGTGTGTCATTTCGGTGGAGGTGAAAAAATTTTTCATGAATGAATGGACCGGGCAGGTGGATCATCTGTTCCTGGACATGATCCGCTCGGTTCTGGCCTCGACGATGCCAGGTATTCTGATGGAACTGGATAAATTGCGGACCGGCAGGATCGCTGCCTGACGTGCCCCCGGCAACGGGATTCAATCGGTACTGGAGAAGGAAACGAATGATGAAAAGCAGTGACACGCTCGACAAGGTACAATCCTTGATCAAATCCATGGGCATCCATCGTTCCGGCAACAGCGGAAAGCGGGTCATCGTCCCATGTGGACCGGTGGTCACCATCGCCAGGGATCATGGCGCCGGCGGCAACGAAGCGGGGCGGATCCTGGCGCATGAACTGGGCGTGGCCTGTCTCGACCAGGAGATCCTGGATCGGATCGCTCAACTCGCCAAATCCGACAAGACGTTGATGCGCCGGTTGGATGAGCGTCTTCCCCTGAATTTTCTGGAGGACTGGCTCCACGCGATCTTTTCCAAACGCGCGCCGAGCCAACACGGTTATCAGGACCGTCTGATCCAGGTCATCCAGAACGTCGCCAACATCGGCGGTGTCATCCTGGGACGCGGGGCCCATCTGATCCTGAACAACCGGAAAAATGTCTTCCGGTTGCGCATCACCGGTTCGGTGGATGTGTGCGCACGCCGGGTCGCTCAACAGGATGGCATCGATCTGGAAAAGGCCAGGCGGATGGTGGTCTACATCAACAGTGAGAGAGCCGATTTCGTGAAAGGACTCTTCAAACGTTTTCCAAGCAACCGGAGCTATTATGACCTGGTATTGAATTCGGACCATCTGACCCCCGCGGAAATCTCCGGGATCGTCCTGTTCACCATGAAGCGGATGGGATTTCACGTCCCGGAAAGGAAAGCCGCTGATGTGCGCCATTCACTCGATGCCAGCGACGATGAATCCCAGCCGGTCCGGGTCACTTCTTGAGCCGGGCAATGATCCGGTGATGGAACCGGTCAGTCAACGCAAAGGGGATTTGAAGGGTGGGGCCGTCGTGGCCCCGGCCGAAATCGCCTTTGTTGAAACGGTGGCGGAGGAGTTGCGGTCCAAAGGTCGGATTCGTGCCACCGTGCCCGGCGGGGGCCGTTTGCATATCGACCGTGGACTGCCGTTCCTGTGCCTTTACCGGCAGCCGCCCAAACGGCCCGATGCGGGAATGGACCGGTTGTTGGCAGGCGAGGCCGCTTATCTGGTGGTTCCCGGGGAAAGAAAGGCCGGCCGGCTGGTCAATGCCCTGTTGAAGACCATCGTTGAGGTCCTGGGCGCCCAGTTCGGATCGTTTTTGATCCTGCAAATTTGGGCACGGACCGAAGAGAGCGGGGGGCCGGTCACTCCGGATGCAACGGCAACCCAGCCGGTATTCCGGATTTTCAGTCCGAAAAACCGGAAGTTGGAAGCGACCGTACGGGCGCTGGACAGTGGACTGCGGAGGATGCGGTTCCAAAAACGGAAAGTCGGGGTGGAGGTTCTCCAGGCCAGCCGGTTGCCGGCGGTCAATCGGATGGCGACCATTGCCATTCCGCCGGTTGGCGGGGAGATCGAATGCCATCATCTCGGCCTGGAGTTGCGACCGGTCTTCCGCGCGCAGAATGAGGTGCCAACCTGTGAAGTGTTCCCGGTTCTGTTCCGGCAGTTCCGCAGGGGGTTGAGCCTGGGGATACGCAAGGCTTTTTTCCGGTTCATGGAGAGCCGCACTTCCCATCGTCCGCCGCATTTTCAGGCCATGGGTCCACGCGCCCTGACCAAACAGGTTTGGGAGGTGGATCGGCGCCTGGCGGGAATTTGTGATAATTTCGATTATTTGTTTCAGGTGACACCGGTCAATACCCACCTCGCCTGGCTGGCATTTCAAAAAAGTGGGTTTCAGGAGAATCCGGAATTTTTCTATCGTCCGTTGCTCTATGATCCATCCGACCTGAAACGACAGTTGTTCCAGATTCCCGTGGAACGGGTCGAGGACCCGGCATTGGCCCACCTTTTCCGCGAAAAGCAGGATGAACTGGACCGGGTGATCAGCCTGTTGGGGGATTGCAATTCGTCCCGTTTCCTCCACGGCAGCATTCAAACCTTTGGCGGCGTGGACGACAAACTGGCCGGACTCGCCGAGGAGGTGCTGCACCGGATCTCTTCCCGGACCCGGACCCGCGGCGCCAAGCCGGTTTCAGTGAAGCAAATGGTGGAACTGACGGAACAGGAGATCCGACACTACCGCGGATTGAATCCGGACTTTTCCGCCACCGTTCAGATTCGGGAAGATGTGCCCAGTGGTTTCCTGGTCTCCAAGGGGGAGCTTTTCATCGGGAAAAAGACCCGCCTGCCGGCCTGCCGGTTGGAGGCGTTGCTCCAACACGAGGTTGGCGTCCACCTCGTGACCTGGTTCAATGGACAGGCGCAACCCTTCAAACTCTTGAGCCATGGATTGGCCGGCTATGAAGAGTTGCAGGAAGGGCTGGCGGTGCTGGCGGAATACCTGGTGGGTGGCATGTCCCGCTACCGGTTGCGTATCCTGGCCGCACGGGTGCTGGCGGTACGGTCGGTGGTCGGGGGGGCCTCCTTCGTCGAGACCTTCCGGATGCTTCATGGGGCCCATGGCTTTTCCAAGCAGAGCGCCTTTCAAGTGACCATGCGGGTTCACCGTGGTGGTGGTTTGACCAAGGACGCCGTCTATTTGCGCGGGCTGGAGTGGCTGTTGCACCATCTGGGCAATGGCGGTGATCTGGAGCCCCTGTGGATCGGCAAGATCGGCACCCGCCACATTCCCATCATCCAGGAACTTCGCTGGCGCAAGGTATTGCAACCGGGATATCTGACCCCCCGGTTTTTGCACGAGTTGAGCGCCCGGGAAAGAATGGAAAAACTTCAGGGCGGCGCCACCGTTCTGGACCTGATTGAATCATAGGAAAGGAGAAAGACATGAAACTTGGATTCGTCATCAACAACATCAAGACCGAAGAGGTGGGATACACCACCACCCGCCTGGCCATGACCGCCGCCAACCGTGGCCATGACGTTTGGTACGTCAGCCCCGGGGATTTTTCCTATGCCGCGGATGGCAAGCTCTATGGCGATGCCGTGGGGCCAACGAAAAAGGGCTACAAGGCCCTCAAAACCTTTCTGGCCGAGGTCCAGGGGCCCAAGGCGCGGAAGGAACGGATCTGCGTGTCGGAACTGGATATTCTCATGTTGCGCAATGATCCGGCCGGAGAAGAGGGGGAGGGGCGTTCCTGGGCGCGTAGCGCCGCCATTCAATTCGGCCGCATCGCCGTGGATCATGGCGTCGTCGTCCTCAACGACCCCAACAGCCTGGGGCGGGCCATGAACAAGATGTACCTGCAGCTGTTCCCGGAGGAGGCCCGTCCCAAAACCTTGATCTCGCGCAGCAAGGCCGAAATCCGCTCCTTCGCCAGAGAGATGGGCGGTAATGTCGTGCTCAAACCGTTGCAGGGATCCGGCGGTCAAGGGGTTTTCCTCGTGCGCAAGGATGACATCTCCAACCTCAACCAGATGGTGGAGGCGATCAGCCGGGATGGCTATGTCATCGCCCAGGAATATCTGCCGGCCGCCGCCGAGGGGGATACCCGCCTGTTCATGCTCAATGGCTATCCGCTCCGCCACAAGGGCAAACTGGCCGCCTTCCGCCGGGTCGGCTCCGGAGGCGATATCCGCTCCAACCTGCACGCCGGCGGTAAAAAGGTCCAGGCGGTGGTGGATTCGGCCATGCTGCACGTGGCCGAGGTGGTACGGCCCAAACTGGTGCTGGACGGCATGTTCCTGGTCGGACTGGACATCGTTGGCGACAAGCTCATGGAGATCAACGTGTTCAGTCCGGGCGGCCTGGGCAGTGCCCAATCCTTCGAAAACGTCAATTTCAACATCCCGGTCATCGAGGCCTTGGAGCGCAAGGTGGAATACATGGGGTTCTACCGCCGAAATTTCGACAACGTGGGAATGGCCACCTTGTGACCCTGGAAAACGGCAATGGGCTCCTTTTCCAAGTGGTGGGGATGGCGGTGGCTAGCCGTTCAGGCCCGATACCGCCTGATCCGCCCCATGATTCGAAGCCGGCACCCCTCCGAGTATACGGCCCGGGGAACGGCCGTGGGGTTGTTCGTTGCCTTGACGCCCACGGTGGGCGTTCAAATTCCCATGGTCCTGGGGGTCTGGGTATTGACCAAACGCTGGATCCGGGCCTGGGACTTCAATCCAGCAGTGGCCTGTGCCTGGACATTGATTTCCAACGTCGTCACGGTACCGCCGCTTTATTACCTGTTCACCGTCACCGGCCGGATTTTCCTGGGACGTTGGGAAAAACTTCGGGGATTCGAAACATTCAGCCAAAAGTTGGAAGGAACGGCCCAGACCGGCCCGCAGGGTTTGGCGACGCTTTGGACGCAACTGGTTGGCCTCATGGAAACCTTCGGCTGGCCCATGTTGGTGGGTTCCATCCCCTGGGCCGTCGCTGGAGCGGGGGTGGGCTACCATTTGACCCGGCGTTTTCTGCGTCAGCGTCAAGACCGGAACAACAGGAAGGCTTGACCTTCCGTAAAGGTCAAACCGTCGGTGAAGTACTCAGAACCCTGATCGCTGAAAAGGAAAAACACGATTCCGAGTTGGGTGCGGCTCTTTTGGTAGGACGCACAAAAAAAAACCGTGTGAAAATATGCAACATATTGAAATCCCCCACGGGCCACCCCCATGGCAACGGTATTGGCGCATGACGGCTCCGAAGCGGACAGGGGGAATTGAACGTCTTGAACCGTCCGGGCAACGCCTCGAACGGGAAAAAAACCGGCAGCGCCCGGCCCCATCCCGGATCTGGCTTCCGGGCTGAAAATTTTGCTACACTGACACCATGAAAATCGCCCGTCTCTTCAAGTTCGAGGCCGCCCATCGGCTGCCCTTCCATGATGGCCGTTGTCGCCGGTTGCACGGTCACTCCTACCGGTTGCGCCTGGTGTTCACCGGAGCGGTGCGGAAACCGCGGCCGGAGGACCCCCAGTCCGGGTTCATCGTCGATTTCGGCCTGTTGGATCGAATCGTCCGTCAGGAGTTGATCGATCCCCATCTGGACCATCATCATCTGGATGAACGCCTTCCCGAACTGCCTTACAGCTCGGCGGAATATCTGGCCGCCTGGATCGTCGACTGGTGCATGACCCACCTCGACGGCCGACCGGAGATGGGATCGGCCCGCATCGAAAGCGCCCGGCTCTGGGAAACCGTCAACGCCTGGGCCGAGGCCGACCGTGACGATGCCCGGGCGTTGTTCCCCAAAACCGATGATCGGGATCCGTGAAAGAAAACGACCGGCGTTATCCACTCTGCGATCTGTTCGTCAGCATCCAGGGGGAGGGGAGCTGGAGCGGGCGGCCCATGGCCTTCATCCGTTTTTTCGGTTGTCCCCTGAGCTGTCCCTGGTGCGATGAACCCCGCCATCGGGATCCCGCCACGCTCCGTCAGCTGACGGTTGCGGAGATCCTCGCCGAACTGGAGCGGCTCGGTCCGCCCGTCCCGCATGTGTTGCTAACCGGCGGTGAACCCCTGGCGGTGCCCGGCCTGCCGGAACTGGTGGCCCGATTGAAAGAAGAGGGAAAATGGGTGGCCATGGAATCCAGTGGTGTCGGCGGTCAACCGCCGCCCGGTCTGGACTGGCTGACCCTCTCCCCGAAAACCTCCCTGCCGGAAGGGCTTTATGGGGTCGCCGACGAGATCAAATATATCGTCGGTCCGGAACTCTCCGCGCCACGGGAACGGGAAATCCGTGATCGGGCCGCCCGACATGGCAACGTCTGGGTCCAACCCCGCGCCGATGGCGACACCCCACATCCGCTGGCGGTGGCCCGGTGTGTCCGGTTGGTGCTCTCGGCCCGGGGCCGCCTGCGGCTCTCCCTGCAAACCCACAAATGGATCGGCATCCCGTGACCCTGGCCGTTCCCCGACTGCTGTTGATCACCGATCCCGCCCTGGGGACCGGTCTGATCCCGGCCCTGACCGCCGCCCTGGCCGGCGGCGCCCGTCACGTGTTGGTGCGGGACAAGGGCCGTGCCGGGCGGGAGCTGGCGTCGTGGGCCGCCGGGCTGCTGCCGGTGATCCGCTCCCACGGCGGTTTCCCGCTGTTGCACGGCCAGGTCGATCTGGCCCTGGAGTTGGATGCCGCCGGGGTACACCTGCCGGAGTCGGGCCTCGATACCACCAGTGCCCGGCGGCGGTTGGGAGAGGGCCGTCTGCTGGGCCGTTCCTGCCATGAGGTGGCCACGGCCCGTGCCGCCCTGGCGGCGGGGGCCGACTATGTGACGCTTTCACCGGTCTTTCCCACCCGTTCCCATCCCGGTGCCGAACCCCTGGGCTTGGAGCGGTTCGCGCGCATGGCCGGGGAAATTTCCGGACCGGTCCTGGCCCTGGGGGGGATCGATGGGAACAATGCCGGCGCCGCCATCGCCCACGGCGCCGCCGGGGTGGCCCTGATCCGCGGTATCCTGGCGGCGGCGGAGGTGGAAAAAACCACCCGTGATCTGTTGCGTACCCTCGCCGCCGCGGCGTGATGTGAGAATTGTTCGTTGCTTCCTGGAGTACCTGCTTTAAAATGCGATAATTGGGGCCCCCGGACGGGGGAGCGCGGGACCGGTCCTTTTTCCGGCCGGGCGGGTCACTCGGAACCATCCTGATTTCGGCGCGGCATGTTTACACTGAAAAACATCCCTATCCAGAACAAACTGATCCTGGCATCGCTGTTGGTGGTGTTGCCGCCCCTGTTCGCCGCCGGCTGGCTGGCCCTGGTGCAGACCGGCGACAGCGGTTTGAACCGCGCCCGCCTGCACCTGGAGCGGGTGCGGGACATCAAACGGGAACGGCTGCGGCAACATCTCGCCGAACGTCAACGGGAGATGGGCGTTCTCACCCACAGCGCCGCCCTGCTGCAAACCCGGAATAACGATTTCGATCCGGCGGCGTTGCACAAAATCCGGGACCTGTTGAAACGGCGGCTGCAGACCTATTTCGACCAACGTCTGGAAGAGGCCGCCAACCTGGCCACCGACGATCGTCTCGCCCAGCACGTCAGCCCCCTGGACTGGATTTTCCGCAAGGCCGGCAACAAGGCGGAAGGGGTGGCCTGGACCTCCCGCGCCAACCGCATCGCCCCGTTGTTGGAACCGTTGCGCGACGAGCGCGGCATCATGGACCTGCTGGTCATCTCCAGCCGGGGCAACATCATCTTTTCCCTGGGCCGGGGGCCGGAGTTGGGGAAAAACCTGAAAAGGGGCGAAAATCGCGACAACGGTCTCGGACGGCTGTTCGCCAACGCCCTGAAAGGGCCGGTGTTCCAGGATTTCAAACCCTTTACCGATGGGGATGGCCAACCCTCGGCCTTCATCGCCCTGCCCATCCGCAAAAACGATCACACCGTCGGCGTCCTGGCCCTCCGTTTGACGGCGGCAACCACCAATCGCCTCACCAGGCTCGAAAACAATGAGGATGCCGCCAGGGATGTCTATCTGCTCGGTGCGGATGCCCGTTTGCGCTCCAACTCCCTGCGCAATCCGAAAAAACGGAACGTCCAGGCCGATTTCGCCATCGCCGACAAGGACATCCAACGGTCGCCGCTCCAGGAGACGGTCCTCGGCGGCGACCGCGGCTCCGAGGTGATCGGGGAAAAGAACGGTCCGCGTACCGCCATCGCCTGGGAGACCATCCGCATCGCCGATACCACCTGGCGGCTGGTGGTGGAAGAGGATATCCGCCCGAGCCTGACCGGTTTCAACCCGGCGGGGGAGGGTTTTCTGAAAAAATTTCTCGATCTGTCCGGCTATTATGATCTGTTTTTGATCCGTCCCGATGGCCATGTGTTCCACACCGCCACCCGCCAGGCCGACTTCGGTACCAACCTGATCACCGGTCCCTATGCCGACACCAATCTGGGACGCCTGATGCGGCAGGTGTTGAAAAACAAATCCTTCGCCATCACCGATGTGGCCCCCTATCCGCCGAGCAACGACGAACCGGCCGCCTTCATGGCGCAACCGCTGCTGCGGGATGGTCGGGTGGTGATGGTGGTGGCCCTGCAGCTGCCCCTGGAGAGCCTGACCACGGCCATGCACCGGGCCGATGGCCCCGGTACCTGGAGCGATGCCTATCTGATGGGCGCCGATGGCCGTCTGCGGTCCGACTCCTTTCTCTACCCCAAGGATCATTCGGTCACCGCCTCCTTTTTCGCCAGCGGCGACCAGGTTGCCAAAAATGCCAACAAGGCCCTGGACAGCGCCCTGAACGGTGGCAGTGGGGTGACCGAAGGGCGGGATTTCAAGGGCCGGCCGGTGTTGACCGCCTATGCGCCGCTGGCCCTGCCCGGCGGCGTCACCTGGGGGGTGTTGGTGGAGGCGCCGTTGCCGGGGGGGAGCGGCCCCTGGACGGTGGTGGGTGGTTTTCCCGGTCTGAAAAAATCGCTGTTGAGTGGCGGAGGGGCCGCCAAAGGGTTGTTGTTGTTGCTGTTCGCCCTGTTGTTGGCGGTGGTGGTGGCCCGGCTGTTGGCCGGGCACCTGGCCGGGCCGATCATCGAAGGGGCCGGTTTGTTGACCCGATTGGCCGGCGGGGAATCGATCGCCGAACCGGACGCGGCACGGCGGGATGAGCTGGGGGATTTGAACCATGCCATCGCCGAACTGTCGCACGGTTTTTCCGGCATCGGTTCCAACATCGGCGATTCCGCCGACAAGGTGGTGGATCAAAGCCTGAAACTGGCCCTCAACGCCCGCGGCATCTCCCAGCAGGCCGCCAAGCAGACGGCGCTCATCAACGAAACCGGCCAGTACCTGGAAAAACTGGCCGAACACCTGTTGCGCGATGCCAAGGAAGCGCAAGCCATCGGTACCCTGTCGGAAAACGCCAACACCCGGGCCGGCCAGAGCGGCCGGGCCATCATCAAGGCCATGGAAACCTTGAAGGAGATCGCCGAAAAGACCTTCATCATCGTCGAGACCGCCCGGCAAACCAACCTGCTGTCGATGAAGGCCGGTGTCGAGGCGGCCCGGGCCGGCAAACGGGGCAAGGCCTTCGCCGACCTGGCCGAAGAGATCAGGCGCCAGGCCGAACGGATCCGCAACACCGCCGATGAAATCGGCACCCTCTCCCTGACCACGGTTCGTTCCGGCCGTGCCGCCGGCGCCATGCTGTCGGAGATGGGACCGGACTTTGAAAAAACCGCCAAGCTGGCGCGCCGCGTCGCCGCCTCCAGCCAAAACCGTTCCCGGGAAATGGAGCGGGTCCACACCAACGTGCGTCAACTGGAGCAAACCCTCAACGAAGGGATTCGCGCCGCCGGCTCCATGATCGAAATCACCGAAGCCCTTTCCAATCAGGGCGACAGCCTTTGGAAGGAAATTTCACGGTTGAAACCGGCCGGCGAAAAAAAACCGCAGCCGGCCGATACCAGCGCTGCGGAGTCGTGATCTCAGAAAACAGATTGTCGTGGACTCCGAACGTTCATCTGTTCAGGGTATACGGTTGGCACAAAGGGAGGAATCTTCCAGATGGCAAAAAATGTCAGACTTTGCTATGATACCTTCACCACTCCCCATGGTGAAGGAAAATCCAATGAACGTCAGCCTACCCCCCACTCTTGAAAACTTTGTCCGTGAACGTGTCCAGGAAGGCCGTTACGGTTCTGCCAGCGAGGTAGTCCGTGAAGGGCTTCGGCTTTTGATGGATCAAGAAGAAAGCCGCACCGAACGTCTTGCCGTCTTGCGGGAGAAAATCCAAGTCGGCCTGGACCAGATCGAGAAAGGGGAGACGGTTGCCATGGATGAGGTTTTTGAAAAAGCTCGAAAAATAATTGACCAAGTCAAAAATGAAAAAGTATGAGCTTTCGGAAGCAGCAGAAGGGGAGATTCTAGACAACGTAGCCTACATCGCTGCTGATAACCCGGTCGCCGCTGAAAAATGGCTTGATCAGATTGAGAGAGTTTGCCTTCAGTTGGGAAGGTCTCCCCGGATCGGAAGGGAGCGTCCGGAGTTGGCTGGGGGCATCCGGTCTTTTCCCGTTGGCCGCTTCGTCATCTTCTACCAGCCACATCCGGACGGAGTTTACATCGTTCACGTTTTGCGGGGTGCCATGGACGTTGAGCGGATTTTTTCTGATGATATTTGAAGAGAGGGTAGGGCAATGTCCGCTTTCGCTTTCCTGGAAGAGTTTGCGGATATCGTTGGAAAAAAACACGAACAGTTGAAGCTAAAACGTCAACATAAACAATGAGTTTTTATGAAAGCCCCCATGTCCGCTTTGTTAGAAAGCGGACATGGAAGCGGTAAAAATGTTCAAACGATGAGGCAGTTAAGTACTGTATAGTCTAGGGTTTGTCATGTAATGTCGAACCTCCAAAATCTTTGATATATCGTATCTTAGAAAGCTCCCACAAAGCTTCCAGCCCTTCCAGGGGGTCTGCTTTTATTCTTGCACGCCTACCCAGCTCAGCCATAATTGTTGCGTTTATATAAACTTCAGGTATATCGATGTCAATGTGTTTCTGATCTGGAACTAAGCTGTCTGGGTGCAATGAATCTTCCATAGAAGATAACCACTCTTGAG
>CAYFNE010000074.1:0-25382 GCA_964344355.1 uncultured Magnetococcales bacterium
ATAGGCCTGTCGCGGATCATTCGGTTTTTCCGGATGGGCCCGGCGCAAGGTCCGCTCATTTTCCACCATGGGGTTCAGATAGTGGATACGGAGCGAATCCCGCTTGCGGTTGAGCAGCTCCTCAAGGGCCTTCAGGGTTACGAAATGACCGGCACAGATGGTGAGAATGGTTTTTTTGACCAATTCCGCACGGCATCGTTTGGACTTGGCTACCGGTGCCGCCAAGGAGCGGAGTTCATTCCGAAGCGTGCGGTCCAGGTCCGAAAGGGTATCGATCAAGGGCCTGTCGATGGTTTTCGAACCGATTGACGGTTCAAGGGTACCGTTTTTCAAATCATTTCGTTCGGAGCCAGCGGCGGCTTGATGGCCGGGTTTTCCAGGGATGCCGGCAGAGTTGGGGACGACTTCCGTTGAATCAATGGCTTCCGAATTTTCCAGCGGTTTATGCACGGTGCTGGTCAGCGGGTAATGTTCGGAGCTCTCCGGCGGGTAATGTTCGGAGCTCTCCGGCGGGTAATGTTCGGAGCTCTCCGGCGGGTAATGTTCGGAGCTTTCCGGTATGTCTGAAGTGTTGGTTGCTTCTTTTGAATCAATGGGTTTTGCGTCTTTTTGTGGTTTGTGTCCGGAGCTTTCCGGTGTGAAATGTTCGGAGCTTTCCGGTGTGAAATGTTCGGAGCTCCCCGGTGTGAAATGTTCGGAGCTCCCCGGTATGTCTGGAGAGTTGGTTGCTTCTTTTGAATCAATGGGTTCTGCGTCTTTTTGTGGTTTGTGTCCGGAGCTTTCCGGGGCGTAATGTTCGGAGTTTGACTTCTCGCCGTTGAAAACATCTTCTTCGGATGGTGGATGATCTCCCGGGAGGTGGTGGATCGTTTCGCTGCCGTCATCATTGGTCTGTAAAAATTTTTCCTTGACCAGTTTTTGCAGGATCATGCTGAGATCAAGGGGTTGATCGCCAAAAATCGAAACGAGACGTTGATGATCGACGCCGGACTCGATGTGGGCGGCGGCCAGAATGATCTGTTCCGTTCCGGTTAACCGTTGAAACGGATCTCCAAAACGTTTTTCCAGGTTTTGCATGATTTCCGGAGGCAGCAAGTCCAACATGCGCAGTGTCAGCAGGGTTTGATCCGGTTCTCTTTTTTCGTAAAGTACCGGGGGGCGCCACTGTTCACTTTTCCAGCCGCTATAAATTTTTGGAATGCCGGAACCGGCCCGTTCGCCCAGGCCGATCAGCAAAAACATTTGGTGGATCAATTGATTCCGGCAGTCGCTTTCACCACCGCGAAGGGCTTGTTCAATGGGAATCCGCATGTTTCCCGGATTGCGGAATCCGAACAGGGTGGGCTGTTTGACCACCAGCAGGGAGACCCGGCCGCTGAAGTCGGCATGGACCAGGGTGTTGATCAACGCTTCCCGCAGGGCGATATGCACCGGTGTATCCCCTTGTCGCCGTCCTTCCTTGACGATGAAGGGGACCTTCAGGTCGGCCGTGAGCTTGCGGTAAACCCGCCGGTAAAAATCGAACAGATTGCCGGACCAGGTGCCATCCAGGGTGAGACGGTCCAACCATCTCGGTTCGGACCTGGTCGCCGGACGCTCCTGATAATCGAGAAAATAGTGTGGCAACGCCTCCTGGATGGCCGGCTGTTGGCCGAACATCAACAGGCCTCCCAGGGTTGGTCCTTCTTCTCCCGTTTCACGATTGATCCGCCAGGCTTGGATATTGCGCAAAAAATAGATCAGGGGCAGTTCGTTCCAGGGATGATCCGGTTTATGGCTGCTCAACATTTGTCGGTAGGTCTGAATGGATGCCGGGGTCAGATCGTCCAGCCGATATCCGGTCAGTAACCGTCCATCCCGTTCATCCTCCACCTGTTCCGCCAGCATGCGGCGGGTGGCCTCACCATCACAGAGATGATCGCCGCCGTTGAAGCGCCGGTAGGTGTTGCCGAGGGGGTTGCCGTTCAGAAAAACCGGACGTTTTTTGCGAGGCGCCCGTGGTACTTCGATGGCCAGGATCCGTTTACCGGCCAGTTCGAGCACGGTGACCTGTCGATCCGAAATCAGATTGATGCTGACCTTGTTCGGATTGTTCAGGGTATTGAACAGGTTTTTGCGGATGGTTTCGATGTTTTTGATGCCGACCGTCGAAAAACCACCTCCCTTGATTTCCCGGACTCCCAACAGAACGACACCGCCCCGGGTATTGGCGAAGGCACTGTATGTTTTCCAGAAATCCTTCGGCAGGGCGCCTTTGCCATCCTTGCCCAGGGCCAGTTTGCACTCCAGGTCCACGGATTCGGACAGGATGGCGATGTCGGACGGTTTATGGATGGGAATCATATCGTACGATCGATCACAGGTCGGTTTCGGTCGTATCCGGCCGGTTCGATTGGCGTTCAAGAGTTGGGTCATCGACCGCCAAAAAGGGTGTGACGCTTTTTACCGGTTCGGTCGTATCGATGAAAAGACCAGTATAGTCCGTCTCATGGTTGGACGGAAAGTTTGTTGATTTGTTTCAGGAGTGGCTCGGCCGGGTAGACCAGGGGCATCAGGTGTCCGGAAATGCGGGTGAACAGGGCCATGCAGGTGGTTCGGCCGCTGAAGACGATGTGATGGTTGGGGATTTCACCGGCATCGGTCCAGACCGAGGCATCCTGGTTGAGGGGGTTGTGGGCAACGATGAAATGGCAGTCGGTCTCCTTGTCCAAAGCCTTTCGGAACCGTTTGACATCGCCGCGGGTGTATCCGGCCGGATAGTTGGGCCGTTGCAGCCGGTTCCAGATGAGATCCTTGATCAGGCCCGGATACTGATGGGTGTTGATCAACAGGTCGCGGTTGGCCTTGGCCTTGGGCGGGGCGGCGTGACAGGTGATGAAATCCCTGGACATGGCGACGATGGGCAGGTTGTCGTGGAAAAGGTCCATCTCCTCTTTGAAGGCCACGCCCCGGTTTTTTCGGATCTCCTTTTCCCAAAGCAGCCCCTGGGGGATGCCGGCCTTGCGGATGTCGGTCGAAAAACCGTCATGGTTGCCGCGGATATAGAAAACCTGCTCGGGAAAGCGGAGGATCAGTTTGCAGATCAGATCGAGGATCAACAGGGAGGCGTCGAACCGGTCCATCTCCCCGTCCACTTCGGAATGGACCGAATCCCCGAGGATGAGCAGATAGGCCTTGCCGTTTTCCAACGCATCGAGAAAACTGTTTTCAGAGAGAATTTTAATCAGATTGTCCACCTGGGCGTGCAGGTCGCCGATGATGATGGGCGTCTGGTCGTCGGGCAGGATCAACAGGCCGCCGGGGCGGTTGCGGGAGTCCCGGGGGCGCCGGGGTTCGTTGGCGAGGATCCGGTTGACCTGTTTGAGGTTCGCCAGGGCCTCCAGGGGGGGAAGGGGGCGCAGGGGTCCTCCATACAGTTCGCGCAGGCGGGCCAGTTTTTCCTGACGGCGCTGGGCCAGGCGCTGCCGGTCCCGGGGGTTGGACATGGCGGAAACATGGGTGCCGCTGTCGGTGTGAAGATCCTTGAAGATCAGGGCATCGCCGGTGTGGGTGATGGAAAGATGTCGTTGGGCGACCCCCTCGGGATAGCTGAAAAGACGTTCCTGCATGTCGTTGCCACGGCCCAGGATCAGGGTTTCTCCCGCTTCCAATCGTAAAAAACCACTGATATCGTGAAAATATTGGTCTGGATCGAAAAGGATGAAACAGTTGCGTCGGTCCGGTGGGACCGGTTTTTTATCGGCGGGCGTCGTTTCCGTACCCGCTTTTGAAAACAGGCCGGCCACCCGGCACTTTCCGGACGCGTCGCTCGGGTTGTACTTGACCGATGGGTTGGGATAAAGATGAAATTTTTTGCCGCTGTTACCGAGGACGACCTGAATGGGGACTTCCAGGTTGGTCACGCGGATGTCCTGCCCCAGAAGATGAACATCGAAGTCCGGCTCGACATCCTCCGGAGTGTTTCTGTTTAGCCACCATGTCCTGAACCGGTGGATCAATCCTGATCCCTCTTGCAGTGAAATGTCTGCCACGCATTGCTCCACACGAACTCTTTACAAAGATTTCATATTCTCTTTCATAGTTACAATAGGCCCATTTTATCCAGCAGCCAACCCGGATTTTTTGAAAAATGGAGTTCCAGCCCCAAAAAGTGGATCGGCAGCCCCTGAGCCGGGGGCTGGATTTTGACCGCATCCTTTTCCGTGCAGAGCAGGGCGGCGGCGCCGGCGGCCCGGGCCAGGGTATTCAGCCGTTGCAGATCGGCGCTGGTGAACGGGTGATGATCGGCAAAACTTTCGAACCCGGCCAGGTTGATGTTCAGTTCGGCCAGGGTCTCCTGAAAGGCCTCCGGGCGGGCGATGCCGCTGAAGGCGAACAGGGGGGTGGCGCCGGGGAAGGTCGCCGGCAATGGATCGGCGCTGGTCAGGGATCGCCAGGGGCCGGGCCGGTGTTCGGCGCTGAACAGGGGTTTGTCCGGGGCCAGGGCGGTCAATTGCCGTTGGGCCGCGGCCAGTCGGTCGGCATGATGGGCGCGGGTCAGGACGATGGCATCGCACCGCGCCAGGGCGCTGGCGGGTTCGCGCAGGATGCCGCCGGGCAGCAGGCGGCCATTGCCGAAGGGATGCTGGCAATCCAGGAGCAGCAGGTTCAAATCCCGCTTTACCGCCAAATGTTGAAAAGCGTCGTCGAGCAGGATGATGTCGGCGTCGAACCGTTCCACGGCGGCGCGGATCGGCAGGATCCGTTTGGCGCCGGTCAGGACCGGTACGCCGGGCAGGTTGCGGGCCAGCATGACCGCCTCGTCGGCGGCCATCGGCGGGTTGAGGCGCAAACCGTGCCGGTCGGCGACGACGGTGACCGGTCCCTTGGCCCGTTGACCATATCCCCGGCTGACGATGGCCGGTCGCCGGCCCCGGGCGAGCAGTGTTCGGGCCAGCCACAGCACCAGGGGGGTTTTGCCGGTGCCGCCGACGGTCAGGTTGCCGACGGCGATCACCGGGCGGGGGACGGCATGGGTTTTCAACAGGCCGTGACGATAACCCCGGGCGCGCAG
Source organism: uncultured Magnetococcales bacterium (assembly GCA_964344355.1). GTDB lineage: Bacteria > Pseudomonadota > Magnetococcia > Magnetococcales > CAYFNE01 > CAYFNE01. The sequence goes on from CAYFNE010000074.1 coordinate 5,054, forward strand.
GGTTTGAATGCCGCCGTAAAGGCGGCCGAGGCCGCCGAGCAGCGACAGGAGCAACCGCCCGGGCGCCGTACCGGGCTCTTTGCGGCCATCCAGATAGGGGAGAAACCGGTTCACCGCGCCGCCAGACACTGCTGGATGGCCTCCAGGGTCCGTTCCAGGGCGCCGGCATGGCTGCGCACCACCGCCCGTCCCTGCCGGCCCATGTGCCGGTGCCGTGCGTCATCGTCGAGGATTGCCGCCAGGGCCGCGTAAAGTCCATCGCCATCGTCGATGCGGATGGCGGCGCCATGTTCCACCAGTTGGGCGCTGGCATCCTTGAAATTGAAGGTGTGGGGACCGAATACCGACGGCACGCCCCAGGCGGCCGGTTCCAACATGTTTTGGCCGCCATGGGGGATCAGGCTGCCACCGACGAACGCCACCCGGGCATAACCGTAGAGGCGCGTCAACCAGCCCACCTGGTCGACCAGCAGCACCGCCCGGGGCCAGGGACCATCGACCTCGGCGATGCGTTGAAAATCCAGGCCGGCCCCGGACAGCAGGGTGGCGATGGCATCGCCCCGTTCCGGATGGCGGGGGGCCAGGATCAATTTCAATCGCGGATGATCGCGGCGCAACCGTTGAAAGACCGGCAGGATGATCTCCTCTTCACCGGGGTGGGTGCTGGCGGCGATCCAGACCGGCCCTTCCGGGCGCGCCAGCCGTTTTTCCAGGGCCGCCATCGCCCCGGCATCCGGCAACTGCAGGGCCTGGTCATATTTGATGTTGCCGGTGGTGCGGATCCGGTCCGGATCACCGCCGATTTCCCGCATGCGCCGGGCGTCCATCTCCGATTGCATGGCGAACAACCGCACCGGTTCCAGAAAGCGGGCCATGGCCCATCGTACCTTGCGGTAATTTTTCGACGAGTTCGGGGAGAGGCGGCCGTTGGCGAGCAGGACCGGGATGTGGCGCCGTTGCAGGGCCCGGAACAGGGCCGGCCACAACTCGGTCTCCATCACCACCAGGAAACGGGGGTTCATGGCCGTGACCACACGATTGACGATCCAGGGCAGGTCCAGGGGCAGATAGAGGGTGGTCCAGTCATCGGGCAGGTGTTGCCGGGCCACCTGTTGACCGGTCTTGGTGACCGTGGAGAGGACGATTCGATGGCCCGGATACCGTTCCGCCAGTCCCGACAACAACCCCCGCGCCGCCATCACCTCGCCCACCGATACCGCATGCACCCAGATGCGGGGCGCCGGACCGAAATCGGGCAGGTCCAATGCCAACCGTTGCCGCAGGGTGTGGCGATACTTGGGCGTGGTGAAATAACGCCAGGTCCAGTAGGGAAGGGTGATGAGGATGGCGGTGCCGAGCAACAGATGGTATAGGGTGTACATGGGGGACCCGTATTCCCGGTTGGGTGAGTGTGAGCGGTTCAGGGTGCCAACGGGAAGGTACATGCCGTCAACGGCCGTCCCGTGGACGGACCGATGCCGTTCGGCGGCCGCCGGCGAGGGCTACTCCTTGGCGATCCGCTCGATATGGATCTTGTTGACCATCCGGGCATCGGCCTCGCGGATGGTGAACCGGTGATCCTCCTCGACGTGACTGTCGTTCACTTTCGGAATGGTGTGCAGACGATCGATCATGAGGCCGGCGACGGTATGGACGTCACCGGTCGGCAGATGGATGTGCAGGGTGTCGTTGATTTCCGAAATGGGGGTGCGGCCATCGACGATATAACTCCCGTCTTCCTCCTGGTGCATGGCGAACTTGCGCCGGGGTTTGTACTCCTCGAAGTCGTATCCCACGTCGATTTCACCGACGACCTCTTCGAAGATGTCTTCCATGGTCAAAATACCCACGGCGGAACCGAACTCGTCGACGACGATGGCGATATGGTCGTCCCGGGCCTGGATCAGGGGCAGAACCCGGTCGATGGTCTGTTTGGGGGTGATGTACAGGGGTTCCTTCACGTACTCGAACACTGTCGGTTTGGCGGCCAGTGAATCTTCCAGCAGGTCCCAGGTGTCCAGGGTGAGGACGCCGACGACATTGGTCAGATTGCCCTGGAATACCGGCAGGCGGTTGAAACCATTGCGGTAAACCAGCTCGATGGCCTCTTCCATGATGGCGTCCTCTTCGATGCCCACCACTTCGGCCAGGGGGATCATGGCCTCACCGACGGTGGTGTCGGCGAAACGGGTGATCCGCCGGACGCTGCTCTTGTTGAACTGGCGCGACGAAGCGGAATCCTCGGCCATGTCCAACAGCATCCGGATCTCCTCACGGGTGATGAACGATCCTTTTTGACCGGTGGGACCGCCGGCCAACCAGGTGAAAAACCGGGCGACGCGGCTGAAAAAGAAAATGACCGGGTAGAAGACCAGGGAGAAAAACCGCAGGCCGTAGATGATGTAGGGGGCGATGACGTCGGCCTTCTGTTGGTAGATGCTCTTGGGGACGATCTCACCCAGGATCAGCAGGAACGGGGTGAAGACCAGCACCGAGACCAGATCGCCGGAGCTGCCCAGCAGATTGATGAACATCAACGCCGCCAGGGTGGAGATGATCACCGTGGCGATGTTGGTTCCCACCAGGGTGGTGCCGAGGATGACGTCCGGGGTCTTGAACAGTTTCAGGACCAGTTGGGCGCCGGCGTTGCCCATCTTGGCGTGATGGCGCATCTTGAGCTTGTCGCAGTTGACCATGGCGATCTCCGATCCGGAGAAGAAGCCTTTCAGGAGCAGAAAGGCGACAATGATCACCAGTTGGATGGTCAGTTCCATAAGGTCCATGGTCCTACTCCTTCAGCCCCATGTCGTTGTCCGTTGCACCATTGCCGTCATCATCGGTCGAGTTTTCGTCCGTCATTTTCCCAGGGGGTTGCGGGGCCGGTTCGGCGTTCTCCATGCCGATATTGATCTTGGTGGCCTCCACGGTTTTGATCCGCAACCGGTCCATGGCATGGATGGTGAAGCGGATGCCCTCGAAATCCACCGTATCCCCCACCCGGGGCAGACGCCGCAACAGCCGGAAAACGAAACCGCCGATGGTGGTCATGATGGGGTCGTCGATGGAAAAGTTGGTCAGGTCGTTGAAGTCGGCCAACCGCATGTCGCCGGGGATTTTGTAACTGTTGCCATCCATCTCCATGTAATACTCGTTGCCGGAGACGCGGCCGGAAATTTCACCGAATATGAAGGTCAACACATCGCGCATGGTGACGATGCCGGAGACCCCGCCGTATTCGCCCAGAACGATGGCCACATTGGTATGGTGGGCCTGAAAATAGTTGAACATCTCGTCCACCTTCAGGGTGGGCGGCACGAAGTGGGCGGGCTTGAGGATCTGTTCGAGGGTCATTTCGGAAAGTTTGCCGCCTTTTTGTTTCAGGTGCAGCAGGTCCTCGACGCGCATGAAACCGATGACGTTGTCGCGGTATTTCCGGATGACCGGGACCCGGGAGTGCCGAATGGCGCGGAACTCCGATACCAACTGTTCCAGTGGCGTACTGGACTCCAGAAAATTGATGCGGGTCCGCGGGGTCATGATGTTGATGATCTCGGTTTCGCTGGCCTCCAGGACGTTATCGATGAGGATCCGCTCCACTGCGGCGATGACCCCGGAGGCTTCACTCTCTTCCATCAGGGTGCGGAACTCGTCCGGTTGCAGGATGTTGTCCTGGGTGACGGGTTCGCCGACGATCCAGGTGGTGATGCGATCGGCCACCGCCCGAACCGCCGCCCGGAGGGGGGTGATGAAAATGATCCAGCGGGGCAGGAGCCGGGCGGAGAGGTTGGCGGAAAATTTGATGGGAAAGGTGACGGCAAAGGTTTTCGGCGTCACCTCGCCAACCAGGAGCAACAGCGGCACCATGATGAGGATATTGATCCAGGTGGTGTCCGCCTGGCCGAAAAACATCAATAAAATGGCCGCCATGTTGGCCGAGGAGGCGATGTTGACCAACTCGTTGCCACAAAGGATGGAGATGATCAGCCGCCGGGGTTCGTCCAGGAGTTCATGAATTTTTTCAGAACGGGGGTGGCGGTTGTTCCTGAGCTTTTGCAGGTCCAGGCGGCTCAAGGAGAACAGGGCCGTTTCAGAACCTGAAAAAAAGGCCGAGGAGACCAGGAGGAGTACCTGGAAAAGGAGACGGATAACCAGTTCGAGGTTGGTGGCGATATCCGGAGTAAAGGACATGTCGGTCATTTTCCGAAAATGGGTGGGATCGCGGCCCTGCCGGCCTGGATCGATCGGCCATTATCGACTCTTCTTGGTTTTGATGTCCACGACTCATTTTTTAGGGGATCGTGGTCCCCTCTTGCCACTGACGAGTGGTGGTGAAATTATTTTTTCCCTGGACCGGATAATGTGGTTTGGTGAAAATTTTGTGATTGAGGTAGAATCGGGACCTCTTTTCAAACCTTGGCAGGGGGGGAAGGGGAGTATGGGACGATGGCGATGGCTTGGTTTGAATGGGTTGCGGGGGGCGTATTGATCGTGTTGATCGCCGCCCTCTGGTGGCGGGACCGGCGGCGGCATGCCTTCGAACATCCCGGTTGGCGGTGGATCGCCGGTGGGTTGATGTCGTTGATCCTGGCGGTGCCGTTGCATGCCGCCGATGCCGGCATGACCGCCAGTGTCGCCTTCGCGGTCGGGGCGGTGCTCCTGGCCTGGGGGATCTACCGCTGGGTGCCCTCCATGACCAGCCTGGCCCATGTCGAACAGTTCGCCGACCAGCTGACCAGCGCCTATACCCGCCTGGAGACCAGCAATCAGGAGTTGAAGGAGAAGGAAGAACGGTTTCGCACCCTGCCGCAGTCGGTGGCCGATGGCATCATCTCCATTGACCCCGACGGACGCATCATCTTCTGGAATCCCGGCGCACAGATGATCTTCGGCTATCAGGAAGAGGAGGTGCTGGGGAAAACGCTGGAATTCATCCAGCCGCAACGGTATCGGCAGGCCCATCGGGAGGGGATGGAGCGTCTTCGGGATGAAAACCTCTCCCGGGTGGTCGGCAACACCATGGAGATCGAAGGGTTGACCCAGGATGGCCGCGAGGTGCCCCTGGAGATGTCCGTTGCCCGCTGGACCACCGGTCAGCAAAATTATTATGTGGCGGTCATGCGGGACATCACCGTGCGCCGGGAGGCCGAACGGGGCAGTGAACGTCTGCAACAGTCACGCATCGCCATCAGCGCCCTGTTGCGCATGAGCCTGGAACCCTGCTCCCTGAAAGGGCAACTCGAAAAGGCCCTGGACATCATTCTGGCCGTGCCCTGGCTCTCCATCGAATCCAAGGGATCGATCTTTTTGACCGATGCCATCAGCGGGGATCAGGTGTTGACCGTGGAGCGGGGGCTGTCCAAACCGTTGCTCACCAGTTGCGCCCGCATTCCACCCGGTTACTGTCTTTGCGGCCGGGCGGCGGAACGGCGGGAAGTGGTCTACGCCGGACATCTGGACCATCGTCACGATGTCCGTTTCGACGGCATCAAGGCCCATGGTCACTATTGCATCCCCATTCTCTCCCAGGACCGGCTGTTGGGCATTCTCAACCTCTACATCTCCGACGGTCATCCGGAAGACCCGGATGAAACCGAATTTTTGACCAGCATCGCCAATACCCTGGCCGGAATCATCGAACGCAAACGGATCGAGGGACATCTGGAACACATGGCCCTGCACGATACCCTGACCGGCCTGCCCAACCGCAAATTGCTGGAAGAGCGCCTGCGCCAGGATTTGGCCCGTTGCCAACGGCAGGGCGAGCGGTTGGCGGTGATGTTTCTCGATCTGGACAAATTCAAACAGGTCAACGACACCCTCGGCCATGATGTCGGCGACCAGTTGTTGATCGATACCGCCGGTCGCTTGAAATCCTGTTTGCGGGAAGGGGATACGGTGGCCCGCCTGGGCGGTGATGAATTTTTGGTGGTCCTGGCCGATATCACCGTCCCCAATGATGTGGCGACCGTGGCCCGGAAAATCATCGCCCAACTGGCACAACCGTTCCATTTCCAGGACAAGGAGAGCCATATCGGCACCAGCATCGGCATCGCCCTGTTCCCCGATCATGGCAAAGATCCGGAAACCCTGTTGAAACATGCCGATGTGGCCATGTATGCCGTCAAAAAACGGGGTCGGAACGATTATTGTGTTTTCTCGGATGTCGAGGAAGGGGCGGCGGGGAAAGGTTGAGCATGGCCGGTTCATCAACCGGGACCTGCCCGATTGTCGTCCAACCGCTGAATTTTGAACGGGGTGGACGGTCCCGAATCGATCCGCTGCGGGTGCGTCGGGCCTGGTCGGCCGCCGCCGCCGGCTTTTCCGATCCGGACCTGTCGCTGGAAGCCGGTTTTTTCAACCATATCGCCGCTTCACTGGTGGAACGGAGCGCCGAAATTCGCTTTACCCCCGAACGAATTCTCGATCTGGGGTGCCGCAGCGGTGAAACGGCGCGCTTGTTGCAAAAACGGTGGCCCGGGGCGCAACTGGTCTCCCTCTCCCTGGCCGAAGGGTTGCCGGCCCGGGACCGGGCCGCCAGATGGCGGTTTTGGCACCGTGCCACCCCGCTTATGGTGGCGGATGCCGCCGCACTGCCCTATAAAAGGAACCATTTCGATCTGATCGTTTCCAATATGGTGCTGCACTGGTTGCCGGATCCGGTCGCCGCCCTGCGGGAGATGCGCCGGGTCCTGGCCCCGGAACGACCCTTGCTGCTGGCCACGGCCGGTGATGGCACCCTTCAGGAGTTGCGGGCCTCTTTGGAAGCGTTGGATCGACAACGGTTCGGCCGTACCTGGCCCCGGGTGCCCGATTTTTTTTCCGTGCATGCCCTGGGCGGGATGATGCAGTCCAGTGGTTTCGTCCAGTCAGTGGTGGATCGGGAGTCGGTCAAGGCCCGTTTCCCGGATCCGGTCACCCTGTTGCGGCGCTTGCGCCAACTGGGTATCGGCAATCATCATCGGTCCCGTCATGCCGGCCTGACCGGGAAAAACTATCCCCGGCAACTGGCCCGTCTCTATCGTCAACGGCACGGGCCGGAACAGGGGGAGATCGATGCAACGGTGGAAACGTTGTTCGGACATGCCTGGAAAGGTGGTGGTGAAAGCCGGGTTTAGAGGCCGTCGGTAGACTTGTTCGACGGCCTCTTGGAATCGAGAATTTTCGGACCCGGATTGGTTTCCATCGGGTTTTCTTCGGAGGATGGCGGTTGTCGTGGTCAAGAAAAAGTATCAGTCCGTTTCCGATCTGCTCAAAAGCCTGACCGTTCTCTACGCCGAGGATGACTCGGACATCCGCCGGTTGATCCTGCCCCATCTGGAACCCCGCGTCAAACGGGTGGTGGTGGCCGAAAACGGCCAGGAAGGGTTCGACCTGTTCCACGAACATCGGCCGGACATGGTGATCACCGACATTCTCATGCCGGATATCAACGGCTTGAGCATGGCCCGGGCCATTCGGGTGGAGGATGAGGAGATTCCCATCATCGTCACCACCGCCCACAGCGATGAATCTTTTTTCATTCAGTCCATCGACCTGGGCATCGACCGTTATGTCCTGAAACCGACCAAACCCAAGGTGCTGATGGCGGCGGTGGAAAAGTGTGCCTATTATCTGCAACGGCAGCGGGAAGAGGAGTCGGCCAACCACTATATCCGCTTTCTGCTGGACGCCCAACCATCGCTGCTGATGGTGGTGACGGATGGCGAACTGGAGTATCTCAACCGCGCCTTTTTGCGTTTTCTCGGGTTTCCGACCATGATCGCCTTTCAAATGGCCCACCCGGAAATCGGCGATCTGCTGGTGACCCGCCAGGGAACACCGTTTTCGCAAATGAACCGGGGTGATTGGATCGACACCCTGCTCTCCGATCCCAAGGCCCACTCCATCATCTATCTGCGGCCCCCGGGGGCCGACGAGGGGGAACTGACTCCCTATTCCGTCACCTTCAACACCCTGCCCGAGCAGGATAAACACCTGTTCTCCTTCGCCGATGTCACCCACATCGAGGATGAAAAACGCCGGCTGGAGCAACACGCCTTTACCGACGCCCTGACCGGAACCTGCAACCGCGCACGCCTGCAAAGCCTCCTGAATGTCGAAATGCAGCGTGCCAACCGTCATCATATTCCCCTGTCCATCATCCTGTGCGATATCGACCATTTCAAACGGGTGAACGACACCCATGGCCACCAGGTGGGGGATGATGTGCTCAAGGCCGTGTCGGGGTTGATGTCCCAAAACGTGCGGGCGGAGGATATCGTTGCCCGCTGGGGGGGGGAGGAGTTCATGATCGTCTCTCCCCAGAACGACCTGAATCACACGCGGATGTTGGCGGAAAAGATACGCACCCTGATCGCCGACACCCCCTTTGCGGTCGTGGGGCGGTTGACCTGCAGTTTCGGTGTCGCACAATTGGCCGATAAAGACAGCATCCGCACCCTGACCGAACGGGCGGACCGGGCCCTGTACCAGGCCAAGAGCAGCGGCCGAAACCGGGTTGAAGTGATGCGATGAGTCGGAATGGAACCGATGCCTCTCCCCTGATGGAACCCGCAACCGACTGACGCCCCGGACCACCGCCGATCCCCCGGAACAGGTGGGTGATACACGGGTTCAATCCATAAAAAATCTTCTGAAAACAATGTGGTTGCTCGATCCTGTCCGCTTCGGTGGCACAGATGATCGGCGGCCGGTGTGCCATGGGACACTTTTTCGCCCGCATCGAAACTTCCAGCTCGGGGGTTTTTCCGTTTTTTTTGTTTCTTTTCAAGTCGTTGCCGAAAGATTCAATCGTTTGGCAAGGACCTTGCTCTATTGAAAGTCAAGAAGAGGGGGGCGGTGCCGGTCGTATTGTCCGGGATGGGGGGGGCAGAAGGGGGCCGGAAGCGCCAGGGAGGGCGTTTCCGGCCGGCGGTTTCAATCGGTTTGGTAGTAGGGATCGTTCAGACTCTGCTCCGGTTTACAGCCGGGAGAGGGGGGATTTTTCGACCGGTCAGCCCGATCATCGGTTGCCGGCATCCAGTTGTTCCAACAGTTCCAACAGGGGCCGGTCCGCCGGTGGGAATTCCAGTTCCGCCATCTCCTCCAGGGTGAACCAGCCGACATCCTCCACATCCAGCGGGCGGGGTTGGCCCGAGTGGCGGTGGCAGTGGTACAGCATCATCAGCAGGTGCACCGACTTGTAGTCGTGGGAGACGAAGGTCCAGGGTGATAATGCCTCGATGGTCACGCCCACCTCTTCCTTGAACTCACGGATCAGCGCCGCCTCCGGGGTTTCTCCCGCTTCCACCTTGCCGCCGGGAAACTCCCAGCGCAATCCCTGGTGGCCACCGGGCCGGCGGCGGGAGAGCAACACCCGTCCGCGATCATCCCGGAGCAGACCGGCGGCGACCAGCAGCAGTGGTGGGGCGGGGGCGCTCAAAACAGTTTTTTCAACCAGGTTTTAAGCCCTTTTTCCGTACCGTCGGCCGTGGGGATGGCGCAACTTTCACTGGGTTGAAAGGGCGACGATTCCGGTTTGATGCGGGTCAGCACCCACCAGGGAACGATACCGCCACCCCCACCGCAACCACAACCGGCCCGGCGGGGATGGAACACCTTGACGATCCATGGATCCTCCATGGATTGGGCATAGACCATGGTGGTCCAGACACCGCGCTCCTCGGCCAGGATTTCCGCCACCAGACTGTCCAGATGTCGTCGGGCGTGGCCACCGCTGACCGGTTGCAACTCCTCCGGGGAGAGGGTGCTGTCCGCTTCGAGCAGGTACCAACCGTCCAGGTTGGCCATGGTGTCGCCCAGGCGGGTCACGAATTCGGTGCGGATCATGCCGTCGAAACGGCCTTGCAGACGTTTTTCAAAAGAGTCCATTCGTTCATCAACGGTTTGCGGGTCCATCGGTCTTCCTGTGCGTGTCGCTTATTTGAAATCGGTTTCGGTCAAGGACACGGCGATCCGTACCTCGACGATGTCGGTTTCGGTCTCCACCAGCCGGGCGGCGAGGGTTTTGGCCTCTTGCCGGAGGTGGTCGAGCCGGGTGTGGTCGCTCACATCGACCAACAGGTCGAGGAGGATGCCGGCTTCGACATAATGGGGCGTGATGCGGACCACCCGGCGGATGGCCGAATGTTTTTCGATCAACTCATAGATATGGGTGGTCAGGGCGGTGCGGGAGGCCAGCCGCAGTACCGAACCTTTTTGATCATCCTCGGTATCCACATGGACCATCACTTCGGTGACCGGTTCCACCTTTTTGATCAGGTCCCGGCGCACGGTTTCGGCGATCTGATGGCCCTCGGAGACCGAAAGAAAGGTACCCACCACCACATGCACATCCACCGCCACATCCGGTCCCAGGCCGCGCTGGGTCAGGCAGTGGGCGGAGTGGACGTCGGGGGTCGCCGCCACCAACCGTTCGATACGGGTGCGCACCTCCTCGTCGACGGCATGGGTGGAGTCGCTCAGGTCACGGATGGCGTCCCGGAGCAACTCCACGCCCACCTTGCCAAGGATGACGGCGACGACGATGGCGGCCAGGGGATCCATGAACGGCCAACCGAGCATGGCGCCGCCGATGCCGACCAGGGCGGCGATGGAGGAGATGGCGTCGGAACGCTGATGCCAGGCATTGGCGATCAAGGCCTTGGCGTTGAGTTTTTTCCCCAGGCGGTAGGTATACTGGAACAGCAGCTCCTTGGTGATCAGAGAGACCGCGGCGGCGATCAGGGCCAGGTAGGTGGGGGGGGTCAGGTCCGGTGAGCCGATGCGTTCGGCGGCATCGACGCAGATGCCGACGGCGATCACCAGCAGGATGATGGCAATGAACTGGGAGGCGAGGGTTTCATATTTGCCGTGGCCATACGGGTGGTCCTCGTCGGCCTTTTTGCGCGCCATGCGCATGGCCACCAGGACGATGCCATCGGTGACCAGGTCCGAGGCGGAGTGGATGCCATCGGCGAGCATCGCCGCCGAGTTGCCCAGCACCCCGGCGATCACCTTGCCGATCGACAGCAAAACGTTGAGGGCGACGCTGATCAGGGTGGCGGTCTGGGCGAGCTTGAAACGGTGTTCCTTTTCAGTGTCGGGATTTTCCGGTGGTGAACTGACTTCCTCCATGAAAAAAACGGGCCTCCTGGATACGAATGGTCAACGAGAATCCCGCCATTCTATCATCCGTTCATCGACAAGGCACCCATCGGGAAGAATGGTCGGGGGTGAAATTTTTCGTCACGATTTTACCGGGAGGTGGGGAAAGGGGCGGGTGGGCGGTTTTCGACGCCGTTTCCAGTCGGTTCGACCGGTCAGCCGAACGGGATGGCCGGTCCAATCAACATCGGCCGGGGGATCAAAGATCGTCGATACATTTGCGGTTGAGTTCCACCTGGAATTCGATCAAATGTTCGATGATCTGGTCCTGGGCCTGTTCCCGTTCCTCCAGGGTCAATTCCGCCCCCTGTTTCATGAGCGATTCCAACTCTTCATCGATGGTCAGGGTGGGATCGGTACCGGTCAGTTCGGCGACCATTTCGTTGATTTTATCCACCCGTTCGGCCAGGGAGACGATGATCTGGCCTTTGAGAATGACCCGGGTTTCCAGGTCCAGCCGGGCCAGGAGCGGTTGTTCGAACAGCAGGACCACGACCTTGGCCTTTTGTTTGGCCTTGCCGGCGGCCTTGCCGATGGATTTTTCAATCTCTTTGGGCAGCAGGGACTGGTAACCGGGCTCGGTGGTCGAAGGGGGATGGGCAATGACATTGGTGGTACGGTTGCGTGGGGTCAAAAAGGCCACCTCCCCGAAAAAACTGCCCGGTTTCAACAATGCCAGCGGAATGGAAGTCCCTTCCTGTACGACGCTGGCGGCGCCGGAGAGGAGAAAAATCAGGCTGCGGTCGGCGCCTCCCTGCTGAATGAGGAACTCACCGGTTTCATAGCTGAAAACCAGGGCATCCTTTTCACCCAACCGATGCAACTGTTGCTCGGAGAAGGGGGCGAAAAAGGGCAGCCGGTCCATGATGTCCAGAATTTCCTGAGGCTTCAGATGCGTTATTTCACGCATTTCGTTCATATCCTCGGCTTGAACGGGAGATCGGTTGATCCGGAATAGTGCCGGATCCCCGGCGGAAAATTAAAGGATTTGCCAGCCGGTTCGTACTCATTTCATGCACGGGCCGGTACATGCTGCGACCGGCATGGCGTACCGCCGGTCCCGGCAAGTGGTTTCCGGAATCAATCGTTGTCGGAGAAGGGACGGTTACACTGACCGGATTGAGACATCATACCATGCGTGACAACCGGGTCACCAGATATGGTCGTCGGTCCGGCGCCGAAGGAATTGGTTTTTCATCAGGTACCGCGGTCATCTACCAGTGGTGCGGCGGCGGGAAAACCGGTAGACGGGGGGAGAGGTCGAGCGGCGGTAACCGGTCAGGGGGGTGGGGCAGCGGCGCTCAACAGACCTTTTTCCTGAAAATATTTTTTCGCCCCAGGATGCAACGGCACCGTCATTCCTTCCACCATGCCTTTGGGGGTCAATATGGTGAAGGCGGGATGGAGTTCTTTGAAATCTTTAAGGTTTTCAATGACCGACCGGACCAGTTCATAGGTGGTTGTGTCCGGCATGTCGGTGGTGGCGACCAGGGTGGCCTTGACACCGAAGGTGGGCACCGGTTCCATGGTGCCCCGATAAAGGCCACCGGGAATGGTGGTTTTGACCAGATAGGGGCTTTGATCGACATGGGCGTCGATGCAGCCGCCGGTCAGTGAAACCAGGTTGATGGGGGTGCTGGTGGCGGAATCCTTGATATTGGCGGTGGGGTGGCCGACCACATAGAAATAGCCGTCGAGTTTACGGTCGCGGATGGCATCGGGCATTTCAGCCGCTTTCAGGCCGCCGGCCAGGGCCAACGCCTCCTTGGCAATGTTGCAGGAGGCCAGCAGTTCACCGGCGGTGCGGGCGTTGCCGGAGCCGGGATTGCCGATGTTGATGCGCTTGCCGCGGATGTAGGCCAGTTTTTTGATCCCCGCATCCTGACGGGCCACCAGGGAAACCGATTCGGAGTGGAGGGCCAGCAGACCGCGCAGTTTGGCGATTTTGCTCTTGAACGGGGGTTGGCCGTTGATCGCCTTGTAGGTGACGTCGGCCTGGGCGATGCCGGCGCTCAGTTCCCCGGCCATCAGGGAGTTGGTATTGTAGACCGAACCGCCGGTGGCTTCGACGTTGCAGCGAATGCCGTGCCGATCGCGGTTTTTGTTGACCATGCGGCAGATGGCGCCGCCGGCAGGATAATAGACACCGGTGACACCGCCGGTACCGATGGTGACGAAACGGGTATTGGTCTCTTCATTGTCAGCGGGGGAACAGGCGGCCAGGACCAGGAGAATGGTGAACAGTGGCAGATGGCGCAACGAAACCATGGTCGGTGTCCTTGGGCGATTGTAAATGTTATTGTAATCCATATGATTCTGCTTCACACCAGCAACAGACTACGGCAGGACAATATGCAGGGAAAGTGATAAAATTTTCATGGCCGGGCCTGATGCCTGCAATAGAGAATATGAGTGTTCAAAATGCGGAACGGGTGTTGTTTTCAGAGGGGTGCTTATGACCGTATTAATTGCAACCGATGCCGCCGACTATGGGCAGGAGTTGGAGAATATCCTCGTTGGAGAAGGGTTCAATGATATTTTTCACGCTCGTTCAGCGACGCATCTCTACCAATCGTTGGGCATTCGGGGATATCGAAAAACGTTGACCGGTGTCGAGTTGGTGTTGCTGGACAACCGCATGCGCGATATCGATGGTTTGGCCATCTGCCAGGAGTTGACCGATGCCGAGGACTATACCGGCCTGCCGGTGGTGATGGTGACGGTGCCCGAGGGGGTGGAGGACCTGGCGACGCTTTTTTCCGCCGGCGCCGTCGATTACATCACCCTGCCCAGTTCCCGTGTCGAGGTGGTGGCGCGGGTGCGGGCGGCCCTGCGCCTGAAGGAGGCGATGGATGACCGCCGTGCGCGGGAACTGGAGCTGCTGGAGGTGACGAAAAAACTGGCCGAGGCCAACCGGGTGCTGAACCGTCTGGCTTATCTCGATGGTTTGACCGGCGTCGCCAACCGCCGGTATTTCGATGAATTCCTGGAGAAGGAGTGGCGGCGGGCGGTGCGTCTGCAGAAAACCATGGGCCTGATCATGATTGATATCGATTTTTTTAAGGCATTCAATGATATTTATGGGCATCAGGAGGGGGACGACTGTTTGAAGCGGGTGGCGGGAACCCTGGAGGAGACCCTGAAACGGCCCGGCGACCATCTGGTGCGTTATGGGGGGGAGGAGTTTGCCGTCATCCTCGCCGAGGAGTTGAGCGTCGCCGGGGCCAACAGTGTCGCTGAACGGTTGCGGGCGGCGGTGGCGGCCCTGGGTATCGAAAATACCGGCTCCACCATCAGCGATCATGTGACCATCAGCCTGGGGGTGGCGGTGGCGGCACCGGATCGGGGCAGCAACCCGGAACTGTTGAAAAAATCGGCCGATATGGCCCTCTACACCGCCAAAAAGGCCGGTCGTGATCGGGTCCGGGTTGCCGCCCGGGTGGTGCAGTGACGGCAGCGCCCGACCTCATGCCGGCATCGAACCGGTACCGAGGGGGTGAATCGGCCGGACGGCCCGATGATGGATGCGGGCGGCGGTTTGGCGTTGGTGGGCCAGCCACAGGACGCCGATGCCGGCCAGGGCGGACAGCAGGGAACCGGTCAGCACCCCCAGGCGGCAGGCGGTACTGTAGTGGCTGGCCAACCCTTCGAAGGCCAGGGAGCCGATGAACAGACTCATGGTGAAACCGACTCCACACAACAGGGCGACGCCATGGATGTGCAACCAGTTGCTGTTGCGGGGCATGCTGGCCCAACCGAGTTGAACCACCAGCCAGGTGGCGCTGAAAACACCGATCGGTTTGCCCAGGAACAGGCCCAGGGTGATGCCCAACGGCAGGGGCTCGACCAGGGTGGCGGGTTTGACATCGTGCAGCGGCAGGCCGGTGTTGAAAAAGGCGAACAGCGGCAGGATGACGAAGGCCACCCAGGGGTGTAGTTCAAATTCAAAATTTTTCAGGGGGGAACGCCGTTCCCCCTTGGGACCCCGCAACGGAATGGTGAAGGCCAGGATCACCCCCGAAAGGGTGGCGTGCAGGCCCGATTTCAGCATGAACACCCACAGGAACAGTCCCACCACCACATAGATATCGATGCGGGTGACACCCGATCGATTGAAAATGATCAACAGTACCGTGGTCGCCGCCACCAGGGCCATGGGGGTTGCGGAGAGGGTGTGGGAATAGTGAATGGCGATGATGAGGATGGCCCCCAGGTCGTCCAACACCGCCAGGGTCATGAGAAACAGGGTCAGGGAAGGCGGCGCCCGTTTTCCCAACAGGGAGAGGATCACCAGCGAAAAGGCGATGTCGGTCGCCACCGGGATGGCCCAACCGTGGGTATTGGGGTGCAGTCCGGCGTTGATCCAGAGAAAAATCAGCGCCGGCACGATCATGCCGCCGAGGGCCCCGGCCACCGGCAACAGGATCTGTCGATGGTTTCTCAGTTCGCCGTCCAAAAATTGCGCTTTGATCTCCATGCCCACGAAGAGAAAAAAGATGGTCATCAAACCGTCGTTGATCCAAAGCAACAACGGTTTGCTCAAGACCAGTTGGCCGATGGCCACATAACCGGTGATTTCCAGCAGATCGTCATAACGCGGCGCCCAGGGGGAGTTGGCGAGAAGGATGGCCAGTAAGCCAGCGGACAACATCAAAAAACCGGGGAACAGCTCATTGGCGACGATCTGTCTGATGCGGTCGAGCACCTTCGTCCCTCCATTTTTTTTCCGGGTGTGGGAACAATGGCCTATGTGTTCAGGCAGTGGAAAGGGCGGCGAAGTTCCGAAAAATCGACACCGGGCGACGGACCGGTCAGCTTTGTCCGGGCAGCAGTTCACCCAGATCGAGCACCGAGGGAAACCGTTTCGAGTGATCCGGTGGCAGACCACTGCTGGGGGCGGCGATATGGCGTAGATGGGCGATGCCGTAGTTTTGGGCGGCCAGCAATACTGGTTCGGAGTCGTCCACCAACAGGGTGGTGGTGGGATCGAAACCGAGTCGATCGCGCAGCAGCGGCCAAAAGGGGGCGCACTCCTTGGCATGGCCGATGTCGTGGCTGGAGATGACCGAGGCCAGGAAGACGCCGATGGGGGTGCGGGCCATTTTCAGGGAGAGAGAACCGGCATGGGCGTTGGTGACCAGATGGGCCGGTTTTTTCAGGGTTTGCAGGGCCTGTAAAAATTCCGGGGTGCGGGGGTGGATGCGGATCAGGTGCGCCACCTCCGCTTTGAGCAACGGGATGTCCATGCCCAACTCCCGGCTCCAATGGTCGAGATCGTACCAGGCCAGCGTCCCTTCGGCGGCCCGGTAGGCGGCCAGGATCGCCTGCCGGGCGCTGTCGAAATCGATCCCCCGTTGCCGGGCATAGGCCTGTGGCACGGTTTCGCAAAAGAAGACGTTATCGAAATGGAGGTCCAGCAGGGTACCGTCCATGTCCAGCAAAACGGTATCGATCCGCTCCCAGGGTAATGGTGGTGCGGTACTCATGTGCGATAATCGGCATTGATGGTGATGTAGCCATGGGTCAGATCGCAGGTCCAGACCGTTTGGCCGGCCGTACCCCGGCCCAGGTCGATGCGCAACGCGATCTCCGGTTCCGCCATGACCGCCGCGCCTTGCGCCTCCTCATAATCGGGATTGAGCAGGCCATTTTTCAGGATGTGCGCCGCTCCGAGATGGATCTGCAACCGGTCGAGGTCCACGGGCACGCCGGCATAACCCACCGCCGCCAGGATACGGCCCCAGTTGGCGTCGCTGCCGGCGAAGGCGGTTTTCACCAACGGACTTTTGGCGACGCACATCGCCACCCGTTTCGCCTCGTCGACGCTGCCGGCCCCTTCAACACGGAGAGTGATGAATTTGCTCGCCCCTTCTCCATCGCGGACGATGTTTTGCGCCAACTCCTGGCACAACTCGATCAGGGCCGTGGCCAGGGGGGCGGCGCGGGGATCGTCGGCAGCGGTGATTTCGCCGCCACCGGCGGCGCCGGAGGCGAAGGCCAGCACCGTATCGTTGGTTGAAGTATCGCCATCGACGGTGATGCTGTTGAAACTCACCGCCACCGCCCGTTCCAGCAGGGTTTGCAGGGCCGGTGCCGACACGGCGGCGTCGGTGAACAAAAAGGCCAACATGGTGGCCATGTCGGGATGGATCATGCCGGATCCTTTGGCGATACCGGCCAACAGCACCGTTTTTCCGTCCAGTTCGAACCGGCGATGGGCCGATTTGGCGAAGGTATCGGTGGTCATGATCGCCTCGGCCCCTTCGGTCCAGTTGCCG
Organism: uncultured Magnetococcales bacterium; assembly: GCA_964344355.1. Lineage (GTDB taxonomy): Bacteria > Pseudomonadota > Magnetococcia > Magnetococcales > CAYFNE01 > CAYFNE01. The sequence continues at coordinate 22,477 of CAYFNE010000074.1, forward strand.
GGTTGCAGATCGGCGGCCAATCCCGGCAGGGCCTGTTCGATCCGTTCCACCGGCAATGGTTGGCCGATGACGCCGGTGGAAGCGAGAAACAGTTGCCGGTCGGAAATGTTGAGCAGTTCCGAGACCGCCCGGGAGACCGCCCGGGCATCGTCCAGCCCCCGGCCGCCGAGACCGGCGTTGGCGTTGCCGGAGTTGACCAACAACGCTTGCGCCTGACCGTTGGCCAACCGTTGTTGGCAGAGGATCACCGGCGCCGCCACCACCTGGTTGCGGGTGAACACCCCGGCGACGTTGGACGGGCGCATTTCCACCAGCAGCAAATCGCGGCGACCGTCGTTTTTGATGCCGCAGGCACGGGTGGCCAAACGGAAACCGGGGACCGGCGGGATGAAAGGGGGCGATGGGGCGTTGACGGCCATGTGTTGCACAATCCTTCTCAGATCGGAAGACGGGATGACCGGCCTCGGTACGGACCCGGTCGATGGTGACGACCGGCTACGGTACGGCCTGGGGGTGCATTACCGCAAGTGTTGCCTTGCCTGGTTGCCGCCTCCGGCTGGGCGGTGGGGACGATCAGTCGATACCGAGCAGCAGAAAGAGGGTTCCGGCCAAGGAGGTGACCAGTAAAAAAAGGAGACTGAAGGAGTAGTGGTCGGTTTTTCGTTTATGTCGCCGATACTGGAAAAAAAGCGCCAGGGCCGAAAAGAGGAACACGGTCAGCATCAGGTTGATGGCGTATCCACTCCAAACCCGATCCCATTCGCTTCGTACCGGGGTGCCGAGAAACCGGCTGAACAGGGTTTCCATGTCCGGCGACGCCCGATCGATGGCGGCCAGGGAGGTGACGAACAGCCCCCAACACACCAGGCCGATCCAGGAGACCAGGTGGATCAGTCGGTCCGGTCCTTTCCGGCGCGGCGCCTGTCTGGGTTTGAGGGCGGTCATGGTTTAATACCGGCGCCGCCGGTCGAACTCCGCGTCCGACTGCCCGTGTTTGGCCTGACGCCGAAAATAATGGAGGATGTACCGGGCAACGAGAAGATAGAAAAAAATGATGACGCCGGCGAACGGGATGATCAACGGGGTGACACCATCGTGAAAGGCGTTCAAACCCTGCCTGGCGCCGAAAAACATGATGGCGGCGCAGAGGAGCAGGGCGAGACTGTTGACCAGATATCCGAGCACGGTTGCAATACCTGATGTGTAGCGGCGTCGCAGGCCGTCGAAAAGGGCGTTCGGCCGCTGGGAACGATGGGTCTGAGAATAGGATAATAGGCTATAAATCAAAGGGCAAGCCAAGATAATCATTTATTTTTCGAATGACCGTCATGTGTCATTTATTGGCTACGTTTCGAGGTGTATCCACGGAACCGGCAACGGCACGGCAGGACGGCCGGCGGGTGTGCATTCCGGTTCGTTTACGCGACCAAAAAAAGGCTGGTGGCGGGCGTACCTGTGGGAAGATTGGCGCCGAGCCGTTGTCTTGGCGGATTTGGACAATGGTGTTGGTTTGTTGCTCAAACAGGGAACCATGGAAAATTTCGGTAGAATAAATAGGTTTTCTATTGAGGAAAACAAGAAAAACGATAGGAGAAACAGTCAAAAAAATCAATTCGAAAGAAGGTCGAAAACAGAACTTGTCTGTCAAGTCGATGCCTTCGAGTAAGGGAAGGGGTGAATCATGTCCGATTAAAAAGAAAAAAATCAAAATTTACAATCTGTTAAGTAAAGTGTCGATAGCCGGTATCGTATTTGCAGTCAAACCAGACTCTGTGCCGAGTCACGATCAGTTGTCAAAGGTTCGCTTGCAGGTTGATCAGGAACAACTGCTGGTTGATTGATGAATAACGATTGATAATAATGAGACAAAGGCGCGAACAATAACAATAAAAGCTGGAGTCGTAAAATGAATTTGCAGGAGGTGACGGCACAATTTTTGGATTATTGTCAGGGCAAGGGCCTGTCTGACCACACCTTGAGGGCCTACCGGCAGGACCTTACCCACTATCAAGAATGGGCGGCAAAAAAGGAGGACCTGGATCCGTTCGGCAAGGCATCGATAACGGGTTGGATGCTTCACCAACAAAAACAGGGCATGGCCCCGGCCAGCATTCGCCGCCGTGTGGCCTGTTTGAAGGTGTTGTTCCGGTGGTTGGACGAGGACCTTGAGGATTTCGTTAATCCGTTCCATAAATTACGTGCAACGGTCCAAATCCCAAAAAGATTGCCGAGAAACCTGAAAGCGGACGAACTGAAAAAACTGTTGAACCCACCGGACGAACCGGGTCCAACCGTATCGCGCACCGATTTTCCCAGGTTGACCCTGAAACTGGCCATCGAAATCCTGTTCACCACCGGCATCCGCGTCGGCGAACTCTGCACCATCACCCTGCCGGACATCAATCTTCCAGAAGAAACCATCGCCATCAAAGGCAAGGGCAATCGGGAACGAATCGTTTTTTTAGTGGATTCGGAAATAGCCACCCTCTTGAAAAATTACATCCACCTCAGAAAAACCACCGCCCCCAAAACCGACCATCTCCTGGTCACTACCACCGGTTCCCCCGCCAAACCTGACTACATTCGTCGCCATCTTCACAAACTCACCAAACAAACCGGCCTACTGAGAAAAATTACTCCTCATATGCTTCGTCATAGTGCAGCAACGCAACTAATTGAAAATGGGGTTGATATTCGTTTTGTTCAGAAGTTGCTTGGGCATAGTAGTATTTCTACTACCGAAATGTATACGCACGTTACGAATTCGGTGTTACATCAATCTGTAAGGAGAGCAAACCCAAAAAAAATATTCAAGAAGATTATGTAAGTAAAAATATGTCAGTTGGGAAAACGGGTCGTGTATCGTAATGACCTAACCCGGTCTCGCTGGGAACAAAACCCACTCC
>CAYFNE010000075.1:0-24429 GCA_964344355.1 uncultured Magnetococcales bacterium
GGACTCTTTATGTTATATGGTTGTCAAGCCTGAGGCAACCGGATACCCATGTCCCATTTTTCAAAAGGCTTTCATCAACCCATGAAAATGAATCGTCGATAGCAAAAGAATTCATTTTGGCACTAAGGATATATGCAAATCCATTAGATCGATTGCACTTGAATGAGCTTGCAAAGCAGTGGAACGTGGATCCAGCAATAATTCACTCTCCGGTTGACTCTGAAGGCGTGATTTCTCTACTCAAGTATTTAGGAAACCAAACGAAATCTCCTCAGCATTTGGCAACCGTTGACGCCATGATGACCATTCATGAGAATTCACAACGACTCGACTTAAAACCCGGGATTGACGCTTTGCGTAGGTATGCTGATACGTTGTCCGGAGAAGATCAAAAGGAAGACAAACGCATCATATATGATGATACCGAAGTGTTGCTGCTTGAGTGGGATCAGTATCTCAGGTCCGGCTCAGGCTCATCCCGGACCATCGCTGGATTCATGAGCAGCATGGCTCTCGGAACCACACGACAAGCCAACCATGATGGGGTAGCCCTTTTAACGGTCCACTCCTCCAAAGGATTGGAGTTCGATGTCGTTTTCATCGTTGGCATGGCTGATGGGGTGTTTCCAGATTATCGGACACGTGGTGATCAGAAAGCATCCTTGGAAGAGCGGAGAAACGCTTTTGTCGCAGTCACACGGTCAAAACGACTGCTTTATTTTACGTATCCGGAAACGAGAATCATGCCCTGGGGTGACACTTGGAATTCACTTCCATCTCCTTACCTGCAAGAGATTATGGCGGGGACCTGACCCCGCCATACCGTTTCCGAACTGCAAAGCAAAAAGCCTGGAATTTGACCAGTCCCTCATGGATGGAGGACTGGGACATCGACCGCTTCGAAATACCTTTCAAAAATTTCCACATCATCAAAATGCCGCCGATCGAAAAAGGCCGTCGCCTGACGGCCGCGCTGGCGCATGGCGCCGGGGTCGGCGATGCCCATGGGCCAAAGGATGAATCGTTCACCGCGATGGGTGCCGGGGACGATGCCATCCTTGTCGAAGAGACTTTTTCGTTGTCGGATTTCGGAACCGGCCACCGGCAGGGAACGCAGATCGTCATAGGGGCGCCAGCGGTACGGGGTTCCGGTGGGGGTTTTGCCACGGGTCAACCGGTCCAGATAGTGGCTGGTGTGGGAGAGATGGAGAAAAATGCGTTCATCCTCCCGCCAGGCCGGGGCGGTTTGGGGGGTGAAGGCCGGCTCCGACAGGCCCGGCGGCAGCGGTCTGGCCGTCAACCGGTTGCCGGGGTGGAAAAAATGGAAACAGCCGCAATTATGCATGGAATCATGAATCAACGGTCGGCCATCCGTGTCCAGGGTCACCCGCCAGGTCAATCCGTCCAGATGGCCACCGAGAATGTCGGTGGCCGAGGTCAGGGGCCGCTCGGGGAACCAGACCACATAGTTCAACTGCAATAAAATTTTTCCGCCGAAACGGGTATGGGAGAGATACCGGTAACTGACCGGTTGGCGACTGTCCACCCGGGGGATCGATTCTCCCGGGTACCAGCCCGGGCGACCGATGCGGTCGGCATCGGTCCAGGTATCCACCACCCACACCGGGGCGAAGGTGGCGAACAACCGCTGCCGGTCCCGGCCCTCCGGTTCCGGGATATTCAAGTGATTGCGGCTGGAAAAGGCCAGGAGATCGGCGACCTCCCGGACGGAAAGAATTTTTTCATCAGGGGGGATATAAACCACCCGTTGGCCGTCGGTCGACGGATCCGCCAGGGGAATGCGATACCGTTGCCGGGTTTCATCCTGAAACCGGTGATAACCCCACTTGACCGGCCAGGCGGTCAACCAGTAGAGACCGATAAACCGTTTCCAGGTTTGATATTCATCGGCCATCCGGGCCTCTTTCCGTAGTTTGGTCATTTGGGCGACATCCGCCAGGTCCCGTTGTCGGAGTCGGTCGGCGCACCGTCGCACGGTGGCCCGGGTGGCCGGTTTGTTTAATGTACCGGCCGGCAGGTTGGCGATTTCAGCGTTGAAACCGCTCTCGGCCCGTTGCTGAAGACGGACCAACCACGCCTCCCGGGCCTCTTCGTCCAGGGGCCGGTAGCGGAAGGAGGCGAGGAACCGGTCGACGCGAAGATGGGGAAAACCGGGGATCAAAGCCGTTTGACCATCCCGCACCCCGGCCCGGTCGATGGTGGCGTGGAGTTGGTCAAAAAAGGTTTCACAGACCTCGGTGGAAAGGGTGCGGTCCGCTGGCGGAATGAGGTTTTTTTTGCGGGGTGTCGCCACACAGGCGGCCAGAACCGACAGCGCCGCCAACAGCCACCAAAGGGTGGGGAGACGACGGAAAAAAATCACCCGCCGACCACCTCCAGCAGGCGGAACCGTTCCCGATCCTGTTCATAAACATCGTGCAGATGTTCCGACAGACGCACGGCATGGATCAAATTGTCCGGTTTTTGTTCGATTTCACCGAGAATCCGCTGGGAGATGTGCAGGGCGACGCTCAAAAAACCATCTTCCTCGAACCGATCGGTGACCACTTCAAAAAAATCGAGATCGTTGCGGATGGTGGTCAATTTTCCCCGGGCGCCCTGGTGGACGGCCAGGAAGGTTTCATCGAAACCGCTCATGATCCGTTCAACCTGTTGCGGATGGATCGACAGCAGGGCGCGCCGCCAGGCGTACAGGCGCGCCGACCGGTAATAGCGGATGAAGGCGCGTCGTTTGATAAAATTTTCCACTTTCAGGTCAAACAGCCAAAAGAGATTTTCCGGGATCTCCTGGACCATCAACCGTTGCAGATCGTTCAGCAGGTCCATGGGGGTTTGCCGTTGGCGTTTGTTGAGATTTTCCCGCCACTCCTTTTCCAGGTCCGCCACCGTTGGAAACCGTTCCGCCATGATGTCACGCCTCCGGGATCAGGTGAACAGAATGGAGCAGATGAGCACGGCGGCGGCGATGCCGGCCACGTCGGCGGTCAGGGCCGTGGCCAGGGCATGGCGTACCCGGCGAACCTGCACCGCCCCGAAATAGACCGCCAGCACATAGAAGGTGGTCTCGGTGGAACCCTGGAAGGTGCTGACCAGCAGGCCGGTGTAACTGTCCGGACCCAACGCCGGATCTTCCAGGACCGACGCCAACAATCCATAGGCGCCGGAGCCGGACAGGGGACGCATCAACGCCATGGGCAGGGCTTCCGCCGGCAATCCCAGGGGGGCGGTGATCGGACTGATGATCCCCACCAGATAGCCCATGGCGCCGCTTTCCCGAAACATGCCCACCGCTACCAGGATGGCCACCAGATAGGGGATGATGCGGATGGCCACCTCGAAGCCTTCACGGGCGCCCTCGACGAAGGCCTCGTAGACGCGCACGCCACGGACGAAACCGAAACCGAGCAGCAAAATCATCAAACCGGGGATCACCCAGGGAGAGATGGCGCGGCCATGAAAGATGGTCACCGGGATCAGGGCCACCACCGCCGCCAGGGCCAGGATCGATACCCAGGCTGGATAACCGGCGCTGCTCTCCACCGGCGGTTCATCCCCGGTTTCCGGCTCGCCGTCGTCCGGCTCGGACGGTTGATCGGTTGTGACGGTGATCGGGAAAAACCGTTGATAAAAAAAGGCCGCCAGGATCGCCACGGTGGTGGAACAGAAGGTGGCGAACAGGGTGGTGGGCAGGATCGCCGCCGGGTCCATCGAACCGGCGGAAGCGCGCAGGGCGATGACGCCGGTGGGCAGCAGGGTGACGCTGGAGGTGTTGATGGCCAAAAACAGCGCCATGGCGTTGGTGGCGGTGCCCTTGTTGGGGTTCAACCGGTCCAGCTCGCGCATGGCGCGGATGCCGAAGGGGGTGGCGGCATTGCCCAGGCCCAGGGCGTTGGCCGACATGTTGAGGATCATCGCCCCCATGGCCGGATGGTCGGGCGGCACCTCCGGGAACAGGCGCACCATCAAGGGCCGGATCAGGCGGGCCAGCACCGTCAACAGGCCCCCTTTTTCCGCCACCTTCATCAATCCGAGAAACAGCGCCATCACCCCGACCAGGCCAATGGCCAGCTCCACCGAAGCGCCGGCGGTCTTGACCATGCCGGTGGTCAGGGCCTGCATGGGTGAATCGGCGCTGCCCCCGGGGACCCAGGCGAACTGTCGAAAGGCGGTGACCAGAAAACCGATGAGGACCAGGGCGAAAAACAGACCGTTCATGGAACCTTCCGCTGGCTGGTTTCCGGATTGACGGGGGCGCTGTATTTTTGCGAGGTGAAAATTTCAAATCGACTGCCGCTCTTCCAGGCATTCACCGGCAATCCGGCCTTGCGTGACAGATGGCTCAGGGTGGTGGCCTTGTCCCATCCCTGTTCACCGGCCACCTCCGGCAAAAACACCGCCCGCCGGCCAAACTTGCTGAGGACGATGCCGTGTTGATCGACCCGGTAGTCGGCATGGGAGGCGATGGCGCGCATGGGGCTGAGGACGCTGACCTCCAGGTTCAATTCCGGCAGTTCCCTGGCTTCGACCGGATTGAACCGGTGATCGTTCAGGGCGGCGTTGACGGTATTTTCCACCACCGACCGGTAGAGCGGTTTGATGGGCTGGATATAACCGATGCAACCGCGCAGATGCGCCCCCTTTTTCAGGGTGACGAAGGCGCCGCTGGGCTGGCGGAAATGGTCGGGGATGTTAAATTTTTTGGCGATCTCCTCCGCCGACACCGCCTGGGGACCCTCGGTGATGGCCAGGTTCAAGGCATGGCGGGCCATGCGGTGCAACAGCATCATCTCCGTTTGCGGCAGATTTTTCGGCGCTTCGGGGGTGTGTCCGCTCCGTTGTTGGGCGTTGGTGGCCAATGGTTCGGGATCGGTGACCTGGATGGCCAGATAACTGACTGAATTATAAAAATCCCCGGTCAGGGCGCCGCTGGTCTCATATTTGACCACCTGCACCCGGGTGTCCGGTCCCATCATATGGGTCAGCAGCACCGCCGGCCCAACGGCACAGGCGGTGATGCCGGTTTCGCGTTGATAGTCGATCAAACCGGCCCCATCGCCGTCGGCGATCTTTTGGAACGCGCCCATATCCAGTTTTTTCAGACGATCGGGCAGATGTTTGTCCAGGGGGAAGGGCCGGTAGCGATAATTCGGGCCGTGATGGGTGAAATCCCCCGAGGCCACCAGCAGGGTTTCGGCGTCCAGCAACGGTTTCAACCGTTTGGCCACGCTTTCGAACTGTCCGGCGTCCATCTTCCCGACCAGGACCGGTAACAGTTTCCAACCCGGGGCCAGGGTGCGTTGCAACAGTGGCAGGGTCATCTCGACGCTGTGTTCCCGATCGTGGGCATGGGCGACGGCGTTGATGAGCGACTCCTTCAACAGCGGCAACATCGCCTTCCGGTCCAGGGGGATGTCGCCGAGGGGGGTTCGATAGTGGGTGATGGTACCCGGCAGTGACAAGCCGGTGAAGGCCTTGCGGTGAGCGGGACCCAGGACCAGCACCCGTTTGAACCGTTTTCCCCGCAGGGCCTGGAGCCCGGCGGCGGCGGTGGCGCCGCTGAACCGGTAGCCGGCATGGGGCAGCAATACCGCCCGGACGGGATGTTCCGGCGTGACGGACGGTTTCGCCTCGCGCAACAACCGGTCCATCCGGGTTTTCAGCTCTTTGGCATCATCGGGATACCAGGAGCCGGCCACGGCGACCGGACGTATTTTTTTTTGCTGACTGGTGATAACCACCCCTTTGCCGGCGTTCCCCATGGCCAACCCTCCTCCAGGGGCCATCAACAGGACGACGATGGCCAACGGTATCCCTAACAACCCGCATCTGTTCATGTTCGCCTATCCCGCCAGGGTGTGGGGTTTGTAAAAATCGGCCTCGCGCAGGGACAGTTCCCGGGGACCGGATTTTTTCAACAATGCCGCCGCACCGACCAAGCCCAGGGTGGAGACGGCGCCCAAAAATTGTCGCCGGGAACTGCCGGCGGTGGTTGATGGTTCAGGCGATTGGGTTTGATCCGGTTTTTTCTTCATATCCAGACTCCGGCGATGGGTTTGCGACAGGTCGGGCAGGTGCCATCCACCAGGTTGTTCTCCTGTATGGTGTAACCAAAGCGATTGATGAGCCGGGTACCATCGCGGGGACAGTGGGTGGATTCACCCTCGTTGCCGAGCAGATTGCCGACATAGACATGGTGCAGGCCGATATCCTTCGCCTCCGCCCGGCAGCGGGCCAGGGTCTCCTTGGGGGTGGGGGGGAGGTTGCGCATGCGATAGCGGGGATGGAAACGGCTCAGATGAACCGGGGTGTCGGCCCCCAGTTCATCATGGATCCAACGGGACATGCGCCGCACCATGGTGATGTCATCGTTCAGGCCGGGAATCAACAGATTGGTGATCTCCAGCCACACCCCTTCCTCCTTGAGCACCACCAGTGCGTCGAGGACCGGTTTCAGGGTCGCTGAACAGACCCGGCGGTAAAAACCGTCATCGAAGGCCTTGAGGTCGACATTGGCGGCATCCAGGGTGCGGCACAGTTGCCGCAGGGGTTTTTTATTGATGTAACCGGCGGTGACCAGGACATTTTTCAAACCCCGTTCCCGGGCCAGGGCGGCGGTGTCGTCGACATATTCATAAAAAATGATCGGTTCGGAATAGGTATAGGCGATGGAGCGGCACCCCTGACCGGCGGCGGTGTCCACCACCATTTCCGGCGGCGCCTGATAGACCTGTTCCATCTCTTCGCCGCCGCGTTGCGACAGTTGCCAGTTTTGGCAGTTTTCACAGTGCAGATTGCAGCCGGCGGTGGCGATGGAAAAAATCGGACTGCCGGGGAGAAAGTGAAACAGCGGTTTTTTTTCCATGGGATCGATGTGAACCGAGGACGGCCGACCGTAGGTGGAGGCGATGAGCCGTCCACCGAGATTGATGCGCACCCGGCAGTCACCCGCGCCCCCTTCGGGGATGGCGCAATAGCGGGGACAGAGTTCGCAGATCAGTTCACCCATGGTACCTGTTATGATAACCGAAAAATGGCTTCGGTTCCCCCCACTTTTTTTTCCGGCATCGCAGCAGGGGATGGGAACAAAGTTCTTCTTGGCCCCGGTCGGGAAAAGGCCTAGACTCTGGGTCCATTATGATGATGCCATCATCACCTTCCGTTGATCATCTGCTCCGCGGCGCCAGCCGTGGACAGCGGACGCCGGAAAACCGGGACCGGCCCGATGGGGAGGTGCAAAAACCCCGGCGGCGGTTGCACTGCGTGATGTGTCGGCATGCCATCACCGACGATTCCCAACGTTTCGTCCTGCGCGGTGGTCATGAACACACCTTTTTCAACCCCCACGGTGTGTTGTTCCACCTCGGCTGTTTTCGCAACGCCCCCGGTTGTACCGCCCTGGGGCCGCCCTCGGCGGAATTTTCCTGGTTTGCCGGTTATCACTGGATGTTGGCCTTTTGCGCCCGTTGCCGCAACCATCTGGGATGGCGTTTTCAAGGCGGGTTGGATGGCCCTTTTCATGGATTGATCCTCAATCGGATCCGCTATCGGGATGAGTCTGGCAATGAGTGACGGTAATCTGTTTTCACAGGAAAAATGGTTGCGGGTGCTGACCGGTCCCGGACCGGGGGGCAAACGGCGCCTGGACTTGGCCTGGGAGACGGTTTTCGTCGCCGTCAACCGCGCTTTCGGTCAAACCTGGTGGGTGCTCTAGGGCAATTTTTGGGACGATCAACCGGCCAAACTGGAAATGTTGTTCAAACTGGCCGCCGAAGAGGGCACCGCCCGGGTGGGCGAGGGGAGTCTGACCGGCGCCGCCAATCCGTTGCATTGGCAGATCCTCCGTGCCCTGCGCGACAAGGGAGTGTTTCTCAGGGAGGGCATCCGTTTCGGACCGGGAAAATCGAACCTGATTTTTCCTGTGAACGATCTCTGGATGAATGGGATTGATTGGTGATGGCCGGATGATCGTTCCGAGTCAGGAGGTCGGGGTCCTTTTCACCGGGGATGGTTGGATCTCGAAGAGCGAGAACAACGGGTTGTCGGACGGTTTGGCGAATGTGGACCGTTCGGCGAAACAGTGGTCGTGGATCGAATTGAGGTAAAACACAAAAGCAACATGGGATACCGGAGAAAAGGAATCATCCAGCCCGGCAGATACGGCAGATGGTCGGCCGATGCCAAAGATCCCCTGAAGTGGTGATGGTCCGGCATTGACCATCGATGGCCGCGCGACACACCCTTCGAGACCACCTTTGTTGACTGGACGTCAAAACATTGAACAACAGCGGAATGTTGGCGGATTCCCACCCATCCTGACCTGCCGGATTTCCAGGATTCGGTCACAGGGGTTAATGTAAAGGCATGATCGTGTTTTTGGCATCTTTATTGCGAACAGTGCGTAACATCTTGTAACGAATACGCTGACAAATGCAATCGGGGGGGGGATAAAGGTTTATGATTTCAAATCAAAAGTGCCTGGACGGGCAGACCCATTCGTCCGTATGCCAACAGGGCTGGAGGGGGGAACCTTGCCACGCTTGTCCGTATTTTTCCTCCAGAAAAATCTACCGACTCCCCATGGTGCAGCGCTTCTCGTCGCTCTATGAAGCGACAGCGTATCATCTTGAAAGCATGCGTTTGGCACATATGAACTCAACGAACGATCGAAGGGAGAACAAAATGAACGAACATGAACATTCATACAACATTGCCATGCTGACAGCAGGCCTGTCGGCGTTGATCGTCTTCTCCATATTCACCGTCGCGCTGACGGTTGGACGAATGGAAAACCTCGTGAACACGATCTTCTGACCATCACCAGCGGTTACGCCCCCAGCAAATGGCTTGAGAAAACAGCCGGGGCGTAACCCCGCCCTACCGTACGACCAAACCGTCGAGCGGGAAGCCCGGGATTTGAATCGGTTCCCTCCGTTCTCCGCCTTCCGTCCTCCGTCCTCCGGCTCACGGCAACCCTACCACCTCCATACGCTCAACATCCGCCAAGGTAATCCGTCGGCCGTCGATGGTTTCGAAGATTCGGCCGTGGATCTTATGGCGGCGGGCGCGGTAGATGGCGGTTTTTCCGGTTTGGGTGTTGACGATGCGGATTTGGACGGTTTTTTGCGAGTTTTTCCAGTCGCTGTAGATGTACCAGCCCGCCAGGGAGATGACGCTGACCACCAGAGAGGCTGCGATGAGCTGGAAGGTTTTCGATAATCGGGTGGGGGCCGGCAGGGCGGATTTTTCGCGCCCGGCGACGGCGGTACCCTGCCGGGCGTGGCTCCGGCCGAGAAAATAGACCACCAGGGCCACCAGGGCCGGGAGCAAAATTTTAAAGATCATTAATCGCGTCGCCGTTGTTGTGACAAATTGAATTCCAGGGTAGCATGAGGGGTGAGGTCCTGACCATGGGACAGTTCCGCTCGATGAGGAGAAACGCCGATGAAAGCCAAGGATATCATGACACGGGAGGTAATTTCAGTGCCGCCGAACATGCCGGTGACCGAAGTGGCGCGGTTGCTGACCGATAAAAAAATCAGCGGCGTGCCGGTGATCGGTGAGGTGGGACTGATGGGCATCATCACCGAGGGCGATTTGGTCGACAGGGTGAAAAAGGTCCATCTGCCGACCCTGGTCACCATCCTCGATGCGGTGATCCCCATCGCCGGTGAACAGCGTTATGAAGAGGACCTGCGCAAAATGGCGGCGGCGACGGCAGCGGACATCATGACCACCGAGCTGTCGGTGGCGGAAGAGGAGACCGATCTGGAAGAGGTGGCCACCGTCCTCAGCGAGGAGGATGTCTCCCTGCTGCCGGTAATGGCCGGGGAAAATGTGGTCGGCATCATCGGCAAACGCGACATCATCCGCACCCTGGTGTCGGAAGGATGACATCAACCCCGGCGGGATCGGTCGTTGTTCACCCACACCAGTGATTCCGAGGCGGAAACCCAACGGTTGGGCCGCCTCCTGGCCGGTTTTCTGCAGGCGGGGGCCGTGGTTTTGCTGGACGGCGACCTGGGGGCCGGCAAGACGGTTTTCGCCCGCGGGGTCGTTTACGGACTGGCCGGGGAGGGGATGGCGGCGGACGGTGACGGGGGATTCCATGTACCGAGTCCCACCTTTACCCTGGTCAACAGTTATGAATCGGGCCGGCTGCCGGTCCACCATTGGGATTTTTATCGCATCGGCTCCGCCGACGAACTGATCGAAACCGGTATCGATGATCTCATCGGCATGGAGGCGTCGAGACCGGGAGTGGCCCTGATCGAATGGTGGCGAAAGGGGGCGTTCTGGATCCCGGGGGATCATCTCCGGGTCACCTTGAATCATGATGGGGACGATCCGGAGAAAAGGATCATCCACATAACCGCCCAAGGCGTGTCAAGCAAACGGATATTGCATGATTTCCAACGAGAAAATAACCCTTGAAGAGACCGCCTGCACCTTTTTGAAGGAGATGGTGGGCGATGATCACACCCTGGTCAAAGTGGCCGGGGATGCCTCGTTCCGCAGTTATTATCGGGTGGCGTCGACCCGGGAACGATGGATCTTCATGGACGCGCCGCCGCAAAAGGAGGACTCCGCCCCGTTCGTCGATATCGCCCGATTTTTGGCCGCCCACGGGGTGCCGGTGCCGCGGATCGTCGAAGCCCGGCTGGCCAACGGCCATCTGTTGATCGAGGATTTCGGCGACACCACCTTTCTCAAGGCCATCGAAGCCGGTCAGGAGCCGCTGAAGCTCTACGAACAGGCGGTGGACGTGTTGCTCGATATCCAGGCGACGCCACTGGACGGCAGCTGTATCGCCCATCAACGGCCCTACGACCGCGCCCTGCTGCGCCGGGAGCTGGCGCTGTTCACCGACTGGTATCTGCAACGGGTGGTCAATATCCGCCTCACCGCCGGCGAACGGGAGGATTATGAAGCCATTTTCCAAACCATCATCGACCGGGTGTTGGAGCAGCCCCGGGTGTTCGTGCATCGCGACTATCACAGCCGCAACCTGATGCGGCGCGCCGATGGCGGTATCGGCGTGCTCGATTTCCAGGATGGTGTGGTGGGTCCGGTCACCTATGATCTCGCCAGCCTGTTGCGGGACTGTTATGTGGCCTGGGACGCCCCGTTTCGACGTAAAATTTGCGATCGCTGGTTGGCCGGCGCCCGGGAGCGGCTCGGATATGACCCCGATCCGGAACGGTTCCGGGTCGATTTCGACTGGATGTCCATCCAACGCAATCTGAAGGCGGTGGGTATTTTCGGCCGTCTTTCACGTCGCGACGGCAAACACGGCTACCTGAATGACATTCCCCGCACCCTGGGCTACATCCTGGAAAACGTGCGCCGCCATCCAGGACTGAACCCCCTGGAACGTCTGCTGGCGCATCATCTGCCTTCTTCCGTCCAGACCCGTTGATTTTGCCATGAACGCCATGATTCTGGCCGCTGGCCGCGGCGAACGTCTCGGTCCATTGACCGATCGAACCCCCAAACCCCTGGTGCCGGTCGCCGGCCGGCCGGTGATCGAACACACCCTGTTGCGGTTGGCCCGTCATGGGGTCCGGCGGGTGGTGATCAACGTCTGGCACCTGGCCGATCAACTGATGGCCCATATCGGCGACGGCGCCCCCTGGCAACTGTCGGTGCGCTGGTCCCGGGAAGACCGGTTGATGAACACCGGCGGTGGTGTGCGCATGGCCCTGCCGCTGTTGGGCGAAGCACCGTTTTTGGCCGTCAACGGCGATATCCTCTGGGATATCGATCTGAACCCTTTTTTGGCGACGTTCGATGCCAATGCCATGGACGGACTGTTGGGAATGGTGGCCAATCCCCGAGAGGGGCGGGGGGATTTCATCCGTGATGATGCCGATGGCCGCCTGCGCCGGGCCGGACCGGAGGCGGGAGGGCGAACCTACTCCGGGATCCAGATCCTGCGACCGCAGGCGTTGTCCGGCTATGCCGAGGAGCCCTTCTCCCTGAACCGGTTTTATGATGATGCCATCGCCCGGGGACGGCTGTTCGGATTCGTTCTCGAAGGGGCCTGGGCCGACATGGGTACCCCGCAACGCCTGGCGGCGGTGCGCCAGGAGTGGAAAAGTCCCTTTTGAGATTGGAGAGCGGTTGCATTTTGACCGATTTTGGAGTAACCATGAACGTTTAGACGGATATCCGGAGGCACGGGAAGGCGGCGGTAACGGCCGGCTTCAAAACCGGCGTCCGGCCCCTTGCCATCACCATCATCAGAGAGTGGTTAGAAAAATGGATTTCACCCAGGCGCGCGTCAACATGGTCAAATCACAACTGGCCCCCAACCGGGTCGAGGATCCGCAACTTCTCGACACCCTGCTCGAGGTGCCCCGGGAAGCGTTCGTCGATTCGTCCCAGCAGGCCTTCGCCTATTCGGACCACGCCGTATCCATGGACGGCGGCGAACGCCGTTATCTGAAACCATTGCAGATGTCCCTGATGATCCAGGCCCTGAAAATCAAGGCCGGCGAGCGGGCCCTGGTGCTGGGGGCCGGCACCGGTTATGAAGCGGCGGTCCTGTCGCAACTGGGAGCCGAAGTGCTCGCGGTCGAATCCGATGCCGCCCTGGTGGCCCGGGGGGAAAAACTGCCGGCTGCCGCCAAGGTGCGCTGGCGGACCGGGGAACCGGCCAAGGGCTGGGCCGAAGAGGGACCCTGTCACGCCATCCTGTTTTGCGGTTCCGTCCAGTCGGTGCCCGGCAGGATCATCGATCAGCTCCATCCCGAGGGACGGCTGGTGGCGGTGGTCGGACAGCCCGGCGACGTGGTGATGAGCGCCGTTCGCATCCTCGGCAGCGGTTCGCACAAACCGGAAACCCTGTTCGAAACCGTGGCCCCGCCCCTGGTCGGCGATGAAGGGGCCGGACAGCGTTTCGTGTTGTAGCCGACTTTCCCACGCCTCGTTGACCGGACACCCTGGATAAGGATCGGAGGAAGACGATGAACCGGATTCAAGCCGCCTCTTCTGGATACTCCGAAATGGTCGAATACACCCCGGCCGGTTGGGTGGTGGTCGGCATCATGTTCACTCTGGCCTTTTTCCTCATCGGCTACCTGATCCTCTCGGCGTCCAGACGGGCCAAGCGGGAAAAACGACGCCGAACCCGGAAAGACGAGTCCATGAGTCCCATGAGAAAGAAAAAACCCAAACCGTGAAGTCAATATCGTGAGCCTGATCGTACAAAAATTCGGTGGTACTTCGGTGGCCACCGTCGAACATATCCGCAATGTCGCCGCCAAGGCCATCGCCGCCCGGCGCGCCGGCAACCAGGTGGTGGTGGCGGTATCGGCCATGGCCGGCGAAACCAATCGCCTGGTGGCGCTGGCGGAGGCGGTTTCCCAGGATTACAGCCGGCGCGAGTATGACGTGGTGGTTTCCGCCGGTGAGCAGGTGTCGGTCGGTCTGCTGGCCATGGCCATCGAGTCGATGGGCTGTCCGGCCCGCTCCTACCTGGGCTGGCAGGTGCGGTTCCGCACCGATGCGGTGCACAGCAAGGCCCGTATTCGCGAAATTGAAAATTATCGCATCCGCGGCGACCTGGAAAAAGGCCGCATCGTCGTCATGGCCGGCTTTCAGGGCGTGGACGATCAATCCAACATCACCACTTTGGGCCGCGGCGGGTCCGATACTTCGGCCGTGGCCCTGGCGGCGGCGTTGAAGGCCGATTTCTGCGATATCTATACCGATGTGGACGGGGTATATACCACCGATCCACGCATGGTCTCCAGGGCCCGGCGGCTGGACCGCATCACCTACGATGAAATGTTGGAGATGGCCTCCCTGGGGGCCAAGGTGCTCCAGACCCGTTCCGTGGAGCTGGCAAAAAAATATCAGGTGCCGGTACGTGTGCT
Organism: uncultured Magnetococcales bacterium; assembly: GCA_964344355.1. Lineage (GTDB taxonomy): Bacteria > Pseudomonadota > Magnetococcia > Magnetococcales > CAYFNE01 > CAYFNE01. The sequence goes on from CAYFNE010000075.1 coordinate 13,899, forward strand.
CTCCTCCATGGAGGAGGGACCGGGGACCCTGTTGACCGAGGAAGATGAGACGATGGAAAAGGTACTGGTTTCCGCGATCGCCTACAACAAGGACGAGGCAAAGATCACCATCAAGGGCGTACCGGATCGTCCCGGCGTGGCGGCGCTCATTTTCGGCGCCCTGGCCGATGCCAACATCAACGTCGACATGATCATTCAAAACATCTCCGCCAGCGGTGAAACCGATCTCACCTTCACCGTCCCCAAGGGGGATTACCAGCAATCCATGCAGGTCCTCAACGAGGCGGTGGGCGAAATCGGCATCAAGGAGGTGTTGGGCAACCAGGAAATCGCCAAGGTTTCGGCCATCGGCGTCGGCATGCGGTCGCACTCCGGCGTCGCCAAACGCATGTTCCAGGCCCTGGCCGGCGAAAACATCAACATTCAGATGATCTCCACCTCGGAAATCAAGATTTCCGTCGTACTCGACGAAAAATATACGGAGTTGGCCGTCCGTACCCTGCACGATGCCTTCGAACTGGACAAGGATGTGGGAGACCGTGTCGTCGGCTGAAACCATCACCTTCTATGATACCACCCTTCGGGATGGCGCCCAGAGCGAAGATGTGCTCTTTTCGGTCGAAGACAAGCTGCGCATCGCCCACTATCTGGACCAGGTGGGACTGGACTATATCGAAGGGGGCTGGCCCGGGGCCAACCCCAAGGATGGGGCCTTTTTCGAGGCGGTCCGCAAGCAGCCCCTGATGCATGGCCGTCTGCTGGCCTTCGGCTCCACCTGCCGTCCGGGGGGGAAACCGGAAAAGGATGCCACCCTGGAGGGGTTGCTGCGCGCGGAGACCGGGGCCATCACCATCTTCGGCAAATCCTGGCCGTTGCACGTCGAACGGGCCCTGGGCATCAGCCTGGAGGAAAATCTGGACCTGATCCACGACTCCATCCGTTTTTTGAAAGGACGGGTGGAGACGGTTTTTTTTGATGCCGAACATTTTTTTGACGGTTTCAAGGCCGATCAAACCTATGCGTTGAAAGTTTTGCAAGCGGCCAGGGAGGGCGGCGCCGATACCCTGGTCCTCTGTGAAACCAACGGTGGTTGCCTGGTGGAGGAGGTGAGCCGCGTCACCCGGCAGGTCGCCGATGCCATCGACGGCGTACCCCTCGGCATCCACTGTCACAACGATTCTGGGGTGGCGGTGGCCAACTCCCTGGCCGCCGTCAGCGCCGGCGCGCGGCAGGTCCAGGGGACCGTCAACGGCATCGGCGAACGGTGCGGCAACGCCGATCTCATCACCATCATCCCCAATCTGCAGTTGAAAATGGGCTTTCTTTCCGGGATCACCGACGATCGGTTGCGGCGTTTGACCGGTCTGTCCCGTTTCGTCGATGAGATGCTCAACCGCCCGCCACGAAAAAATCAACCCTATGTCGGCCAGTCGGCCTTCGCCCACAAGGGCGGCATCCACGTATCGGCGGTGCTCAAGGATTCCAAAACCTACGAACATATCGTCCCGGAACGGGTCGGCAACCGGCAGCGGGTATTGGTTTCAGAACAGTCCGGGCGCAGCAATCTGATGTACCGCCTGGCTGAATACGGTATCCGCAAGTTGGATCCCCGGGGTCCCCGGGTTCGCAAACTGTTGACGGAAATCAAGGATCTGGAGCACAAGGGGTATCAATTTGACGGTGCCGACGCCTCCTTTGAAATTCGCGCCCGCCGGATCCTTGGCGAAATTCCCAACTATTTCGAACTGCACGGCTTCCGGGTGATCGATGAACGCCGGGTCCGGGGGGGGGGCGGCAAGGTGATGGGCGCCGAGGCGACGGTCAAGTTGAAGGTGGCCGGAAGAATGGTGCATCTGGTGGGGGAAGGTGCCGGGCCGGTCGATGCCCTGCATGTGGCCCTGAGCCGGGCGCTGGAGTGGCACTATCCTGGCATAAACGATCTGAAACTGGTCGATTACAAGGTGCGCATTCTCAACGGCGGCGGCACCGGCGCCAAGGTGCGGGTGCTGATCGAGTGGCGGGATGAACAACGCACCTGGGGCACGGTGGGGGTTTCCGACCACATCATCGCCGCTTCGTATGACGCCATGGTCGAAGCGGTGATCTACAAACTGTTTAAGGACGGAGTGCCGGCAGCCGAGAGCGGACCGCGCAAATGAACCGTTTGCCGAAATTGGCTTTGGTGATAGGCTGTCGCCCTGGCCATCTCACTTGGAGACATGGAAAAAAATGAAAAAGATTGAAGCGATCATCAAACCGTTCAAACTCGACGACGTGAAGGAATCCCTGGCCGAAGTCGGCATCCAGGGGATCACCGTCTCCGAAGTGCGGGGGTTCGGGCGTCAAAAGGGTCATACGGAGCTTTATCGTGGCGCGGAATATGTGGTGGACTTTCTGCCCAAGTTGAAGGTGGAGGTGGTACTCGCCGATGATCTGGTGGACCGTGCCGTGGCCGCCATCGAACAGGCGGCCCGTACCGGTCGCATCGGTGACGGTAAAATTTTTATCTCCAATGTCGAGGGGGTTATCCGTATTCGGACCGGCGAACGTGATGCAAACGCTCTCTAGGATCTTTTTCCCGCCCCACCGGGGCCCGTTCTGCCCCGCTCGCCGGGGGATTGACGGACATGGCGGATAACGGCAGGGAACTGGGCAGGGTCTACGAGGAGGGAGAGGTCATCTTCCGCCAGGGGGATCCGGCCCGGTGCCTGTATGTCATCCAAAAGGGAAAAGTCGAGATCTTCATGGAGTCGGAGTATGGCTCCAATCATCTGACCACCCTGAAAAAGGGCGATGTATTCGGAGAGATCTCCCTGTTCGCCGGCAAAGCCCGTTTCGCCACCGCCCGAACCCTGCAGAAAAGCCGTATCCTCACCATCGATGAAAACAATTTCATCGCCAAACTGCATCAGGATCCTTCCCTGGCCTTTCGTTTGATCCGAAAAATGGCCAACCGCATCTATGATCAGGATCATGAACTGATGCGGGGTTATTTCGATGAAACGCAACGGTCCCAGCAGGCCGTGGGGTTCGCCAGCTACATCGATCTGCAAATTTTGATCGAGGAGGAGTCCAAACGGTCGCGGCGATTGTGGCAAACCATGGCCTATGTGTTGTTGGATATCGATGATTTCGACCTGCTCAGCGAACGGTATGGCCACTCCGCCGGTGAATCCCTGCTCCAGAGTTTGGCCGAAATATTGCGGGAACACTTGCGGCGGCGGGATCTCATCGGCCGGTTCGGCTCCGACCGTTTCGGCCTGCTCCTCTATGAAGGCGACGGCCAGGCGGCGGTCAGGGTGATGGAAAAGGTCCGGCAATCCTTCAATACCCTGTGGGCGAAGGAGGGGGATGACAGCATGCGGGCCACCTTCAGTTGCGGCATCGCCACCTTTCCGGAGTATGAAGACCCGACCAAATTGAGCAAGGCCGCCTACAGGGCCCTGGTCTCAAGCAAAAAGGAAGGAAAAAACAGGGTCGTCCTGGCCGATCCTCCGGACAGGCGGCGCTCTCGGGAATAGCGGTCGTCCGCAAACGCCATCCAGGATCGTTCGGGAAATCGCCCGGTTCGAGATGAATTCGAACCCGGTTTTCGAAAAGCGGCGTTTATTGGCGGTCCAACCAGGGACCGCATGAGGTTTTCGAATGATTGTCCGCAAGTCCCTCGGATCGGTTGCAACGTACAGTATGGTTCGCACAACATGAAACTGACCAACAATGCACGCGTCGGGGTCATTGGCGGCGGTCCTTCCGGCTCCATGGCCGGTTTTTTTTTGATCGAACTGGCCCAGCGGATCGGTTTGAACCTGTTCGTGGATATCTACGAATCCCGTGATTATGGCCGTTATGGACCGGCTGGTTGCAACATGTGCGCCGGGGTGGTGTCCGAATCCCTGGTGCAAACCCTGGCGGCCGAGGGCATCGAACTGCCGCCCCTGGTGGTACAGCGTGGCATCGACGCCTATATCCTGCACACCAGCGATCTGGAACCGGTCTCCATTCCCACCCCGGCCGAGGAGTTGCGCATCGCCACCGTCTATCGGGGCAGTGGTCCGAAGGCGCCGTCGGAAGACCAGGATTGGGCCAGCTTTGATGATTATCTGTTGCGGTTGGCGGAAAAAAAGGGGGCGCGGATCCTGCCGCACCGGGTGACCGGCCTCTCCTGGGATCAGGGACGGCCCCGGGTGAGCAGCCGCAAACAGCCGGGTCGAACCTATGATTTTCTCATCGGCGCCGTGGGGGTCAATTCCCCGACACTCAAACAGTTTTCCGATTTGGGATTTTCCTTTCTGCCGCCGCCGGTCAGCAAAGGGTTCGTCTCTGAAATCTATTTGGGGGTGGATCGGGTCAAAAAATATCTTGGCAGCGCCATGCATGTGTTTTTGCTGGATATTCCCCGTCTCAAATTTGCCGCCATCATTCCAAAGGTTGAATTCGCCACGGTCTGCCTGCTGGGAGAAAACATCGACAAGACGCTGGTGGACCGGTTCATGAACGCGCCGGAGGTGAAAAGCTGTTTTCCGCCCGACCTGGAGTGGTGTTTCGGAGGCAAGAGCTGTGATGTCGGTCAGAGTTGTCAATGCGCCCCCAAGCTCAATATCGGACCCGCGGTCAATCCCTATGGGGACCGGGTGATCCTGGTCGGCGACAGCGCCATTTCACGTCTGTACAAGGATGGCATCGGCGCCGCCTACATCACCGCCAAATCCTGTGCGGTGGCGGCGCTGTTTTTTGGCATCTCCAAACGGCACCTCGAGGAATATTATGCCCCCATCGTCCGCAACATGGCCCAGGACAACCGCATCGGTATCCTCATCTTTTTCATCACCACCTTTTATCAAAAAATTCGGTTTTTACGCCGGGGCATGGTACGGATGGTCCTGGCGGAAAAAAGGCTTCCCGGTTCGCGGCGGCGCATGAGCCGGGTGCTGTGGGACACATTTACCGGCAGCGCCAGTTATCGGCAAATTTTGTTGCGGGCGTTGCATCCGTTTTTTTTCCTGCGCCTGGGGGTCGCCACGCTGGGGCTGTTGGGTGTCAAGGTCAAGGATCGTTCCTTATGAATGTCTATGGATTGACCGTTTTGACGGCCCTGTTGTTGGGATTTTTCATCGAGATCCTGGCAGCGGGCCTCAATCTCAAGGCGTTGCGGGAAGAGCCCCCCCCGGCCCTGGCGGCGGAGGTGGATGGGGAGACCTATCGCCGCACCGGCCGCTATACCCGCGCCCGCACGGCGTTGGAGATGGCTGCCAACACCCTGGGGCTGGCGGGATTGCTGCTCTGGTGGTTCGCCGGTGGTTTCGACTGGTTGGATCGATCCGTGGCCGCCCTGGGATTCGGCCCGGTGGTGACCGGCGTTCTCTTTATCGGCCTGTTGATGATCTTCTCCTGGCTGTTGGGCCTGCCACTGTCCCTTTATGGCACCTTCGTGCTGGAGGCCCGGTTCGGTTTCAACAAGACCACGCCGCGCACCTATGTGCTGGATTTGATCAAAACCTTTTTTCTGGCCATCGTTCTGGGCGGACCGTTGTTGGCGGCCATATTGATTTTTTTCGATCACGCCGGCCCCCTGGCCTGGCTCTACTGCTGGGGTGGCGTGACGGTTTTCATGCTGGTGGTGCAGTATGTGGCCCCCACCTGGTTGATGCCGCTGTTCAACCGGTTCACCCCCTTGCCGGAGGGACCGTTGCGCCAGGCCATCGTCGACTATGCCCGTTCGGTCGGTTTTTCACTGGGCGGGATCTTCGAGGTGGACGGGTCCCGCCGTTCCACCAAGGCCAACGCCTTTTTCACCGGTTTCGGCGGCAACCGCCGCATCGCCTTGTTCGATACCCTGATCCGCAACCATACGGTGTCCGAGCTGTTGGCGGTGTTGGCGCACGAGGTGGGCCACTACAAAAAAAAACATATCCCCAAGACCCTGGCGTTGGGCATTCTCCACCTGGGGGTGATGTTCTGGCTGCTGTCGCTGGTATTGAACGAAAAAGGGTTGCATGACGCCTTTTTCATGGAGCGGCAGACCATTCACGCCGGTCTGGTGTTTTTCGCCCTGCTCTATACGCCGGTGGAGCTGCTTCTGACCCCTTTGCTGAAATGGAACAGCCGCCGCAATGAATTTCAGGCCGACCGCTATGCCCTGGAGACGGTACCCGACCCCGGCGCTTTGGCCACGGCGTTGAAAAAATTGGCCGTGGACCATCTTTCCAATCTGACACCCCATCCATTTTACGTTATGCTGCACTATGGACATCCGCCGTTGATCCAACGGCTGGAAGCGATGGATCGCTTTTTGGGCCGGGACACGGACCCGCCGGGCACCGGTTCGGGGAGCAACCAGTGGGTTCATCGGGAATCGCCAGTTGGCAATGGACAGTGAACCATGAGGAGTGACAAAAAAACGGCTCGAACCGTCCCCTTCCGCGGGGAGACCGTTTTTGAGGTGCGATTGCTGAAAACCTTGCTGGAAAACAGCGGGGAAGGGGTATTGTTGATCGATCATCGCGGTCTGATCCAGCGTACCAACCAGACTTTTTCACGGATGAGCGGTTACGCCCCGGAGATGGTGGAGGGCCGTCATGTCCAGCGTTTTTTCCCGGATGCCGACGACCGGTCTCTGCTGGAGACGATCACCAGAGCCGTGTGGTTGCGGGGGTTTTGGCAGGGAACGGTTCATCATCGGAAACCGTCGGGGGAGTCGTTGTCCGGTTCACTCAAGGTGAGCGCCGTTCTTCCCGACCGGAGTCGGCGGGCGGAATTTTTCGTCGCCCAGTTCCTGTTGGAAACCGTATCGCCGCCAAAGAATGATGCCATACCGGAAGTGGTCTCCGGTCTGGATCCCCTGACCGGGTTGCCGGGCCGACCGCTGTTCGAGGATCGTCTCTCCCAGTCGCTTTCCCAGGCCCGGCGTCATGGCAGCTCCGTGGGACTGATGTTCCTGGACCTGGATCGGTTCCGGGTGATCAACGACTCTCTCGGCATCGAGATGGGGGACCGGGTGTTGAAGGCGGTCGGCAAACGGCTGGCCGACTGTTTGCGCAGCTCCGACAGCATTGCCCGCATCGGCGCCGACGAGTTCGCCATGCTGTTGACCGACATCGATGTCTCTCCGGGAGCGGTGCGCAATGCCGGTTTCGTCGCCCGGAAAGTCTATGATTTTCTGTCCAAACCGGTGGTCATGGGGGCCGGCGGTCCCGAGGTCGAGGTATCGGCCGCCATCGGCATCACTCTGTTTCCCCAGGATGGGGACACCCCGGACATCCTGATGAGAAACGCGGAGACCGCCCTGGTTCACGCCCGTGGCAAGGGCCGCAACAATTATCAGTTTTTTTCCTCCGAGATGACCGAAACGGCCCGGCGCCGGTTCGCCCTGGAGGCCAGTTTGCGCCATGCCCTGGATCGGGAGGAGTTGCGGGTCCATTATCAACCACAACTGAACCTGAAGACCGGACGGGTGATCGGCGCCGAGGCGTTGATCCGCTGGCAACACCCGGAAAGGGGGATGGTCTCGCCGGCGGATTTCATCCCGGTGGCCGAGGAGACCGGCCTGATCGTGCCCATCGGCGAATGGGTGTTGCGCAAGGCCTGCCGGCAGTTGGCGGAGTGGCAACGGATGGGATTGCCGGAGGTACGGGTCGGCGTCAATCTGTCGGCCCTGCAGTTTCAGCGGCAGGATCTGGTCAAAATCGTCAGTGACCTGTTGACCGAGACCGGTATTCAACCAAGATTGCTGGACTTGGAGATCACCGAAAGCGCCATCATGGAGGATGTGGAGAATGTGGTAAAAATTCTCAACCGCATCAGCCAGTTGGGCGTCACCCTCTCCATCGATGATTTCGGTACCGGATACTCGTCGTTGAGCCAATTGCGGCATTTTCCCTTCCGAACCTTGAAAATCGATCGTTCTTTCGTACGCTATATCGAGGAAAACATGGAGGATGTGGCCATCGTCAACGCCATCATCGCCATGGCGCACAGCTTGGATCAAAACGTCATCGTCGAAGGGTTGGAGACCGAGGAACAACTGGCCATCATGCGCCGGCTCAACTGCAATGAAATGCAGGGTTATCTGTTCAGCGCCGCCGTTCCCGCCGAGGAGTTGACGGAAATGTTGCGTGATGGCCGGCGGTTGCGGGGAATTGAGGATGAAAATGATCCCGGCCCGGATCGGAGCGGGTCATGAGATGCGCCCGTTGGTTGTCGAATCGCTGCCCGGAGTGATGATCCCTGCCGGATCGGTCCGGGTTTCCGGAGAAATTGTGTCATTGCAATCGGTGAGCGATTGTCAGTGACCACTCATTTGTGTTAACACGGTCGCAGGGGGAGAGAATCGAGGCCTGATCATATGGAATTGACCGACTTACCGCCGGAATACGGACGCAAACTCTCCAAGGAAGAGATCAACCGCATGCCCATCAAAAAATGGGAGGGGCCGGTCCACCTAGTGACCGATGATGCCGATATGGAGCAGGCGGTGGACCGCTATCGCGGTGAGGAGGTGCTGGGGTTCGATGTGGAAACCCGGCCCGCCTTTCGCAAAGGAGTCAGCTATCCCCCGTCCCTGGTGCAGTTGGCGGGGGAGGGCTCCGTCAGCCTGTTCCAAATCAATCAACTCTCCACCGTCGAGAAACTGGGGGAACTGTTCGCCGATCCCAATATTCTCAAGGTCGGTGTCGCCCTGGATCATGACGCCAAACAGTTGCAGACCCTGTTTCCGTTTCAGGCCAAGCGGTTTCTCGACCTGGGAGAAGTGGCACGCCGTCTCGGAATCGAAAGCCACGGTTTGCGCAACCTGGCCGCCCGGTTTTTCGGTTTTCGCGTCTCCAAACGGGCACGGTGCTCCAATTGGGACAACCGGGAGTTGAAACCGTTCCAGGTGGCCTATGCCGCCACCGATGCCTGGGTCAGCCGGGAGATCTACCTGGTCATGAAGCGCAATGGTTTGATTCAATAACCGCATCTTTTTTCGTTGTTGTCCCATTTTCTCCCCACAATGAATCCGGGTTGGTGTATACTTTATTAATGGAAGCCAAACCGACACGCGCGTTTTATTCTCTTTTCAGGGTCCTCTACGGACCATCATCCCCTCAACCCATGGTTCGTCCCTCCTTCTGCCGGTCGATCGGTTGGCTCCTCCTGTTGTTGTCGATGCTGTCACTCACGGTCGCGGAGGGGGCCCGGGCGGCGAACCGGCGGATGGGAATACGGTCCGGCGATTCGATTTTCCGGGTGGATGGGGAGATGCACACCCTGCCGGTTCGTGCCCTCGCCGTTGACAACGATCAACGTTTCGCCGCTTCCGTCGGGGGTGATGAAACCATTCGTTTCTGGTCCCTGCCAAAGGGTGAACTGCGCCGCACCTACCGCATTCCCACCGACCATGCCGGTTCCGGAAAATTGTATGCCGTGGCGGTTTCCGGCGATGGAACCATGGTAGCGGCGGCGGGCTCCACCGCCGCTGTCAGTAATGGTTTTCACCACATCTATCTGCTGGATGTGGCCACCGGACGAATGCTCAAACGGTTCGGCGATCTCAGATTTCCAGTGACTCATCTGGCCTTTTCCAGCGATGACCGTTATCTGGCGGCGGTATTGGCGGGCACGGGGGGGTTACGGGTGTTCGCCAGTCACAGCGGCACCCTGGTGGCGCAGGATAAAAATTACCGGCATCGGGGCAACTGGGTATCGTTCAGCGCCGATGGCCGTTTGGTGACCACCAGCGCCGATGGAATGATTCGTCTGTATGATCATCAGTTCCACCTTTCCCAGAACAAAAAGCTGTCGGATCGTTATCGACCCCATGCGGCGGCCTTTTCCCCCGATGGACAAAAAATTGCCATCGGCCTGTCCAATCGGGGCAGCGTGTTGGTGCTCTCGGCCGATACCCTGGAATTACTCTATCTGCCGGATGCACGCGGTGTCCGGAAAAATTTACGCCTCGTCGCCTGGTCCCGGAATGGCCACCGCCTCTTTGCGGGAGGGGGGCATCGTCACAACAACCAACGGCGTTTGATCCGTTGGTGGAACAACGGTGGGCGTTCCAACCTGTCGGGACGGGGCGAGTTCGTGGATATGACCGCTTCGATGGGCACCATCACCAGTCTGGTGCCGGTTCGGGGCGGGGTGCTTTTTGCCGCCACCGACCCCGCCATCGGCCTGTTGGACTCCCAGGGGTTCCAGGTTTTTACCCAAATGCGGCCAACCTTGAACTTTCGCGGTATCGACAACCGGTTGCAGGTCTCTCCCCGGGGTGGAACGGTGCAATTCCCGTTGGATCGGCACAGCGGACGATTGGCCCGTTTCAATGTGGAAAAACTGCAGCTGGTATTGAACAGCCGGTCCGATTCACGGTTGAGTTCTGGAAAAACCCGCTCATCGGCATTCAGGTTGAAAGGGTGGCGGAGTGGTCGGAGCGCCGGTCTAATGAATGGTGAACCGGTGAAACTCTACAAGGGCGAACGGCCGTTGGTTTATACCGTGGCCCCGAATGATCGATTCCTGGTGATCGGGACCTCCAGCCATCTGCGTTTGTATG
>CAYFNE010000076.1:0-23325 GCA_964344355.1 uncultured Magnetococcales bacterium
TATTCTGGAAGTTTTTCAGGTTGTTTTAGCCTGAGGCAACCGGATACCCATGTCCGGTATTTCATCGGTCAGATATTGATCCATCCGCTTCCGGGCTTTTTTATCCATGGTAACGATGATGTAATCACTGGACAGCGCTCCTTCAAGCAGATGAAGATCCTTTTTCATCTCTCGACGTTGGGTGGAATGGGGGATTTTCTCCGTTGCCAGTTGTAAAACGGTTTTATGGGAAGCAACATCCTTTTCGGAAAGTTTCACCAGTTTTCCCGCCTTGCCAGCCATGATGACAAGCCATTCTCTGGACAGTCTGCTGGCATGTTCATTCCATTCCCGCATGCCATCCGGTGTCATTACCACTCTATGGCAAATATTCAACACCTGCTCTAAAAAATGTTGACACGGTACAGCCGCGCCTTTTCCATGTGCAGAAACCGTTCTGGCTATGTCCGCATCGATGACCATACGTTTGCTTATTGGAGATTTTCCTGTTTCTCCGGGTATGGTCATTCGAAAGAACCTCCTTTTGTGACCGCTTCAAGAAAGGCCCGTCCGCTTTCCATGGCCACACTGGAAAAATCCTCCGGCCATTCGACATCAAATGCCCCCTTTTCGTTCAAATCGGTCGAGGTCACCCGCGTAATTCCTTCATCCAAATCCCGTTCGAACCAGTGCAGTTTGACCCGGGTTCGATCCAATGACCCGGCCGCCACTCGGGTTTGAATGCTTCGCAACAACAGTTCGCTATGAGTTTCCACAACGACGATGACACCCCTATTGGCCGCTTGGCTCAAGATCCCGGCCAGGGCCACTTGTGCGCGGGGGTGCAGGTGCAGTTCCGGTTGTTCCAAATAGACCATCTGACCCGGTTTCGCCACCAACAATGCCAACAGGATCGGCAATACCTGTGAAACCCCAAAACCAACATCGACGATATTGACCATATCCCGATCATTATCGGGAGAGGACAGACACCCAATCCAAATTTCAAGTCTGGCATCCGTCCATCGTCTGGCTTCCACTTTCCAAGTCAAGCCGAGTTCAGTCAACCAAGCGTTCAATAAATCCTGTCTTTTGGTATCTTCAGCCTGTTGCCAATGGTAAATGACACTGGCCATATAGTCATTGAAGGCACCGCGAAATCGATCGGAAACAGCCGTCATTGGATAGTCCCGGTGTGGATTTCCCCTCAATCCCGGTAGATGAATGATCGACTGTATGGATTTTTCAGGTGATGCAAAAAGATTCTCTTTAACAGATATGCCAAGACTGTCTTTTTGTATTCCTTCAACAATAAAAGAACATCTTTCCCTGGCTATCTTTAAAATGCATTCTTTAATTAAAAGCTCTTCGAATCCACCCCGTTTATGAAATAAAACATCTACTATTTCTTTCTGGGACATATTTAAATGAATATCATGACCACCTGTTTTCGCTTTTTCTTCAACCACCAACTTTTCGATTTGCAAACCCTCTTGATCCGTATAAGAATAAAATTGTGTTTTTTCTTGCTCTTCACCAACTTTCAGACCAACGGAAAACTGTTTTTTCGCTGATGTATCTGATTTGGTTAAAAACTGTTTGACCTCCGAAAAATTGACATGTGGCCCTTGCAACAATAACGGTCCCGGATCATAGGATGCTTCCAGGGTTTGTTTAAGCATCAATAACGGTTGCATAAAACTGGATTTTCCGGAACTGTTGGCCCCGGCGAGGATGGTCAATGGTCGGATATCGATGGAAATTTTATCGCGGATCGACTTGAAACCGGCCACCGAGATACGAGTGATACCTGTTACTGCCTCTTTTTCCGATCCGGTCATGATGTCACCCAGTTCCCATCCGGCGCAGGATTTCCGCCATGAACATCAGTTGTTTACCCGCAGTGCTGCGCAGTTTTCGGGCGAAAAACCGATGGGCCGGGGTGGCGAACCAGAGACTCAAGCTGACCAGGGCCATGAGGGTGGCGCCGACCAGGGTGTCGGTGAGCCAGTGACCGCCGCCGACCAGACGGGGCAGGACGAACGGGATCAAGGTCCAAACCGCCAACAAGCCCAAAGAACGGCCGCCCTGCCGCCAGAAAAACACCATGGCGGCGATCAACACGAATCCATGATCCGAGGGAAAGGAGAGGCCGCTGTAATCCTTGGGTTTGATCCAGGTGACGATATGCGACAGGCGGATGGCCCCCGGCAGGGCGCCGGAAGGGCTGACGCGGCGGTATTCCAGCAGGTGCAATATTTGTTGGAACAGCAGATTGGTGAGGATCACCAACAACACGAAGGCGATGAAGGCCGCCAGCTTGTCGGCGATGACCGCGGCGTCCCGCGGTGATTCCGCCCCCAGCCAGCGCCAGAGCAGCATCAGGAGGATCAGGCCGGCCACCAGGTCGAAGGGCCGCCAGTTGACGATGGCCCAAAATCCCTGCCAGAGGGTTCCCGAGGCCAGACTGCCGTTGAGGGCATAAAAGACCGCCGCATCCAACCGGTCCCACCAGACACGGCTGACCGGCAGCAACCAGGAGCCGATCAACAGCAGGGCGGCCAGATTGCAACCGATCAACCACTTGGGGTGCCAGGAAGGGTTGTTTCGAGTGGATGTGGACACTGGGAATCCGCTTTCGTCTTGGAGTTCGGGGCATGAAAAAAGGGTCCGGAGGCATGATGCCCCGGACCCTTACCATACAGTCAATGCCGGGGCTTGCCCACCCCCCGCTCGAACCCCCTATCCACACTTGGAATAGCCGCACTCCAGGCAGGTGTCACATCCATCCAGACGGCTGACGGCCAACTGTCCACATTTGGGACACTGGGTGCCACCGGTCAATCCCCCCTCCTTGGCCGCCTTGCGTTTGGCCAACAGCTCCGGGGAGATCTCCGGGGTTTCCAAAATGCCGATCTTGGTCAGATGACGTTCGATGCACTCGCCGATTTCCGCCACCAGACTGGGCATGTACTTGCCACCCGGTTTGAAATAACCGCCGCGGGGATCGAACACCGAACGCAACTCTTCGACCAGAAAGGTGGCATCGCCGCCATGACGGAACACCGCCGACAACACCCGGGTCAGGGCGACGATCCAGGCGAAATTTTCCATGTTCTTGGAGTTGATGAAAATTTCGAACGGCCGCCGACGGCCATTGATGACGATATCGTTGATGGTAACGTACAGGGCGTGTTCCGACAGGGGGGTTTTGATCTTATAGGTGGCTCCCTCCAGATCATTGGGTCGTTGCAGCAGTGGTTGAATCTGCACCACCTTGCCGCCACGATCCGGGCTGATTTCCGCTTGTGTTGGCGGTTTTTCCTTTTTTTCCTTCACCGCCGCCACATCGGTGGCCACGCCGTAATCGACTATTTTTTTCTTGATTTTGACCGCCATGTCATCTCTCCCAGTCAGCCGCCAGACACGATCAACCGTTTTTCACCCCGGCTCATCGATTCAATTGGAATCGTTCCACTCTCCCCCACCCCCATACCCTCGAACTCACAGTTTACCGTAATATCCCTCCTTCAAGGCGTCATAGAGATTGGCGGCGGTATGGATTTCACCGTCATATTCAACTTCTTCATCACCACGCAGTTCAATGGTTTCGCCACCCTCCAGGGTAAACCGGTAGGTGGTGGCGGCCAGGTCTTCATTTTTGACCAATACCCCTTGAAAAGATTCCGGATTGAACCGAAACGTCGTGCACCCCTTCAAACCCTTTTCGTAGGCATGGAGATAAATTTCCTTGAAATCGTCGAAGGGAATATCGGTCGGCACGTTGATGGTTTTCGATATGGAGGAGTCGATCCATTTTTGCGCCGCCGCCTGAATATCCACATGGGCCCTGGCGGGTATGACATTGGTATCGACGAACGACTTTGGAAGCCGGTTTTGTTCCTCCTCGGCAAACGGATCGGCCTTGGGGTTGATCAAGGCGCGGTAGGCGAGCAGTTCATAGGAGAGAACGTCGACCTTTTCCTTGGTTTTGCGCCCCTCTTTGATGATATTGCGGCTGTATTTGTGGGAAAAACTCGGTTCGATACCATTGGAGGCGTTGTTGGCCAGGGAGAGGGCGATGGTGCCGGTCGGGGCGATGGAGGTGTGATGGGTGAAACGGCAGCCATGCAATGCGATCTGGTCACGCAACTCCCGGGGAAACTGACTCAAATAGGTGCTGTAACAGGCCAGGAGCACCTTGCCGGGCACCCGCTTTCCCACTTCGAGCCCATCCCGGGCCATCCGGGGATTTTTCGCCATCATCGATTCGGTCAGGGTGAACTGCTCTTCCATGATCGGCGCCGGCCCCTTTTCCCGGGCCAGCTGCACCCCGGTCTCCCAACCGGTCAGGGCCATCTCCCGGGATACCCGTTCGGTAAAACGGACCGACTCCTCATCGCCATAGACCATGCCCATCATCACCAGGGTCGAACCGAGGCCGAGAAAGCCCATGCCATGGCGGCGTTTGTGGGCGATTTCAGCGGCTTGCGCCGCCAGTGGCAAACCATGCACCTCCACCACGTTATCGAGCATGCGGGTAAAGACCGCCACCACTTCCCGAAACCGTTTCCAATCATAGGAGGCCCTGGCGGTAAAGGGATTTTTGACGAACCGGGTCAGGTTGACCGATCCCAACAGGCAGGCGCCATGGGGCGGCAGGGGTTGTTCCCCACAGGGATTGGTGGAGCGGATCTCCTCGCAAAACCAGTTGTTGTTCATCTCATTGACCTTGTCGATGAGAATGAACCCCGGTTCGGCATAGTCGAAATTGGAGCTCATGATCAGGTCCCACAAGCGTCGCGCCGGCAGGCGCTTGTAAACCCGGCAGGCCACCTCACCCCGGTCGTTGGTGCCATACCCGTCGTTCACCGGCCAGGGACGATAAATGATATCGGTCTCCGGATCGTCCAACTCCTGGGCATTGGCGGGAAACACCAGCGGCCATTCCCGGTCCTCCTTGACCGCCTCCATGAACGGTTCGGTGATCAGGCAGGAAAGATTGAACTGACGCAGACGGCCATCTTCCCGTTTGGCGCGGATAAAATCCATGATATCGGGATGGGAGATGTCGAAGGTGGCCATTTGCGCCCCGCGCCGTCCGCCCGCGGAAGATATGGTGCGGCACATGGCGTCGAAAATATCCATGAAGGAGAGGGGTCCCGAGGTGCTGGAACCGGCGCCGGCGACGAAGGCCCCCTTTGGACGCAGGGTGGAAAATTCATAGCCGATGCCGCAACCGGCCTTCAGGGTCAACCCCCCCTCCCGTACCATGTCGAGGATATCGACCATGGAATCCTTGATGATGCCGGAGACGGTACAGTTGATGGTGGAGGTGGCCGGTTTGTATTGTTCGGCGCCGGCATTGGAGACGATGCGGCCGGCCGGAATGGCGCCATTACGCAGGGCCCATAGAAAACGGTCGTGCCAATGACGCCGTACCTCCGGTTTTTCCACCCGCGCCAGTGCCCGGGCGATCCGTTGACAGGTGGCATCCGGATCGCTGTCGACCGGTTTGCCATCTTCGGATTTAAGCCGATATTTGCTGTCCCAGATCGACTCGGAGGCGGGTTGCAGGGCGATCCCCTCCAGGGGATCGGGTGTCGCCTTTTTGGCCTGACTGGACATGAAAACGCATCTCCCGGAAAAATAAGAGAAAATTATGTTTATTCTTGTAAATCAATTGGTTGCGATTGATGGACATTCTAACGCCATCGCGCCGCCAAAGGGAAGTGAAGCCGTTCATCCGAAAAATATTTTTATTCACGAATGGATATCAAGATGGCTCGATTATTGAGTTTGATTGATATTTCGGGAAAATTTTTGATATAAAAATTTTTGATTGTTTAAATATGGGTTTTGATCAATGTTTACGGCCTTCTCGGGGATGACGCCGTTTCCAAATCCACGGCGGAATCGGTTGCGGCTCGGACCAGAGACCGATTTTTTCCCGGCGGGCCTTTTTTTCCGCCATTTCCAAGGTGGCATCCCGGGAGTATCGGCGATACCACCAAGCCAGGCCGGCTTCGATCATCATGGTGCCAAAATGATCGCCATTCTCGAAAAAAAGGTGGGCCACCGTCCGGCCATAGTGATCCAGCTCTTTGACCCGAACCGTCACCGAGCGGCCTTTGGCCCGTCGGATGGCAAATTTTTTCGCCGCATCCGCCCAGGGTTGATTTTTTTCCGGGGCATCGATGCCGGCCACGCGGATGGTGATTTTTTTTTGACCCCGTTTGACGATGAGGGAATCACCATCCAACACCCATACCACCCGTGCGGTCCAGGTGGTATCGGCCATGGCGGGGGGAACCGGGCCGAGGAATGGGATGAAAATAGCCAAAAAACCGATCTGTTTTAAAAACATTTTTGTTTTATTGCGTTTAAACCGAAGCAAATGGCCCTGAAATCAACTACCTGGAACTGGCTCCCTCTTTCAGTCCCAGATCATGAACCATCGATGGTCGATCATCGATCATCGTTGCGACAGGGATTTTTCAGCCCTTTCCGGCCCCGACCATACGGGATGTTCGAGTCGATGAAAAGTGATGCCGATGGGGCGGTTGAACGAATCGGCCGTCTCTTTTCATTGTTGATCATGGCTTTAAATTTGCATGTCTTTCCACGGATCACACCGGGTAAAATCGGGTGCGGCATCTCGCCACTCAGGGGATATGGATGATGAAAATCAAGACGTTGTTCGCTTTTGGCATTTCAGTCGGCCTCCTGGCCGGTTTGATGTTGTCCACGGCCGCTTTGGCGCAACCGTTGCACCGCAAAGGGTGTGATTTTCCCTTGAAAGGGACACAGGTCTGTTGGGAGGCGACCGGTCCCCAAGGGGGCGAATATGGACCTTTTCCAACCGTACATCTGTTGCCGGTGGCCCGGGAACTGGATGGCCGGGCCGAGGTGTTGCGCGACTACACCCGAACCATCTACCGTCAACTGTTGCCGGGGGATCTGGCCGGGGAGTTGATCGCCGAGTGGACGCCCTCCGTGAATCTGGAAGAGACCGTCCGCCTGGTGCGGAACGGGGAATGGCCCGCCACCCTGTGGATCATGCCACGGCGCCTGCGCAACAGCAGCAGTTCCAGTTCCGGATTGGTGGATATGGACCTCTACCTGTTCAAAAACAAAAAACTGTTGCGGACCATGCGCATCCGCGTCGAGTCCAAACCCGATCGGGAGGGGGACGGTTTTGAACGGGCCGTCGCCACCGGCGCCATGTTGGCCGGCAGCGGCGCCCTCGGCAACATTTCCGGTTTCGCCAGCATCGGCGCCGTGGGCGGTTCCGCCGCCATGGGCAATCCCGGGGCGCCCGAGGCCGGCCACTCCCTGGAGATGTTGACCGAACTGGCCATGCGCAAACTGCTTTATCTCTCCCAGTTCGCCCTGGAGGAGTTGCCGGCCCATCGGCTTCCGGACAATCGGGCCTTTTCTCCGGAGCGGGTGAGCAACGGCATTACCAGTTGGTGGGCACGTATTTTCAGCCCCAAATAATTCCTTTTCGACGAATGGCAGAGCGATGTTCAAAACCGTCAACAATCTGGTTTGGGCCTTTGACGCCGAATGGGTCCCCGACCCCGTGGCGGGACGGCTCCTGTATGGTCTTTCCGAGGATGTCACCGATGAAGCGGTGATGGCGGAGATGTGGAAACAGGGTGGCGCCACCGAGGAAAACCCGACCCCCTTTTTGAAAACGGTCCTGTGCCGCCTGGTCTCCATCTCGGTGGTGCAACGTCACAAACACAAGGATGGCCGCGTCTCGCTGATGTTGCGTTCCCTGCCGAACCGGAGCGACATGGCCAACAACCGGGAACGGGATGTGGTCGAACCGTTCCTGGAGGCCCTGGGCGACCGCAAACCCCAGTTGGTGGGATATAATTCATTGGCCGCCGACATCCGCATCCTCGTGCAACGGGGCATCGTTCTCGGATTGAACATGCCCGGTTTCGCCTCGCGGCCGAACAAACCCTGGGAGGGAATCGACTATTTCGCCCGGGGCGGCGAGGGGCAGGTGGATCTCAAGGATCATGCCACTCCCGGTTGGGGTCCCGGTTCCCCCTCCCTGCACGAACTGGCCACCTTGTCGGGCATTCCCGGCAAGATGGGTTTCGACGGTCAGCAGGTGCCACCCATGTGGCTGGAGGGACGTCTGGACCGGATCATCGCCTATAATGAATTCGATGCCCTGACCACCTATCTGCTGTGGTTGCGCATGGCCCATTTCGCCGGTCATTTCACCAAGAACGCCTATGCCGAGGAACAGGAGCGGGTGCGGTCCCTGATCCAGGGCGAGGCGGAACGGAAACCCCATCTGAACGACTATCTGCAAGAGTGGGATCGACTGAAAAAAGCGGTGGCCTGAAGCTCCTGACGAAAGATGGTTTTCCATCCGTTTGGCCGTTTCCCGACAGTGGTCCACTGTTTCCCCCTTTTTCTTGAGGGAGGCAGATGTGCTAGAGTAGGCCCATGACGCAAACGACACATCCCGACAAGGCCGAGGTGATCCGTTTCCTGCTGGAGACCGAAGGACGGGTCATGGTCTGCCTGGACGCCACCTTCAAGGACGTGGAGGTTCCGCGCCGGTTCGCCGGCGATCGTGGGTTGATGCTGATTTTCAACAGCAAGATGCCACAACACATCGAAGTGGGCACCGACGCCGTTGAATCGGAACTCCGTTTCGGCGGTATTCCCCACTATTGCATCATCCCCTACGGCGCCATCTGGAGTGTTTTCAATCCCGATACCAACCACGGCATGCTGTGGCCGGAATCGATGCCGGAAAGCATTCGTCTCAATCAGGGGGTATCGATGCCCGGGGGCACACCCTTCGAAAAACCACCGACCATGCCGGAACGGCCGTCCCTGCAGGTCATCGAAGGGGGCGCCGCCACTGAATCGAACGCCCCCTCCAGGAGCAAACGCAACAAACCGCGACTCAGGCTGGTGGAATAGTCCCCTTTTCGCTGAAATATCGTTTCCAGAGCAGTCATGGCCCGGGAAAAACAACGGTTCGTCTGTGGTGATTGCGGTGTCGATTACGCCCAATGGCAGGGACGGTGTTCCGCCTGCGGCGCCTGGAATACCCTGAAGGCGTTTCATCCCGGTTCGAGCGGTCAACGAACGGCTGGACACCCGGGTGGATCCGCTGGACAGCCGATCCCCCTGTCACGGGTCGGGGATGATCATCGGCAGCGTCTCGATGTCGGCAACGATGAATTCAACCGGGTGTTGGGCGGCGGGCTCACCCCCGGCTCGGCGACGCTCATCGCCGGTGATCCCGGCATCGGCAAGTCCACCCTGCTGATGGAAACCCTGGCCCTGCTGGCAGTCGAAAACCGGGTGCTCTACATTTCCGGCGAGGAGTCTCCGGAGCAACTGAAACAGCGTGGGGAACGGCTGGGCATCGATGGGGAGCGGTTGCCGGTCTTGATGGAAAACGGCCTGGAAACGGTGGCCCTGGCGGTACAAAACAGCGAACCGGCGGTGTTGGTGGTCGATTCCGTGCAAACCCTGGCCAGTGACGGCGTGGCGGCCGCCGCCGGTTCGGTCACCCAGGTGCGGGAGTGCGCCGCCCGGCTGATCCGGTTGGCCAAACAACGGCACATGGCCCTGTTCCTGGTCGGTCATGTCACCAAGGATGGTCAGATCGCCGGCCCCCGGGTATTGGAACACATGGTGGATACGGTTCTCTACTTCGAAGGGGAACGCGGACACGATTATCGAATCCTGCGGGCGGTCAAAAACCGTTTCGGGCCGGCCAATGAGATCGGTGTTTTTGAAATGCATGAAAACGGTCTCAAGGCGGTACCCAATCCGTCGGAACTGTTTTTGTCCGAACGCATCCAAGGTGCGGCGGGATCGATGGTTTTTGCCGGTATCGAAGGCACGCGACCGGTTTTGGTGGAAATTCAATCCCTGGTCACCCCCAGTCCCTTGCCGCAGCCGCGCCGCAATACCCTGGGGGTGGACAGCAACCGTCTGGCCATGTTGACCGCTGTCCTGGAAAAACGGTTGGGGCTGGGATTGTTCAACCATGACATTTTTCTCAACGTCGCCGGAGGATTCCGGGTGACGGAACCGGCCGCCGACCTGGCCGTGGTGGCCTCCCTGTACGCCTCACACCGCAACTTGAGCGCCGATCCGGGGCTGGTCATACTCGGTGAAGTGGGGTTGGCCGGTGAGGTTCGCGCCGTCGCCCATGCCGCCACCCGCCTCAAGGAGGCGGCCAAATTGGGATTCAACCGTTGTCTGTTGCCGGGTAAATGTATAAAAACCCTTCCGGACGGGCTGTCCATCACCCTGGATCCGGTCAACAACATCGATGAGATGGTGGATCGAATCGGTCAATAGGGTTCAACATGGATTGGCAGATGAATTTTTTTGACTATTTTTTATTGACCATGATCGGTTTTTCGGGTCTCTTCGCCACCCTGCGCGGTCTGTTGCGCGAGGTGGTGGGCATTCTCGGTTGGATTTTGGCCTTCGTCGGCGCCTCGCGTTATTCGGGCCGGTTCGCGGCCCAGTTTTTTGATTGGATCGACAGTCCGGATCTCAGGCAGATCATCGCCTTCGTGGTCATTTTCATCACTGTCCTGATCATCATGGGCATCATCGGCCAATTGATCAAAAAACTGGCCAGCGAGGCCGGGCTGTCGGCGCTCGATCGGTTTCTCGGTCTGATTTTCGGTCTGTTGCGGGGGGTATTGATCATCACCATCGGTTATATGATCGCACTCCATTTCGATATCGGGCAGCCGGACATGGTCAGCCGTTCCTTTCTTTCACCCTATTTCGAACTGGGGGTGTTCTGGCTGGGAGACAGGATACCCCCGGATTGGCTCTTTCCAGGGATGGTACCGACGCCAACGGATCCATCCGCCACTCCCCTTTAGCGTGGAAGGTAATCTTGATTTCGGTTGACGATGACCATTTTAAGGACGAGTGCGGCGTTTTCGGGGTTTTCAACCATCCGGAAGCGGCCAATCTGGTCTATCTGGGACTGTATGCCCTCCAACACCGGGGTCAGGAGGCGGCCGGTATCGTTTCAGCGGAGGATCGTATCCTGCACTGCAACCGCGGCCACGGATTGGTGGCGGATGTGTTCAAGCGTCATGATCTGGATCGACTCAAGGGCAATCACGCGATCGGACATGTACGTTATTCCACGGCCGGTGGCAGTCTCAACAGCCGCAATCGTCAACCGTTGGTGGTGGACACGGCCCATGGGGGCATGGCCATCGCCCACAACGGCAATCTGGTCAACGGGGTCGACATGCGCCGGGCGTTGGAGCGGGACGGAGCGATTTTTCAATCGACCATGGACACCGAGGTGGTGGTTCATCTGACGGCCCGTTCCCGGCGCCGTACCTTCGCCGAACGGTTGGTGGAGGCCTTGAGCCAGGTCAAAGGGGCCTATGCCCTGGTGGCCATGAACCAGAAACGGATCATCGGCGTGCGCGATCCCAATGGATTTCGGCCCATGGTGTTGGGACGGGTTGGAAATGGCGGTTATGTCCTCTCCTCGGAGACCTGCGCCCTGAACCTGATCGAGGCGGAGTTCATCCGTGATGTGGAACCGGGCGAGATGGTGGTGATCGGCGCCGACGGTCTGGAATCCTATTTTCCCTTTCCACGCCGTAAACAACATTTTTGCATTTTCGAGTATGTCTACTTCGCCCGTCCGGATTCGATCATGGACGGGGTCAACGTCTATGAATCCCGCAAACGCATCGGCGCCCGTCTGGCCCGGGAATTTCCGGTGGATGCCGATCTGGTGGTGCCGGTGCCCGACTCCGGCGTGCCGGCGGCCCTGGGCTATGCCCAGGCGGCCAATATTCCATTCGAGTTGGGCATCATCCGCAACCACTATGTGGGCCGGACCTTCATCGAGCCGCAACAGACCATCCGTCATTTCGGCGTCAAGATCAAACTCAACGCCAACGCCGCCATCATGACCGGCAAACGGGTGGTGTTGGTGGACGATTCGGTGGTTCGGGGCACCACCAGCCGCAAGATCGTCTCCATGGTACGGGCCAGTGGCGCCAAGGAGGTGCACATGTGCATCTCCTCGCCGCCAACCACCCACTCCTGTTTCTATGGCATCGATACACCGACCCAGGATGAGTTGTTGGCCGCGAAACATTCCGTGGAAGAGATGCGGCGATACATCCAGGCCGATTCGTTGGGATTTTTATCGTTGGAGGGGCTCTACGCATCCGTCAACGGACCCGATCGGGGATATTGCGATGCCTGTTTTTCCGGCAACTATCCGCTCCAGTTGCCGATCCATGAAGAGGATCCGCAATTGTCGTTGTTGCAGGAGAGTTGAGCGGTCAACCGGTGATCTCCCCCTGTTCCCGTCAAACCAGTCGTTGCAGGGAACGGGCGGCATCGTTGAGTCGATCGATACCCGATTTGACCTGGGTGATACCCAGGGACGACTCCCTGGCGCCGGTATTGATGGATTTCATCGCTTCCACCACCTGTTTGACCGCCACCGATTGTTGACGCACATTCATGGATATCTGTTGCGCCCCTTCCGAAGCGGCTTGAACGGCTTCGGTGACATCCTGAAAGGTTCGGGTGGTCTGCCGGGTGATGTCCATGCCACTGTCGACGGTTTTGCTCCCCTCCTCCGTCGCCATCACCGTGGCGTTGGTGACCTTCTGGATTTCCGCCACCAGATCGTTGATGCGGTCGGCCGATCGTTTGCTCTCATCGGCCAGTTTGCGTGTTTCCACCGCCAGTACGGAAAATCCCTTGCCGTGTTCGCCGGCTCGGACCGCCTCCACCGCGGCATTCATCGCCAGCATTTTGGTTTCATTGGCGAAGTCGGAGACCAGATCGGTGATTTGGCGAATTTGACCGGTCTGTTCACTCAACAACAAAATTTGCCGGGCAATGGCCTCGACGCGCTCCTTGGCGTCTTTCATGCTGCGCAGGGTGGCATCGACCCGTTCCAGCCCCTGTTGGGTGAGATCCATGGCGTTCCGGGTGTCCTGGGCGGCGGTATCGGCCCGTTCCGATGATTGCCGGGCCGAGGCCCCCAGTTCTTCCATGGTGGTGCTGGTTTCATTGATGGTCGACGCCTGCATCGAGGCGATCTTTTCCTGTTGATCGACCGTGACGGCGATCTGTGTGGAAGAGCTGGCCAGGGTGGTGATGATCTCATTCAACGGTCTGGCGATGGAACGGGCCAGTCCCATGCCGACCACCATCACCAGTCCGGCGGTGATCAAAACGGTGATCCACATGATCACGGAGAGTTTTTTCAAGGGCGCGGTCAATTCGGCCAGGTCGATTTCCACCACCACCGCCCAGTGGACGCCGGCGATTTCCAGGGTATATTGCAGACCCACCACCGGTTCACCGCGGTAGTCCGTATAGACCCAAGCCCGTTTTTTTTCCTTTTCCACTGTTTTTTCTTCATTATCCGCAACGTCCCCCTCGACGGCGGTGGCCGGTTTTTCCAAGCCCGTCAACCAATTCCGGGTCCCCTCGGTATCCACCTTTTTTTTCAGGATGGTCGGTTCAGTGGAAAACCGGGAGTTGGAACGCATGATCAAATCCTTCCCCACCAGGTAGGATTCACCGGTATCACCGAGTCCGGATCGACTTTGCATGATGGTGGCGATGCGTTCCGTGGAGAGACCCAGGGCGACCAGTCCGATCTTGTCGCCGTATTCATCGGTCATCACCCGCAGCAAAAATCCGGTGATCGCTTTTTGGGGGGCATAATATTCCAGATCGGAAAAGACGGGGCGGCCGGTTTCGAGGGCTTTACGGGCGGCTTTGGCCAACAGGGTATCGGAATGGACGCCGGTGAACAGGTTGGTGCCTTTTTCGGCGCCGTCCATGGCCGAATAGAACACATTGCCGGCATCATCGATCAACAGCAGGTCGGAATAGCCGTAGGCCATCTGAAAGGCTTTCAGATCGGCGGTGCGCGCTTCGGTGAGTAGCACGGCACGGAAACTTTTTATGAACGCATCCAGGTTTTTTTTCCCGCTTTTGAACGCGGTGCGGAATTGATCCAGGGTTTCGGCGTGATACCGCTGTTGGGAGAGCAGCCCCAAATCCGTCAATCTCTCCAAAAAATAAGAGGAGATGTATCGAGCCTTGATACCAGCCACGGCATTGAGTGTTTCCCGGGATTCATGGAACAGGCTCTCTTTGCCGTTCTGGTAGCTGATGACACTGATGATCGACAGTGGTATCAGCGACAAAATCATGAACCAGAAAAAAATACGTCGGCCCAACCGGCCCGGGCGGAAAAAATGGGCCGGTTGATTCAGGCTGGGGGATCGATTTTCAAGGCTCATTCCGAAATCCTATTTCCGGCCGGTGGAAAAGCGATCATCGGCAAAGGCGTCGATATCGATGGCCCGTTTGAGGATACCGCTCTCGACGGCCAGTTTCATCACCTGTTGGAGACCACCCGGGTCAATGTCCAGGTTTTGATAGTTGATCACGTTCAGGTCGGTACGCAAACTTTGAATGATCGCCTCCTGATTGTGGGCGGGAATGTGTTTGCGGATCATTTTGGCGATCTCCACCAGGGCCGCTCCGCCCTGCCGACGGGCCTCTTCGATATCCTGGCCGGCCTTGTGCAGATGGTGAATCACTTCACGCAGGGCCGGCTCCTTCTCCTTGATGGCCTTGTCGGTGGCGATGACGATGCATTCGACATGTCCTTTGGGCCATTGCAGGACATCCTTGGAATACCAGGCCACTTTGCCGAAGCCCTTGGTTTCAACCACATCGGCCCAGGGCAGGGATTGTTCGAAAGCGGCGGGGGTGCCGCGGCTGTTCTGTTTTTTGATGAAGGCGGGGGATTTCGGCGGCGGCACGGTCAGGGCGAGAACGGAGTTTCCCGGTGTTTTCCGTCCGATGCCCATGGTTTGTTGATGATCGCGCAGATATTTGTACAACACCACGGTGTGGGTGGCGAGCAGGGAGGGAACGCCGACCTTGACCGGTTGGCCATATTTTCTTTTGGCGCTGGCAAAAGCCTCGGCCACCCGGCCATCCGGTTTGCGTTCCAGGCGGCTGCCGGGCAGTTTCACCTCGGCATTGAGCAGTTCGTTGATCGCCAGGGCGTTGCCATCCCGATGAATGAGGCTGACCCAGCGGAAATCAGGCGATTCCGCGAACATGTCCATGGCCATGGGGGAGATGATGTAGGCCATATCCACCTCGCCGGAGTGAAAATAGGCGCGCAACAGTTTCCAGCTTTTCATCTTTTCGATGGAGTAATCGGCTTCGACCATGCTGTCGCGATATTTTTCATAGGCGACGATACCGGGATAGTGATCCGCCAAGGGGATGTAAATGGCCTTGATCGGTGTTTTCGTCGCCGCTTGAGGTGCCTGCAAAATACCGAACAGGGTCCCGATCATCAACAAACCGGTCAATAACCCGTTTTTCATTATATCTCTCCCGATTAAAAAATTTTTCTATGTTTTGAAAAACGACTTCCACAATAATCGTAACCTTTATCACACCCCACTCTCAACGGCTCAATAAAAAATGCCGGCAACAGTGAATCCTTTCACAGTGACAAAGGTATTCCCCGTATAATCGAAACAAGGATCGGCAAATCGACAAAGGGGGATGAAAAAGGGGATTACGGAATTCCCGATTCGTTCCTTTTCAAATGGAAATCACCGGTCGGTTTTCTCTATTCCATTGCGGCAGTCCCGGTTATTTCGAGTCGTTCGGCGGGATCAGGTTTTGTAGGTTCTTTGTTTTCTCACCTCCTGGTCGAGCACCAACCGGGCCACCGCCTCGATTTCCACGTCGGCCCCTTTGGGCAGGGAGGTGACCCCGACCGTTGCCCGGGCCGGGAAAGGGGCTTCGAAACAACTCGCATACACGTCGTTGACCGATTCGAAATCGGCCAGGTCGGTCAGGTAGATGGTGGTCTTGACCACGCTGTCGAAATTTCTTCCCCGGGCAGTCAGGATCGCGCGCAGGTTGTCCATCACCCGTCTGGTCTGTTTGGCGATATCGCCGGTCTCCAGGAGACCGGTAGCCGGATCGAGGGGAATCTGGCCGGAGATGAACAACCAACCATCGATCTCCACCGCCTGGCTATAGGGACCGATCGCCGCCGGGGCCTTGTCGGTGGACAGTGCTTTTTTGAACATGTGCTTCCCTCCCCTACCCTTTTATTCGATCAACGCTCAATACCGCCGATACGCCGCGGACACCGTTCAGGATCGTCTCCAGTTGAACGACACCGGTGACTTCCACCTCCAGATTCAACAGGCAGGGATCCTTTTCCCGGTCCATGAACTGAATTTTGACGATATTGCCCTTGGCGCTGATGACCGCCTGGCTGACCTGGGTTACGGTCTCCCGTCTGTTCCGAACCCGGGCCTGGAGCCGGGTGATGAACCGCCTGTCCGGCATCTGTGGCCAATCCAGCTCTTTGATCCAACGTTCGGGTTCATTCAATACCTGATTCAGGTTGGGACAGCCCTGGGCGTGCAGGGTGATTCCCTTGCCGGTGGTGATGATCCCGACGATGGCATCTCCGGGAATCGGACTGCAACAGCGGGCGACCGTAATGGCCATTTGCGGCAATAGACCGGAGAGTTCCAAACCTTTGGATGCGACTTCATCGGTTTTGTTCCATTCCGCAACAGCCGATTTGTTTTTGGCGCCACCCCGCTTTTTACCCACATACTGGGGAAACAGCGATTGTACCACCTGCACCGGATTGATCTTGCCGGAACCGACCCGGAACAACAACTCATCGACCGTGGTGATTTTAAAATTTTGCGCCGCCTGACGGAAATCCTTGTCACCCAGGGAGTGGCCGTGATCAAATTTATGCATTTCACGGCTCACCAGTTCCCGGCCCAGGGTGATCGATTGTTCCCGGCGGCGCTGTTTTTCCCAACGATTGATGCGATATTTGGCCTGGCCGGTCACCACATAACGCAACCAGTCGGGATTGGGTTTTTGGTTTTTGCCGGTAATGACCTCCACCACGTCACCGGTGTTCAACACGGTGCGCAACGGCAGCATGCGACCGTTGATCTTGGCGCCCTGGCAATGGTCTCCGACCTCGGAATGGATGGCGTAGGCAAAATCGACCGGGGTGGCCCGGGACGGCAGAGTGATGATGTCCCCGGTCGGTGTGAACAGGTAGATCTCATCGGGAAACAGGTCGATTTTCACATTTTCCAAAAATTGCGCCGGTTCCTCGGTTTGGCGGTGAATTTCCAACATGCGTTTCAGCCAGGCATAACCGGTGGCGCCGGCTTTTTTCTTGGTGTGCAACCCGCCCCGTTCCTTATAGGTCCAGTGGGCCGCCACGCCGCTCTCGGCGATGTTGTGCATTTTTTCGGTTCGAATCTGCACTTCGATGCGGTTGCCGAAGGGACCGAATACCACGGTGTGCAACGATTGATAGCCGTTGCTCTTGGGCAGGGCGATATAATCCTTGAAGCGGCCGGGAATCGGGTGGAACTCACCGTGAATCATGCCCAGGACCCGATAACAATCCGATTTTTTGCGAACGATGATGCGATAACCGATGATATCGTGCAGATCGTCCAGGGAAAAACCTTTGCGGCGCAATTTGTCATCGATGCTGGCGATGTGTTTTTCCCGGCCAAGGACGGAGGCGTTGATATTGTGTTTGCGCAATATTTTTTTCAGGTATTGGACCACCTTGCGCACCACGTCCTCTCCCCCCTTGCGGCGTTGGACGACCTGTTTCAACAACTGGGCGTAGCGATCGGGTTGGGAAATGCGGAAGGCCAAATCCTCCAGTTCGTTTTTTATCCAGTAGATACCGAGCCGGTGGGCGATGGGGGCATAGATCTCCTGAATTTCCCGGGACAGGCGGGTGGGTGGGGTGATACCGGAATCGACGATTTCCCGTACCTGTTGCAGACAGAGGGCCAGGCGGATGAGTATGACGCGGATGTCCTTGGCCATGGCCAGGATCATCTTGCGGAAATCCTCGGCCTGAAATTCCGATTTGTTCCGGGAGGAGAGCAGTGAAATTTTGGAAAGGCCTTCCAGCAGAAAGGCGATATCCTCACCAAACTCCTCCTTGATCCGGTTCAGGGTGACCAAACGGTTGTTGACCCGTTCCATCAACAGACCCGCGGCGATGGAAGCGGTATCCATGCGCAGATCGGCCAAAATGGAGGCCACCTTCAGGGGATGAAACGGGATTTCCTGAGTGTTGGAAGGATTTCGGACCGGGGTACCGCCGGGTTGGGAGGGCGGATCGGTCAAAAATTTTCGCAGATTGAACAAAAGAGACTGGTCGGCCCCGGGATGATATTTCAAAATCCGGGCGATCAGTTCTTCCCAATGGCGAAGATTTTCAGTTTCTGTATCGGCCTTGTTCATCTCTTCGGCCATTCGGAGCAAATGCCGGATCAGCCTCTTTCAACCCATTCATTGATCAACATGAAATCGGCGGCGGAAAGACACCGGGATCGATCGCCTTTTCCGTCGGCAGGACGGGAAGGGTGATCGACCCGGATGATTCACTCCTCGGCGGGCAGGTCCCCGGTGGCCGCTTCGACGACATCGGCCGGGTCGGTATCATTGGCCGGTTTGGCATCGACCGGAGTTTCCAGATTGACGCCGGGAATTTGCGTCTCTTCAGCCATGAGGGCCTTGGCTTCGGCGTCGGTTTTGATCTCCGTTTCGGTTTCGTCGTTCGATTGTTGTTTTTTCTCCTCCACCATCAAGGCGTTCAGGTCGATGGTGTTTTCACCGATCTCACGCAGGGCCATGACGGTCATTTTGTCATTGTTGGTTTCCAAGGTGGGCTCCGAGCCACCGGTCAATTGCCGGGCCCGTCTGGAGGCCATGATCACCAGGTCAAAACGGTTGCTGACATTTTCCAGACAATCTTCCACCGTTACACGTGCCATTTGAACCACCTTTTTTGTAAAACCGGGATGAATGAGGAGACGGATGAAAAGCGAGAAATTTTACCACGAAAAACAACAAGAAAAAAACAGGAAACACGAACCGGACCGTTGGCCGGGAACAATTTATTCCGGCTTTTTCCGATTTTTGACCGATTCGGGAAAGGTTTCCAGGATTTTTTGAATTTTCTTCCCCGCCCGTTCACGCCGCATGCGTTCGGCATCGATGATGGCTGACAATCCGGCCCGGGCCTTTTTCAGGTTTTTATTGATCAACAGATAGTCATATTCATGCCAGTGTGAAATTTCATCACTGGCTTTGGCCATGCGTCGGGCAATGACTTCGGAATCATCCTGTCCCCTCCCCTGCAACCGGTGCAACAGGGTGTCATGATCGGGGGGCAGGATAAAAATGGAGACCACATCGGTCGCGGGCAGATTTTGCCGGATTTGTCGTGCTCCCTGCCAATCGATATCCAAAAGGACCGTTTCGCCGCGGATCAAGGCGTCATCGACCGTTTCCCGGGAGGTGCCATAATAGTTTCCGAAGACCTGCGCCCACTCAAGGAAGGCGTTTTCGGCGATTTTTTTTTGGAAATGTTGCTGATCGACAAAAAAATAGTGTTCGCCTTCCCGTTCTCCGGGCCGGGGCGGGCGGGTGGTGGTGGAGATGGAGAGCCGGATATTTTTCCCGGTTTTGAGCAGGTGCCGGGCCAGGGTACTTTTTCCGGCTCCGGATGGGGCGGAGAGGATGGCCAAAAACCCGGTTTTTTTCGTAAACATGGACATTTCTATTCAACCTTCGCGGGGATTGTTCTATTCCAGGTTTTGCACCTGTTCCCGTAATTTTTCCACGATGACCTTCATTTCCACGCCGATTCTTGAAACCTCACCATCCTGGGCCTTGGAACAGAGGGTGTTGGCCTCCCGATTCATCTCCTGGCACAAAAAATCCAGGCGGCGACCGATGGGTTCCTCCTTGTCCAGGGTGGCGGTCATCTCACCCAGATGAATTTTCAGGCGATCCATCTCCTCGGTCACATCCATGCGGTTGAGGAGAAAGGCCAATTCCTGGGCCAATTTCTCTTTGTCAACCATCCCGTCGGCAATCATTTCGACCCGATCCCGGACCCGTCGTTGCAAATTTTCCCGGATTTTGGGCAATCGATCTTCAATTTGGTCCAACAGGTCCCGGAAACCGTGCAAAAACCGCTGAATGATCTTTTCCAGCTCCCGGCCCTCCCCGGTTCGGACATCATTCAACAGATGGGCGGTTTTTTCCAGCGAAGTCAACAGGGATTGAAAAAAAGACCCTTTTCCGTCAGCCAGGCCCTGCAAGGGATTGTGTCGTTGGACCATGCCCGGCCAGGCGAGCAGTCGTCCCGTGTCCAGTTTGGCCCGCTGTGGTCCAATATCGGGATTCGTATCCAGTTCCAGCAATTTTCTTTCCAACTGGAACAGGTTTTTCACGAGGGGAACATTCAGTTCCGATGGTGGTTTTGCCTCCGCTACCGGCGTCAGGATCAACGTACAGTCCAGATGACCGCGGGAAAAAAGGGTTTTCAGTGTTTTGGTCGCCCGTATTTCCAACTCTTCCAGACCGTCGGGAAGGCGAAAGGCGAGATCCAGATAGCGGTGGTTGACCGATTTGAGGCGCCAGGTGATGTGAAAACCGTCTGCAACCGTTTCATGATGGCTAAATCCGGTCATGCTTCGAGGCATGATATCTCTTTCATGGCATCCGGTTCAGTGTGCTAGAAAAAAGGGGCGTATCGCCGTCGATACGCCCCTTTGCATAATTTTGCCAAGTCTGGGAAGGGACTCAGGTCCCACCGGGTTGAGAGATCAACCGTGAATGGCGTCGTATTTGGCTTGCAGCTCTTCCTTGGACTCCTGATGGGCCGGATCCGGTTCGATGCACTCCACGGGGCAGACTTCCACGCATTGTGGTTCATCGAAAGCGCCGACGCATTCGGAGCAAAGATCGGGATGGATATAATAAATATCGACATCCACATCAGAGCCGTCGGTGATCGCCTCATTGGGACATTCCGGCAGGCAAACGTCGCAATTGGTGCAATCTTCGTTAATTATCAGTGCCATAATTGAAACTCCTTTCCGTTTGGTAAGGCCCTAAGCCATTTAAGGTTCTGCTTGTTACCAGACTTGATCCCGCTTGGCAAGTGATGCCGCCAGGAGATTTTTCTGAATTCTCCCCTCCCCGATCCGTACCATCTCATGGAAACAGGGGCAGTTGTAGAAGTCCTTCGGTTTCCGCCAGGTTCAGCATCAGGTTCATGTTTTGCACCGCCTGTCCTGCGGCGCCTTTGACCAGATTATCGATTACCGACAGGACCGTCAACCAACCGGTGCGATCGTCCATGGCCACGCCCATGTGACACTGATTGGAACCGCGGACATGATTGGTGGCGGGCCACTGGCCGACGCCATGGACATGAACGAACGGTTCATTCCGATAGTGACCGGCCAGCATTTCCAGCCATTCTTCCGTCTCAGCGGGCCTGTATGGCCGTATGTGGCAGGTGGAAAGTATTCCCCTGGATTGGGGCAGCAGATGCGGTACGAAACGGATTCTGACCGGTTCTCCGGCCATTTTTCCCAGCTCCTGTTCCATCTCCGGCGTATGGCGGTGGCCACCGACCTTGTAAGCCCGGAATCCCCCTTCCACCTCGGTGAACAGGGTGGCCTGGGAGGCGCCCCGTCCGGCGCCGCTGATGCCGGATTTGCTGTCGATGAGGATGGACCCGGGATCGACCGCTCCCTGTTGCAGCAATGGCGCCAAGGCCAACAACACCGAGGTCGGATAACAACCGGGATTGGCTACCAACCGGGCATTCCTGATCTCTTGCCGATATCGTTCCGGAAGACCATAAACCGCCTTTTCCAACAGACCGGGGGCCAGATGATCTTCGCCATACCAGGTCTGGTAGACCGTAGCGTCGTTCAACCTGAAATCGGCGGAGAGATCGATCACCCGGACGCCATTGTCCAACAATTTCGGTACCACCGACATGGAGGTCAAATGGGGCAGGGCGCAGAAAACCAGGTCACACCGGCAAATGGGTTCCAGATCCTCCAATGAACGGCAGATCAGGTCCGGCAGGCCGAGCAAATGGGGAAAGGCGGCCTGTAGCGGTTTGTCCTTGTACCGTTCGGAGGTGACCTCGGTGATCCGCACATGGGGGTGCCGGGCCAACAGCCGCACCAACTCGCCGCCGGTATATCCGCTGGCCCCCAGAATGGCTATGGTAGTGGTCATGATTTTTTCATTCTTTTCACTGTGGTTGAATCCATGATCCCATTGGCGGGAGTGGCCAAAAAAAAAGGGAGGCTCGCGCCTCCCCTTCCCCGTTTTCGAAACCGGTGTCAGCGTTTCGAATACTGTGTGCTTTTGCGGGCTTTGTGCCGTCCATATTTTTTTCGTTCTACCGAGCGGGAATCGCGGGTCAGGAACCCGGCCTTTTTCAGGACCGGACGATAGGCGATGTCATAAAGGGCCAGGGCCTTGGAGATCCCATGTTTGATGGCGCCGGCCTGGCCGGAGTTGCCACCCCCCTGACAGTTGACCGTCACGTCGAACCGGTCGACGGTCTCAGTGAGTCCGAAGGGTTGCCGCACCACCATGCGCAGCACGGCACGGCCGAAATAGTTTTCCAGTTCCTTGTCGTTGACGATGATCTTACCGGTTCCAGGCCGGATCCAGACCCTGGCGATGGCTTCCTTGCGTTTGCCGGTGGCATATTCACCATTGGCCGTTGTCATGTTTCAAGACTCCCTATTGGATACCTTTATGAGTGAACCGGAATCCTAACCGCCCAGTTGCAACGTTTCGGCCCCTTGCCCGGCATGCGGATGATCGGGACCACGATAGACTTTCAGTTTGCGAAACATCTGCCGACCCATTCGATTTTTCGGCAACATGCCGCGAATGGCGCTCTCGATGACCCGTTCCGGGTAGTCGCCTTGCAGGACCTCACGGGCGGTGTTGGAACGGAGACCGCCCGGGAACCGGGTGTGGCGATAGTAGTTTTTGCCGTCCAGCTTGTTACCGGTCAGCCGTACCTTGTCGGCATTGACGATGATGATGTAATCCCCGGTGTCCATGTGCGGAGTGTAGGACGGTTTGTGCTTGCCACGCAGGCGGGTGGCGGCCGCCGTCGCCAGACGGCCCAACACCATGTTGGCGGCATCGATGACATACCACTTGCGATCGATATCCTTGGGGGTGGCCATGAATGTTTTCACTGCGTTGACTCCCGTCGGTTCTGGAAACGACCAGACGTCGAAAATTTTCCGGCCGCCAGAACCAAATCCGCGGTTCGCCGGGAGGGCAAACCGCGGTTCGGCCAGGCAACCAATCAATGAAAACTCCCTGGCAGTGTCCTACTTTCCCACACCTTGAGGTGCAGTATCA
>CAYFNE010000077.1:0-22920 GCA_964344355.1 uncultured Magnetococcales bacterium
CGGACTTTCAGTCCGTATCTTCGAACCCACCGGCTTTAGCCGGTGGTTGTTCAGTCACGTCGAAATAACGGCAGATATTTGGTATTTTGACCGCTCTTTTGCTCCTGGGTTCAAACGCTTCGTGGGTGACCACGGTTGCTCCGGTTTCAATGGCCTTGGCGATCAACCAGCCGTCACCCCGGCTCAAAAAGTGCTGAATGGCGGTTGATTTGTAGTCTCCCTGGAGTATGTGGCTGACAATTTTTTCGAACAGTTTTTGGGTTTTTTGGCTTTCGGTTGATAAAAAAAACCCCGATTCGAATCTTTCGTTGGCCCAATTCGACAAGTCATCACCTTTGCCGGCGAGCTCCTCAAAAATGGGCTGAACGCTGGATACCAGTTGGTGTTGATGGGCCAAGTCCAGCCACTCCCAAAAACCGGGACAGAGGTCGAATCCGTAGTAGCTGTTTTTTGCTTCGATGAATACGTTTGCATCCAATAGATAACTCATGACATCGATCCGGTGCCGATTGTTTCGGCATATTTTTTGAGTTGTGGAACTTTCAGACCCAACAGGGAAGCCGCATCCCGATGGAGGAGACGACCTTCCAACATACTGGCGAGAACGGCCCTGGAAAAGTGGGTCCCGGATCTCAAACGGTGGGTGCGGTAGTAATCACCACCGCTCTTTTGTTTCCCGTTTTTCGTTTTTTTTCGTCGCCACTGTTCCACTTGATCCTGATAAAACGGGAGATAGGTGGACCACTCGACCAGCCCCAGGTCGAAAGCGCGACGCGCCAGGACCAAGGCGCTGACGCGGTAGCGGTTTTTGAGTCCGTCGATATTTTCTTCCAGACCTTGATGCCTGATCCAGTTTTTTTTGAATGATTTGCCCGGAACCAGCAGTTCCGCCGCCACCCGATTGCAATATTTTTCGATTCGTCTGTTTTTCTGGTGTTGGTTGGTGCGCAGGGAAATGTTTGAAAGTCCGCTCTCTCCCAACCAGAGATGGGCCAGTTCATGGGCGATGGTGAACAGTTGTGCCGGATCGGCATCTTTGCCGTTGATGAAGATCAACGGTGCCAAAGGATCGCTGATGGCGAAACCGCGGAACTCTTCGACCTTCAAAGGGCGGTGGGTGTTGCTGCCGACGACGCCATTGCGCATGAACCAGATACCGGACCCCTCCACTTGGCGAACCATCTGGCGCATGAAGGTCTCCCAATCATCGGCCTCGCGCCGCATCCGTTCATTGATTCCCAATTCCGCGGCCATGTCCCGGGCAACCGTCTCCGGGGGGACCGATTGGTCGAAACGGCCGATAAACGGCAGGGGTTCGGCGCCGATCTGCCGTAAATATTCCAGATACCAGTCGCGCTTGTGAAAAATATCGGCCAGGGTATCCAGGAGTTCCGGGGAGGGTTCGCCGGGCGTTTCATCACCGATGGTGCGCAAATCGGGTAGCGGCAGGTCTTCACGGGGCCGGTCGGGCCGATAAAAATAACCGAAGGGGATGTTCAGCTTTTTGGCGAGGGTTTGGGCCTGGTTGAATGTCGGACGGGCGCTGCC
The DNA here is from genome assembly GCA_964344355.1 of uncultured Magnetococcales bacterium. Classification (GTDB taxonomy): domain Bacteria; phylum Pseudomonadota; class Magnetococcia; order Magnetococcales; family CAYFNE01; genus CAYFNE01. The sequence continues at coordinate 1,549 of CAYFNE010000077.1, forward strand.
ATCTTCCCACTGGGCCACTTTTTCCGCTTTGCTTGCCACTTTTTTGGCCAGCCCGGTCCGGTCGAGGCCGGCGCGCTCCCGGGCCCAGCGCAAAATGTCGGGATTGATCAAAGCCTGGCTGGTCATGACCAACGGTTCCGGCTCGGGTTGCGGACAGGGAAAGGTGAAATCACCCTCAGCCATTATAGGATGAAAGGACAGGGCTGAAACAACAAAATTTTTTTGGGCGGTGGCCGGCGAATACTCAAACCATCCCCTGCAACCGCTCCCGAACCCGCTCGATGGGCATTTTGTGACCGGTCCAGATTTCGAAGGCGCGGGCGCCCTGGTGGATGAGCATGCCCAGACCGTTGGCCACCTTCAGGCCCCGGGCCTCGGCGGCCTGCAGCAGCGGGGTGCGGTGGGGGGTGTAAACGATGTCGTAAACGAAAGCCGTGTCCGGCAGTTGTTGCAGATCGATCATGCCGCTGCCTTCGCCGACCATGCCCATGCTGGTGGTGTTGACCAGCAGGCCACAACCGTCCAGGGGCGGGTTGCACGGTTTGCCCGGTCCCAGTTCCAGGGGCACGGCGGCCAGTTCGGCCCAGGGATAGTGGGTTCCCAGGTCATCGATCAACCGTTCACCCCGTTTCGGGGTGCGGTTGGCGATGGTGATCCGGTTGACGCCGGCCTCCAGCAGACCGACCACCACACCACGGGCGGCGCCGCCGGCGCCGAGGATCACCACCGACGTCGATTCCAACTCCCCGCTGAAATGGTCGGCCAGATCATCGGTGAAACCCTGGGCATCGGTGTTATAGCCGCGCAGGGTGCCATCGTCGTCGATGGCGACGGTATTGACGGCGCCGATCCATTGCGCCAGCGGGTGCAACCAGTCCATCTCCGCCAACAGCGCCTCCTTGTGCGGGATGGTGGCGTTGAAACCGACCATGCCCATGGCGCGGAATCCCTGCACCGCCGCGCTCAAATCGGCCGGTTTGACATGAAAAGGCAGATACCGGTAGTTCAACCCCAACCAGACCAGGGCCGGATTGTGCATGGCCGGCGACAGGGAGTGGCGGATGGGATCGCCGATCACCCCCAGCAGACGGGTGTGGGCGTCGGGAAGTCGGGCAAAAACCGGTTCACTGTCGTTCATGGCGTCCCTTTTCAGATCGGATTGGGAATGTCGATGAACTGGTGGACCACGCCGAACCGTTCCGCCAGGTGCTCCCCCAGGGCCTGGACGCCGAACATCTCCGTGCGATGATGCCCGGCGGCGATGAAATGAATGCCCTCCTCGTGGGCATAATGAAAGACCGGTTCCGCCGCTTCGCCGCTGAGGAACAGGTCCGCCCCCCGGTTTTTCGCCTCACGGATCATCTCCGGGGCGCCACCGCTGCAGACCGCCACCCGGTTGATCCACTCCGGTCCCGCCGGCAACACCAACGGTTGCCCACCGAACAACCGTTCCACCCGCTCGGCAAAGGCCTCTATGGTGACCGCTTTCGCCGTGCGGCCGATGAAGGAGAGGACGAAACCGCGATAATCGCCGAACGGCTGCGCCACCGTCAGGTCCAGTTTGTTCAAGATCTGAATGTTGTTGCCCAATTGCGGGTGACCATCCAACGGCAGGTGATAGGCCATGAGGGTGAGATCGTGCTCCAGGAGAAATTTCAACCGTCTTTTGCGGCTCCCTTCCACCACCTGCGACTCCTTGTCCCAAAAAAGACCATGATGCACCAGCACCAGATCGGCCTTTTCCTCAACGGCGGCCTCGAACAGGGCCATGCAGGCGGAAACGCCGGTGACGATTTTGCCCACCGGTTCCCGGCCGCGGACCTGGACGCCGTTGGGACAATAGTCGGCGATGGCGGCCACCTTCAGGTACTCTTGCAGATGGGATTCGATCCCGGTCAGGGTTGCGCTCATACTGGGTTCACCCGGTTGGTGACGGAACGAACAACCGTTCCAGCAGTTGACGATAGACCGCCGCCAAGGCCTCCAGATCGGCAATGGGCAGCTGTTCATTGGCCTGGTGCATGGTGCGACCCACCAGGCCGAATTCGACGGTTTGCGGACAGACCCGGGCGATGAAACGGGCATCGGAGGTGCCGCCACCGGTGGAAGACTCCGGGGTGATGCCCAATGTCGACCGAATCGTCTCGCGCAGGGCCGTCAACAGGTCACCGCCCGGGGTGATGAAAGGCAATCCGGACAGCTTGGTGGTTAATTTATAACCGGAAAAATCGCCCTGGTCGAGAATTTCACGAAGGGTGGCCTCCAGGGATTCCGGGCTGCTCGCCGGACTGAAACGTATGTTGAAGGCGGCCTGCAACCGGCCGGGGATGGAATTGCTCGAACCATCGCCGGCCCGGATGCGGGTGAACTGCAGACCGGTGGCGGGAAAATGGGGCGAACCGTCATCGAAACGGACCGTCGCCAACCGCGCCAGCACCGGCATGGCCCGATGGATAGGATTGTCCGCCAAATGGGGATAGGCGACATGTCCACGGCGGCCCTGAATGGTGATTTCACCATTGAGCGATCCACGGCGGCCATTTTTCAGACAATCGCCGAGCCGTTCGACGCTGGTCGGCTCCCCGACCAGACAATAGTCCAGTTTTTCATGTCGATCGTTCAGCCACCCCAGGACACGGATGGTGCCATCGTCGGCATCCCCCTCCTCATCGCCGGTGATCAAAAAGGAGAGGCTGTCCCGTTCGGTAAAGGAGCGGTGATCCCGGAGGAAGGTTTCGGCGGCATGAACCATGGCCGCCAAACCGCCCTTCATGTCGCAGGCGCCCCGACCGGTGAGGATGCCATCCTTGATTTCGGCGGCGAAGGGATCCGAACGCCACTGGGAGGGATCGCCGGCGGGGACGACATCGGTGTGGCCGGCAAAACAAAAATTGCGGCCCCGTTCACCGATGCGGGCATAAAAATTTTCCACCTCGCCGAAGCGCAGTCGATGGATGGTGAATCCCATCCTCTCCAGGGCCTGGGTCAGCAACCCCTGGCAACCGTGATCGGCCGGGGTGATGGAGGGGGTGCGGATCAGGGCCGATGCCAGTTGCACGAGGGGGGTCACGTTGAAAGACTCCGTTTGAGAGGATCGGTCGGTTTTCGGCAGTTTTTACCCGCGCACCGTGTCCAAAGGATTTTGGATGCGGAAACCGTCTGGTCCATGTTAGGATTCCAAGCAGGAGAACAAAACAATGCCCACCATGATTTCCGAAGTTTATGATGCGTTCATTACCGCCGGCGTGCCGGAAGAGAAGGCGCGTTTGGCGGCCGAAGCCCTTTCATCCGAAACCATCGCTACTCGTGGTGACATCATACGGATTGAAAAAGAGCTTCTCGTCTTGAACGGCAAGATCACCCTTTTGCAATGGATGGTCGGCCTGGTGATCCTCGCCGAGGTTTTACCGATGATCAAAACCCTGTTTCAGTGACCCGCCGGCGCTATTCAACGCGCCACCACCGACCCACCCGTTTTCCTTCCCGGCCCGGGTTTGCGTCGTCTCCTCAAAACTCCCGCAAAATATCGTTGATGCCGGTCTTGGAACGGGTCTGGGCATCGACGGTCTTGACGATGACCGCACAGTAGAGATTGGGGCCGGGATCGCCGTTGGGCAACGGTTTGCCGGGCAGGGTGCCGGGCACCACCACCGAATAGGGGGGGACGTAACCGCGATGGATTTCACCGGTGGCGCGATCGACGATGCGGGTGGAGGCACCGAGATAGACGCCCATGGAGAGCACCGCTCCCTCACCGACGATCACCCCCTCGGCCACTTCGGCGCGGGCGCCGATGAAACAGCCGTCGCCGATGATCACCGGATTGGCCTGCAACGGCTCCAGGACGCCGCCGATGCCGGCGCCGCCGGAAATATGGACATTTTTACCGATCTGCGCGCAGGAACCGACCGTCGCCCAGGTATCGACCATGGAGCCGGAATCGACATAGGCGCCGATGTTCACGTATGAAGGCATGAGCACCACTCCGGGGGCGATGTAACTGCCCTTGCGCACCGTCGCCGGCGGCACCACCCGCGCCCCGGTGGTTTGAAACCGTTCCCGGTCCCAACCGCTGAACTTCATCGGCACCTTGTCATACCAGGTGGCCTCGCCACCGGTGATCACCCCGTTGTCATGCAGCTTGAAATAGAGCAGCACCGCCTTTTTCACCCATTGATTGACCGTCCAGCCGTGGGTGGCATCGGCGCGGCCGGCATCCGGCTCGGCGACCCGGACCCGGCCGGCATCCAGGTCCTCGATGGTGGCGGTGACCGCTTCACGGATGGTGGCGTCCTCGCCGAAGGTGGCACTGGCCCGGTCTTCCCAGGCCTGTTCGATGATGGGTTTGAGATCCGGCATTAAATCATCCTTTATCGTCGGTGGGGCGGTTTCGTTCAGGTCATTGCCCGGACACAGGCGGCGATGCGTGTCATGGCTTCCCGGTTTTCCTCCCGGGTGGCCACCAGCGCCACCCGTACATGGGCGGCCCCGGGGTTCACCCCTTCGGGATCGGTGGCGGAAACCATCGACCGCCCCAAATAGGCCCCGGGCAGCACCCGCACATTGTAGCCGGCCATGAGACGCCGGGCAAAGGCTTCCCCGCCGCCGGGGACGCGCAACCACAGGTAAAACCCGGCATCGGGCCGGGTGACCGGCAACACCGGTTCGAGGATGGCCAGGGCCGTTTCCAGTTTTTCGCGGTAAAGGGCGCGGTTCTCCGCCACGTGGGTTTCATCCGCCCAGGCTTCGGTGGCGGCCCGTTGGATGAAGGGCGGGGTGGCGCAACCGGTATAGGTGCGCAGTTGAAAATAGCCGTGCAACAGGCGGGCGTCGCCGGCGACGAATCCGGAACGGGCGCCGGGCATGTTGGACCGTTTGGACAGGGAGTGAAACACCAGGCAACGGTCGAACCCGGTCGGGCCCAACCGTTGCGCGGCGGTCAACAGACCGGGCGGGGGGTGTTCATACCAGATTTCCGAATAACATTCGTCCGAAGCAATGGTGAAATCATGTTCCCGCGCCAACTCGATCAACCCCTGCAACCGGTCCAGGGGGAAGACCGCCCCGGTGGGGTTGGAGGGGGTGCAGAGATAGAGCAACACCGTGCGGGCCAGGACCTCCCGGGGCAACCGGTGATAATCGGGCAAAAACCCGTTTTCGGCCGTGGCCGGTACATAGACCGGCTCCGCCCCGGCCATCAACGCCGCCCCTTCATAGATTTGATAGAAGGGATTGGGCATGAGGACGACCGGTTTTTCTCCGTTGTTGCCGTGGCCGTTCACCACTGCCTGGGCGATGGAAAACAGGGCTTCCCGGGTGCCGTTGACCGGCAGCAGATGATGTTCCGGGGTGATGCTGCCGGCATCGAGTTCAAAACGGCGTTGCAACCAGTCGGCGGCGGCCCGGCGCAGGGAGAGATCCCCCCGGGTCAGCGGATAGCGGCCGATGCCGTCCAGGGCCTCGGCCATCACCCGGCGGATGAAGGGGGGCACCGGATGTTTCGGTTCCCCGATGGCCAGATCGATGGCCGCATGATCCGGGGAAGGGGGCACGTCGGCCAACAGCCCGGCCAGTTTTTCGAAAGGATAGGGGTGCAGTTGCGCCAGGCGGGGGTTCAGGGAACTGGAGGAGTCGTTCATAGCGGCGGCATTCCCGGAGCGGCGCCGGCCGGGAGGGCCGGCTTCGATGATGGTTTTTCCTCGGGCGGGCTCCCGGGAAGGGGGGGGCCCGGCCGATTGAACCGCGAACCTTCGTTACGGTTGTGCAGGTGCCCGGCCAACCAGCGCACCAGATCCGCCCAGATGCTGGCGGTCTCCCCGGGGCTGGGCATGATGCCGGCATAGGGCAGTTCGATGGTGAGGATGGGAATTTTTTTGTCCACACCGATATAGCGGCCCATGGAGCCGGGATAGGTCCCCAATGGCGACAAAAATATGTTGCCCAGCTTTTCCGGGGGTGTCGTTGGCGGACCGTCAAAATCCAACAGACCGTAGGGGGCGTGAACGGTGACGACGGCATGGGGTTGGAACCGTTCGATCTCCCGTGCCACCCAGGCCGATTCCGGTTCGCTCAAGGGCGATGGCCCCGGATAACGCCTCTTGTCGCGTCTGGTGCGGCGCACCCAGTAATCGCGACTCTCCCGCCGCCAGTCGGTGGTGGGAAAGTTGCGGTTCAGATCAACGCCGTTGGCGTTCATCCGTATGGATTTCCGCCGCAACAGACCGTCGGGATTGACCAGCGGTGAGACGATCCAATGAAACAGGCCGGAATGGTGTCTCTCAAGAATTTTCAGCCATTTGAATACGATGCTGACCGAGGAGTATTCATCCCCGTGAATGCCGCCCAGCAACAGGATCCTGGCCTGGGGTTTGCGGGGGGGGACGGGTGGGAACTCCCGGACCAGAATTGGCAAACCTTTGACGGACTGGCCATCGGAGAGGGTGAGTTTTTGAGACATGCAATTGTTTTTACTTACGCTTCCGAGCTTGGCACCAATTTTGATACACATCTCCTCGACGGAGACGCGATGAACCGGTTTTTTGGCTTTTCCGCCCCGTTTCCTCTTTTTGGCGCTGGCCGGGACAGGCCTGCGGATCGGATTGTCGGGGTTCCTTTTTTTGGGTTTGTTGGCAGTTTCCCGGGCAATCGGCCTGGTCGCCGCATCGTTGAATATTTCCAGGACCGCATCCCGTTCGGAAATGGGGGATGCATCGGCGACGTGGGCGGGAGCCGCCAGGGTGGATTGAGCCATTGGACCGAACAGGATCAGGTACGCGACGACGAGGAATGAGGGAAGGCCGTCGTTCGTACGGGGGGGCAGAGGCATGATTGGGGTGTCCGATCGTTTCATCAAATCCGTCTGGTCGAAATTTTGTCGCGTAATCTGAATTCCGGACTGTTTTTACTTTACCTGGGGAAAGTCCGTCAAATCGGAAAAAAATCACCCCCGGTCCCAGGGTCTCCGGTGGGTGAGGCATTGGCTCTGAAAAGAAAGCATATATGGGGTTTTTGCAATGGTCAGGTCTGAAAAAATGAAAAGACGTGATTTTCTGAAAACGATCGCGGTTGGCGTCGGTGGCGCGGGTTTGTTACCCGGGCAGGCCTTGGCGGGATATTGGCCGACGAAACCCCCCGTATTGCCTCCAAAGCTGCGGGAAGATGATCTGGAACGATATCTGCGCAAGGTTCGTGATTTCAACTTGGACCACAAGGGCGATGTGTTTCTGGATGATCGAAATTTTCGTCTGCTGGAATCTTCCGTCAACCGCTTCCGGCGTTTGCAGAAGGTCATCGGCTTCGGCAATTTTTACCTGCTCGACTTCGACGATGCGCTCCGTTTCGCCGACCGCCATGTCGAGGTGGACCGTTTCAGCGTCGCCGAACTCAATTTCCTGGAACAGATTTTTTATGAGCGCGCCTCGCTGTACGGTTTTTATGGCGAAAAACCGATCAAAAATCTCACCGATCGTATTCCCCGGCGCGAGGTGGTCAAGGTCCCGCGCACCGGCAACTATCTCTATCGGGGGCGGCCGCTCGAGCTGTACAGACAGATTCAACGCGAGGTGGGCGACAAGGTGATCCTGACCTCCGGCGTGCGGAGCGTCACCAAACAGTTTCTGCTGTTCCTCGACAAGGCCTACGTCAGCAACGGCAACCTCTCCCGGGCATCCCGTTCCCTGGCGCCGCCCGGCTATTCCTTCCATGGCATCAGCGATTTCGATGTCGGGCAGGTGGGCTACGGTCGTCACAACTTCACCGAGAAATTTGTCACTTCTGAGGTGTTCAGGCGATTGAAAAAGCTTGGTTATCTGAGCTTGCGCTACCCGCGGGACAACATGTGGGGGGTCCGCTTCGAACCCTGGCACATCAAGGTGGACGCCAGGGCTTGACCCCATCCCGTTCGTGGTCGGCGCCGGTCCGTTCGGACCGGCGCCGCGCCATGAGAAATCAAAACGGTTCCTTCCCGGACACCGTCGAAATGTTCCCCATCGCCGTCGGCATCGGCGCCAATCTTGGCAATCCCCTGCTCACCTGCCGCCGGACCATCGACCGTCTGGCCAACCATGGCCGCTGTCAGGCGCTGCACCGCTCCTTTTTTTATCGCACCGCCCCCGTCGGTCCCGCCCATCAACCCCGGTTCATCAATGCCGTGGTCCTCATCGAGGGCACCTGGACGCCGTGGACCCTGTTGCGCCTGTTGCGGCGCCTGGAACGGGAGGCCGGCCGCGACCGGCAGCGGGAGATACGCTGGGGCCCCCGGCCGCTGGACCTCGATCTGCTGTTTTTCGGACAGCGGATCATCCGGCGCAACGGGTTGATCGTACCCCATCCGCGATTGCATCAACGCCGGTTCGTCCTGCGTCCCCTGGCGGATGTCGCCGCCAACTGGCGACATCCGATTTTGGGTAAAACCGTTGACACCCTGTTGCGGGAAGTTGATGATGTCGGCTCGGTGGAACGGATGCCGGACGGGGCATTGACTTTTCGAAGTGGAAAGCGGTGACCGCGTGATCGTATCGTTCCCTGTTCGGATAATGGACGCCGGCTCATTGATTCGGCAGCCGTTTTCGTTGAAAACCCCAAAGAGAGTTTGCCTGGATCAACCCCTGTATCGGTGGACCGGGACAGATGTCATGACTGCAAAATCCGTTTTTTCGACCCCCACGCCCTCGCGGCCCGCTGGCCATCCACGGCCCGGTTGTCCGTTGCGCATCCCGTGTGCGTCCCCTCCGCGGGACCCCTCATTCTCGTTTTTTGGCGGCTGAAAAAGGATACCCGTCCATGTCTTCCCGGGTAACCGTGCCGGATCTCCGGCGAATGAAGGCGGAGGGGCGGCGCATCGTCTCGGTGACCGCCTATGATTACACCTTTGCCCGTCTGCTGGATGCGGCGGAGGTGGACCTGCTGTTGGTGGGGGACTCCCTGGGCATGGTCATCCAGGGGTACGATACCACCCTGCCGGTCACCCTGGAGCAGATGATCTATCACACCGCCGCCGTGGTGCGCGGCAGCCAGCGGGCCCTGGTGATCTGCGATCTGCCCTTCGGCGTCTGCCACGGCGATGGCGCCGGGGTCATGGATGCGGCGGTGCGGGTGCTCAAGGAGAGTGGTTGCCAAGGGGTCAAGCTGGAAGGGGGCGTGCCCATGGCCGCCACCATCCGCTATCTCACCGAGCGCCACATCCCGGTGTTGGCGCACGTCGGTTTGACCCCGCAGTCGGTGCATGCCTTCGGCGGCTTCAAGGTGCAGGGCCGCGGCGAGGCCGCCGCCGAGCGGGTGCGGCGTGACGCCCTGGCGGTCCAGGAGGCCGGGGCCTTCGCCGTGGTGTTGGAGGGCATACCGACCCCCCTGGCCAGCGCCATCTCCGGCGAGTTGACCATCCCCAGTATCGGTATCGGCGCCGGGGCCGGTTGTGACGGGCAGGTTTTGGTGTTGTATGACCTGCTGGGATTTTACAACGGTGTCACCCCCCGTTTCGTCAAACACTATCTGGAGGGGGGGGCGTCGGTGCGCGATGCGGTGGCCCGTTTCGCCGCAGAGGTGCGGGCCGGAACATTTCCCGGACCGGAACATGAATTCGAATCTTGAGGCCGGCCGGTGGCGTCGTCCAGCGACCGGTGGTGGATAGGGACATGGAGTTGCTGAGGGACCGGGCGTCGTTGCGGCGCTGGACCGACGATTGGCGCGCCCGGGGGGAAACCATCGGTTTCGTGCCGACCATGGGTGCCTTGCACGAGGGACATCTCTCCCTGGTGGCCGCGGCCCGGCAGCGGACCGACCGGGTCGTGGTCTCCATATTCGTCAATCCGACCCAGTTCGGTCCCCACGAGGATTTCGAACGCTATCCCCGGGTGGTGGCGGAGGATCGGGCGTTGTTGACCGACGCGGGGTGTGACGGCCTGTTCCTGCCATCGGTGGCCGACATCTACCCGTCCGGGCACCAAAGCACGGTGCGGGTGGAACCCCTGGGCCAAATCCTCTGCGGCGCTTCCCGGGAAAACCATTTCCAGGGGGTGGCGACGGTGGTGACCATCCTGTTGAACCTGGTCGGGCGCTGTCAGGCTTTTTTCGGTACCAAGGATTATCAACAGTGGATACTGATCCGGCGGATGGTCGAGGACCTGGCGCTGCCGGTCGAGGTGGTGGGGGTACCGACGGTGCGGGAGGCGGATGGGCTGGCGCTCTCCAGCCGCAACCGTTATCTCGGTCCGGATGAACGGCAACGGGCGCTGGCATTGTCCCGGGCGTTGACGGCGGCCCGGGAAGCGAAACGGGGAGGGGAAAGGCGTGCCCGGCGCCTGGAGGCCATCGGCCGGCGGGAACTGGCCGCAGCGGGTATCACGGACATCGACTATGTGGCGGTGCGTGATGCCGAAACACTGGCGATCGTGGAAACGGTCGCCGACGGCAAGGAGTCTGGAACGGCGGTGATGCTGATCGCCGCTCGAATTGGCAATACCCGGTTGATCGACAACGGAATTCTCTCCTGAACGAAAAAAGAGCGAAGGAAGACTGTAAAATGGAACTCTCCCTCTTGAAATGCAAAATTCATCGCGCAACCGTGACCGAGGTCCAGGTGGACTATGAAGGTTCCTGCGCCATCGACGAATCATTGATGGATGCCGCCGGGCTGCGGGAGTTCGAAGAGATCCATCTGTGGAACGTCACCAATGGGGAACGGTTGACCACCTATGCCATCCGCGCCCGGGCCGGCAGCGGCACCATTTCCGTCAACGGGTCCGCCGCCCACAAGGCCGCCGTCGGGGATATCATCATCATCGCCGCCTTCGCCCGCATGACCGAGGCCGAAGCCGGCCGTTTCAAACCGCGTTTGATCTATGCCGATGCCGACAACGGGATCGGCCGCATCGGTCATGTCATCCCCACCCAGGCGGCCTAGGGCCGGAGTCATTTGCCCGCCGGTCATTTCATCCCCACGTCACCGTCGAATCGGGTCCGGAGGGTCCCTGGAGACGATCCGGTCGTTTCCAGGGACTCCTCCCGCCGTCGATCGGTGATCGGTCGCTCTCTCGTCGTCCTCTTGCCGATCCTGACCATGCTGTCCGCCGCCACCGCCTTTTCACATGGCGAGGAACTGGCCGATGCCCCGCCAGGGACGGCGGTTTCGGGAGCGACCGTCGCCCAGGAGCGGGAGGTTCGGCAAAGAAAATCGATCACCCTGTGCATCGATCCCGACTGGATGCCCTATGAACGGATCGATGAACGGGGGCGACACATCGGCATGTCGGCCGATTACATGGCCCTTTTTGAAAAACGGATCGGTGTGCCGATCCGCCTGGTGCCGACCGGATCCTGGAGTGAAACCATCCGCTTCGGCCGGCAGGGACGGTGCGACATCCTCTCTCTGTTGAATGAGACGCCGGAAAGGCGGCAATTTCTCAATTTTACCAAACCCTACGTCGAAGCGCCGATCGTCCTGGTCAGCCGCAGCGACGTCACCTATCTGGATGGACTGGAATCCCTGGGTAGCCGCAGCCTGTCGACCCCCAAGGACTATGTCTATGAGGAGACCATCCGCCGGGAGCACCCGCAAATCAATCTGGTGACCGTTGCCAACGTCGGCGAAGGGTTGCGCAAGGTGTCCCGGGGCGATGTGTTCGCCCATCTGGGATCGCTCTATATCATGGTCAACGAGATCCAGAAACAGCAGTTGAGCAACCTGAAAATTTCCGGTCATACCCGATATGATCATCGATTGGCCGTCGGCGTCCGCAATGATGATCCGGCGTTGTTGGCGGTGTTCAACCAGGCGGTGTCATCGATCACCCAGGAGGAGCATATCCGCATACGGCGTAAATGGACCGCCACCCGTTTTGAATATGGCATCGACAAAACCCTCCTCTGGCGGACCGTGGCGGTGGGACTGTTCATCATCGGCGTCATCCTGATCTGGAACCGCCAGTTGCGGCGGTTGAACACCCGTCTCGTGGAGAGTGAGGATCGATACCGGGTCCTGTTCGAAATGGCCCCGGACGGTTTGATCGTGCATACCGACGGCATCATTCGTTATGTCAACCGGACCATGGTGCAGATGTTACGGGGGGGATCCGAGGCCGATCTGCTCGGACGCCCGGTGCTGGAGATCGTCCATGAGGACTATCGTACCATCGTCCGGGATCGGATCGAACAAACCCAGAAAGGCAGTGGCACCATACCCGGCATGCGGCAACAACTGCGGGCCCTGGATGGCCGGATCATCGATATCGAGGCCAAGGGCCGGCGAATTTTTTTGGATGGCCGTCCCGCATCCCTCACCATATTGCGGGATATTTCCGAAAATTTGCGCCTGGAGGGGGCGTTGCGGGCCGCCAAGGAGAACGCCGAGGTGGCCAACCGCGCCAAAAGCCGGTTTCTCGCCGCCATGAGCCATGAGATCCGCACGCCATTGAATGCCATCATCGGTCTGAATGAACACCTGTGGGAGAGCGAACGGTTGCCGGAACGGCGGGCTCATCTGCACACCATTCTGAAGGCGGGGGAGGGATTGCTCTCCCTGATCAACAATGTGCTGGACGTGTCCAAGATCGAAGCCAATCAGTTCGAACTGGAAACCGTCCTGTTCGACCTGCCGGAGTATTTGGCCCAAACCCTGGAGATCGTTCGTCATCCGGCCGAGGAGAAGGGGTTGACCCTGCTGCGGACCATTCAGGCCGACGTACCCCGGGAGGTGATCGGTGATCCGCAGCGTTTAAGGCAGGTGATCCTCAATTTGATCGGCAACGCCATCAAGTTCACCGACCGGGGATCGGTTCACCTGGAGGTGAGACGTCAGCAACGGGATGAAATCCTGTTTTCCGTCACCGATACCGGCCCCGGCATACCGGCGGAGCAGGGTGAAACCATTTTTCAACCCTTCACCCAACTGGAAAACAAAACCGGAAAAATCAGCGGCGGCACCGGCCTGGGGCTCGACATCTGCCGTCGGTTGGTGGAGATGATGGGTGGAAAAATATGGCTGGAACCCCATTACGGACCGGGAAGCCGTTTTTCGTTCACCGCCCGTTTGCCCGGGGACATCACCAACCGCCTGCCGGCGATCGCAGTGGAAAACCAACAATCGGCCGTGTCTCCACCGCTCAAACCGTTGCGCCTGTTGCTGGCCGATGATGATGAGACCAATCGTGAAGTGATCAAGGTCTTTCTGCAAAAACCGACCTATCGACTGATCGAGGTGTCCGATGGTCTGGCGGCCTTCGAAACCTTCTGTTCAACCCCCTTCGATTTGGTGTTGATGGACATCCAGATGCCGATCCTGGACGGTATCGGCGCCACCGAACGGATTCGCGCCTGGGAAAAAAGCCGGAACCGCTCCCCGACACCGATCATCGCCCTGACCGCCCACGCCTATCAGGAAATCAGCGAAAAAATTCTCGCCGCCGGCTGCGATCTGCACCTGACCAAACCGATCCGGAAAAAACGGTTGTTGACGGCCATCGGGCAGTTGACGGAGGAATCGACGGCGGCTTGATCAGGGATCAATCAGTTCGTTAAGGGAGCGGTCCCATCGACCGGGCTGGCCACCAGGAATTCGAACAGGGTGGCCAACTCCCGGAAACCGGGATTTCGCCAGGTCAGAACGTAAATCAGGGTATTGGTGAACCGTCTGGTTTTTTCTTCGAAGGATGCCACTGGTTCATCCGAGGCACTTGCCAGAATGGCCATACCCACTTCAAGGGCGAACAGGGGATTGATGAAAACGACCAGTTCATGATCGAAACTGCCATTGAACTGCAAGGGTTTGAAACGGTTCAACCAGCAGGTGACGGCGGCGGCCACCTTGATGAGTGAGGGACCGTTTTGCAGTTCATGAAATGCATCCGCCTGTTCAAGGTCCAGAAAGGCCGAGTCGATGGCGACATAGGTCAACTGCGGATCGGGTTGTTTGATCAGTTTTCCGTAGGGGTGCGGAATTTGCGATTGAACGGAGCGGAAGGCGGGATTGAGGTAGTTGTTGGTAATATCGATCCTGAATTTTCCGGCTGTCTCATGGTCCCTCAGTTTTTCTCTGAGTTGACTGGACCACCTGACTCGTTCAAGGGAAAACACGTAACCGTTGTCCGCAAGCCGAATCAGTTGGTTTTCAAACCGGCGGCCAGTCCCCGGGCCACGGCATCGAAAATACCCGGTTTCGGGGAGGGGAGCCGCCAACCGGTTCCATAGTTGACCGTGGTATGGGTGGCCGCTCTGGTACCGCTTTTGATATAACGCAGGGCGAGCGGGCGATCTTCCTGGGCAAAACAGGAGAGATCGATCGTTTCCAGGTCGGGATTCGATGGGCGAATCTCTTTTTTGCTCTCGTTCATGCGCGAATCCTCGGCGACATGGGAGTCATATCACGGTTGGGGCATCCCCTGGACATGGTAATGGAAGGGCTGCCTCTTCACTTCGAGTATCGTGATTTCAAGATACTTTGACAAGGAAAAAATGATAATTTGTGGTTTGGTATCATCATTATCATGACAAGAAAAAATGATACCAATCAAACTAATAAAGCTGTGATTAATTTGAGAGGGGTTTGACGATCTTAAAAAATCTCCAGTGTGATCGCAAAATATGACTTGACGGTATGAAAAGGTGAACTCCCGCCTTCGTGGGAATGACCAGCAAAAATCCGTGTTTCAAACTGGTTTCGGGTCAGTGTTTTTGTTGAAGCTTTTTCAACTCATTTTTCGCCAATCGCCACCCCTGGCTGTTTTTGGGGAACAGCTTGCTGGCCTCTTCATAGTGCCAGCGGGCGGTGCGGCGTTCCAGTTTCAGGCGGTAGTGGTGGCCCAGGGCCAGATGGCTGGAGGCGCGGCGGCCCTGTTTGCCCTCCACCAGGCCCAGCAGGTAGAAATAACGGGCTTTCAGGGGGTGTTTCAGGGTCAGCCGGCGCAGCAGGCGGGCGGCCTCGGCATGTTTTTTCCGTTCCTTGAGCACGAAGGCCAACCAATATTGCAGATCATCGTTGTTCGGTTTTTTGGCCAGGGCCTGGCGCAGATCGGCCTCCGCCCGTTTCATATTGCCCCGTTCCAGACGCACCAACCCCCGTTCGCGCAACAGATAGATATCCCCGGGGTGGGTTTTCAGCAACCGGTTCAAATTTTTTTCCGCTTCGGGCAGATGGCCGGTGTAGCGTTGGGCGGCGGCCAGGCCATAACGGGCTGGAAAATCCTTTGGATGTTTTTTCAACCGGTTGCGAAACCGGGTGGCGGCGGTCGCCGGATCGCGGGTGGTGCCGGCCACGAGTTTGGCCTGAACCCGTTTGAGGGCGAAATCGTGACGATCGTCGGGGCGTAACGATCGGGTGGGCCGGTCCCGGGCCATCTGCCGGGCCTCCATGACGCGCTGGGAACTGATCGGATGGGTCATCAGGTAGGGGGGCGGCAGTTGGGTCAACCGTTGTTCCTGGCTGACCCGCTCCAAAAAGCCGGCCAGTCCGTTGGGATCAAAACCGGCGTCCGACAGATACCTCAGGGCCAGGCGATCGGCCTGCAACTCTTTTTGGCGGACGGAGGAGAGCATGCTGGAACGGGCCGAAGCCATGCCGCCCATCATCGTCGCCTGTCCCATGCGACCGCTGCCGGTGGCGGCGCCGACCGCCAGGCCGGCCAGGGCGGCGATCAACGTGCTCACCGACATCCCCTTGGCGTCGGATCGCAATTTCACGTGATGGCCGGCGGCCAGATGGGCCAGCTCATGGGCCAGGACCCCGGCCAACTCGTCGCGACCGCGCACCTTCAACAACAGGCCGCTGTGCAGCACGATGTGTTGGTTGGGCAGGGCGAAGGCGTTGAGGCTTTCGGCCAGCATGACGTGCAGCTTGACGGTCTTGTCGGAATATCCGGCGGCGCGCAACAGTGGTTTCATCAGCGAATTCAACAGATCGGCGGTTTCAGGACCGGTGACCAGGACGATTGGTCGCCGTTTTTGCGCGGTGCTTGCGGGCCAAGCCGGGACCAGGGCCAGAGCCAGGGACAAAAACAGGGTCGACAGCCGTTTGGACCAGGTCCCGGGGAGCGGTCGGGCCGATGGGTTGGCGGGGGGGAGGGGGGGGTGGCTGTCCATGGAACCGTTCCGTTTGTTGGCCCGTGAGTTGCAACCGATCTTGCGGGCCATGGATCGGCGGCAAGGGGAACCGGTCTGGATCGGTGGGATCGGGAACGGTACCTCTACCGGGCCACCATAAAGGCTTCGCTCCACCATCACTCCCGCAGGGGAGTGTGAACCATTGCCATGATTTTGGCGAGTACTATTATTTGGCGACCCTCCAAAAACCGCTGACCGGATGTTTTTGGCGGATCGTCGGCTGGCGGTCGATGGCCAATCGAACGCTGGCAACGGACCGTTACAGACATCAGGGGTGGCCGTGAACCGTTTTTCCCGTCTGGTTGACTTGCGCAGTATCCGCGAAGAGTCCGCCGCCATGGCCTATTCGCAAAAACTGGCCGAGTTGGAACGATTGAAAAGCGGAGTGGAGGCATTGGATGCCGAAACCCGTGAAGCCAAGGAGATGGCCTGCCGGGCCATCGACAGCCCGGTCAAACTGCCGCCCCGGCTCTATGATGATTTCATCCAGGGGCAAAAATGGCGGCGTCAACGGATGTTGGTCGCCATCGACCAAAAAAAACGGGAACTGGAAACGGCCAAAAAACGCTGGCACGCCGCCCGGGTCGAGCTGCGGCAGGCGGAAAAGCTGGCGGAAAAGGAGTCCGTCCGGCGCGCCCGGGAACGGAAAGATTTGGAACGCAAGGAGTTGGACATGGTTGGTGTCCTTCAACGTCAATCGCACTTCCAACAGGAGGAAATTCATTGAACGGACAACGACTGGGCATCGTTCCGGTGCTGTTGCTGGTGGCTTTTTTCAGTTGGCTGGCACCCGCCTCCCTGCAGGCGGCGGAAGAGGTGTTGGTCAAGGATCCGGTCGATCTGCTGGATGGTTTGGAAAAACGCCGCAAGGAGTTGGATGAACGGGCCAAGTGGGTGACCATGCGCGAGACCGAACTCGAACAGCTCGAAAAACGGTTGAGCAATCGCATCAAACAGCTCGAAGCGTTGCGCGATGCCATACGCAAGGACCTGGAACAGGAAAAGAACATCGATGGAAAAAACATCGCCCGTCTGGCGAAAATCTATACCGGCATGAAACCCAAACTCGCCGCCGCCGCCCTGGAAAAGATGGATCAGCCCACCGTCATCAAGGTTTTCAAGGTGATGCGGGAAAGGGTGGCGGCCAAGATTCTCGGCAAGATGGACAAGCGCACCGCCGTGCGGCTCTCCAACGAATTGGGCATGCCCATCGCCGAAAAACGCCGCCGGCGGTGATCCCCAACCCGGTCCCACCCGGCCCATCCGCCGATCCGTCCTTTTTTTTTCGATGACATCTCATTGAAGGAAAAAGAGTATTTGGAAAGTGGCGAAAAAAAAACACCGTCGGCGAAAAAAAGGATCAACCCTTTCGATAAGGGACCGATAAGAAAAACACGTAGCCGGCGGGGCGGTGAGAAGTTCGTCACCACCGGCGCCACATCCGAACCGGTCGACACGGATCGAGTCGCTGCCGCGGATGTACATCCCAAAAGGATGTCGATGGGTTAGGGTTGGCCCCGTAAAATGAACAACCCACCTCCAGCCAAGGATGGAAATGAACCGGGATTCGGGAATGAATGCCGTGTCAGGAGGTAAATTTGCCATGTTCGTTTCGCATCACACCTCTGGGGCCTTCCCGTCAAGGCGTCGCCGCCGACATGTCCACCGGTCCATTGGAGACGGTTCGCATGCCGCTCCGGTGTCACCGCCGATCACTCCCGGTATTCATCTCTTGGCTGTACCCGACATTGGATCATTGTCCCTCTATTCGGATGGCCGACATCGTTGCCCGAGCCCGAACGGTTCCGGCAAGGTGTCCTGATCGATGCATGGTCCACGGTAACTGGAAGTGGGACCGGGTTATCAACCAGACATGAGGAAAGGAAAAAACAGGAAAAACAATTCAGAGTGGCACCGGTTCGATCACAGGAGGTGATACCGGTGTCGTCAACCCGGTGAAACGGGTGTGACAGTCGTGGTTTTGCAGTAAAAACAGTACAGTATGAGACAACCATACGATCAGGTTGTCGGAAACGGGTTGGGACCGGCCCTGTAAAACGAACGGTCCACCTCCAGCCAGGGATGGATACACAGCGAATCATACGGATATTCGCGTTCAGGAGGATGAATACATGTTTTCCATCAACACCAATGTGCAGTCATTGCATGCCCAGCGTAGTTTGTTGCATTCCACCAATACCCTGGGTACCACCTTCAAACGGCTCTCTTCCGGACTGCGTATCAACAGCGCCAAGGATGATTCCGCCGGTCTTTCCATTGCCACCCGCATGACGGCCCAGATTCGTGGCACCAACCAGGCGATCCGCAACGGCAATGATGCCATCTCCTTGTTGCAGGTGGCCGAAGGGGCCCTGGATGAGACCACCAACGCCCTGCAACGGATGCGGGAACTGGCGGTGCAGGCGGCCAACGACACCTATACGTCGGGTGACCGGGAGGACCTGCAACTGGAGGTCAACCAGTTGATGTCGGAGATCGACCGGATCGCCAACAATACCGAGTTCAACAACAACGTGCTGTTGGATGGCAATTTTTCCGGTAAAAACTTTCATGTTGGTCCGGATGCCGGCCAGAACATCACCTTGAGCATTGAAAATGCCAAAACCTCCGCCATTCTGGGTATCGCCACGGGTGCCACTTTGGGTATCAGCACCCAAGGCAGCGCCAATGCGGCCATCACCACGGTGGACAACGCCCTGGATTCGATCTCGGACATTCGCGCCGGCCTCGGTGCCTACCAAAACCGGTTCGAGTCGGTGATCGCCAACCTTTCCAACGTGGTGGAAAATACCGCCGCCGCCCGTTCGCGGATTTTGGATGCCGATATCGCCGCCGAAAGTGCCAACCTGACCAAGAACGCCATCCTGCAACAGGCCGGTACGGCGATTTTGGCCCAGGCCAATCAGCAACCCCAGATCGCCCTGCAGCTCCTGGGCTAGGGGATGACCGATCGGCAATGACGGGCAAACGCGGCCGGTTCAAACGGATCAAATGAACCGGCCGGTGGAAAAGACCGTTTTTCCGGTGTCAATGAATGACACCTGAAGAAAAACGGCGTTGAAGAACGGGTCGGGGCCGGCCCTGTAAAATGAACGGTCCACCTCCAGCCATGGATGGATCAACGAAAGGGACCAACGGGGTTCCTTCTCAGGAGGATATGACAGTGGCTTTTTCAATCAACACCAACGTGCAATCCCTGAACGCCCAGCGCAATCTGCTGAAGGCGACCAATACCCTGGGCACCACCTTCAAACGGTTGTCCTCGGGTTTGAGAATCAATTCCGCCAAGGATGATGCAGCCGGCTTGAGCATCTCCACCCGCATGACCGCCCAGATTCGCGGCACCAACCAGGCGGTGCGCAACGCCAATGATGCGGTGTCCCTGCTGCAGGTCGCCGAAGGCGCCCTGGATGAGACCACCAACGCCCTGCAACGGATACGGGAGTTGGCGGTGCAGGCGGCCAATGATACCAATACTTCCGGTGACCGCGCCGATCTGCAACTGGAGGTGAACCAATTGCTGGCGGAGATCAACCGCATCGCCAACCAGACCGAGTTCAACAATCAAAATTTGTTGGCCGGCAGTTTCACCACCGCCAAAAAGTTTCATGTCGGTGCCGACGGTGGTCAAACCATTGATGTCGCCATCACCAGCATGACCGTCAGCGGCCTGAACATTTCGGCCGGACAACTGGCCAGCTTCGGTACCGGCGCCACCAATGCCTCCAATCA
The DNA here is from genome assembly GCA_964344355.1 of uncultured Magnetococcales bacterium. GTDB lineage: Bacteria > Pseudomonadota > Magnetococcia > Magnetococcales > CAYFNE01 > CAYFNE01. Next base: position 21,391 of record CAYFNE010000077.1, read on the forward strand.
GGCCGCGGCCAACTCCGCCATCGGCTTGATCGATACCGCCCTGGATTCGGTCTCCGACCAGCGTGCGCAACTGGGCGCCTATCAAAACCGGTTCGAGTCGGTGATCGCCAATCTGTCCAATGTTTCCGAGAACACCGCTGCGGCCCGTTCACGGATCCTGGATGCCGATATCGCCGCCGAGAGCGCCAACCTGACCAAGAACGCCATTCTGCAACAGGCCGGAACGGCGATCCTGGCCCAGGCCAATCAACAACCCCAGATCGCCTTGCAGCTTCTGGGTTAGGGGGAACGGGTATACGAATGGCCGTCCAAAACATCCTGAATGGTGTTTTGGACGGCGCCCGGCTCGATTTCACAATGGCGCCGGTTTGTTGATATCCCGTTGTTTGAACGGTTCGTACGTGAACCGCACGGGTCCATCACCCGGTTGATCGATGGATGCCGGAGAGAAGTCGAAACGGGTCGGGGCCGGCCCTGTAAAATGAACGGTCCACCTCCAACCATGGATGGTCAATGTTTCGGAAAAGAGGCAACTTTCCGTTTCCGGAGGATAATAAAGTGGCTTTTTCAATCAACACCAATGTGCAATCCCTGAATGCTCAGCGCAATCTGCTGAGTGCAACCAATACCCTGGGTACCACCTTCAAACGGTTGTCCTCGGGCTTGAGAATCAACGCCGCCAAGGATGATTCGGCGGGTTTGAGCATCGCCACCCGGATGACTGCGCAAGTGCGCGGTACCAACCAGGCGGTGCGTAATGCCAACGATGCCATCTCCGTCATTCAGGTGGCGGAAGGGGCCTGGAAGAGACCATCAACGCCCTGCAGCGTATCCGTGAACTGGCTGTTCAGTCGGCCAACGACACCTATATTTCCGGTGATCGTGCGGACATGCAACTCGAGGTGGACGAACTGCTCAGTGAGATCAACCGTATCGCCGCGCAAACCGAGTTCAACGATCAAAACCTGTTGAGCGGCGGGTTCGCCAACAAAAAGTTCCATGTCGGCGCCGATGGCGGCCAGACCATTCAGCTCTCCATCGGTCGTATGGACACCACCTCGTTGGGTCAGTTCACCACGGCCGGTGCTTCCGCCAGTCTCCGACAGGTCACCGTCACCACCCAGAACGGCGCCAATTCGGCCCTGAGTACCCTGGATGGGGCCATCGACATGGTGTCCGACGCCCGTGCCAAACTGGGCGCCTATCAAAACCGGTTCGAGGCGGTCATCGCCAACCTGAGCAATGTCTCGGAGAACACTACCGCCGCCCGTTCACGGATCATGGATGCGGACATCGCCGCCGAGAGTGCCAACCTGACCAAGAATGCCATCCTGCAACAGGCCGGGACGGCGATTTTGGCCCAGGCCAATCAACAGCCGCAGATCGCACTGCAACTTTTGGGTTAGAAGAGGAAGCGCAACCAAGGAATGAACCAAACGGGCCCGGGCCAGCCCTGTAAAATGAATGGTCCACCTCCAGCCATGGACGGGATAACGTAAAACGGGGTCGGAATGACCCAATATTGGAGGA
>CAYFNE010000078.1:0-22840 GCA_964344355.1 uncultured Magnetococcales bacterium
GGTCTCGCCTGCTGATCGGGTGAACCAGCAGGACGTGCTTCCCCGATCGCTTACGCAAATCTGGCAATGGCTGCCGCAGTTCGTGGGAGGATTTCACGGCGTCCCCCAATTCGGTCCCATCGATGCGTAAAAAATCGACGTATGCGCCGGGAATCCATTCGGTGGGATCCTTGCCGACGACCAGTTCACCAAGGATGGTTGAACGAACCGGCGGTCCGGGATGCGCCAATTTGGCGCCAATGAGCTTTTCTTCCAAAGTTCGCTGGTTCGCGGCAAGGACTTCCGGTGCAACGGTCGCCGGGAGATACGTCCTGGTAAACAGTAATTCATCCAGGCTATCCATGGGGGCTGAAGAGAGTGGACGGATATCCGCAGGCAAATCCCGATAGCGTCGTTTTTCGTTCAACCGGCGTTCTTCCTCCGCAGTGGCGGTACCGCGAGCCGGCCCTACGCGAATCCAGGTGCGACCCCTGTAATTGACCGGAGGCGTATCCGACGGCTGGACGATAATGACCGCCAGGTCATAGCCTTTCAGGTTCCTTTTTTGGACGCTCATCACGGGAAGCGGCAGGATGTTGCCATCCCGTCGCATCTGCGCGAGTGTCCCCAACATCTCATCCGTAATGGGCAGGTTGGCGCTACCACCGCCATGTTTCTCATCCTTTTCGCCAATGAAAATCACCCCGGGCAGATCGTGGTTGGGCATGTCATTGGCGAAAGCGCAGATCGCCTGACGTATTTTTCCCGTATCGGAAAGAGACGCCTTGCGTTCCACCCGATCCGATTCCATATCATCCAAAAGAGTTGTCAACTCTTCATCGGTCATGTCGTCACTCCATCCGAAGGTAACCGTTCAGCCCCCATTGCAAAAAAAAACCTCTTCTGCAGGAGCCAGCTTGCTGGCGAACCTTTGGAAAATAGACCGTTACGCATCTCCCGTTCGCGAGCGAGCCCGATCCTTCAAGGGGGTGTCTGAACAGTTACAACGTGAGTAGATGTCAGAAATTATGGCCGGTGGGTCAATTTTTCTGAGCAGAGGAGGGGCATTATTGGTGAGTGATGAAGTTATGAACATCTGATCCGATTCCGTCCCGCTTCTTTGGCCTTGTAGAGATTGTCGTCCGCCGTTTTCACCAGATCTTCCCACCGGGCGTCCTTGTCGGGTGTGATAGAGGCGCAACCAAGGCTGATGGTAACCGATGGGGCGGCCTTGGAATGGGCGTGGGGAATGCCCAGATCGGCAACGGAGCGCCGTAACCGGTCGCCGAAATGGCACGCGCCTTCATTTCCGGTGCCAGGCAGCAGGCAGACGAACTCCTCCCCGCCGTAACGGGCCAGAAGATCCGTTGAACGTTCGATGTTTCCATTGAGTGCCGTAGCCACACGCCGCAGGCAGTCGTCCCCTGTCTGGTGGCCGTAGTTGTCATTGAACAGTTTGAAATAATCGATATCCATGAGCAGAATGGAAAGCGGCGAGCCCGAACGGACGGCGCGGGGCCACTCCAGACGCAACCGCTCATCGAAGCTGCGACGGTTGTAGATGCCTGTGAGCCCATCGATCAGGGAGAGGTTTTCAAAATAATCCCGAGCCCGTTTCAACTCCAGATAGTTGCGAATACGCAGCTGGGTAATGGCGGGATTGACGGGCTTGGTGAGATAATCGATAGCCCCCAGACCCAGGCCGATGATTTCATGCTGTTCCTGCTCCAGAGCGGTTACGAAGATCACCGGGATTTTTTTGGTCAATGGATGGTCCTGAAGCTTCGAGCAGACCGAATAGCCGTCCATGCCCGGCATCATGACATCCAGAAGAATCAAATCCGGACCTTTGGATTGCGCAAGCTCCAGCGCCTGCTTCCCCGAAGTGGCCCAGAGAATTTTGTGATCCTCCCGCAAAATGCCCCCCAGAACCCGGATGTTGTCCGGCTCGTCATCGACAATCAACAGAGTGGCTTTTTTGTCGTTTTCAGGATTTATCATGCATGCCTTTCAATCGAGAGAGAACGTCGTTGAGCATCATGATGGCCTTTTCGGATTCGAAACGGTTTACAGCCATCATCAATGTCTCCAAATCAGCGGTACCCACATGGTGTTTCAGCGCACCCTCCAGGGATTCAAGCAAAAATGTGGCGTCCAGATCATGGTTTTGCAGACTGACGATCAACTTCCCTATGGCATCAATCAGTTCCAGCTCATCCAACTTCGTTCCGGGAACGGATTGCATCAAGGTGCCGGATCCGGTCTCTTCATGCAACCACGTTTTGAGATCAGCAACGCTTTCCAGGGTTGCGCGCAAGGTTTCATTCAGCCCCTGGTTTAACTTCGCCAGTTCCCCCAACTCGTTCTCTTTGATGGCCTGCTCCAGTTTTCCGGCCTCATTGAAGAGATCCATCGCCCCGATATTTCCGGCGATCCCTCTGAGGGCATGAACCGCCTGCATGGCCCCTTCGAAATCCTTGATGGAAATCATCTTCTCGATTTCTCCACCGATCCCGCCATAGTCATCCGTAAAGGATTGCACAAGAGTCCCATATAATTCATGGCTGCCGTCGCAGCGCCGCAATGCCTCTGTTACATCCATGTCGGGAAATGAAGGAACCTTCGCGGTCCCCCCATCCATTTTCCCGGCGAATGGTGCGGTGAGGGACGGGTCATCGCCGCCCTTCGGGTGAACCCATCGAACCAGGGTGCTGAGCAATACCGAAACTTCGATGGGTTTGGGGATGTGATCGTTCATGCCGCTATTGAGGCAATGATCGATATCCTCGGTCATGGTGCTTGCGGTCATGGCGATGATGGGCAAATCCTTGAACGCCGGTTCAGCGCGAATGATCCGAGTGGCTTCCCGCCCGTCCATGATCGGCATCTGGACGTCCATGAGCACGCCGTCGAAGGGGGGTGAGGTCTCCATGACCGCCTTCACCGCCTCCCGACCGTTGGTGGCCTTGGTCACCTGGAAGCCCCGGCGGCGCAGGATCTCCCCGGCCAGCTCCAGATTATCCGGCACATCATCCACCAGGAGCAGTCTGATTCCCCGGAACATCTCCCGAGGAGGCGTTTCCCGGGCCGTCTTTTCATGCTGGCTCTCCGGCCGGGGTTGCCCCTTGGCAAACCCGGCCAGGATAGCCTCCAACAGGGTGGAAGCAGTGACCGGCTTGTGCAGAAATCCGATGATACCGGCATCGTCGCTCCCTTTCATCACCTGGTCCCGGCCCAGTGCGGAAACCATGATGACCGACGTTGACCCGGCAAGTTCGGGGTCCCGTTGAATTTCATGGGCGGCTTCAATCCCGTTCATGCCGGGCATGCGCCAATCCATGAGGACCAGTCGATAGGGGGGCCCTCCCTGGTGGACGGCCCGTTTCAATTCGTCTACGGCTTCCCGGCCCGAGGATGCGCCCCCATGGTCGAATCCCATGTTTCCCAGCAGGTTCCGGAGGATCTCCCGGGAGGCCGGGTTGTCGTCCACCACCAGGACCCGCAGGCCGTGAAGATCCCGGGGAATCGCCAGGGCCTCTTCGGCAACCGCCTCCCCCGGACCGAAGCGGGCGGTGAAGGAGACCGTGGTTCCCCGGCCCGGCGCGCTCTCCATCCTGATCTCGCCGCCCATGAGCCCCACCAGGTCCCGGCAGATGGCCAGCCCCAGACCGGTGCCCCCGAATTGGCGCGTGGTGCTGGAATCCCTTTGTCGGAAGGATTCGAAGAGATCCGCGATCTCCTCGGGATCGACTCCGACCCCGGTATCCCGGACTGAAAAGCCCAGGATCACTCCTGCGGGTTCCGATTCCACCAAATCCACACTGAAGATGATCTCCCCCCCGCTCGGTGAATTTGAGCGCATTGCTTCCCAGGTTGAAGAGGACCTGCCCCAGGCGGACCGGGTCTCCCACCAGGTGCCGGGGAAGGTCCGGCGCAAAGAAAAAAAGAACCTCCAGGCCCTTCTCCTCGGCCTTGACCAGAACCGAGTCCGCAAGGCGGTTGAAGACGTCGTCCAGGTTGAAAGGGACCTCCTCCAGGGTCATCCGGCCCGCCTCGATCTTGGAAAAGTCCAGGATGTCGTCGATGATCCGCAACAGGGATTTGGCCGCCCCATCGATCCGGAGCAGGTAATCCCGTTGCCGGTCGGTCAGTTCACCTTGCAAAACCAGGTAGCTCATGCCGGTAATGGTGTTCATCGGCGTACGGATCTCATGGCTCATGTTGGCCAGAAACTCACTTTTGGCGCGGTTGGCCCGGTTGGCCTCCTCTTCGCTGGCCTTGAGCGCATCCTCCATCTTCTTCCTCTCGGTACTGTCCCGGGAGGTCACCACGATACCGTCCACGGTCCCGTCCTCCCGGTGATGGGGGAACAGGGAGACATCCTGGTAGCGACGACCGCGGGCGGGAAAATCGGTCCATTTCTGAAGATGGACCGGCGACCCCGCAAGGCATTCATCCAGAGAAGGCTTGACTCCCTGGAAAAAAGCCTCCCCCAGGATGTCGGCTACCGGGTGGTCGACGATCTCCTCCCGAGACACGCCGAAAGCCTTGAGATAGGCGTCGTTGACCGTCCGATAGACGTAACTCCGATCCACGAAGGACATCAGGTCCTGGGAAGCCGAGACCATTCCGGCGTATTGGCTCAACCGTTCCTCAGTCTTGCGCAAGCCGGTAATATCCCTGTAGATGGCATGGATGATATCCTTGCCACCCAGGGAGACCAGTTGAACGGAAATGAGTACATTTCGAATATCCCCCTGTTTGGTTTTGTGAAGGGTCTCAAAATCATCCCGGCCATGGGCATACAGTTTTTCTATGCGTTGCCGTACCTGTTCAGGGGTTTCTATAACCTCATAGTCCGTTATCCTGAGTTTCCCAAACTCTTCACTGGAATAACCCAACTGCCTGCAAGCAGCCTGGTTGAACTCAATCATCTTGCCTGTTTCAGGGTCAATGACCAGAATACCGTCAGGAGAAATATCAAACAGGGTATGGTATTGTTGTTCGGCCCGTTTCAGGGCGTTCTCCATCTCCTTGCGTTCGGTTATGTTACGGCCAATCCCGATCAAGCCGTGGAGTTTGCCATCATCGGTCATGAACGGAACCTTGATTGTGTCATAAACCACTTCCCGGCCATCATCGAGAATCGTGTGTTCCTCAAAGCTGGTTGGTTGACCGCGGGAAAACAGAACTGCGTCCGATGTCTCATATTCACTGGCTTCTGGTTCCGGAAACAGTTCCTCCACCGTTCGTCCCAGAATTTGGGCCTGCTCCAGTCCAACCCGTTTCTGGAATGCCTTGTTGCACCCCTGGAACACGCCATGACAGTCCTTGATGAAAATGATGTCAGGTATCGAATCAATCACCTGCCGCAACAAGGCACGTTCCCGGGCGAGAGACTCTTCCACCTGGCGGCGCTCGGTGATGTCGGCATGGACCGACACGATCTCCCCCGAATCGAGCCGGTAGACGTAGTTCTCCCGCCAGCCGCTGATCCGCTGGTCCTGATAAAAGGCGTCGGTATGCGGCTCAGGCTTCCCGGTGCGATGAACCCGCCGGAAGACCTCGAACAGGCCGAACGCCTCGATCCCGGGAAACGCCTCGGTCACCCGGCGGCCCAGGATCCCTTCTTTGGAAACGCTGTTGATCCGCTCGGCCGCCTTGTTGAAATCCCGGAAGACGAAATCCGCCCCGTCGTCCACCGGTTCGTAGACCGCCACGCCGTCCCCCATGGCGTTGAAAAGTGACCGGTAGCGCCGTTCGCTCTCCATCAGGCTGGCCTTTTCCCGTTTTTCCGCCCTGAGTGCGCGGGAACGGGCGCGGTGCATCGTTTCGCTCATTGTGGAAATCAATGAACAGTTGATGAAAAATACCACCACTCCGAGCCAGTCACCGGAATCGTCTATAAACGGAACACCGGTTGGAGACCAGAAATAGACGACCATCACCGCAAGCAGTGTGGTCGTGATGCCGGATAGAAACCCTCCCAAAAGGGAAGAGATCATAACCGCTGGGTAGAAGGTGACCCAGGGAACGCGCAGTTCCAGGTCTGCCAACGGCCAGATGCGCATTCCGGCGGTAATGAGGATCAGCACCACTGCCAACACCATCTGCGATACCTGATTCTTGTGGTAAAAGGATATCTTACGCATCGTCAGTTCGATCCCAAGCCGAATATTTTTTCCTCAATGCGGAATCATCACCGTTGAGGAAAAGATCCCTCCTGTAAACAGGGTTTTAACCACGGTCGTCAATTCGTTTCCATCAAATCAGTAGCCCATTTGCTCACTATGGCTACGAGCTCCGTCATCGACTTCCTGTCCGGAGGATCGACGGTTTCCTCGCCAAAGCGAAAATCCACGGTGCATGGATTCAGGATGGTCAATAGATCATCTGTCACGGGGAGAGAGATGTCGTTATCACGCAGGAGCTTGGATAACACGGAAAGATCATGAGTAGGACGGAACTCAATTTGGTTTTGGTACAGCACGGTTTTGATATATTTTTCTATGGCCTGCCGGGCATGAAAACAAGCGGATGCAACGGATACACGGGGAGCGTCCCGCAAGGTCTCAAAAGCAATCACATCCCGTTCCGCCAATCGTAGGGCTCGGTTGACTTCTTCAATGTGTGGAGGCATCATACATGACCCGTCCTTCCTTGAGAGCCCAGTAGATTATCGTACCCGGCACTTGTCCCCGTCGATTCACTTCTTCTTCAGAAAATACCAAAATATCTACACCAGTACCAATATCGCCGACAGCTTTTCTAAGTTTTATACGATCCGCCCCATCACTCCCTGCTTTCGTTTTGATCACCATTAAATCCAGGTCGGAATCTTTTGTGGCATCGCCAGTCGCGTAGGAGCCGAACAGGATCACTTTTGTCGGTTTGGATATATTGACCAATCTTTCTACGGCATTATGGATCGTACTTTCACTGATCACCGTTATCCCCGAAAAAAACAAAATGGTAATCGATCGGGACCGATCATTCATGCTTACCATTTGTTTCTGTGTGAAAAAATATCCTTATGTCCGGACAACAACCATGAATCGTGGTTTGTCGGGGTATTTGGAATTTCCAAATGTGTCCGACAAAAACACAAGCCATTGGTAGGGTGGGGTTACGTCCCCGCCAGAGTCCCGGGCCGTTCGGCGGGGACGTAACCCCGCCCTGCCGTTTCAGCAAACCGTAAAGCGGGAAACCTGGAATCTGGTCGGTCTCCCCTGGAGGGCGTGATCAATCAGGTTTGCCACCTGTTTCGGTGTAGAGTGATTTTTCCACTGGCCAACACCTGAGAACCATTGTACCCCGGAGTGTGCGGAATTTCCAGATTTATCCAATAAAAACATGTGGAAGAGCAGGGTTGTGTTTCCGCCGACGGGCTTGACGCGATGGTGGGGACGTAGCCACGGCCCGTCGTTTCAGCAAATGGTGGAATGGAACGCCTGGAATCCGAGCGGTTTCATGTCATTCATGGCTGGCTGGCGGATGTCGGGGGTGGGGAGTCCCTTCCGGTGGAGCTTTTCCCTTTCCACCGGAAACGGGCCCGAGTTATGTGGGGCGCGGTGTGGATCGGCTGGTTGAAGGGGTACGGGCAGTTCCTTTCACTGAGTGATGTATCTTCTTGTTTTTATTCACCAGATGCACATCGAACCGGGTGCTCTTGCCGACAATGGACCAGTCGGCCTTTTTACCCCCCAGCGGCGGCGCCAGGCGCGGACGTTTGACCACCACCCGGTTGCCGGCGTGCCTCAGGGCCGTTTCCAGCAGGGCCGGGGCATCGTCGTCGTCTCCCAGCAGGGTGCGCAAACGGCGCATCTCCTTTTTGACCAGGGCCGACTTGGTGCGATGGGGATACATCGGATCGAGATAGATCACCTCCGGCGGTGGTGCGGATGCGTTGCTCTCCAGGAAGGTGCGGGCGTCGGCTTCGGTCAACGTCAATCGTTGATCGATGATGTGGGCCACCCCGGGATCAGCCGCCGCCCGCTCCAGGCCGTCGCGCAACAGGGCCGCCATCACCGGTGACCGTTCGACCATCCGTACCCGGCAACCGAGGGCGGCCAGGACGAAGGTATCGGCGCCGAGACCGGGGGTGGCGTCCAGGACGTGGATGGTATTTTCCCCCCGGATGCCGACCGCCCGGGCCAGGGGTTGTTTTTTACCGCTGTGGCGGCGCCTGAAACCGGCCTTGCCGGCCACGAAATCGACGAATACCGGGCCATCGCCGCTGGTGGTGTCATGCAACTCCAGGCGGGCGCCGGTATGAACCAACAACAGGGGTGGCGGTGGGTGCGCGGCGGTCAGCAGGGGGATCTCCAGGGTGGCGGCCAAACGGATGACCGGCGCCGGCACCGGGTCGACCGGGGTGGTGATGGCCAGGGGAGGGGCGTGCCATCGCTCCGGGGGCGGGGCGCTGTACGACGGTAAATCAGCCATGATTGATGACAACGGCTTCCAACTGGAGGGCAAAAAGGGTCATAATGGCGCCATTTTACCATGGATCCCGGATTTCCACCGGGAAACCGGTTTACCGGCGGGCTTTTTTCCGCGCTGGTCCGGGTCAGGGGGCCTGTGTGGTTTTAATGGTGTTTAACGTAACCCGATCAAGGATTTTACCGCAAACCGATGGATAGCAAACGGACCGTCGCCTTTCAGGGCATGCGGGGGGCCTACAGTGAACAGGCCTGCCGGGAACGGTTGCCCGATTTTCGCTACATTCCCCTGAAAACCTTCGAGGATGTGTTTCTCCATGTGGAGGAGGGGCGGGTGGAGTTGGGCATGGTGCCGGTGGAAAACAGCATGGCCGGGGTGGTCAGCGACTGTTATGACCTGCTGGCGGTGCACAAACTTCATATCGTCGGCGAACATTTCCTGCATGTGCGCCACTGCCTGTTGGGACGCAAGGGGTCGAGCCTGGAAAACATCAAACGGGTCTATTCCCATCCCCAGGCCCTGGCCCAGTGTCAAACCTTCATCAAAGGACACGGTTTCGAACGGTTGTCGGTCTATGATACCGCCGGGGCCGCCGCCGACCTGATGGAACAGGGACATATGCACGATGGCGCCATCGCCTCCGAACTGTGCGCGCGCCTGTACGATCTCGATGTCCTCAGTCATGATATTCAGGACAGCCATCTGAATACCACCCGTTTTTTGCTCGTAGCCAAGGAAAAATGGATACCCGCGGCCAACCAGGCCTGTAAAACCAGCCTGCTGTTCGAGGTGCGCAACATTCCCGCCGCCCTCTACAAATGTTTGGGCGGGTTCGCCACCAACGGTGTCAATCTCACCCGTCTGGAGTCGCGTCCGGTGTTGGGCCGCCACTGGAGTTACCATTTTTATCTCGATTTTCAAGGGCGGCCCGACAGCCCCGGTTGTCAACTGGCCATGGAGGAGCTCTCCTTTTTCACCGTCACCCTGAAAGTGCTCGGCTGTTATCCCGAGGCCGCCAACCCCATGGAGTAGCCACGGATGCTGCCTTTTCCACAGATCGATCCGATTGTCCTCCAGGTGGGACCCCTGGCCATCCGTTGGTACGGCCTGATGTATACGTTGGCCTTTCTGCTCGGTTGGCCGTTGATCACCGCCCGGGCCAAACGGTGGATGCCGGAACTCTCTTCGGACTTTATCGGTGACCTGCTGGTCTGGATCCTGGCCGGGGTGATCCTCGGTGGCCGTCTGGGATACATCCTTTTCTATCAGAGTGATTATTATCTGTCGGATCCCCTGGCCGTCCTGCGCATCTGGGAGGGGGGCATGTCCTTTCACGGCGGCCTGCTGGGGGTGTTGATCGCCGGTTGGCTGTTCACCCGACGGCGCGGGGTCGATTTTCTGGCCCTGGCCGACCTGGCCATCCCGGCCTTTCCCATCGGTCTTTTCCTCGGCCGGATCGGCAATTTCATCAATGGTGAACTCTGGGGGCGGACCACCGATGTCTGGTGGGGCATGGTTTTTCCCGGCGCCGGCCCCATGCCCCGTCATCCCAGCCAACTGTATGAGGCGGCCCTGGAGGGGCTGTTGCTGTTCGCCGTGCTGATGTGGTTGGGGCGGGTGGCCCGGCCCCCGGGCACCTTGTTGGGGGTGTTCCTGGCCGGTTATGGCATCTGCCGTTTTCTGGTCGAATTCGTTCGCGAGCCCGACTTTCAGTTGGGACTGCTCTCTCTGGGCCTGAGCATGGGGCAATGGTTGAGTCTGCCGATGGTGTTGTTGGGCGCCTGGCTGATCCGCCATGCCGCAAAGGGGTCTTGAGCGATCCCGCCCATCCCCTGCTGGAGACCGTCAGCCATCTACCGTTGCGGCCCGGGGTTTACCGGTTTTTGGATGAACGGCAGCGGGTGCTCTACGTCGGCAAGGCCAAATCCCTCAAAAAACGGGTGACCTCCTATTTCCGCGGCGGCGGCTCCGATCCGTCGTTGCTCGGGGCGACGCCGAGGATTCGTTTGATGTTGGACCGCGCCAAACGGATCGAGGTGACCATCACCGTTACCGAAAGCGAAGCGTTGATCCTGGAAGCGAACCTGATCAAACGGTTCCGTCCCCCGTACAACGTGTTGCTCAAGGATGACAAATCCCATCCCTACCTGCACCTGACCACCGACCACTCCTTCCCGCGTCTGGCCCTCTATCGTGGTGGCCGCTCGGAAAAAGGGCGCTATTTCGGTCCCTATCCTTCGGTCCATGCCGTGCGCGACACCCTGCGCTGGCTGCAAAAAGTGTTTCCCATCCGTCAGTGCGAAGACACTCAATTCAACAACCGTCAACGGCCCTGCCTGCAATATCAGATCAAACGCTGTGGGGGACCCTGCTGTGGCCGCATCTCCCGGGAAGCATATGGGGAGTTGGTGCGCGAGCTGACCCTGTTTTTGCAGGGGCGGGAGCGGTTTTTGTCGGACTCCTTGAAAAAATCGATGTGGCGGGCGGCGGAGGCGCGGGATTTCGAAGAGGCGGCCCGGTTGCGGGACCGGATCCGGGCCATGGCCCTGATCCAGGATCAACGCCGGGTCAATCTTTCCAGCAACCAAAGCCTGGATGTCATCTGTGTGGCCGGTGAGGAGCCGGGCGGCGAGGGGACGGATCCCTTCGCGGTGCAGGTGTTCCACATCCGCGATGGCATCAATCTCGGCAACCGCAATTTTTTTCCGGAGAACACCGACGGACTGGACGCCGGTGAGATGTTGGAATCGTTTCTCGCCCTCTATTACACATCGATGGCCGAAACCGGCGCCGGGACGGATGAACTGTCCGATCCGGGGCCGCCGGCGGAGATCCTGGTCAATCTGTCCATTCCTGACGTTGGCTGGCTGGAGGGGGCGTTGGGGGAGATGCGCGGTGGCCGGGTGCGCATTCATCAACCCCGGCGCGGGGAAAAACGGCGTTTGTTGGAGATGGCCCGGCTCAATGCCGAACAGGCCCTGGTCCACCGGGCTCGTGGACGGGGCAGCCATGGCGCCCTGTTGCGCGCCCTGGCCGAGGTGTTGGACCTGGACCATGTGCCGGAGCGGATCGAGTGCTATGACATTTCTCATTTTCAGGACAGCGAGCCGGTGGGCTCTCTGGTGGTGTTCGGTCCCGGGGGGTGGCAAAAAAACGGCTATCGCCGTTTTGCCATCAAGGATCTCGACTTGGCCGACGATACCGCCCGCATGGCCGAGGTGCTCCTGCGCCGTTTTTCCGGCCTGAAGAAAAATGAGCCGGTCGACGGCGCCGATCGGTCGGAATCGGAAGGTGGCGGCGGGGAGACGGGGGTCTGGCCGGACCTGGTGTTGCTGGACGGCGGTCGCGGACAGTTGAACGTCGCCCTGGAACTGGCCGCGGAACTGCAACTGGACGGGGTGCGGTTCTGCGCCATCGCCAAGGGTCCAGACCGCAATGCCGGTCGTGAACGGCTTTTTTTGCCCGGACGGGAAGAACCGGTTGTTTTGCCGGAGCGCTCTCCGGTATTGTTCTTGCTTCAGAACATCCGGGACGAGGCCCATCGCTTTGCCATCGGTTACCACCGTCTCCGTCGGCAACGCAAACAGACCGGTTCGATCCTGGATCGCGTTCCGGGCATCGGTGGGATGAAAAAACGGCTTCTGTTGCGGCATTTCGGCTCGGTCAAGGCCATTCGCGGCGCAACCGCCGAAGAGTTGACCGTCGTTCCCGGCATCTCCGCCGGACTGGCGGAGCGGATCGTGACATTCATACGAGAAGAGACCTGATAACGTGCCAATGGTCTGGAACCTGCCCAATATATTGACGGCCTTGCGGGTCGTGCTGATCCCGTTTTTCATCGGGTTGGCCTATCTGCCAGCCCCTTGGGGACAGGTGTTGTCGGCCATTTTTTTCGGTCTGGCGGCCCTGACCGACTGGGCCGACGGCTATGTGGCCCGCCGCCAGGGGATCCACACCCAGTTCGGCCGTTTTTTCGATCCGGTGGCCGACAAACTGTTGGTGATCTCCTCCCTGGTGTTGTTGGTGTCCCAGGGTAGCGCGCCGTTGTTCCTGGTATTGATCATCCTCGCCCGGGAAGTGACCATCATGGCCCTGCGCGAACGCATGGCCGGCCTCGGCTACCAGGTGCCGGTCTCCAACACCGGCAAATGGAAAACCGGTTTCCAGATGGCCGCCATCAGCATGTTGTTGCTCCAGGACGGCCTGTTCGGGCTCCCCTTCCAGTGGCCGGGCTTGATCTGCCTCTATGTTTCCACCGCCCTGACCCTGTTGTCGGGCTACCGCTATCTGGACAACGCCTGGCCGACCTTGCGCTCCGGGGTGTAGGCCACTGGCGGTCCGGCGGAAAAATTTTTTAAAAAGATCAACAACCGGTATTGACGACCGGGCCTCCTTGCCTCTATGATACGGGGCTGTTTCCTGGAAGACCGTTGCAATCGTCCCGGTGTCACTGGCAACCGGATTTTCAAAGGCGACTGCCAAGACGGGCACAAGCGGGAGTAACTCAGGGGTAGAGTGCAACCTTGCCAAGGTTGACGTCGAGGGTTCAAATCCCTTCTCCCGCTCCATTTTTTCCGGTTCGGCCGGGTGGCGAAGTGGTCTAACGCTGAGGTCTGCAAAACCTTTATTCGTGGGTTCGAATCCCACCCCGGCCTCCATGGTGGACCCAAACGGATTTGGCAGCCAACCGGCACGGTTCGTTGGATGTGATGTGGTTTTTTTTCAGTTCGATATTTAAAATAATCTGTTGACTGGCGCTGTCATGATTGACACTCTCCCGGTATTGGACCGGGTGGGCCGTTCCGGCGGCATGGGATGGGCGCGCGCCGGTCGAAGCGGGAGTAACTCAGGGGTAGAGTGCAACCTTGCCAAGGTTGACGTCGAGGGTTCGAATCCCTTCTCCCGCTCCATTTTTTTCTCCATTTTTCCGGGATGTTTCCCCACGTCCCCTGCGTTGAATATCGGTTGCACCCGCGTGAATTCACACGCCGAATCCTTGTCTCTACGGAACCCGTGACATGCTGGAACTTCTGGCCAAGGGTGGTATCATCATGATCCCCATCGGACTCTGTTCGGTGGCGGCCATGGCCATCATCATCGAGCGTTTCTGGGCCTTGCGCCGGAGCCGGGTGATTCCCCGCGATGCGGTGAACCAGATTGAAACCTGGGTGAAAAAACGCGAAATCGCCAAAGCCATGGATGCCTGCCGGGCCCGGGACAGCAGCTACGCCAAAATTCTCCTCAGCGGCCTGAGCCGCGCCGGCCAGGATCGCCGCGACATCAAGGAGGCCGTGGAGGAGGCCGGCCGCCAGGAGGTGGTCCACCTGGAACGGTATCTGACCATGCTGGGTACCATCGCCGCGGTAACGCCGCTGTTGGGCCTTTTGGGGACGGTGTTGGGTATGATAAAGGTATTTTCAATCATATCTACGGTTGGGGTTGGTGATCCCGGGGTGTTGGCCAGTGGCATCGGCGAGGCGTTGATCACCACGGCCGCCGGCCTGTCGGTGGCCATTCCGGCTCTGGCCTTTCACCGTTTTTTCAACCGGGTGGTGGATCGGCACATCGTCGAACTGGAGCGGTTCTCCCTGGTCATCGTCGAACAGATTCAAGCCGGGCGTTGAGCATCATGCGTTTTCGAAACCGAAGTCGTCATCAATCGGTTCACCTGGACATCACACCCCTGGTGGATGTGGTGTTTTTGTTGTTGATCTTTTTCATGGTCACCACCACCTTCGCCCGCCATCAGGAGATCGATCTGGACCTTCCCCGGGCCCGGACCGGCCAGACCGCCGAGGAGGATGCGGAACGGATCATCATCACCATCACCGCCCGGGGCGAGTTGACCGTTCAGGGGGAGGCGGTGCCGGTGCGGGGGCTCAAGGATCGCCTGCAGGCCGCCGCCGGCGGGGTCCGCGATCCCCTGGTGACGATTCAAGCCGATCGGGAGGCCAGCCACGGCCGGGTCATTCAGGTGTTGGACGCGGCGCGCGCCCTGGGGATGACCCGGTTGATGATCGCCTCCGAGCCGGGGCGGGGGAATTTACAATAAAAAATGATTTTTTTTGGACCGGTCCGAACGGTCGGACCGGTTTTCCCGTTTTTTGGAAGGCCAGTCGAGAATGTTTTATAAACATGAAAAAGTTGCTGTTTTCATTGATGGATCCAATTTGTATGCGGCCATTCGTTCCCTGGGGTTCGACTTTGATTATCGAAAGCTGTTGAGCTATTTTCACACCCGCAGCCGTTTGATGCGCGCCTATTATTATACCGCTCTCGGCGATGGTCAGGAGTACTCCCCCATCCGCCCCCTGGTCGATTGGCTGGCCTACAACGGGTATACCGTCATCACCAAACCGATCAAGGAGTATGTCGATCCGGCCACCGGTCACAAACGGATCAAGGGCAACATGGACATTGAAATCGCCGTCGGCATGTTGCGCCTGGCGCCTTTTTACGACCATGCGGTGCTTTTTTCCGGGGATGGGGATTTTCGCAGTGTCGTCGAAGCGGTTCAGGACCTGGGCAAACAGGTGACGGTCATCAGTTCATTGATGACGCAACCGCCGATGATCGCCGACGAGTTGCGCCGCCAGGCCGATGAGTTCATCGAGTTGAACAGCATGAAACAGGAGTTGGTCCGCGGTTCTTCCGATCCGAAAAACCAGGGGGCTTGACATCGGCTCGGAGACTGACAAAAAACGCCATTCATGGCGTTTTCGGAGCTTGCCAGGGCATCGATGGTAAAATCTTTCTCCCCGGAAACAACCGATTCCGAATCGGATCCGGACGTTGAACTGAAACGGCTGGCCCGGGAAATTCCCCAGGGGATGATCCGGGATCGGCGCTCCTTGGGACGCCGTTTGCGTGATTTGCGTCGACGGTTCCAGGCCGGCCGGCTGCCGATCGACGATTTGTCCGCCCTTTCCAACCGGGTGCGGCGTTCCCGGGAAATCGTCGAGCGCCGCCGTGCCGCTTTGCCGGCGCCCCGATATTCCCTCGATCTGCCGGTGGTGGGGCGCAAGGCGGAGATCCAAGCCGCCATCCGTGAGCATCAGGTGGTGGTGCTCTGTGGTGAAACCGGCTCTGGAAAAACCACGCAACTGCCGAAAATCTGCCTGGAACTGGGCCGGGGGGTGGCCGGCATGTTGGGGGTCACCCAGCCGCGGCGCATCGCCGCCCGTTCCATCGCCACGTTCATCGCCCGGGATTTGGACTCCGAACCGGGACGGGCGGTGGGATTCAAGATGCGCTTTACCGACAAGGTGCGTCCGGAGACCCACATCAAGATCATGACCGACGGCATCCTGCTGGCCGAAACCCGCTCCGACCGTCTGCTCAACCAGTATGATACCCTGATCATCGATGAAGCCCACGAGCGCAGCCTCAATATCGATTTTCTCCTCGGTTATCTGAAAAACATCCTGCCCAAACGGCCGGACCTGAAATTGATCATCAGTTCGGCGACCCTGGACACCGAAAAATTTTCCAACCATTTCGACAACGCCCCGGTGGTGGAGGTCTCCGGCCGTTCCCATCCGGTGGAGGTGCTCTATCGACCGTTGGAGCCGGACAACATCGCCCGGCTCACGGAAGAAGAGGAGGGGGATGGCGAGGGGGTCAAGGAGCTGGAGGAGGGGATCCTGGAGGCGGTGGAGGAGCTGTTCACCCTGGAGGAGGCCGGCGATGTGTTGGTGTTTCTGCCCGGGGAACGGGAAATTCGCGAAGCGGCGGCCCTGTTCGCCAGGATGGACTGGAAACATGTGGAAATTTTACCGCTGTTCGCCCGTCTCTCCGCGGCGGAGCAGGATCGGGTTTTCAAACCTGGCGGCAAACGGCGGGTGATCCTCTCCACCAACGTCGCCGAAACCGCCATCACCGTGCCCGGGGTGCGCTATGTGGTCGACTCCGGTCTCGCCCGGGTCAGCCGTCACAGTGGCCGTACCCAGGTGCGGCGTTTGCCGGTGGAAAAAATTCCCCGCGCCGCCGCCGATCAGCGCAAGGGGCGTTGTGGCCGTCTCGGGCCGGGGGTGTGCATCCGGCTCTATTCCGAAGCCGATTATGAGGCCCGGCCCCGGTTCGGGGACCCGGAAATTCGCCGGACCTCCCTGGCGTCGGTCATCCTGCAAATGAAATCCCTGAAGCTGGGGGAGGTGGCCGATTTTCCGTTCGTCGACCCCCCGGCCCCCCATGCCATTCGCGATGGATTGCGCCTGTTGGAGGAGTTGGGGGCCATCACCTCCCGGGGGGAGTTGACCGATATCGGCCGGC
The DNA here is from genome assembly GCA_964344355.1 of uncultured Magnetococcales bacterium. Taxonomy (GTDB): domain Bacteria; phylum Pseudomonadota; class Magnetococcia; order Magnetococcales; family CAYFNE01; genus CAYFNE01. Next base: position 16,693 of record CAYFNE010000078.1, read on the forward strand.
AGTTGGCGCGGTTGCCCCTGGAGCCGCGTTTGGCGCGGATGATCCTGGCGGCCCGGGAACGGCTCTCTCTGCGTGAGGTGTTGATCATCGTTTCCGCCTTGACCATTCCCGATCCCCGGGAACGGCCCGAGGCCTTTCGCGGCAAGGCCGATACCGTTCATCGTCAACATGTCGATCGGCAGTCGGACTTCGTTGCTTTGCTCAACCTGTGGTCCCACATCGAACGGGGACGGGCCGAGGCCCCTTCGAAGAACGCTTTTCGCCGATTTCTCAAACAGTCGTTTCTCTCCTGGGTGCGCACCCGGGAATGGCGGGATATCCATGATCAACTGCACACCCTGCTGGTCGGTGAGATGGGATTCAAACCCAACCAGAGCGCCGCCGACTATCCGCAGATTCACAAGGCGTTGCTGGCCGGCCTGTTGGGCAATGTCGGTTTCAAGTCGGAACGTCATGAATATCTCGGCGCCCGTCAATCCACTTTTTTCATCAATCCCGGTTCGGGGTTGTTCAAGAAATCCCCCACCTGGGTGCTGGCCGGTGAGTTGGTGGAGACCAGCAAGCTGTACGCCCGCACCTGTGCCCGCGTCGAGCCGGAGTGGGTGGAGGAGGTGGCCGGTGGTTTGTGCCGCAAAAGCCATTTCGAGGCCCATTGGGAAAAAAAGGCCGGGCAGGTGATGGCCTATGAGCGGGTGACCCTGTTCGGGTTGCCCTTGATCACCAGGCGGAAGGTACCCTACGGTCCCATCGATCCGGTCACCGCCCGGGAGATATTCATCCAGTCGGCCCTGGTGGAGGGGTCGATTCGCAGCCACGCCGAATTTTTCGCCCACAATCAGCGATTGATCGCCGAACTGCGGCAACTGGAGAATAAATCCCGGCGCCGGGATTTGCTGGTGGATGAACGGGAAATTTTTGATTTTTATGATCGCCGCGTTTCCCAGCGTACCCACACCTCGCGTCACTTTCACAACTGGTATCAACAGGCGCGAAAAAAAGATCCCCATGTTTTGCATCTGACCCGGGAGATCCTGCTGCGTGATCAGGGGGCCACGATCAGTGGGGATCGGTTTCCCGGTCATCTGCTGGTCGGTGGCCGGGAGTATTCCCTGGAATATCTGTTCAACCCCGGCGCCGGCACCGATGGCATCAGTGTGCGCATTCCCTTGCCGGACCTGAACCGGGTGTCGCCGCACCCTTTTGAATGGTTGGTGCCGGGCCTGCTGGCGGAAAAGATTACCGCGTTGTTGAAATCCCTGCCGAAGAGCCATCGGCGCCTGTTGGTGCCGTTACCGGGCAGCGTCAATGCCTGCCTGGAGGCGATCGCCGAAATGGAGGAGCGGCAGGGGGGGGAAACGGTGCGGGAAAAACCGCTTTGCACCGTCCTCGGTCATATCCTGCATCAACGGTTGGGTGTCGCCATTCCGGTCTCCCTCTGGAACCTGGAGGGTTTGTCGGACCATTTGAAGATCAACTTTCTGATTATCGATCCCGGCAGTGGGAATACGTTGGCCCAGGGGCGGGATTTACGGGAAATCACCGGCCGGTTGGGTGCGGAGGCCCGGGACAGTTTCCAGAAAATTCCCAAAAACCACTATGAGCGCAAAGGGTTGACGCGTTGGGATTTCGATGCTTTGCCGGAACGGGTGGTTTTGACCAGCGGTGATCAAACGGTGTTCGGTCATCCGGCGTTACGGGATGATGGCGCTTCGGTGACTTTGAAGCTGGTGGACGATCCGGATGAAGCGCAGCGCCTGCATCGTCAAGGGGTGTTGCGGCTGTTCGCCCTGGCCTTGCCGCAACAGATCAAACATTTGAAAAACAATCTGTCCGTCACCCGGGAGATGGTCTATTTCCACACCACCCTGGGCAACCGCGAGGTCCTGATCAAGGAGATCATCAATCTGGCCCTGGCGCGGGTTTTCCTGCCGGAGGGGGCGGGGGATGTTCGGGACGCCGAAACCTTCCAGACGCGGTTGCAGGCCGGGCGGGGTCGTCTGGTGAGGATGGCGGAGTCGGTGCGGGGGCTGGTGGCGGACATTTTGGCGGAATACCATCCCATCTTGTTGAGTTTGAAAAAAAACCGTTCCCACACCGGTGAAAAAACGATGCAGGGGATCCGGGCCCATCTCGATGCCCTGGTCCATCCCGGATTTTTGTCGGCGGTCCCGGAACAGTGGTTGAAACAGTATCCGCGATATCTCAAGGCCCTGCGTTTGCGTCTGCAGCGCCGCCAGCAGGCGCCGCTGAAGGATGCCGGTCGGGCGGCGGAGATCACCCCTCTCTGGCAAGCCTGTCGGCAACTGCTGGAGCGCAACCGGACCGAGCGGTTTTACGATCCGGAGTTGGAACGTTATCGGTGGTTGCTGGAGGAGTACCGCGTCTCCCTGTTCGCCCAGGAGCTGCGTACCGTGGAACCGGTTTCGGCGAAACGGTTGCAAAAACAGTGGGAGAAGGTATTGAAGTGAGCCGGGGGGCCTCTCCGGTTTTCGGGTTCGCCAGCGAGGCTTCGTTGGCGTCCCGTTTTTCGAACGAGGCATTCGCTTCGCCCGTCGATTGGAACGGGCGGGAACGATCAGACTGCTTTACACATCACCACGCGCCGTAGGAGCGAGCTTGCTCGCGAAAAAGTCCCGCACGGAGCTTTGGTTGGCCCGGTTCGCGAGCAAGCTCGCTCCTGCAGGGGTTGGCCAAAGTGTAAAGCAGACAATCGCAAATGTGATCGGTCCCGAACGGGCCGCTGACATCGGGCCATGAACAGTCGCCGGCGTTTGTACCGCAACTCGTCCACGCCGTTGTATGCAGATTCAGAAGTCATTGGAATAGGCCAGATCGATGGTGACATCCATGCTCAACTCCTCAACACCGGTCCCGGCATTGCGGGCGATGAACCGGTAGCGGTGTTTCTTGTCGAACGTCCGGCCCGCCAGGGTCAGCCACACCTCCTTGCGCCATTCATTCAGGTCCTTGGAGGGGCTGTCAAATGTCATCGCTTCCACGTTGGTGACGGGATGTTCCCCTTCGTAGACGGCGACCCGCACGCTGAGCGGCTTGACCCGTTCGGAGATCGTTTCGTTCTGGATCAGGACGAAACGGTGGCGGCTGGTGGTGATCTTGAAGGCGTTGCCCAATAGGCTGATGCCGACCGACCGGATGCGGGTGGCCGCCATGGATTTGCCTTTCGCCTGGCGAATCCGGATGACCGGGACAACGATCTCCTGCAGCATGGCGCCCCCGTGCACGAACCGGGAGCCGCCGACGAAATGGAAACGGTTGGCCCCTTGCGGGATCCAAAAATCCAGGCTGTCCCCGGTTGCCGCCGTGACGCCGGTGGAGCCCCGGATGGCCATGGAATCCGCGGGCAGGTTACGGCCCAGCAGATAGCGCTTCTTGGAGAGAACGGTCCCTTCCGGTTTGATACCCGGGGTGTTTTTGTCCGTTTCGGCGGCGGGGGCCATTTGGAACAGGAAACCGTGATCCGCCGTCACCAGCAGTTGGGAGCCGTTCAGGTCGTTGACGATCTTGGAGACCAGCGTGGCCAACTCGTCGATGGTCTCGCGCACGGCGGCGAAGGTCTCCTTTTCGGTGGCCCGGGCGTCGCCGGTGGCGTCGATACGGTTATGGTAGATGGTGACCAGCCGGTGGCGCCTGATGAATTCGCGGCCTGCCGTCTTTTTCATGGCCATGAGATCTTCGGCCCGGATGGCGGTTCCCTGGACCCGGGCCAGAATTTTCTTGCGCTGTTCCAGACCGCTGGTGGACTGGCCGTCCGCCCGGACGGCGGCGGAGCCGTCATAATCCAACCGTGTGTGTGGCAGAAGCGCCGCCATGCCCAGGGCGGTGTGGGACGGTAGAACACCGAGCAGGCTGTGCAGTTCGGCGGTCAAGCGGTATGTGCCGTTCAGCTCGTCGGTCAGTTCCCGGGCCGCCTCGTAGCGGAAGGCGTCGCTGATGATGACGAAGAGACGGTTGTCCCGTTTGCCGGAGATGACCTTGTCAACGAACAGCCGATGGAAATCCTGCTGGCCCGGGACGTCGCGGATTCGCCATCCGTCCCGGATCAGCCCCTCTGCCAGGCTGCCCCAGTTCAGGCTCAGGTTGCGGATGAACCAGTTGCCGTAGCAGGCCTCCACCTCCGGCCGCAGGGGTTTGAGGATGTCCCAGCCGGCCCTGCTGGCCTCCCCGGAGGCTTCATGGAACAACCGGTAGAGTTGATCGACCCGGTAGAGGTCCCGGGTATAGGCCCGGTGGAAGCACTCCGCATCCGGATGGCGCAGCCCGTCCGTTCCCAGGGTGTTGCGCAGGTGGAACAGTCCGGCGGCGTGGGCCAGGGCGTCGTAGACCCGGTGCAGGGCGCGGCGGGGCGCGTGTTCCGTCGAGGGCAGCCGGTCCGTGGCCCAGTAGCCGTCCTGGCGAAAAGTGATGGTGTTTCTGATTTCATCGAGGTTGATGGCGCCGGCGGTCTCCATCACCCGGTCCCGGAGGCGGCTGGCGATCCGTTTTTCGACGGACAGGAAGGTCCGGACCTCGGCCAGGTCCTCGATGGAGAGTCCGCTCAGGTGTTCATCCAGCCGGATGCGCCGGGCCACGGTGTCGGAGAGCGCCTCGTAACGGATGCTGCGGCTGACGCTGTCCCGCCACTGGCTCAGGCAGACGACGGCGCTGGCGCTCCCCCTGGCCGGGAGGGCCAGATGACGCAGGGCTTCGGGCAATCCGCCATGGAGGCTTTTGCCGAGGTCGGCGGTCATCAGGCGGGTCAGCAGATTGTCCAGGCCGGGGGTTTCCTCCCGGTATTCGAACCGTTCTTCCGCCATGCGCCAGAACGTTGCGGTGAGGCCATATTTCTCCAAATCCGCCCAGGGGGCGGAAAGGGTGTCCGGTTGCTCCCCATCCAGCCCCTGCAGAACGGCGATGGTGATGTTGAAGAAATCGGGCCGGTCGGCATTGGCGAGGATGGCCATGATGGCCCTGTCCACGGCGTCGGGGCCGTCGTCGGGCCGCACCAACCGTTTGAGCCGCTCCAGCCGCTCCCTGTTGGCCAGGAAGGCGGCCCGCAGCGCCAGATGATCGCGCAGGTTCCGCTGGCGCAGGCCCAGTTCCCGCAGGTGCATGGTGGCCCGGTCGGCGGCAAAGGCGGCGGCATAGTGGCGCACGTCCAGAAACCAATCCTTTTCCGGATCGGGCCGGGGGCCGGGCTGATAGAGGAGAAACCGGCCCGCGGGCTCCTTCAGTTCCAGGCGGGCCTTCACCGCCAGGGCCGGCTCCCGGTTCAGGCGGATGATGGTGATGCCTTCCGGGCGGAATGTCTCCAGGGATTCCTCGAACTCCCGGTCCGGGTCCTGCCAGAAGACGAAGCGGTTTCCTTCGTCGAACAGCTTTTCCAAAGAGGCCCGGATGTTTAACGGAGTAGGCATTCACACCTCCTGCACGTCTACACGGCTGACGGGGCAGTTTGGAAACTTCCAATTCCATTGTTCCAGATTGAGCAGATGAACGGCCAACCCCTTGGAAGGTCATCTTCGACCCATTCTTCGTTTCTTTCCGTCATCAGGATTTCCCTTTGAAAGCATGGTCGATTTCCAGATCATACAGGCGCAGATGTTCCTCTGCGATCAGGTTGGGAGACAAGCCGACATAATCGGTACAAGGATTGGCCGTCACCCCATCGTTTCCGGAGTTGTCAAGAGCGAAATAGGTAACCGGGGTATTTCCTTTTTGATAGTCCAGCTCCTTGAGAAAGGGGTAGTTGTGAGTAGCCACAAAAACCTGTACGCCACAATTGGCCAGGATGATCAGGATGTTGGCAACGTGTTGCATAAGAAAAGGGTTCAAGTTGGCTTCGGGCTCATCCCAAAACAGGATCGTCCCCTTTTCAATGGAACCGTTGCGGATGAGTTGCCAGATTAGAGCCAGTTTGCGGAATCCCTCTGCCAGCAAGGATATCTCCATTTCCAAAGAACCTTGATGTAAATAGAACTTTTCTCCTTTTGTGATGACCTCTCCACCAATTACTTTGGAAATAATGTTCAGGGGTTCCCGGTAGTGTTCTGCCAAAACCTTGCGGCGTGGGAGATAAGATTTTTTCAATATGTCGTACATGGGTATCCGGTTGCCTCAGGCTAAAACAACCTGAAAAACTTCCAGAATA
>CAYFNE010000079.1:0-13044 GCA_964344355.1 uncultured Magnetococcales bacterium
TTTGTTTTTGCGCAACTTTCATGGGCAATGTGTCTAGGAGGTGTCAAAGTCGGGATAAAACGATTGAAAAATAGCTGGTTGGCGATCTGGTGGTTGTGCGCCGGTTTGGGGATGGTGTTGATGCCGGTCGGATATCTCAGCATTGGCATGGAGATGCTGCCGGTCGAGTCGGCGGATTTGCGCCTATGGTTGGTTGTGGCGCTGGTGGTCCTCCTGGTGTGGATGGAAATTCGGTATTTGATCGATTTCAACCGGCCTCGAGCCTATTCGGGGGGAGCCGCCGGCCATATATGGCGCTGTTTCTCTGGGGAGTCATTCTCTTATGGGGGATTTTTTTCAGAAATATGTCCGGTATTGGTTTTTTATCGGCAGTTCTGAACCTGCCTGTATTCCATGAATCCGTTTTGGCGAAATTGACGTTGATCGCACTGTCGGTATTGACGTTGATCGCATCCGCGGCGACGATCTGGTTGCCGGGGGTCCTTGTACAATGGCTCGGTCTCTATGAGAGGGACGAATAGCCTCCTGAAAAAAGTTGTCCCGCCAGCCAAAACGGTTCCGGAACGGAAGGACGATTGCGCGGAGCGGAATCGAACCGGTCGGACCATCAATAGAGGATCTTGAACAGCGCCGGCAATTCCCGATCCACCGTTTCATCCGTCACATCCACCCGGTCCACCCGGGCGGCGATGGGACCTTTGTGGCACCAGGCGAGCATTTTTTTCACGGTTTCCGGGTGACCCTGGAACAGGGCCTCCACCGAACCGTCGGCGCGGTTGCGCACCCAGCCTTGAAGGTTCAGTTTTTTGGCGGTTTTTTCGGTGGTGCCCCGGTACCAGACGCCCTGGACCCGGCCGAAAATTTCCGCCCGTTTGCAGACGATGGCGGTCTCTTCCATTTTTTCCTCCCGATCAGTGGGCGATGGGCAAAATGGTGTCACGTACTTTATCGTCGTCGTACCGGCTCGGATAGTCGACGTTATAGTGCAAACCGCGGCTCTCCTTGCGGTGGATGGCGGATCGGATGATCAAAGAGGCGATCAGGGCGATGTTTCGCAACTCCAGCAGATCGCGGCTGATGCGGCAGTTCCAATAATATTCGTTGATCTCCTGCTGCAACAGTTCGATGCGGTGCCTGGCCCGGGCCAGACGGCGGTTGCTGCGGACGATGCCGACATAGTTGCCCATGAAACGGCGGATTTCATCCCAGTTGTGGGAGATGAGTACCGCGTCCTCGCAGTGGCCGGTATCGAAACTGTCCCACAAGGGCAGGGCCGGCTGGCTGACCCGGGGCCGTTGGCGCAGTTTGCCGACGATGGATTCGGTCACCGCGTCGGCGAATACCAGACACTCCAGAATACTGTTGGATGCCAAACGGTTGGCGCCATGCAAACCGGTGTGGGCCACCTCGCCGATGGCATACAGTCCGTCCAGATCGGTCTGACCGTCGAGATTGGTGACGATGCCGCCGCAGGTATAGTGGGCGGCGGGCACCACCGGCAGGGGTTCCCGGGTCATGTCCAGGCCCAACTCCAGGCAACGGCGGTGGATGTTGGGAAAATGGGCGCGGATGAAATCGGGCCCCTTGGCGGTGATGTCCAGGTAGACGCAGGGTTCGCCGCTCTGTTTCATCTCATGGTCGATGGCGCGGGCGACGACATCCCGGGGCGCCAGTTCGGCCTTGTCATGATGGCGGGGCATGAAACGATCGCCGTTTTTCAGGCGCAACAGCCCCCCTTCGCCGCGCACCGCCTCGGAGATGAGAAAATTTTTCGCTTCCGGATGGAACAGGCAGGTGGGGTGGAACTGGATGAACTCCATGTTGGCCGCCCGGCAGCCGGCGCGGTAGGCCATGGCGATGCCGTCGCCGGTGGCGGTGTCGGGGTTGGAGGTATACAGATAGACCTTGCCGGCGCCGCCGGTGGCGAGGATGGTGAAACGGGCCTGATGGGTGAACACCCGGTCCGAGGCCAGGTCCAGGGCGTAACAGCCATAACAGCGGTTGGGCTGTCCGGGCACGAAATGGCCCAGTTTATGGGCGCTGATCAGGTCGATGGCCAGTTGATCGCGCAGCAAGCGGATATTGGGCCGTTGGCCGACCCGCTCCAACAGGATGTCCATCACCGCCTGGCCGGTGGCATCGGCGGTGTGGATGACGCGGCGGGCCGAATGGCCCCCTTCGCGGGTGAGGTGATAACCGCCTTTCTCCATTCGGGTGAACGGCACGCCGAGATCGATGAGGCGGCGGATGCAACGGGGGCCGTTTTCCACCACGTGGCGAACGGTCCGGGGATTGCAAAGACCATCTCCAGCGGTGAGCGTATCCGCCAGATGCGCCTCCGGTCGGTCACTGGGATCGAGCACGGCGGCGATGCCGCCCTGGGCGTAGCGGCTGTTGGATTCTCCCGGTTCTGCCTTGGTGAGCACCGTGACGCTGCCGAGTCCGGCTAGGCGCAGGGCGAGGTCCAATCCGGCGATGCCGCCGCCGATAATCAGGAAGTCCGCCGTCGTGCGGCGTTCCTCGATCGTTTGGTTCATGGCACGATATCCATTGTGGGCTGGTCCATCTTACTGGCAAGATGATACGCTATTCTCGGGTGGGTTTCCCGGTTTATGAACTTTTTATGAACGGCAGTGTCCATTATGGTGACTTCATCGATCGGTCGCACGCCACGATCCCGGCTTCGGACCTGGGCGGGGGCAGGGAGGGTGGCTGGTGGCCGACTCTGACCATATCCTGGTGGAGCGGGCCAAGAAGGGCGATAAAAAGGCCTTCGAGTTGCTGGTGCGCCAATATCAGGGCAAGGTGGCCTCGGTCATCGCCCGCAGTGTCTCCGATTCGGACAAGGTGCATGATCTGACCCAGGAGGCATTCATCAAGGCCTACCGTGCCCTGGGCAGTTTTCGCGGTGATGCCGCTTTTTATACCTGGCTCTACCGTATTGCGGTCAACACCGCCAAAAACCACCTGATGGCCTCCGGACGGGGTATTCCCATGTCCGACATGGAGTTGGAGGATGCGGATCGTGTCGCTCCGCAACTTCGGGACCATGAAACTCCCGAGCGCAAGGTGTTGCGCCGGGAAATGTTGGAAAATCTGGAAAGATCCATCGATTCGCTGGCGCCGTCCATGAAAAAGGCCATTCTGCTGCGGGATGTGGAAGGGCACTCCTACGAGGAGATCGCCGAGGTCCTGGGCTGCCCGATCGGCACCGTCCGTTCGCGTATTTTCCGGGCGCGCCATGAAGTGATGGAACGCATGAAACAGTATCTGGCCCCGCCACAATAGACCATCGGTCAGGCCATCACCCCTGGGATCGTCAAGCGGAGCGGGGGGTATGAAACGGCGTCGGGACAGGGGTCGTTGCGGGGATGTCATGTAACGAATTGAGTGGGATTGCAACATATATGGGAAATGGTTATAACATGGGCTCGCCGCCATGTATCGAGCGGGTTTCGGACTTGCCGCCGGCCACCGGCGCATCAGGGTTTCGAAAGCGGGGGACTATCGAATCCTTTCGGATGGGAAAAAGAGAGAGGGAGATGGGGATGAGTTGCAATCCAGAGTTGGTATCGGCCTTTTTGGATGGGGAGTTGGAACCGATCATTCTCGGTCCCGTGACCAAACATCTGCTCAAGTGTGATGACTGTTGCCGGACCATGGGCATGATGGCCCAGTTGCGCAGTGCCCTGGCCGACCGTTTCATGTTGTCCGACCCCGAACACATGACCCACTCGGTGATGACCGCCATCAACAATGAGCGGGTCGATTCGCCACGGGAACGTCTGCGGCAGCGGTTGTTGTGGTTCGGCGTGCCCGCCGTGCTCGTGGCCGGGATCCTGGCGGGTCTGGCCGACGGCGAGGAGGGGAAAACCGCCATTCCGCCGGTCGCCGCCGTCGCCGGAACCCCCCGTTGACCGGCCCGGAACCGCATCGGTTGCCGAATAAAGGTCGATGGTCTCTTTTCATTCGTTGACTCCAGGAGTGGCCCATGTTGCGTGAGCAGGGTTTCGTTGTCGGGCTGGACGGTGACCATGCCCTGGTTTCCAGTTACCGCCAGAGCGCCTGCGGCTCCTGTCATGCCCAGGCCAGTTGTTCCACCCTGTCCGCCGGTCTCGGCAACCGGGAAAACCGCATCCGCGCCCTGAACCCCATCGGCGCCGAGGTGGGGGAGCAGGTGGTGTTGGAAATTTCCGAAAAAGGGTTCCTGCGCGCCTCCTTTCTGGTCTACGGCCTGCCGATCGCCGCCCTGGTCGGCATCGGTTCCCTGGCCCGGGCCCTGTTGCTCGCCATGGGTGTGGCGGCGCAAACCGCCGAAGGGGGCGGTGCCATCGCCGGCCTGCTGGCCCTGGTGGCCAGTTTTTTCTGGCTGCACCGCCAAAACAGCCGTCTTGAAAAGGATCCCGACACACAACCGGTGATCGCCAGCCTCGCCTGGAGCGCCCCACCAGCCGAAAAAGGGGGCGATGCCTGCCCCCCCGCCGGTCTCTCCGCCCTGAAGTGACCGCGCCCGTTCATGCTTTTCGTTCCATCCAACCCATTGAGGAACCTCCGATGATGTTTATGGCATCACATCGTGCCATCGCGCTGTTCGTGGTGGGATTGCTGTGTCTGTTCTCCCCCGGAGCACACGCCGCCGCCCTGCCGGACCTGGTGTCGCTGGTCAAAAAACTGAAACCGGTGGTCGTCAATATCAGCACCACCCAGACCCGCAAATCGGCGCACAAGGGGGGATTGTCCCCCGACGCCTTCAAAAATTCGCCGCTGGATGATTTTTTCCGCCGCTTCATGGAGCAGATGCCCCAGGAGTCCTATAAATCCCGCAGTCTCGGCTCCGGGGTGATCATCGATCCCACGGGATACATCCTGACCAATCACCATGTGGTGTCGGAGGCCGATGAGATCCTGGTGCGCCTCTCCGACGAACGCGAGTTCATCGCCGAGGTGGTGGGACGCGATTCCAAGACCGATCTGGCCCTGATCCGCATCAACAAGGCCGGGGTGTTGCCCGTGGCGCGCCTGGGCGATTCCGCCACTGCCGAGGTGGGTTCCCAGGTGGTGGCCATCGGCAACCCCTTCGGTTTGGAAGCGACGGTGACCACCGGCATCATCTCCGCCAAGGGGCGGGTGATCGGCAGCGGTCCCTACGACAATTTTCTGCAGACCGATGCCGCCATCAATCCCGGCAACTCCGGTGGACCGTTGTTCAACCTCGATGGGGAGGTGATCGGTATCAATACCGCCATCTTTTCCCGTTCCGGCGGCAACATGGGTATCGGTTTCGCCATTCCCATCAACATGGCCAAGACCATCATGGTGCAGTTGAAGGAGCATGGCCGGGTCACCCGGGGTTGGCTGGGGGTGCGTATTCAAACCGTCACCCAGGAGCTGGCCGGCGCCCTGGGGTTGAAAAAACGTCATGGCGCCCTGGTCGCCAGCGTCGAAGCCGGCAGTCCCGCCGACCGCGCCGGGGTCAAGGCCGGGGATGTGATCGTCCGTTTCGATGGTCATGAAGTGGTCCGGATGAAAGTGCTGCCGGCCATCGTCGCCCAGACGCCGGTGAACAAAAAGGTGAACATGACGGTGGTGCGCAACGGCAAGGAAAAAATATTGACGGTCGTCGTTGCCGAATTGGCGGAAAAAGGCAAGAAGACCACCGTCGCCCAGGGCAAGACCAATGCCCTGGGGATGACCGTGCATGCCCTGACCCCGGGTTTGCGGGAACGGTTGCAGTTGGAAGATTCCGTCAAGGGCATGGTGGTGGCCAAGGTGGAACCCAACGGCATCGCCGCCGAAGCGGGCATTCGGGCCGGCGATCTGATCGCCGAAATCAACCGCAAACCGGTTCACACCATGGCGGCCTTCAAAAAGGCCGTCGGTGAACCGACCCCGGGCAAAACCCTGTTGATCCTGTTGATCCGCGGGGGGGATCCGGTCTACATGGCCCTGGGTATTCCCGAAAAATGATCGATCGAAAACCCATCCCTCCCGTCCCGGCCGGGGGGATGGATCGGTTGTCCGAACCGAACGATGGCACTTGAACTGCTGTGAAAAGTTCGGTACAGTGCTTTTTTTCCGTGTCGTATCCCGAATCCAATCGAACGCAGCAAAACCAAAAAAAACTGGGAGGAGTGCTTTTTCGTGAGAATTGATGTTTATGACAACAATGTGGATCAAGCGATTCGGGTATTGAAAAAAAAGATGATCCGGGAAGGGATGTTCCGGGAGATGAAAAAACGGAAATTTTTCGAAAAACCGTCGGAGCGCAAACGGCGCAAAAAGGCCGAGGCGGTCCGTCGCCTGCGCAAAAAAATTCGTCGTTCCGTCGGCGTCACCTGATTGGCTCCCCCCACGCCCGACCCACCGGTCGGGCCACATGGCGGGATGAGGATCGTTCGGTGATCTCCACCCGCGGATAATGAATGCCCGGTCGGGGCGGTGATCCGGTACCGCGCCCACCAGGCTTCTCTTCGGTGTTTTTTGTTCAAAAACAGCCGGGTTCCCAGGCGATCGTCCTGGGAACCCGGCTGTTTTTTTGTCAGCTGTTACCCGCTTTCGGGCCTGTTCCCGGTCCGCCCCCCGCAGCGGGTGATCGCTCGCCCCTTTGTGTGGAATAGTTATTGCACGTAACCGGTACTTCCGTTGCCCGAGCGGATTTTTTCCGTGCCCGGGCCTCCAGATACCGGAACATCCAAATATGCGTTTCCATAAGCTGTTCATGATCGGTTTGACCCTGCTGTTGTTGGCCGCCTGCCAAAAACCGGTGGTGCCCCTGTCCACGGGGCATCTACGGCCGCCGGCCGAGGCACGGGTCAAGAAAAAGAAAAAAAACATCCCGGCCCTGGTGCGGGCGACGCCGTTGTTGCCGGTTCCCACCAAGGATCCGGCCCGGGAGCGATATACCATCGTCCTGCACAACGTGCCGGTGAAGGAGCTGCTGTTCACCCTGGCGCGGGATTCCGAACTCAACATCAACATTCACCCGGAAATCGAGGGACGGGTGACCATCAACGCCGTCGAGCAGACCCTGGCCAGCATCCTCCAGCATCTCTCCGAACAGGTGGACATGCGCTATCGGTTCAAAGGGGACACCTTGATCGTCACCCCGGACCTGCCCTATTGGAACATTTACAAGGTGGACTATCTCAACCTGAAACGAAAATCCACCAGCGACATGAGCCTCGACCTGACCGTCGGCGGCGAGGGCGCCGGCAGCGTCTCCACCACCAGCGTCAACAATGAGGTGGACAGTGAGTTCTGGGAACCGTTGCTGAAAGGGATCATCAACATCATCGATATCGAAAAAGGCCGCGCCAAGACCGAAAAGGCCAAACGCAAACAGCAGAGCATGGCCGCCGCCATCGCCGAGGAGGGGATCGTCGAGGAAGGGGCCAAGAAGGAGGAGGAGATTCAAGAGGAGGAAGGGGACCTGGAACCGGTGGTGGCCCATCAGAGCACCGGCGTGATCAACGTCTATGCCACCAAGCGGCAGCACAAACTGGTGCAGGCCTATCTCGACCGGGTTTTGGGCAGTGCCTTGAAACAGGTGTTGATCGAAGCGACGGTGGTGGAGATACGGCTCACCGATGGTTTCGAGAAGGGGGTGAACTGGAAGCGGATCAACAATGGTTTGCAGGGAATGCATGTCGCTGCGGGAGACCCGGATTATTTTGAAGGACCTAACACGGAAACCAATACGCTTGGAGATATCGCTTCCGGGGCCATGGACGCCGCCGTTGGTGGCAATCCATTTTTTCACATCGCTTCCCGTGCCTACAACAATGGCTATGATGCCCTGACCGCTTCACTGAAACTTCTTGAAAAATACGGAGAAGTCAGCGTGCTCTCCAGTCCGAAGGTGATCGCTCTGAATGGGCAGCCGGCGATGTTGAAAGTGGTTGATGAAAAAGTCTATTTTGAGGTTGAACGGGAGGTGGAGGAGGCCACGGCAGATACCCCGGCAAAAGTTACAACCACCTCCACAATCAAGACCATTCCCGAAGGTTTGATCATGGCGGTGGTCGCGCAAGTCAGTGAAAATGGTTCCATTGCCCTGCACGTTCGTCCATCTCTGACGCAGATCATCGGTTATAAAACCGACCCTGTTTATGCCTAAAACCAGATTCCGGAGGTACAGATTCGGGAGATGGAATCCCTGTTGAGGGTAGCCAGTGGTCAGGTGGTGATCCTTGGTGGCTTGATGCGCGACCGCAGTGAAAAAAACCGGGTCGGAATGCCCGGCATGTCCAGCATACCCTTGATCAAGGAGTTGATCGGTACCAAGCAGCATTCCACCGAAAAAACCGAGTTGGCCATCTTCATCCGTCCCACCCTGATGACGCCGGGGAGTTTGCGGGAAAAATTGGCCAGGCTTGAATTTTCCTTTCCCAACGAGGGGAACTCCCCCGCCCGGGTTCCCGCCCTGGAATAGGATGCCATGGCCAATCTGACCATCTGTCCGCGGTGTGGCAAGGGGTACCGCAACGTCCCGGATGAACTGCTGGGGCGCAGCATGCGCTGCCAGGGGTGCAAGGACACCTTCACCATCCGTTCCTCGGCCCTGGCCGGCCAGGGCAAGGCCATGGGCTCCGGGCTGCTCGGCGGCCAGGCCGGCGGCGCCGGTCGGTCCGGCGGCGCCGATGAGGTGCCGGTGGATTGGAATGAAGGCGATGTCATCATGGGCATGTACCGGGTGACGGGGGTGCTCGGCATCGGCGGCATGGGCAAGGTTTATCGGGTGCGCCATCTGGGGTGGAACATGGACCTGGCGGTCAAGAGCCCGAAACCGGAAATCCTCAAGGTACCGGGGGCCGCGGAAAATTTTGTCATGGAGGCCGAAACCTGGGTCAAGCTGGGTCTGCACCCCAACACCTGCTCCTGCTATTATGTCCGCGAACTGGGCCGGATTCCGCGCCTGTTCGCCGAGTTCGTCACCGGCGGCGACCTGGAAGGGTGGATCAAGGGCAATCGCAAAAAGGGGGAGAGGCCGAAACTGTATGACGGCGGGCCGGAAAAATCCCTGGCGCGGATGCTCGACATCGCCATCCAGTTCGCCTGGGGCCTGGAATATGCCCATGCCCAGGGGATGATCCATCAGGACATCAAGCCGGCCAACGTCATGCTCACCGATGATGGCGTGGCCAAGGTGACCGACTTCGGTCTGGCGCGCATGAAGGCCGGCAGTGGCCGGGCCGGCGGTGAGGACATGGTGGAGGCGGCCGGGTTGTCGCCGCGCTGGTGTTCCCCGGAACAGGCGGCGATGAAGGCCCTGACCCTCAAGACCGACATCTGGTCATTCGCCATCTCCCTGATGCCGATGTTCACCGGCACCATCAACTGGCGCCGTGGCGTGCTGGCGCCGTCGGTACTGGCCGGGTTCGAGGCCAAGGGGTTGCACGGTCCGGAACACATCCCCCCCATGCCACCACCGTTGGCGGAACTGTTGAAACAGTGTTTTCAGGCCGATCCCGAGGCGCGACCGAAAAACATGGGGGTCATCGCCGACACGTTGCGCGGCATCTATCGGCAGTTCGTCGGCCGTCCCCATCCCCGCGCCGTCCCCAAGTCGGGCATGGCTTCGGCGGAAAGTTACAACAACCGGGCCGTCTCCTTTCTCGATCTCGGCCGTACCGTCGAGGCGGAAGAGTTGTGGGAACAGGCCCTGAAACGCCATCCCAACCATCCCGAATCCACCTTCAACCAGGCCATGAGCCAATGGCGCCGGGCCATCGAGCCCGATGACGGCCTGGTGGTGGAGCGCATGGAAGAGAGCCTGAAATCCCAGCTGGGGGCCTGGTTGCCCAGTTATCTCTTGAGCCTGGTGCATCTGGAGCGGGGGGATTGCCGGTCGGTGTTCCAGGTGTTGCGCAGCGTCTCCCGGGAGGATGCCGATCAGGATGACATTCGGGAAACCGCCGCCTCCGCCCGCCATCTGGAACCCCGCTCCCGGCGCCTGCTGGGCCGGTTCAAGGGCCACGAGGGGTTGATCAACGGCATCGACATGGCCCCCGACGGCCGGTTGGCGGTCTCCGGTGGCGCCGACCGCACGGTGCGGGTGTGGAATCTGGTCCAACGGCGCTGCGAGCAGGTGTTGGAGGGGCACTCCAAAGGGATTCACGCCGTGGCGATCAGCGATGATGCCCGGGTGATCGTCTCCGGAGGGGAAGGGGAGCGGGCGCGGGTGTGGAACCGCAAGACCGGGAAATGCCTGCGGGTGTTGCGGGGGCACGTCAAATCGGTGGATGCGGTGGCCCTGAGCGATGATGGCCATCTGGTCATCACCGGCAGCAGCGATACGGTGGTGAAACTGTGGGATGTCAAGACCGGGCGCGAGATCCGCTCCTTTCAGGGACACGGCGGTCCGGTCAACGCCCTGTCGTTCAGTCCCGACCGCAAGGAGATCCTCTCCGGTTCCGGCTCCCATTTTTCCCATGACAACAGCGTCAAGGTGTGGGACGTGGAGAGCGGTCACTGCCGCCTGACCCTGGAAGGGCATGAAAAACCGGTGCGGGCGGTGGTTTTCGACAGCCAGGGGAAAAAGGCCCTCTCCGGTAGTGAAGATGGGACCATGAAACTGTGGGACCTGCACGAGGGTGAGTGTCTGCGTACCTTTCACGGTCACACCGCCCAGATCAACGATGTCGTTCTGACCCGGGATGGACGCCATGCGGTCTCCGTCTCCGGTTCCCGTTTCGGCAAGGACAACAGCGTTCGTCTCTGGGATGTGGAGACCGGCCGTTGTCTGCGCAGCTTCGAGGGCGGCAAGGGTCCGGTGACCGCCTTGGGCCTGAGCGCCAGTGGACGCTATGCCCTGACCGGCGGCGAGGAGGGGGAGGTGTCCTGGTGGCAGGTCAACGCCGATCGCTTCGGTTGGACGGCGCCGATGACCCTGTCGCAGATTCAGGCCAGCGAAAAGGCCTTCTCCGCCTCGGCGGCCTATGTCGGCTTTTTGGACGAGGCGCGGCAGGCCCTGGAACGCAACGATGCGGCGGCGGCCTTGTCATTCGTCGAGCAGGCCCGCGCCCAGACCGGTTTCAGCCGGGGCGCCGATGCCCTGAACGTGCTGGAAAAAATTTATCAACTGCTGCCAAAAAACGGTTTTCTGGGGGGGTGGGAGGAGAAAAGCTGGGACGATCACGGCGCCCCCCTGATGGCCACCGCCCTCAATCCCGCCGCCGACCTGGCCGCGACCGGCGGGCAGGATGGGCGGATCACCCTGTGGCGGTTGCGGGATGGGGGAAAGGTCCGCCGTTTCAAGGCCCACAGCGCCGGCATCGAATCGTTGGACTTCAGCCGGGATGGGCGTTTGTTCGTCAGCGGTGGTGAAGACAACCTGTTGAAAATGTGGGATGTGGAAAGTGGCCGGGAGGTGCGGACCCTGCAGGGCCACACCCTGAAGGTGCGGTCGGTGCGCATGATCGGTCCGGGTCATCAGTATCTGCTCTCCGCCAGTGCCGACGAAACCGTCAAACAGTGGAATGCCGCCAGCAGTGATTGTGAAATGACCTACAAGGGGCACCAGGGTCAGGTGTTTTCCCTGAGTATCAGCCCGGACGAGCAACATTTTTTGACCGGTGGCGAGGATGGTCTGGTAAAATTGTGGCAGATCGGCAAAAAAAGCCCGTTGCGCACCTTGAAAGGCCATCGTGGCCAGGTATTTTCGGTCGACTACAGCGCCAACGGTCTTTTCGCCCTCTCGGCCAGTGCCGATGGGACGATGATATTCTGGGACATGAGAAACGGGCAGCCGTTGCAAACCTTGACCGGACATGCCGGTTTTATCCGCTCCGCCTGTTTGACGCGGGACAACCGCTATGCCCTGTCCGGGGGCAACGACCATTCGGTCCGGTTGTGGGACGTGGGCACCGGTCGCTGCCTGCGGGTGTTCACCGGTCACGCCAACCCGGTGCATTCGGTCCGGTTCAGTCCCTCCGGGCGTTATGCCCTGTCGGCGTCGGCGGATCAGGTCCTGAAATTGTGGGCCCTGGACTGGGCCTTGAAATCCCGCCCCGGCGGGGAGTGGGATGACGGGGCGATGCCGCATCTGCTGGCCTTCGTGGCCCGGCGGGCCAAAGGCAACCGGTTGAAGCCGGTCCCGGTCGGCAGCCGTCTCAGATCGATGTTGTTGGGCTCCGCCAAGGGGGCGGTCACCGATGCCGAAATGGTGGAGGTGACCCGTCTGCTCGGCTACGCCGGTTATGGCTGGTTGCCGCCGGAACGGGTCCGGCAACGTCTGGACCGGATGGAGCGGGGGCTGTTCGGCAAAAAACCGCCCGCCGAGCGGTCGCCGGCCGATGATTCGAAACAAACGGATACCTCCGGTCAAGACGGATCGGACCATTCTCCGGACTCCAACGGTCGGGAAGACGGCCCAGGGGAAAATGATCGATGAGCATGTTGCTGAAAGCCTTGGAGAGTGTGGAGCGGGATCGGAACCGCAAGGAGAAGGAGCGGTCGGAATCCGGCGGCTCCGGGGAGACCGTTGCGACGGATAAACGGGCCGCCGGTGATGTCCCCGCCTCCGAGGCATTGGAATATTTCAAGACCACCTCCGAAAAGCGCGATGCCCTCGAACCGCTCCCGGACCCGGAAAGCGAAGCGGCGGCCGGTTTGGAAAAACTGGAGTTTCAGTTGGAACCGGATTGGGACGCCGGTGTGGAAAAAAAGGCGGTTTCCGACGCCAAGGGGAGCAGCGGCAATGCCAGCGGCGAGTCGACGCCTTCCCTGGATTTCGACCTGGAGACCGGGGACGAACCGGAAACCGGCGCCGCCGGGCCCGCTGCCGGCGGCGGTTTGATCGCCTCGTTGGCCGCTGAAGGGGATGGGGAAATATCCGGATCGGAGCGTCCGGCGGCGGATGCGGGTTTGATCTCGTCGTTGGCCTTTGAGGAGGATGGGGAAGAAGGCGCTGAGTCGGAAGCGGAACGTCCATCGGCTGGCGGGAGTTTGATTGCGTCGTTGGCCTTTGAGGATGATGGGGAAGAGGGCGCTGAGTCGGAACCGGAGGGTCCATCGGCTGGCGGGAGTTTGATTGCGTCGCTGGCC
>CAYFNE010000079.1:13144-21114 GCA_964344355.1 uncultured Magnetococcales bacterium
TGGCGGGAGTTTGATTGCGTCGCTGGCCTTTGCGGATGAGGAAGAGGAGGAGGCGGGCTCGGCGCCGGAGAAACCGGCTTCCGGTGGTAAATTGATATCGGCCCTGGCCTTTGACCTCGATGAAGAGGGGGATGAGGACGAGGAGGAGGGGACGGTGATGGCCCCCGCCGGTACCTCGTACACCCCGCCCGCCGCTGCCGCACCGGCTCCCGTCGCCCCGGTTGCTCCACCAGCCCCCGCCGCCCCGGTTGCCCCACCGGCCCCCGCTGCTCCGGTGACGCCGCCGGTTGCCCCGGCGGCCCCCGCTGCCCCGGTGATGCCGGAAACGGATCAGGGCGACGGCGATGAAAAACCCGATGTCACCTTTCCCACCACCTTTCGCCAGGGGGCGACCCCGTCGGCCCTGTCCGGCGCCGCCTCCCCGGGGATGGATGCCGGGATGGGGGACGAAGCGGATCAGGATGATTGGGACGCTTCCGGGGCGTTGGACAACACGGTGGACTTTCAGGCCTATCTGTTGAGCGAAGCCGACCAGGCCCCCGCCAAGGAGGAACCGCCGATCCAGGGGGCCGCCTTTACCCGGGAAAAACCGCCGGAACCCACCGCCACTGCCGCCACGGCCGATACGATGGTCGCCGGAACGCCGGAGGCGGCGCAAAATATATTCGATGCCGTATCCGAAACGCCGCCAAGTCCCTGGAAAAAATGGGCCATCATCGGTGGTTCCCTGGCCGCGGTGGCCCTGTTTTCGGTCATGGGGTATCAATATGCCGAACTGAGCGGTTTGCTGAAAACGCCGGCCATGCGGGGGTTCACCGCCCGGGTGGCCGAGTGGGTGCCCTTCGTGGATCCGCCGAAACCGGTACGGCCACCGCGCCGACCGGTGGCCGTCAGGCCGTCCATCCCGTTGCAGCCGGCGGTGAAGCCGCCGGCGGCGGTCCGGGCGCCGCTGGCGCCGGCGGTGATGGAAAAATCGCCGGTCCGGGAATCGGCCGCCCTGGTTCCGCGCTCTTCACCCCCGTCCCGGGCCGAGACGCCGGCGGCGCCGGTCGCGCCCGCGGCGGCCCCGGCGGTCCCCAAGGCGCCGCCGGTGTCCGAGGTCCTCCGGCAACCATCCACTGTTGCGGAAAAGCCGGTACCGCCAGCGGACCGGCGTCCGGCGGCGCCGCGGATCGATACCCATCAACGGTTGATGATGGCGCGCAACGCCTTCTATTCCGGTCGGGGTGACCGGGCGCGGGCGCTCTATGACGAGGTGTTGCGCCTGGATGACACCAACCGGGATGCCCTGATGGGTCTGGCGGCCCTCGGTGTCAGTGATGGGCGTTATGGCAAGGCGGCCGGGTATTACATGCGTTTGCTGGAACTCGACCCCCGCGACTCCGTGGCCCTGGCCGGTTTGACCAGTCTCAGCGGCAACATCGATGCGCAAAACCAGGAGAGCCGCATCAAGGCCATCCTGCAGGGGGAACCCAACGCGCCGCACCTCTATTTCGCCCTCGGCGGGCTCTATGCCGCCCAATCCCGCTGGAGCGAGGCCCAGCACGTCTTTTTCAAGGCCCTGTCCGGGGATGATACCAACGCCGACTTCGCCTTCAACCTGGCGGTGAGCCTGGACCATCTCGGCCAGGAACGGGCGGCCCTGCCCTATTACCGCCGCGCCCTGGCCCTGGCCACGCTGCGTCCCGGACGGTTCGACGCGGGGTCGGTGAAGGCGCGGGTGGCCGATCTGTCCAGGGAGTTGGACAACCGTGCCGCCGGTGTGGCGGCGGGACCATTGGAATGAACGGTTGCACCGTGACAACGGTCGAACGGGATCCGGCGATCCCGGAGAGGAATGAGTGACGATGAGCGCCAAACGGCCGCGGGTGATGCTCGGAGAACTGCTGGTTGAAAAAGGGGTTGTCAGCCAGGACCAGTTGCGGATCGCCCTGACCGAACAAAAACGGCAGGACAAACCGCTGGGCAAGGTGCTGGTGGAGATGGGGTTCGTCTCCGAAGGCATGATGCGCGACATGCTCGGCGAGGCCCTGGGGCAACAGAGCGTCGATCTGAGCAAGGTGGTGGTGGACAGTGAGGCGGTGAAACTCATCTCCAAGGAGTTCGCCAAACGCATCCACATGTTGCCGATCTCCTATGACAAGGCCAACAACAAGCTGACCGTGGCCATGGCCAACACCTTCGATGTGGTGGCCCTGGACAAGATGCGCTCCCTGCTCGGCGAGGGGGTGGAGATTCGCACCCTGCTGGCCGGCGAGGTGGAGATCGACAGCGCCATCGATCAATTTTTCGGTTTCGAACTCTCCGTCGACGGCATCCTCCGGGAGATGGAGACCGGCGAGATCGACCAGCAGAGCATCACCAGCTATGGCGGCAATGAATACAGCCAACCCCTGGTGCGCCTGGTGGATTCGTTGTTGTCGGATGCGGTCAAACGGGGCGCCTCGGACATCCATTTCGAACCCGAGGAGAGTTTTTTACGCATTCGTTACCGCATCGACGGCGTGTTGCGGCAGATTCGCAGCCTGCACAAGAAATATCAATCGATGATCACCGTCCGCATCAAGGTGATGGCCGGGCTCAACATCGCCGAAACCCGCGCCCCGCAGGATGGGCACATCTCCCTGCAGTTGTTCGGGCGGCCGGTGGATTTTCGGATCTCCTCCATGAACACCACCTTCGGCGAAAACATCGTTTTGCGTATTCTCGATCGTCAGAAGGGCATCGTCCACCTGGAGGACATGGAATTTTCCGATGAGGCCATGGCCAGCCTCAAGCTGATGATGGCCCGGCCGGAAGGGATCATCCTGGTCACCGGTCCCACCGGCAGCGGCAAGACCACCACCCTCTATTCGATGCTCGACTCCATCAACAACGAGTCCGTCAACATCATGACCCTGGAGGACCCGGTGGAATATCCCATGACCCAGATCCGCCAGTCCTCGGTCAATCCGGCGGCACGCATGGGCTTCGCCGACGGCATCCGCGCCATGTTGCGCCAGGACCCCGACGTGATCCTGGTCGGTGAGATCCGCGATGCCGAGACCGCCGAAATGGCCTTCCGCGCCGCCATGACCGGCCATCAGGTTTATTCCACGGTTCACTCCAACTCCGCCGTCAAGGCCATCACCCGCCTGGTCGATATCGGTGTCAGCCGGGATATCCTCACCGGCAACCTGATCGGCATCGTCGGTCAACGCCTGGTCCGCAAACTGTGTACCTACTGTCGGGAGGGGTATCCCCCCAGCAGCATTGAACGGCGCCTGCTGGGTGTCGATGCCGGCAACGCCAATGCGGTCATCTATCGCAACAAGGGGTGCACCTATTGCGACCATCTCGGCTACAAGGGACGGCAGGCGTTGTTGGAGACGTTGCGCATCGATGAAACCCTGGATGAACTGTTGTCGACCGGCGCCAGCCATCGGGAAATATTGGGCCAGGCCCGCAAACAGGGCTACCAGACCCTGGCCGATGACGGCGCCCGCATGGTCCTGGATGGCCGCACCACCCTGTCCGAGGTGTCCCGCGTGGTGGACCTGACCGACCGGTTCAAGGGGTAGGGACGGTGCCCGGTTTCCGCTTCTCAGCCATGAATCCAAAGGGGCGGATCGTTCGCAGCACCATGGATGCGAACAATATCGACGATCTGGAATCCCGTCTGTTGCGCATGCAGCTGGACCTGATCCGCTGTACCGAGGTGCAGGCCAAGTCGACGAAAATTTCCGGCGGCAAGGTCAGCCGCCAGGACATGATCACCTTCTGTTTCCACCTGGAGCAGGTGATGGGTTCCGGGGTGCCGCTGGTGGAGGGGTTGAACGACCTGCGCGACAGTTCGGAAAACCCGGTGATGGCGGCCCTGGTGGCGGCCCTGATCGAGGATGTGCAGGCCGGCATCACCCTGTCGGAGTCGATGGCCAAATATCCGCAGGTGTTCGACGAGGTGTTCACCTCGCTGATCCGTGCTGGTGAACAGACCGGACAGTTGCAGGAAATTTTCGCCAATCTGGCCGAAACCATCAAATGGCAGGACGAGCTGGCGACCAAGACCAAAAAACTGCTGATGTACCCGGCCTTCGTCCTGACCATCGTCACCGGGGTGTTTTTTTTCATGATGACCTTTTTGGTGCCGCAACTGGTCACGTTCATCAAGATGATGGGCCAGGAGCTGCCTTTCCATACCCAGTTGTTGATCGACACCTCGGATTTCATCCTCTCGTACTGGCCGTTCATCATCGGTACCCCCATCCTGCTGACGGTGTTGATCATCACCGGCATCCGCGTCAGTCCGATGCTGGCCTACGGGGCCGACTTCATCAAATTGAAAGTGTGGGTGTTCGGTCCCATCGTCCAGAAGATCATCATGGCCCGTTTCGCCAATGTGTTCGCGATGATGTATGGCGCCGGCATCACGGTGCTCGATTGTCTGGTGATCAGTGAAAAGGTGGTGGGCAACCGGGTTCTCGCCCGGGTGATGCGTGATGTGCAGGAAAAAATCAGCGAGGGTGAAACGATTACCGCCAGTTTCAAGCGGACCCTGATTTTTCCGCCCCTGGTGTTGCGCATGTTGCAGGTGGGCGAGGGGACCGGCGCCCTGGACAAGAGCCTGCTCAATGTCCGTTATTTTTATGATCGGGAGGTCAAGGACTCCGTGGACAAGTTGCAGGGCATGATCGAACCGGTCCTGACCCTGGTTCTGGGTGGATTGATGGCCTGGATCATCCTGTCGGTGCTCGGACCGATCTATGAAATCATGAACAAGGTCGGCCGCTGATGTTCGTCAAACGTCTCCTTTTTTTGACCAAGAACCAACTGACCGCCTTTCCCTGGGCCAAGGGCAGCGTTTCCGGGCCGCCGCAACGGTTTACCAAGGATGAGGCGGGGTTGGCGGCCTTTTCGAAATATGTCGCCAGCGATCTCACCATACCGATCTACCTGATGGTGGACCTGGTGGAGGAGGAGTTTCGCAACGAAACCATGCCCCATGTGTTGGGGCCGGACCGCAAGGCGTTGATCGAACGGCGGTTGAGCCGCGCCTTTCCCACCACGCCCTATCGCCATCTGGACATTCAGGGCCGGGAGAAGAAAAGGGGGCGGCGGGACGATTTGACGGTGTTGATCGGTATCACCGAGCCGGATATCGTCACCCCGTGGCTGGACATCATTCGGCAACACAAGGCCTCGATCACCGGAATTTTTTCCCTGCCCCTGGTCAGTGCGCCGTTGTTGAAAACCCTGGATGCCGTCTCTCCGGCCACCTTGCTGGTCAGCTGGCAGAGCACCAGCGGTCTGCGTTTTTCCTTTTTCAATGGCCGCAACCTGAAAATCAGCCGCATGGCGCCGGTTCCGGAGCCGGATCCGGAAAAATATGCCGAGCTGTTCGTCCGCGAGCTGGATCGAACCCGGAGTTATCTCAACAGTTTGCGGCTCATGCCCCGGGATGTTCCCTTGCAGGTGGTGTTGTGCACCAATCCGGAGATGCTCGATGCCGTGCGTCCCCGGTGTATCGAGAGCGCCACCATCAAGTTCCGTCTGCTGACCGTCAACCAGGTGGCCAGGAAGATCGGCATCAAACGGCGCATCACCACGCCGTTTTCGGATTCGCTGTTCATCCAGTTGTTGGGCAAACGGCCGCCCGGCAACCATTTCGCGCCGGCCGACGTTGGCCGCTATTATCTTTCCCGCCTGTTCCGCGCCGTGCTCTATGCCGCCAGTGTACTGTTGTTCCTGGGGGCCGTGGGGGGCGGCGGATATTATGCCGGTCAGGGGTGGATGATCCATGAGGAGTGGCAGGAAAAAAAACGGAAAGCCGATGATCTCCATGTCCGATACCGCCAGGTGATCGATCAACATCTGCCCACCAGCATCGATCCCACCGATGTGAAAAACTCGGTGACCGTCATCGATGGGCTGGAGAGGCGCAAGGCCTCGCCCGAGGCGATGATGATCGTCTTGAGCCGGGGGCTGGAGGCCTTTCCCGAACTGCGACTCGATTCATTCCGCTGGGTGGGACCGGAGGGGGGGGTGGTCAAGGCATCGGCGAGCCGGCAATCCGCGCGCCGGGGGCGCGGTCGGCGTGGACGGGGTTCGCGGCTCAACGATCTCCTGAGCGGCCGGGGCGGGGGCCGGGCGAAGGCGGCGCGGGAACAGGTGCTGGAGTCGGCGAACATCACCGGCAAGGTGCTGGATATCAAGGGTGATATCGATTATGCCCTGAGCCGGGTGAACGGTTTGATGGGGGCGTTGTTGAAAAACCCGTTGATCCATGAGGTGAAACCGCTGGTGGTGCCGAAAAAGGAGGAGAAAAAGGAGGTGTTGTCGGGCAATGCCTTGATGATCGAAAAACAGGTGGCCGATACCGCCGACTTCGCCTTCAAGATCACCCTGAAAAGACCGGAGACCCCCCGTGCCCATTGATTGGAAGACCATTCGCGTTCCGGGGATCCTGTTCCTGGTCGCCCTGGCCCTCTGCTTCGGGGCCATCGAGGGGGGGATCTATTATCAGGATGCCCAGAAGAAAATATTGCGCAAAGAGACCAGGCGCCTGAAAAAGATGCAGCGCAAACACAACATGGCGGCGTCGGACATCGAGCAGGTCCACGTCAACTATCCCCGTTTCCAGGAGATGGAACAGCGGGGCATCATCGGTGTGGAAAACCGCATCGCCTGGGTGGAGAACCTGACCCTCCAGGCCCGGGGCATGCATTTGAAAACGCTCACCTATGCCATTTCCCCACCGCGGGATTGGGCGCCCTCCTTCATGAAAATGAGCGGCGATGTCGGGGTGTACGTCAGCGACATGACCCTGGAGGCCAGGCTGTTGCACGAGGGGGATTTGCTGCAGTTGTTGGAACGGCTGCGGACGAGCAATCGGGGGTTGTTCACGGTTGGCAATTGTGAAATGAAACGGCTTCGGGACAAGATCATGCGCTCTTCGGTGGACTCGAACCTGGAAAGCCGTTGTACGTTGATGTGGTTCAATGTTCGCAGCAAGAGCGGCAAGTGGGGCCAGGGAGAGGAGTGATGCCGGACAGGATATCGAACCGTTGCGCCGGCCTCCGGGTTGTCGGGCTGTTGTTGGTGGGTTTGCTGCTGCCGGAGTCCCTGGCGGCGCAACCGTTGCACGATACCGGGGGGAATTCCCTGGGCCGTTTTTTCACCACCCCCCGGGATCGGACCCTGCTGGACCATGCCCGCCGCCGGTCGTTGATCAAGAAAATGAAGACCGGCAAAAAAAAGGTGGAGCGGAGCGCCGTCACCCTCAACGGTTATGTCGTCCGCTCCGGGGGGCCGCCAGCGGTGTGGGTGGACGGCAAGTCGGCGCTGGTCGAGGATGGCGGTCTGCCCCGGGGGGTGAGCCTGACCCGGGATGCCGGTCATCAGGAGCGGGTGTTGATCCGGATCCCCGGTTCCGACGAGCGGATTTCCCTCAAACCCGGCCAGCGCATGGACGGGATGACCGGTTCGGTCCTGGAGGCCTACGAGGTCATCGATTTCGAGGAAGCGGAAAAACGGAAACGGGCCATCGCCGCCAAAAGAAAGGCCGCGGTCGACAAAACGACGAAAAAGGGACAATCAAAGGCCGCTGCCGCCACCCCCGGCGCCAAAAGCCAAATGGACCGCCTCGGTCTGGGCGAGGAGGGGGCGGCGGTGGGAGAGATGATGGAAAAACGCGATGCGTTCACGAAGAAAATTTCCGATCTGACCGAATGGTTGGGGGGTGGCAAGGAGAAGGAGTGAGGGGCAGCGGGAGTGACCAAAGGGGGAGTGGACATTTTTCAGGAACCGGACCAACCATAAAAACACGAGCCAATGGCAGGGCGGGGTTACGTCCCCGCCGAATGCCCTTGATCCGTTTCGAAGGGGGGGTGGACTTTTTTTTGGAACCGGACCAACCACAGAAACACGAGCCAATGGTAGGGCGGGGTTACGTCCCCGCCGAATGCCCTTGATCCGTTTCGAAGGGGGGGTGG
>CAYFNE010000079.1:21214-22781 GCA_964344355.1 uncultured Magnetococcales bacterium
AGGGCGGGGTTACGTCCCCGCCGAATGCCCTTGATCCGTTTCGAAGGGGGGGTGGACTTTTTTTTGGAACCGGACCAACCACAGAAACACGAGCCAATGGTAGGGCGGGGTTACGTCCCCGCCGAATGCCCTTGATCCGTTTCGAAGGGGGGTGGACATTTTTTTGGAACCGGACCAACCGTTCAGGTTCTGGAGAAGTTTAAGTACATGATCGGTTTTTTTGTTTTTAATCAATAGGGTTTGTCTGTTATACTCCTTTTTGATTTTTGGCTGATAACCGTTTGGGGTCCTCATGGCCTTGGTTCCGCTCCAGGTTCATACCGCTTTCATGGAACTCCAGGAGATGTCCCTGGCGTTCGAGTCTTCACGGGGGTTGGGTTACCAGTTCGGCAGCATCCAGAAGAAAAAAATCCGCGACAGGTTTTTTCTTTATTATCAATTTCCATCCTTTCTGAAAAAACGACAGGTCTATCTGTTCCCGGAGTCGGAAAAAGCCCGGGATTTCTTGCTCAGGTTCAATGCCGGAAAATCCATCGCCCGGAAAAAATATCAATCAATCAAGAATATCGCCGCCATGGTGAAGGCTGGGGGAATGATGTCGATCACACCCAAGGTGTTCAAGATCATCAAGGCGTTGTCGGACTCCGGTGTATTCACCAACGGTGGTGTATTGGTCGGGACCAATGCGTATATTGCCTTGTGCAACCTGGAGGGCATCCGGCTGGAGCCTCAGGCTTGGCCGACAAAGGATATTGATTTCGCTTTTGATCCCGTTCAGGTTGCCGCATTTTCCACGGTCCGCTCCGTGTCGGTCCCGGATGTGCTGGAGGCGCTCGACATGGGGTTCGTCCCCTTGTTCCAGGCCTATCCGGTCAAGGACTTGGTGGCCTGGCGGCCGGACACCGACAACCAGGAGATCGAGGTTGAATTCTTGACGCCCCGCCGTGGCAATGATCCAAATTTTTCCAGGAATATCGAATCGTTCGGCATCCGCGCCCAACAGATTCGGTTTCTGGATTATCTGATCGAAAAGACAGTACCCTCGGTTCTTTTCAGCAACTCCGGCGCCGTGCATGTGGTGGTGCCGACCACGGCCCGGTTCGCCTTTCATAAAATCATCGTTGCCGGAAGAAGGGACGACGTGGTACCGGGAAAGGTCCGGAAGGATATCGCCCGGGCCGTGCAACTGTTCGAGCATCTCATGGATACCAATCCGGATGCCCTGAGCGCGGCCCGGGAGGCATTGGCGGACCATGGCTGGTTGCGGCATGTGGATCGGGGGTTGCGCCGTTTTTCGGGCAAGAACGCGGGGATTGTCGAACGGATTCGGAATACCTTCGATATTTGAAGGTATCTGTCTCTTGGTCGGAACAGGGAGGTTTTTTGACCGGTTGGTTAGCCTTCCGCAAAGGCAAGAAGTGATCGGATGACGCTGGTTCAGTTGTCGAGTCGTCCCAAGACGGCAAGTTTGGCTTTCAAGGTATTGGCACTGATAAGGAGGATCTGATCGTCAAACCCTCTGTGCCAATGTGACCGAGACACCGACCTCTTTATAGTTTAGTGTAGG
>CAYFNE010000080.1:0-22661 GCA_964344355.1 uncultured Magnetococcales bacterium
CACTTCCTGAAACGGGAAATCATCGCCACCAGCATGACCAACCGGGTGCTGAACCAGACCGGCGCCGGTCTGCTGCTGGGCGCCTATCAGGAAATCCGCCGCCTGCGGGTGGACCTGGCGCCGTTGCCGTTGTTGATCAAATCCTATTTCATCGTCGAACATCTGCTGGATGCGGCCCATTTCCGCAAACAGCTGGATGAACTCGGTACCCGCATCACCAGTGCCGTGAAATATCAGGCCCTGGAGGAGATGGAAAAGGTGCTGCTGCATCTGGCGGTCTGGATGTTGACCCATCTGGATGGGGATCGCATCTCCATCGATCTGGTCAATCTGTACGGCAAGGTGATCCGCTCCTTCCGCGCCGAATTGTGGGATTCGTTGCCGGAGCTGCTCTCGGGCGGTCAGCGCAACCGTCTGGAAAAACAGCGCCAACGCCTGCAGGAGACCGGCTTGCCGATGGGGTTGGCCACCGATATCGTCATCCTGCCCTTTTTCAGGGACATCATGACCATCCTGCACATCAAGGAGTCCCTGCACACCCGCTTCCAGTCGGTGGCGCACCTGTATATCCAGGTGGATGACTATTTCGGTCTCTCCTGGATCGAGGAACATCTGCAAAAAACCGTTTCCCATGAAACCTGGGAACGGATGAATCTGGAAAACATCCGCAAGGAGCTGTTGGAGACCCGCACCCTCCTGGTCAAGGCCATCATCACCTTCAAGCGCCACAACGAAACGGTTTCGGATGCCTTCCGCAACTATCTGCAGGAGGTGACCGACGACGAGTTGGAGTATCAGTCGATGCTCGGTGAACTGCGCAAGCTGGAACGGCCGACGCCCCTGCCGTTGTCGGTGCTGGTGCGCAAGCTGCGGGAAATATTGCTGCACGGCAACCAGGGCGAATATTGAGGGGACCGTCCGCCGGCGAAGGGGGCCGGTTCAGGGCGCTTTTCGATGGGAGGCGGTCACCACGGTGGTGATGCCGCCGCGGACATTGAAAGAGCCGGTGACGGTCATCTCCCGCGGGGCCACGGCCGCCACCAGGTCGTCGAGGATACGGTTGGTCACCGCTTCGTGAAAAGCGCCCTGGCCGCGAAAGTTCCAAAGGTAGAGCTTGAGGGATTTCAGTTCGATGCAGGATCGATCGGGCACATAGGCGATGTGGATGGTGGCGAAGTCCGGCTGCCCGGTCTTGGGACAGAGACAGGTGAACTCCGGACAGGTCATCTCGATCCGGTAATCGCGTTCGGGGTTGGGATTCGGAAATATTTCCAACATGATGCCGCCATCTTCCGGCAGCCGGCGCCCCTTTGTCAACCACTCCGGGCGCCGGCTGCGGATCGCGGCTTGTTTTTTTTGGGGAATTATGGGTATGGTTGCTATTATCGGATTTTTTTATTCGCAAACGGTCATCCTCTCCGGAAGGGACCGGCGATCAACCGTCCTCGGAACCACCAAAAATCATGTTTTCCTTTTTTAAGAAAATCCTCAATGGCCAGGTGGCGGACGGTAACGGCGAACGCCGCACCAAAAATCGCTATGCGCGCGTCATCCGTGTCGCCCTGCATGCCGATTCGGGTGCGGTTTATCAGGGGAAAACCGAAAATATCAGCATGAACTCCCTGTTTTTCATCTGCAACGAACACTGCCCCCTGCCGCTCGGCAGCCGGGGAGAGGTGGTCCTGGATGGCCGCGGCATACCCTGCTCCATCGCCCGCATCGATCGAAATGGCGGGCTGGCCCTGGTCATCGACAATCATGAATCGGTGATGAAACGGTATATCGAACCGCGCAAGGCTGCCAGTTGCTGTGATTGCGGCAGCCGCGAGGATCTGCTGTTCTGTCCCATGTGCCGGGGGATGCGGACCATCTGCCGGAACTGTTTGCGGCGCAACCAATCCTGTATGCAGTGCCGGGCCGAAAGTTTGAAATATCGCTCCCGGTCCCTGTAATCCTTCCGTAATTTTCCAGTCCATTCACCGATGAACGCGCCTCCGGGCACCGCCGTTCCGGGCTCCGGAGCCGGGTCGCCGACGAGTCGATGACATAAGGTCAAAATTATCCTGTGGTGAAATAATTGACACACACTGAAAACAGTGGATAATCGGGGATTGGATATAAATGGGATTTGGGAGTGATCATGGGCTTTTGGGTTGATAAATCGGTGCTGGTCGCCATCGGCGGCGGTATCGCCGCTTACAAGACCCTGGAGTTGATCCGTCTGCTGCGGGAAGGTGGTGCCGCCGTGACCGTGGTGGTCACCAAATCGGCCTTGCGTTTCGTCACCCCGGTCACCCTGCGGGCGTTGGCCGGCGGTGCGGTCCATTCGGACCTGTTCGACGATGCCGAGAGCGGCATCGGCGAGGCGGGGGGCATGGAACACATCCGTTTGGCCCAGGAGGCCTCGTTGGTATTGATCGCCCCGGCCACCGCCGGTCTGCTGTCGAAGATGGCCGGTGGCCATGCCGACGATCTGCTGTCGACGTTGTTGTTGGCCCGCAAGGGACCGGTGTTGGCGGCGCCGGCCATGAACAGTGCCATGTGGGAACATCCGGCCACCCGGCGCAACATGGCGCAACTGCGGGCCGATGGCATCCACTTCGCCGGCCCCGGGCAGGGACCGCTGGCCTGTGGCGGCAGCGGCCCGGGGCGGATGATGGAGCCGGTGGATATCCTGGAGACCGCACGGCGGCTGCTCACCCCCGATTCCCTGGCCGGCCGCCGGTTGTTGATCACCGCCGGCCCCACCCGCGAGGAGTTGGACCCGGTGCGTTATCTGTCCAACCACTCCAGCGGTAAGATGGGCTGGGCGGTGGCGGAGGCGGCCTTGCGCGCCGGGGCGGCGGTGACCCTGGTGCACGGCCCGGTCGGGTTGCGTCCCCCCCTGGGGGCGGTCGCGGTGCCGGTGGCGACGGCGCGGGAGATGTACCGGGCCGCGCTGGCCGCCTGGGAAGGGAAAGAGGGGCCGTCCCCCTGTGATGGCGCCATCCTGACGGCGGCGGTGGCCGATTTTCGTCCCGTTACCCGGGAGACGGCGAAAATCAAGAAGAACGACCGTGGTCATCATTTGACGTTGACCCTGGAGGCCAACCCCGACATCCTCGCCGCCCTGACCGAACGGGAGGGGCGCCGGCGGGCGGAAGCCGCAGGCCCCGGTCGGTTTCACCACCGCCCGGTGATCGGTTTCGCCGCCGAGACCGGACGGGCCGAGGAGCGGGGCCGGGAAAAGCTGACCCGCAAAGGGTGTGACCTGATGGTGGTCAACGATGTGTTGGAGGATGGCAGCGGTTTCGGTACCGATACCAACCGGGTCACCCTGCTGTTCGCCGATGGTCGGGAACGGTCCTGGCCGTTGTTGTCCAAAAAGGCGGTCGGCGATCGGTTGATCGAGGTGGTGGCGGAGTTGCTGCTCCCCGGGGACGGGGAGTCGTCATAAGGGGAACGGGATGAGGCGCCGGACATTTTTCGGGGTTTGGCCCGAATGGCGCCGGCCAGGGTTTTCCGGGGATCCCGGCAGGGGGTCCCGGGGTGGAGACCCCAGAAGGGCGTGGGGGCGTCGCGGGTCGAACGGTCCGTTGACGCCATCGCGAATCGGATCGCACATCGGTACCGGTCACGGAAGAGCCGTATCGATGGCATGACGGGAACAGGCCGTCCCAGGACGGTGGAGGAGAGTGAATGATGTTGAAATTTTCGAAAAAACTGCTCTATGCCATTGAGGCGGTAGCCGATATCGCCTACAACTCGGGCGGTGAGCCGGTGCAGATACGGGAGGTGACCAGCCGTCAGGGGGTCCCGCAACGATATCTGGAGCAGGTGATGCAACGGTTGGTGAAGGCCGACATCCTCAAGGGCATCCGCGGGCCGCGGGGGGGGTACCTGTTGGCCCGGGAACGGTCCAAGATCAGTGTCGGTGACATCGCCCGGGTGGTGATGGAGATGAACGAAACCCCGGACCTGACCCTGCCCGACAACATGGCCACCGGTCCCATCGGTCAAAAGGTGATCCGGCCGCTGTGGGGGGAGTTCCAGGATCAAATCCTGGTGATGATGGACAAGGTGACGGTCGAGGAGTTGACCACCCGGGCCTTTCGCAACGGTGTGCCCAGTGAGGTCTACAACCGCATCACCTATTCGATCTGACCGGTTGGTGCCGCTTGACGATGGGGGCATCGTGAATGGATCGGTCCATGAGCGGGGATGAAGGCGGTGGCGACGGGGTGTTGTTGCTGGGCATGGGCGGACTGGGTTGCGCCGCCGCCCCGGTTTTGGTCGAAAACGGCGTCACCCGGCTGGGGCTGGTGGATGATGATCGGGTGGATCTCTCCAACCTGCACCGCCAGTTGCTCTATGGGGTGGCCGATATTGGCGGGGACAAGGTGACCCGGGCCGCCGCCGCCCTGAAAAAGGAGCGTCCGGGGCTGGACATTCGCTGCCACGTGCGGCGATTGCCGGATACGGCGGCCATCGCCGATCTGGCCGCGGATTATCGGTTGCTGTTGGATGGCAGCGATAATTTTGCCACCCGTTTCGCCGCCAATGATGCCGCCGTGCTGGCGAAACGGCCGGTGGTCCATGGCGCCGCCATCGGTTTTCGCGGCCAGTTGACGACCATTCCGCCGGGTGGGCGGCCCTGTTTGCGCTGTTTGTTCGGCGGGCCGCCACCGGAGGAGGGACCCACCTGCCGCAATGAGGGGGTTTTGGGACCCCTGGTGGCGGAAGTGGGCGGATTGATGGCCCTGGAAGCGGTCAAATGGCTCCGGGGAATCGGGGAACCGCTCGTTGGTCGTCTGTTGACCATCGACGTCATCCGGGGGATACGCCGCATGGTGCCCCTGGTAACCGATCCCCGGTGTCCGATTTGTTCGATCCGGGAGGTCGTCCAATAAAGCCGTCCATGGCCGCGTGGACGGCACCGGGGTTTTTGTCGAAACGGTTTTTCGACGGGCTCCGAACGATCGACAACATTCACTCATTCGGGAAACGGGTGCCGGCAACCCGGGGATCAGGTTATGAGTCGTATCTTTCGTGATATCACCGAAACCGTCGGACACACCCCGCTGGTGCGTCTGAACCGCTTGGCCGCCGCCATCGATGGGGAAATTTTGGCCAAGCTGGAATATTTCAACCCGATGGGGTCCCTGAAGGACCGCATCGGCCTGGCCATGATCGACGCGGCGGAAAAGGCCGGCAAGATCGGTCCCGGCGCCAGCATCATCGAACCCACCTCGGGCAATACCGGCATCGCCCTGGCCTTCGTCTGTGCCGCCCGGGGCTATCAGTTGATCATCACCATGCCGGAATCGATGTCCCTGGAACGGCGCAAACTGTTCAGCCTGCTGGGGGCGCGGGTGGTGTTGACACCGGGGGAGGAGGGCATGAAGGGGGCCATCGATCAAGCCCACGAGCTGTTGCGGCGGGAGGACAACGCCTTCATGCCCAACCAGTTCGACAATCCGGTCAATCCCGAGGTCCATTTTCGCACCACCGCCGAGGAGATTCTGGCCGATACCGATGGCCGGGTCGATGTACTGGTGGCCGGTGTCGGCACCGGCGGTTCCCTGACCGGCCTGGCCAAACGCCTGCGTCGGGATA
The DNA here is from genome assembly GCA_964344355.1 of uncultured Magnetococcales bacterium. Taxonomy (GTDB): domain Bacteria; phylum Pseudomonadota; class Magnetococcia; order Magnetococcales; family CAYFNE01; genus CAYFNE01. Next base: position 5,596 of record CAYFNE010000080.1, read on the forward strand.
TTCCCGATCTGAGCGTCATCGCCGTGGAGCCGGAAAATTCCCCGGTCCTCTCCGGTGGCATCCCCGGTCCGCACCGTATTCAGGGCATCGGCGCCGGATTCGTGCCGCGGGTGTTGGACACCAGCGTCATCACCGAGGTGATCCGGATCAGTGATGACCGGGCGGTCCGCACCGCCCGGCGCTGTGCCCGCGAAGAGGGTATCGCCTGCGGCATCTCCTCCGGCGCCGTGGTGGCCGCCGCCCTGGAGTGCGCCGCCCGCAAAAACCATCGCGGCAAACGGTTCGTGGCGGTGTTGCCCGATTTCGCCGAGCGCTATCTCTCCACGGAGCTGTTCGAAGAGTCTTGATGACGCCGGATTCCGACTGGATGCACCGTTATTCCCGGCAGATCCTGCTCAAGGAGATCGGTGGCGCCGGCCAACGGCGATTGAACGGGGCCGTCGTCGGTTTGGCCGGTGAGGGGGGCGTGTTGGCGCCGGTGGCGCTGCAACTGGCCGCCGCCGGGGTGGAAACCCTGGAGAGGGTGGCCGTTGAGGGGGGGGACGATACCGCCTTGAGGGCCGCCATCGCCGCCCGCAATGCCGATGTCCGCCTGGTGAGACGGCCAGCGCCGGGGGACCTGGCCGGTCTGGTGGCGGGCTGGGATCTGGCCATCGTCAACACGATGGATGATGAAATGCGTCACCGTTACGCCCTGGCCTGCCAACAGGGGGACCGACCGTTCCTGGCCGTCTGGATGAGGGGCGGCCTTGGCCTCCTGATCCTCAACGGCGGCGGCCGGCAGCGGGAAACCGTTTGCTGGCACCGGTTTTCCCCAACGCCGATGGAAAAAGCGCCGGTGGTGTCGATCGATGCCACGCGGATTCTGGCCGGTGTCCTCGCCGGGGAGGCCATGAAACATCTCTTGAACATCGATCGGGACCGGCCGGGACGTTGGATCCGGTTCGATCCCCTGACCGGCGAATTCGCAACCCGGCCCCTGATTGCCGATGCCGATTGCCGCCGTTGTGGGGAAACGACGGGAAAGGAATGAGATGGCGGAAGCGTTCATCGACATCACCCGTGAAGTCTGTCCCATGACCTTCGTCCGGGTCAAACTGCGGCTGGAGAGCCTGAACCCCGGCGACACCCTGGAAATTCGTCTCAACGGCGGCGAACCCCTGGAAAATGTCCCCCGGGCCCTGAAGGATGAAGGGTGTGAAGTCGGGCCGGCGCGCGCCGATGGCGACCACTACCGGATCACCGCCCGCAAGGGGGCGCGCTGCGGGTGACGTTTTTTGTCAATCGGGACAAAAATGGGGCCTCAATCGGATCAGAGGGCCGGAAGCCGGTGCGGTCTGTTTGTCCAACTTATTGATTCAATGGGCGTCTTTTGTCCGTATGGTTCGTTTCGTTCCTGGTATGGGCATTGCTTCGTTTGTGTATATGAACCAATATTGTACATGAACCATGCCCGTTCGGTTTGATGGCTTCCATCCACTCCCGGGGAGAGAGGTTTTCATGAACACGTCCCGTAAACAGCAGGGTTTCACATTGATCGAGCTGATGATCGTCATCGCCATCATCGGCATTCTCGCCGCCGTGGCGGTCCCGGCCTACACCGATTATACCATCCGCGCCCGTGTCTCCGAGGCGATCAACTTCGGCCATGCCGCCAAGACCAGCGTTTCGGAATATTATACCTCCATGGGCACCATGCCCGCCGATGTTGCCGAGGCCGGTTTTCACGGCACTTACTCGGCGGTGGTGCAAGACATCACCTATGCCGTTACCGCCGGGACCGGCGTCCTGACCATCGCCGTCACCGATGTCGGAGGCGACATCAGCGCCGGGGATAACTTCACCCTCACCGGAACCGGCAGCGCCGATGGCGTCACCTGGGTCTGTGCCGCCGGCACCATACCGGGCAAATATCTGCCCGCCAACTGCCGGTGATCATGCGGCTGCTCGAATGGACCGGGACGGGTGACGTTTCCTGTCAGCCAGTGCCGAAAAATGTCACCCATCACTCAAATGTATTGGTCCGGTAGGGGCGCCGTTCGGGGTTGGTTGAGTGTTTTGATCATTTTTTCAAATGGTTGTGTTGATTCTGCTGTAATGCTGGACATGGGTATGGTCTTTGCAATATGCTCTACCAGAGCAGCAAACTGACCAAAAAGTCCACCATCATTCATTCGGGAGAGGTAATATGAAAGACTATCGCAAGCAGGAAGGCTTCACCCTTATCGAGCTGATGATCGTCATTGCCATCATCGGTATCCTGGCCGCCGTGGCCATTCCGGCCTATTCGGACTACACCATCCGCGCCAAGGTTTCCGAGGCCATCGGTTTCGCCGCCGCGGCCAAGACCAGCGTCTCCGAATATTACACCTCTGAAGGCACCATGCCCGCCGATGCCACCAAGGCCGGTGTCGCCAGTGTCACCAAGGGTGTGGTTCACAGCGTGAGCTATGCGAGAACCGGTGGCGCCGGCGTCATCACCATCGCCGTGACCAACGTCGGTGGCGATGTCACCAACGGTGAAACCTTCAAACTGACCGGTACCGGCACCACTGCTGGCGTCACCTGGGCCTGCGCCGTTGGCGACACCAGCCCCATCGACTCCAAATATCTGCCGGCCAACTGCCGTTGATCACTTTTCCGGCATGTGACAAAAAAAAGCCCGATTCGTCGGGCTTTTTTTTGTCGGGGACCGATCAGATTCCAGGTTTCCCGCTTTACAGTTGGCTGAATCGCTAGGGCGGGGTTACGTCACTGTCATTGTCCCAGGCCATTCGGCGGGGACGTAACCCCGCCCTATCGTAGTGGGTTCAACGGTGACGCGTATTGTCAGTTACTGCCGAGAAATGTCAGTCATCACCGAAAGATATTGACCAAGGGTCGCAAAAAAAAGCCACGAAACATTTTTTTTCACGTTTATCAATGTGTTAACAGGATATATTCGGACTCTTTCCATTGGTATGGGCATTGCACTACTATTCCACAAAGGGCAAAATTTCACCGCGATCCATCACATCCATTCAGGAGAGGTCTCATGAAAGATTATCGCAAGCAGGAAGGTTTCACCCTTATCGAACTGATGATCGTCATCGCCATCATCGGTATCCTGGCCGCCGTCGCCATCCCCGCCTACTCGGATTACACCATCCGCGCCAAGGTCTCCGAGGCCATCGGCTTCGCCGCCGCCGCCAAGACCAGCGTCTCCGAGTACTACACCTCTCAAGGAACCATGCCCTCCGATGCCACCAAGGCCGGTGTCGCCAGTGTCACCAAGGGTGTGGTCCACAGCGTCAGCTATGCCCGGACCGGTGGCGCCGGCGTCATCACCATCGCCGTGACCAACGTCGGTGGCGATGTCACCAACGGTGAAACCTTCAAGCTGACCGGTACCGGCAGCACCGCCGGCGCCACATGGGCCTGCGCTGTTGGCGATACCAGCCCCATCGACTCCAAATATCTGCCGGCCAACTGCCGCTGATTCCTGGCTACATCTTTCGTACCATCCGTACCATCCAAGGAAGCCCGGCCCGTCCGGGCTTCCTTTTTTTTGTCCCGTGAGCCGCTGTCAGCCGCTTCGAAATTTATGGGGTGAGGAAACCGTGATCCTGTTCAATCGACAAATCCCGACCGGTATCCTGTTTTACCTGGTGCTGTTGTTGGCCCTGTGGTTGCTCTGGCCAGGATTGACCGGTCGCTGGATGATGGATGACATCAACAATCTGCAACTGCTGGAAAAAATGTCGGCCAATCCCGACTGGACGGAAGTGCTCCACTATGTCGGCCACAGCGACATGCATCGTCCACTGGCCTTGTTGACATTGTATTTGCAACGTTTTTCCTGGCCGGGCAATCCAGAGGATTTTAAATATGTCAACCTGATGATCCACCTGCTGGTCGGGTGCGTGTTCTTTTGGTTGCTGTTGCGTCTGGGGGAGTTGATGGAGACGCCGGTGGGTCTCACCCGTTTGACCGCCCTGTTGGCCACCGCTGTCTGGTTGATCCATCCCATGCACATTTCGACGGTGTTTTACATCGTCCAGCGCATGGCGCAACTGGTGACCCTGATCATGTTGGCTGGATTTTTGGCCTATCTGCACGGTCGTCGACAGTTGCTGGAACGAATGAAAACCGGGGGCTCCCTCTGGCCGGGAGTGATCTGGGCCTCGATGGGCGTCGGCCTGGGGGTGCTGGTAGGGGTTTTGTTCAAGGAAAACAGTGTCCTGTTGCCACCCTTGATCCTGGTAACCGAGTGGACCCTGCTGAATCATCTGCCCCGTCCCCCCCACTGGCGGAAATGGGCCGCCCTGTTTTTGTTTTTTCCGGTTGTTTTTATCATCTCCTATTTCGCTTATTACTGGGACAGCTATATTCTGCATGAATATAAATTCATGGCGTTCAGTTTTGAAGAACGGATCCTGACGCAACCCCGGGTCCTGGTGGACTATTTGAGCCAGACCTTTTTTCCCATCGCCCATAAATTCAGTCTCTACCATGACGATTTTCCCTTGTCCAAGGGTTGGCAGACGCCACCGACGACGCTCTTGTCGGTGATTTTCATCGTTGGGCTCATTGGCGCCACCGTTGTTTTTCGTCTTCGTGCCCCGGTGTTCGCCTTCGGGGTGTTGTGGTTTTTTACCGCCCAGGCCCTGGAATCTTCCATTGCCCCGCTGGATATCTATTTTGAACACCGCAACTATCTGCCGATGACCGGTCTCCTGTTTGCCGTTTTTTATTATGGTGTTCGTATCGAACAGTATGTCGATCGGCTGCTGTTGCGGCGATTTTTGTTGGTTTCCGGAATGTTTCTGATCGGGTTGATCGCCTTTATCTCCCGCTCCGAGAGCACCATGTGGGGCAAACCCTGGCAACAATTGGAACGATGGGCCATGGAACGGCCCGACTCACACCATTCCCAGGCCGGATTGGGGGTGTTTTGGCGGGTGGTGGGGGAGCATGGACGGTCGGCGCAGGTTTTCGAACGGGTCGCCGAACGGTTTCCAAACTTTTTGTCACCCTATCTCTACTGGATGGAGTTGGGCTGCCAGGAGGAGGAGACGGTGAAGCTGCCCGATTTTCAGACGGTCCTGATCCGCGCCAGGACCAGTTTTGCCGATGCGGCCAGCGTCAGTCTGTTGCATCGATTGTTCGAGGCGCAAAAAGAGGGTCGTTGTCCTCATCTCAGTCCGGAAATGTTTATTGAAATCATCGATGCCATGATGGAGAACGAGCGGTTTCGTGGCCGGATGTTGCGGCAACTGCATCATCGCAAGGGACTGTTGTATGCATCGAAGGGTGACCTGAACCGGGCCATGTACCACCTGGATGCGGCCAACGAGTTGCAGTTTTTCGCCACCTCGGCCCTGCGGCAGATCAAATGGTTGATTACCGCCGGACTGTACGATGATGCCATGCGCTATGTCGAACTGGTCGAGGAGCGGGCCTTCAAGGCCAATTTCATGACCGCTTTTTCGGCCGTCAAGCAGGCCGGCTATTTTCGCCGGATTATTGAAAAACGTCGAAAAAAAGAACGGGAACGACAATCGGTCAGCGAGCCGTGATCAGGCGGGGGGCGCCGGGTTTTCCCAGGGCGCTTCGCCCTTCAAAGCCGCCAACAGGTGTTCCAGTTCCCGTCGGTGTCGGGGGTTTGCCGATGCCATCCCAGGCGCCGATGGTTGTCCGGCATCCAGGGTGTCCGGCTCCGAAGCGGCGTCCACCTCGACGATGGCCGGTATCGGCACCTCTTCCATCTCTCGCGACTGGACACCGGCCACCTCTTCCGACCGGTCCAGCAAAGCCTGGAGGGCCGCGGCGATCGAGTCGAGGCCGTTGCGTTGGCGATAGGCCTCCAGTTGACGAAAACCGTCCTCCGGCAGCATGCGTTTGGCCCCGTCCAGCAGGGTGCGGATGGTGATCTCCATGGAACCGCGATTCTCGCCGAATTCAGCATTGCGCCGCTCCCGCAGCAGTTCACGGGTATCCGTGGAGATGGAAATCTGCACGCTGCCCTTGGCCGCCTCGAAGGCCGCCTCCCGGATGTTGGCGAACATTTTTCTGCGGGTGTCCAACAGCAGATGGCGGGCGATCCACGCCTCCAGCAGATCGATGGCTTCCGGGCTCGATTCCCGGGGGATTTTTCGAAAATTGTCGATGGGCCATTGGGAAAATTTCATGCGCCCCGACTCCAGGGCCCAATCGATGTAGGCGCGAACCAGGTGAAAGTTGTCCTTGGTAATGGCTTCTATCGAGTTTTTCGAGACCATCTTCTCCCCTCCCACTCCATCATGGATGTTCCAACCGGGTATATTCCGTCAGTCGAGCCGGATCCTTGTGAAAAAAGGGGGGCTACCCCTTTTTTCTCCCTACCAGATCGAACAACCCGCCCTCGCCACTGAAGGAGACCATCCAGGAAAGTTGGGTGATCACCCTTTGAAAACCGCTGCCCGGGTCGGTCCGGGCGAAAAGATCACCGGCCGTCTCGCCATCGGTGTCCAGGATCGGCGGTGAACAGTTCAAATAGTCGATGCCCTGCTCCTCGAACCACGCCATGCCCTCGTCGATGGTGTGCCAGGTTTCGTCGGAATGGTAGCCGGGATCGCGGAAGCCGATGTGCAACGGCTCTTTGGCGGCGCGGCGGCGCTGATTTCGTTTCCCGGGCCATAACCGGGCGGGGATGCGGCCGAAACGGTTGTGGAGACCGAGCAGTACGATGCCGCCCGGTTTTACCGTGCGGACCATCCGGCCGAAGGCCCGGCGGGGATCGCCGGTGCCGGGCAGACCCCCGTGGCAAATCAGTACATCGAAGGATTCATCCTTGATGGCCGGATTGAACGGGTTCATCCGCACGAAGGCGCTGCGGGTCAATTGATTGTGTTTTTTGTGGGCGATGGCCAGGGCCAGAGCGGCCGCGGACGGGTCGATGCCCAGGACATGGTTGTTGTTGAGTTGCAGATAGTTGCCCAGTTGACCGGTGCCGCAACCGCATTCCAGGATCAACCTGTTGTAACCGATGGCCTTGAGCAACCGTTTGGAAAAAGGATTGCCGTGTCCCTTGGAAACCAGTTCCCCGAACTCCTCCAACCCCTCATAACCGGGAAAGGGGAGGGGGGCATCGGCGTTATCGGTGGCGATTACACCCTCTTGACCGTTGCTTGGAAAGAACAGGGAGGGTATTTCGCCGGAAAAGGGGTGACTCTCACCGGTTTCGGGACAGTAGAGGGTATTTTCCCGGTGTTCCAGGGTCGTTGGCCGGTCGGTTCCCGGAATGGTCAGGGTCTGGAGAATTTTTTCGGGGAACAGCGGTATGCTCATCCCTGTTCTCCTTTGTGGAGAACGGTGTTGCCCAGCACCAGGATATCCATTTCCGATCCCATGAAGCAGCGATAGGCGTCTTCCGGCGTGCAGACCACCGGTTCATCCCGAATGTTGAAACTGGTGTTGACCAGCACGCCATAACCGGTCAACCGTTCGAACGCTTCCAGCAGCCGGTGAAAACGGGGGTTGGTTTGTCGATGGACGGTCTGGATTCGCGCCGAATGGTCGACGTGGGTGATGGCGGGAATATCACTGCGGGCCAGATCGAGTTTGTCCAGTCCCACCCGTTGGCCATCCGCGTCGGAAAGGGGCACATGCCGGTTGGAACGAACCTGGCTGACCAGCAACATGTAGGGGCTGGGTCGATCGAGGTCAAAATAGTCGGCGACCTTTTCCGCCAACACCGCCGGTGCGAAAGGGCGGAAACTTTCCCGGTATTTGATTTTCAGGTTGAGCATTTTTTGCATGCGCCGGGAGCGGGCATCGCCGAGGATGGTGCGGTTGCCCAGGGCGCGGGGGCCGAACTCCATGCGGCCCTGGAACCAGCCGACGATCTTTTCCTCGTTCAACCACCGGGCGACGCGGGGAAACAGGGTGTCATCGTCCAGATCGGTGTAGGTGGCGCCATAACGGTCCAACATCCGATGGATCGATGGCCGGTCGAAGGCCGGTCCCAGATAGGCGCCGCCCATGCCATCGGCGGCTCCGGGATCGATATGGCGTTTTCCGGTCTTGATCTGATCGATGGCCAGGGCCACCCCCAGGGAGGCGCCGGCATCGCCGGCGGCGGGTTGGATCCACAAATTTTCAAAGGGACCCTCGCGCAGGATGCGGCCGTTGGCGACACAGTTGAGAGCGACGCCGCCGGCCATACAGAGATTTTTTTCACCGGTTTCACGATGCACCGTGCGGCTGAGTTTCAGGATGATCTCTTCACTGATGGCCTGGACCGAGCGGGCCAGGTCCATATGTATCTGTTGAATGGGCTCGCCGCCCTTGCGGGGCGGCCGGCCATCGAACAGGGCGTCGAAACGGCGGTTGGTCATGGAAAGACCGGTGCAATAATTGAAATAATCCATGTTCATTCGGAAGGAGCCATCATCCTTGATGTCGATCAGATGATCACGGATGGTTTGCACATGGTTCGGTTCCCCGTAGGGAGCCAGGCCCATGACCTTGTATTCGCCATCGTTGACGCGAAAACCGAGATAGTAGGTGAAGGCGGAGTAGAGCATGCCCAGGGAGTGGGGAAAGCGGATTTCCCGCATCAGGGTCAGTTCGCTCCCGTCGCCCCGGCCCAGGGTGGTGGTGGCCCATTCACCGACACCATCCAGGACCAGGACCGCCGCCGTTTGGAATGGCGAGGGAAAAAAGGCGCTGGCGGCGTGGGAGTGGTGGTGAAAGCCGAAAAGAATGTTTTCCTCGTCGATGGCGCCCCGGCCCAGGGCGTTGAGGGCTTTGTGGATATCGTTCTTGACCAGCAGCTTTTCCTTGACCCAGACCGGGATGGATTGGATGAAGGAGCCGATGCCCCGGGGGGCGTAGGCCAGATAGGTTTCCAGCAGACGGTCGAAGGTGAGCAATGGTTTATCATAAAAACCGACGAAATCGACCTGATCCAGGGAGACACCGGCCTCATCGAGACAAAACCGGATGGCGTGGATGGGAAAGGATTTATCCCATTTTTTGCGGGTGAACCGCTCCTCCTGGGCGGCGGCCACCACCACACCGTCACGGACCAGGGCGGCGGCGCTGTCATGATAATAGGCGGAGACGCCGAGGGTGATCATGTGTGGTCGCCGTTAAAAGATGGCATAGATGAACGGGGCGAACGCCGAACCCTGGGCCATGACCAACAAACCACCGAGCACCAGCAACAACAGGATGATCGGCGCCATCCAAAATTTTCGGTATACCCAGACGAATTTTCCGATTTGCTTGAAAAGTGACATGGGGCTGTCCGTATCGAGTGATTATTCGCTTGTCGGTTCGGCGGTTCAACGGTTCACATAGAACCGGCTGACCATCAACTTCCACATGGTAGCATAGACCAGGGTGACCGGTGCATAAAAAATCCGCTCCAGGGTTGGCGACACCCGGAACAGCGCCAGCGAACCTTTGGCCAATAGCTCCACGAAAAAAAAGAGAAAAGAGACCACCCGGCTGTTGATGCGATGAATGCGTTTGGCCCACATCCGTTCGCACATGCCGCGAATGGCGGTCATGGTTTTTTCATCCAGGTCGAAAAAATTGGTATGCCAGGCGATGCCATGATAGTTGTAAGCCGTATGGTAGAAGGGCGGGCGCCAATTGATATAATCCTTTTCGAGATACCATTTTTTGTGCCGGGTCTGCTTATGTATGCGCGTACCCGGCAACGGCAGTACCACGGTGACCAGGGTGGAGTCGGTCATCTCCATGATCTGCGAAAACCGTTTTTCCTCCTCGCGGATGGTCTCTTCGGTATCGAAGGGAAATCCGATCAGGGCATTGGCCGAGATGCGGATACCGGCGGCGCTGACGTTGCGAACGCTCTCATCGATGATATCGGCCTTGATCCGCTTGTTGATTTTGATCAGGGAGTCCGGGGTCAACCGTTCGATGCCCAGGGCCATGTCGACGAAACCGGCCTGGCGCAGGGCCGTGGCCATGGTGGTGTCGATTTTGGACAGGACGTTGGTCTCGCAATAGAATTTGATCTTGCCCTTCAGTTCGGAATGGATCATCAGATCACAAAATTCCAGGGTTTTTTTCCGGTGCAGGGTAAAATTGGCATCGAAAAAAATCATGTAGTCGTGACCATACCGTTCATACAGGCTTTTAACATAATCGAACCGGTATCGGGGTGAGTTGGTGCGGGCCATCCGGAAGGCGCCATGGCGGTCGTCGCCCTGGCAAAAGGAGCAGGAGAACGGGCAACCCCGTTGGGTCAACAGGGTGTTGGTCACATAGTGGTTGTCGCTGCTTTTGTGAATATAATCTTCCAGATTGAACAGCGAATGGTCGACGAATGGCAGCTGGTCGAGATCGGAGATGAAATTGGGCCGGCCGCTGTTGTGCCGCTGCTTTTGATCATCATCGAACAGCAGTCCGGGAATGTGTAGCAGGCGCTCGGTCAACTCCGGGCCGATGGCAAAGGGTTCCTCGCCGCCAACGGCTCCTTGCAGACCGTCGAGCAGGGGAAGGATGGTCAGGTCGGCCTCTTCGGTGGCGACGATGTGAATGCCCAGGTCGACGATTTCACCGGGCTCGTAATAGGCGTGTATGCCGCCGCCGATCAAACAGGTGTGGGGAAAGGCCTCCTTGACCGCCGCCACCAGGAGCCCGGTCTTGTGAATGTTGTGGGTGTGGACGTGGAAACCGATGATATCGGGGCCGAAAGCGCGAATTTTTTCCACGATCCGTTTGCGGGAATGGGTGACGTAGGGGGAGTTGTTGTCGAGGATGCGAACCGTGGCCTTCTCTTTGGCGATGGTGCCGATCAACCCCATGCCTTGGGAGATATCGCCGCGAATTTCCGAAACTTCCCGGATGAGCATCAGCTTCATGGCAGTGGTCTCCAGCATCCGACCCGGGAACCGGACCCGGGGGCGTCATGGCGGTGTTTCATCCGGTTTGGACCAGTAGGTTGAAAGGGGGGTCTTCAGGGTCAAAAAGTAAAGATAGCCAAAAAGGGCCATCAGGACCAACAGGGTTTTTTCGATGACGCGGAAACTGAGCGCGAAAGCCACCGCCAAACCGTGATCCACCCCATGAAAAATCATCACCGCTACCCAACCGGCCTCTTGAAAACCCAGGGCGGATGGGGTGGGGGAGAAGACGATGATCAGGAATATGACCGGAAAGGAAAAAAAGAACACAAAAAAGTTGATGTCGATGGACATTGATCGGGCGATGAAATAATACCGGATCACCGGTACCGAGTATACGGCGATGGAGAAAAGAACGATGGCGTTGAAATTTCGATCCGTCATGAAGGTTTTTAAAAACGGACCGACTTTTTTGTTGACCAGTTGATCGACCACTTTGATGGGAATGGTTTTTACCAGACGGCGTATGGTCAGACCGATAAAATCGATCCCCTTGAAAAACAACCCGCGAAAAAAAAACAACAGGATGAACGGCAGGGTGATGAACAAAATGCTCCCGGTCAGATAATAACGGGCCGGTTGTACGTCGAAAAAGATGAACAGACAGGGTATGACCATCAAGGTCAGCATCGACATGCTGAGAATTTGATCGAACAGTACCAGAAAAAAGGTTTTTTCCCAGGTGGTTCCGGTCACCTTTTTGACCGAGACGGCGCGAATGCCGAGATTGCCGGTGTTGTAGGGCAGAAAAAAACTGGAAAAGGAGGAGGCCAGACAGGTGAGCGGAAAAAAGGCTGGCGGAAAGGGGGTTTTCGGCGCAATGGTACGAACGATGGCCGACCAGCGGCCGGCGATGATGAACAGGCCGGTCACACTGAGTACCGCCACCAGCGGGAGGTATTCCAGGCGGATGCGGTAGATGTGGCGTAAAAATTCCGTCACCTCCCCGCCCAGCGACTTGAAAACGACGACGATGATCAACAGTCCGATGGCCAGGGAGATGGTTTTTTTCATGGCGGGGCGATGGTCTCGGGCCTGCCGATGCGGTCAAGGGGGGTTTTAAAAGAGATCTTCACAGGTTTCTTCGTTGGTCTGCCGGAACACCGGTGTCAGATAACTGTCCGTTCCGGTCTCGAAGGAACGGTGCATCGGATCCCGCCGCAGCAGACGCAACAACAGACCGATGGGGGTGATGAACAGAAAAAAGATTACACCCAGGATCAGGGCATTGTTGAATTTTCCCAGGCGGAGGGCGAACCGTTGCCAGAGCCGGTTCAGGGGCATCAACCAGGCCGGTTTCACCAGGGCGAAAAACAGAAACAGCCCGGCAATGGTGAACAGTTTCGGCGCCGAATCATTTAAAACCAGGGTGACCACCAAACCGATGAGGGTCAAAACGATGGCCAGGGTGAAACCGAAAGCACGGTTACCGAGGCGGGCAGGGGGTGTCGGTTGATCCATGGTGGTGAGTGGCTCCTTGAAGAGGACGGCTCAAAAACGGCCCAGGGCCCAGAACAGGGCGAAGGCGAAATATTCGTTACCGATCTCCTGGAAAAATTCAAAACGGTTATGCCAGTTGTAGGGTTTGAACTGATAATCCCCCGAGGTGATCAACAGAGGGTTGTACCCTTTTTTCAAAAAGGATTTTTTGATGCGCAGGGCATTGCCGGTGGAGGTGACGATCATCGTCCGATTGAAATCATGGCGATCCTTGTACCGGTCCACCATGGCCATCAGATTGTCATAATATTCAAAATCCCCCGGCACCTCGTCGAACACCTCGATGGCCGGCTCCGGCAGGCCTTGGCTGACCAGGGTTTCCTTCATGACCCGACCGATGGATTTTCCGGAATCCGGCAGCCGGTTGGCGCCGGCGCAGATGATGTGGTCGGCATATCCGTGCCGATACAACTCCAATCCCTTGCGCAGCCGCACGAAGGTATTGAAATTGGGCAGACCACCGTCGACGTCGTAGGCGCCGCCGGAAAGAATGACGATCAGGTCGGATGGTTGCGGCTGTTCGGAGACCCGCAACGGTTTGTGCAACCATTCGATGACCGGTGTGAACAGGATCACCAGGATGGTGATGTTGAACAGGACGCTGACGCCGATGGCGATGCGACCGGTTTTACCAGTGGTGTTGGGTTTTTCCAGGGCCACGAATTCTCCTGTTGGTTTCCGATCAGGTTGTGGGTCTGTTCAGCAGACAAGCGGTTTGATTCTATGCCAATCCGATCGGTCGGTCCATCATTTAACAGCAGGGGATCTGGTCGCACTGCAGGAAAAACAGGTCGCACCGTTTTTTTTTAGGTTGTCAAAAAACGCCGGCCATGGCGCTTTTTGGTGGTCCATCCATGGACCGCACGAGGTTGTCGAAAGGTTTTACGACAGCCTTACAGGCGGGTAAATAGAATGGCAAAAAGGCTGACTCATGGAGCAGGGGGGATGTCGGAAAGGAGGCTGACCAGGCTTCTCCGATCCCAGGGATGAATGTCGGTATGTGTATAAATCAAGGGTTGAATGGTTAATAAAAGCATCATAATATTTACAGTTCGAACTCCAGACGACCGTTTCTGGGTCTATCAACTTGAAAGGTTGGAATGAGCAATGGAAAAAAATCAGGAACGCAATTGGCCCGTCGTCTTGTTACTGATGGTATTGGCCATGGTGTTGCAGGCTCACATGGCATGGCATAATCCCAATATGTCTGATGATACGTTGAAGCGTCTCATTCCCTTCGACAGTTTTTTTTCCGGTGAGGGCTATTTTACCGTGTTCCGTGCGGCAATGTTGATGCCGGGTTATGGTTTTTTTAGTTATATCGGCTACCTGCTCACCGGTGATGCTGAATATGGGGCCATGGCGGTCTCCATGGTTTCGTTCGTTCTGTTGGTGCCGGTTTTTTTTGTGGCAACGCGGCTTTACTTCAGTCGCAATACCGCCCTGCTCGCCACGACCCTTATGGTTGTCGGGCCAATGTTTTTTTTTCACGGTATTCTCTCCAGTACGGAGTCCGTGTTTACGTTCTTTCTCCTGTTGGGGTTCGTTACCCATTCGAAGATCGTGCGGGATGGACCGACCCGGACGTTGGCCGTCATTCACGCTTTGACCTTGTCTTTGGCCTGGTTGACCCGGGCCGAAGGGTTTTTGCCCGCCGTCCTTTCTCTTCTAGTCATCCTGGGAATGTTGGCGGTTCATGCGTTGCGTGAGGAGGGTGTCTGGCCGGAAATCGATTTGAAAACGGCGGGCAAGCGGATTTTTCTCTGTTTTTTCGTCTTCGTGGCGGTGGTGGGACCATGGGTGATCACTCTGCGGGTGCAAACCGGTTTTTGGCAAATCGGTCAAGGCAACGGCGGTCTGCCGCATATGGGTCGTGCTTACGAAGAAAAATATGAAATCGATGCGGAAAACAACAACCGGATCACCCCTTTGCAAAACCATATTAATTATCTGAAAAACAATTTTGAATATGTGGTCGATCGCACTGGCAAGCACGCCAAAGTAATTTTGAAAAATATATTGACCCGTTTGCAATATGCATACACCCCTCTGATATTGTTAATCATTTTGTCTCTTTTTTATCAAACGCCGCCATTTTTTTCAGCGCACCTGCTGTCCCGGGAAAAGATTTGGTTCGTCATTGCCGTTGCTTTATTTATCAGTCCTGTACCAGTGATATTATTGCAATATCCTTTGTTTCGTTACTATTTCCCTTTTAGTTTTTTTCTCTTGATGTTGATTGCCGCCATGACGGTACGGGCGATCGATGTCATACCGATCTCCAAACCCCTTCTCTGGGCTGCCACCCTGTTGATCCTGTTGGTACATTTGACGCTGCCGCTTCCAGGCGTCCCCGAAAAACCGGGCCTGACCACCTATCTGCAACTACGTGGCCTGAGCCGGAAAGGACTTCGGGAGTCGGGATTGTGGTTCAGCAACAACTGTCAAAGGAATCGGAAATTGCGAATCGCGGGTATTGGAAGCGGGAATTTTTTTAGTTTTTATGCCAGGGGCAAACAAATGCGTCCTGGAAAAACATCCAAAATGACCTTTATCAATATGCCCAATCATGGGCTGGATCTGAAAGCGACCGCTGCCAAGGTGGCTGGCGGCGATGTGGACTATCTGGTCCTGGACTCCTATTACAAGGATATCAAGGACAAACGGTTTTTCTCCCCCTTGTGGGAACAGCCACATCGGGCCTCTGAATTCGGGTTGTCCCTGGTACGCATGGATGATCGGAAAACCTACCAGATTTATCAGGCCCTGCCGACCGCCAATAACGACACCATCGAACCCATTTGTGGAAAAGGGAGGGGACCGACGGACGAACAATCCTTCAAAAGAGACGGTAAGGCGGCCAGTAGTCCAGGGTGATGGTATTGCGGCCCGCCGGCAGCGGGATACCCTGGAAGGTGTGATAAACCGGAAACAACTCACCGGCCTCACCGTTGACGGTCACCTTCCAGAAAGGATCATAGGTGTTGGTCACCACCAGCAGACCGGGACCGTCACTGTCGCTGTGCAAGGTCAGATGGTCCGGCTCATATCGGACGAAGGTCACCCGTCCCGGGCTCAGGGGGGAGGTGGTTTTCAGGGTTGCCGGGGTTTCATCCCGTTGTATGAAGGCGGTGGAACGTAACCGTTCCGCTGGCGTCGTCGACAGGGCATCCAGCAGGGTGCGGTGGTCGGCGAACCGTTTGACGCCGGTGACCAGATAGGCACGGGGCAGGACGGATCGGTTTTCATACAGGTAGAGGGCGTGGCCGGGTACCTCGCCGTGCAGGGTGCGGCCAATTTTTTTCCGCAACCGCAGTTTTTGCCAGGCCTGGCCGGTCGCCAGCTCTTTTTCCGGGGTGTGCAACGGGGTCAGAGAGGGATGTGCCAGGGGCCAGTGTGAGAGCAGATACCGGGTATTGGCCAGGGAGAGGAGATTCGGGTTGAACCACTCCTTGAGGACGATGGGCGTGCGGCTGGCGAACCGTTGCTCCGGTGGCTTGAACAGATAATACCATTTGGAAGTACGATAGTCGTGGTTCGGGCGGGCGTTGAGGGTTTTGGCGATGACCCGCCGCCAAAAACGGTGATAGCGGGCCGAATGGAGACGATAATAGCCGTCGACGGTCTCCAGTCCATATCCCTGGAGATAGGCGGGGTAGAGACGGTCTCCGGAGGCCGCCGTCACCCGAGGGGGCCAAGCGCCGACGGTGGCCACCCGGAAGGGAAAACCCTGGCGGCGGTTGGCGAGATCGGTCAACAGCGGATCCTGGAAATTGACGGCATAATTATCCGTCGACAGCCGGTGCAACAGTTGCCGGCTCACCTCCAGCCAGTTCATCACCGGCAGGGCCAGGATCGCCAGCGTCATCAACAGGAGACCACCGCGTTGCCAACCGGTACGATTGTGGCGGTATTCCCAGATCAGATGCAATCCGACGCCGCCCAGGAGGGGGCCGATGAAGGTGGTGAGTTGATAGACGTCCCGCAGGTTGCCCCGGGAGGTTGGAAAAAGATCGCCGGAGAGGTTTTGGGCCATGGTCAACAGTTCCGAGCCGAAGACGACGGCGAGAAAAGCCGTCAGCAATCGCCAGACCACCGGTTTGGCCGGATTACGGGCGATCAGCAGGCCCAAAACCAACAACGACAGATGGAGACCCTGTTCCGGCAACAGCCTGTCGTTGATCAAATCGCCGAGGATGATGAAGGGATTGATGTCGGGCGGGGTTTCCGTGGCGGTGGCCAACTGGCCCCGGGTGGTGAAAGGGCTGTAGGTCAACAAGGCGATCAACGACGGGGCGGCGGCGGTCACCACGCCGAGGGTGAAGGTGGCGAATCGCGGCAGCAGTTTTCGCCAGGGGCTTTGCTGCACGATCCAAAACCAAAAGGGGAGCCCCCCCAGCAAAAAGGCGGTGTAGAGCACCGACGGTGCCGACAGGGAGACCAGCAGACCGAGGAAAAAGGCGCCGATCATGGCCCGGACCGGCGGTTGACCGAGGAGTCGGTTGAACAGCAGCAGAATCAGGGCGGTGGCCGGCAACCCCAGACCGGTATAGAGGGTCCAGTCCCGAATGTTCCATAGATAAAGAGAGAAGGCCAGACCGGCGAACAGGGCGCCGATCGGATTGAGTTTCAGGACCTCCCGGCAGAGCCGGAAGGTGAAATATC
>CAYFNE010000081.1:0-22353 GCA_964344355.1 uncultured Magnetococcales bacterium
CAGAGAAAATCTACACTTTAACGTACGTTAGGTCAAATGGACGCACCACCGAAATTCGCGCGCCGGCCCTGGAACTGATCAAAAGGTTGCTGCCTGCGGAGGATGATGCCTGGCTGCGGGAACGGGCGGTGTCCTGACGGTGTGGTTGTTTACTGGTAAAAAAATGTCGGGGTTCGTGAGCGGGTTTGAAATGGGGAGAGTCGAAAATGGCGGACGTAAAAACGCGCACGGCGCTGGTGTTGCAGGGGGGTGGGGCCTATGGCGCTTATGAGTTGGGGGCCTTTCAAGCCATTTGGGAAAAAGGCATTCGGCCCGATGTGGTGACCGGGGTTTCCATCGGTGCCATCAATGCGGCGGTGGTGGTCGGCTGTAAAAATGATGATCCGCCGGCGGCCCTGGCCGAACTGTGGGAGCGGTTGACGGTGATGCCCATGCCCGGGCTGCCGGACTGGTTGCATCATCTGCTTTCCGTTCACCACAATCCGGGTATGCACGCCATCAATCCGGAAATGTTTCTCTCGCCCTTCACCATCACAAGCTACTCTAATACCGATCTGTTGAAAAAAACCCTGAACGATTTGATCAATTGGGATAAATTGAACGCGGGCGACACCCGGTTGGCGGTGACCGCCCTGAATATCGGCACCGGTCGGGTGACGGTGTTCCGTAACCATGCCGAGCCAGGGGCGCGACCGCAGGATATCGGCGTGCCGTTGCGGGCGGAACACATATTGGCCAGCGGCGCCCTGCCGCCGGCTTTTCCCATGATACCCATCGGGGACGGTTCATTCTGGGATGGCGGTTTGTCCAACAACACCCCCTTGAAACCGGCCTTCAAGGCCATACAGTCCATCGATGATCCGGAGGGGGCTGAAATCCGCCGGCGCATCATCGTCCTGGCGCTGTTTCCACCCGGCGGTGCCCTTCCCGAAAACCTGGTGGAGGTGGAAACCCGGAAAACCGATATCGCATTTGCCTGCAAGATCGATTTTGATAGGGAACTTTACCACAAGATCAGTGCGTTTCGTGAGTTTGCGCAGTTGGTGGCCAGGGAGTGCCCGGACAACGAAAAAATCAACCGGAATGAAGGGTTCAAAAAGTTGATGTCCTACAAAACCATTCATGAGTTGTTGCGCATCGATCTGGACGCCCGGGAGAGTGTTCTCGACCAAAAACTGCTCCCCGGCGCCAATTTTACCCGCAAAACCATTCAGGAACGCAGCCGACGGGGATATGAGATCACCAAAAGGGCCCTTTCCTGATCGTGGCGGATGACAGTGAATTCGCATCGGGCGACCGACTGACAACCCGGGCCGGTGAACTCCTCGAGGAGATATTTCACCAACGGCGCAGCGCCAGTCAGGTGTTGGACCGTCATTTCCGTCAACACAGGTGCGGTTCCACGGAGCGCAACCGGTTGACGGAGATCGTCTTCACCGTGTTGCGCCAGCGGCGGCGGCTGGAACACCGGTTGGCCGTCGACGAACCGGGAAGGGCCGTTGGTGGGTTGGCGTTGGCCGCGGCGGTGCCGTTGTTGGCGGTGGGGGCTGACGATGTTCCTTTGCCGCCATTGACGTCGGCCCGGGAATATTCCTTGCCGGACTGGTTGTGGGATCGGTTGTGCGACCAGTGGGGGGAGGCTGAAACACGGCGGCTGGCGGCGGCCCTGAATCAACCGGCGTCGGTGGATCTGCGGGTCAATCGCCGCAAGAGCGATCGCCAACGGGCGTTGGCCGCTCTGGGGGCCGCCGGCATCGACGTCGCGGCCACCCCCTACGCCCCGGATGGCATCCGACTGCACCGCCGGCAACCCCTCGGCGGCCTGGAGATCCATCGTCAGGGACACCTGGAGGTCCAGGATGAGGGCAGTCAACTGATCGGTCATCTGCTGGATCCGCACCCGGGAACGACGGTGGTGGACCTGTGCGCCGGCGGTGGCGGCAAAACCCTGCATATGGCCGCCCTGATGGCCGGGCGCGGCCGGGTGATCGCCGTCGACCGCGAGCAGCGGCGCCTGAACCGGGGCCGGAACCGGTTGAAACGGGCCGGCATCGCCGGCATGGTGCGGTTGGTGCCGGTTCGGCATGAACGCGATCGCCGCTTGAAACCCTGGACCGGCAAGGCCGACGCGGTGCTGGTGGACGCCCCCTGTGACGGTACCGGCACCCTGCGCCGTCACCCGGAGATTCGTTGGCATCTGCAACCCCACCAGGTCCTGGAATATCAACACCGGCAACTGGCCCTGCTGGCCGCCGGCGCCGCCTTGACCCGCCCGGGCGGTATCCTGGTCTATGCCACCTGCTCATTGCTGGCGGCGGCCAATGAAACCGTTGTCGAATCATTTTTGCAGGAAAATAAGACGTTTAAAATGGTTCCGGCCGGTCCGTTCCTCGCCTCTCGGGGTATTGGGGGGTTGCCCGGATCGAAACCTTTCCTTAATCTTCTACCGCATCTGACCGGAACCGACGGTTTTTTTGCCGCTCGATTGCAACGGCGCCATTGAAACCGTTCTGGAGCGGATTTTCCCGGACTCGAAGGCCGTATGGACACGGATATCATGGAGGTATCTGGCATGAATGTAATCAAACGGGCGCTGATCAGCGTTTCGGACAAAACCGGATTGGCCGCGTTGGGGCGGGAACTGAATGCCCGAGGGGTGACCATTCTCTCCACCGGCGGTACCGCCCAGCATTTGGAGGACAATGGCGTCGAGGTCGTCGATGTGGCCAGCTATACCGGTTTTCCGGAGATGCTCGGGGGTCGGGTCAAAACCCTGCACCCGAAAATTCACGGCGCCCTGCTGGGCTTGCGTGACGACGCCGAACATGCCCAACAGATGGCCATTCATGGCATCGAGGCCATCGATCTGCTGGTGGTCAACCTCTATCCCTTCGAGGCCACCGTCGCCCGTGAGGGGTGCAGCCTGGAGGAGGCCATCGAAAACATCGACATCGGCGGTCCGTCGATGATCCGCTCCGCCGCCAAGAACCATCGCTCGGTGACGGTGTTGACCGATCCGGCCGATTACGGCGCCATCCTCGAAGAGATGGCCGCCAACAATGGCGCCCTCTCCCAGGCGACCAATGCGCGCATGGCCCTGCGGGCCTTTGCCCGGACCGCCGCCTATGATGCCGCCATCTGCAACTGGCTCTCCGCCCTGGATGAAACCGGCAAACCGGGTCCGTTCCCGGAAATTCTCACCCTGCAGTATCACAAACGTCAGGAGATGCGCTATGGGGAAAACCCCCATCAAAAGGCCGCCTTCTACGCCGATGCCGTCGCCACCGATCCCCTGACCCTGGCCGGTGCGCAGCAACTCCAGGGCAAGGCCCTCTCCTTCAACAACATCAACGATGCCAACGGCGCCTTTGAGTTGGTGCGCGAGTACGAGGAGCCGACGGTGGTGGTGGTCAAACATGCCAATCCCTGCGGTGTGGCCACCGATGATGACCTGGTGGCCGCCTACCGCAAGGCCCGGGATGCCGATCCGGTCTCGGCCTTCGGCGGCATCATCGCCTGCAACCGGCCGGTGACCGGGGATCTGGCCCGGGAAATCGCCAATATTTTTACCGAGGCGGTCATCGCCCCCGGTTTCGACGCCGACGCCCTGGAGGTGTTCACCGCCAAGAAAAATTTGCGGCTGTTGCGTATGACCCCCGCCGCGAAAACGGCCGGCAAACCGGTTTCACCGGTGGTGGCCATGGATATCAAACGGGTGGTGGGCGGTCTGCTGTTGCAGGATCGCGATCAACACCGCCTGCTGGAGTCCGGTTTGAGAGTGGTGACCGGGCGTCCCCCGACCGAAGCGGAACTGCGCGATCTGCTGTTCGCCTGGAAGGTGGTCAAACATGTCAAATCCAATGCCATCGTCTACGCCAAGGAGCTGACCACGGTCGGTGTCGGCGCCGGTCAGATGAGCCGGGTCGACTCCTCGCGCATCGCCGTCTGGAAGGCCGGCGAGGCGGCGCGGGTGTTGAAACGCAGCGGCAATCCCGTCCAGGGCTCGGTGGTGGCCTCGGACGCCTTCTTTCCCTTCCGTGATGGCGTCGACGCCGCCGCCGAGGCCGGCGCCCGGGCGGTGATCCAGCCCGGTGGCTCGGTGCGCGATGAAGAGGTGATCCAGGCCGCCAACGAACACGGCATGGCCATGGTGTTCACCGGTGTGCGCCATTTCCGGCACTGAGAGGCCGTACAGCGCGGTTCCAGCTTCCAAGTGATGTAAAAAATCGGCTGGACATGGTATAAGGAGGCTGTGCGGGTTCGATTGACCGTTGGTCTGATTTCCAGCCGCCAGGGAAGTGACATGCTGCAAATTGATGTCTGGGAATTCCAGCAAGATATTGCGGACTATTTGAAACGGGTTGGAAACGGTGAGGAAATTCAAATCGCTTCCAATGGGCGTGTGGTCGCCCGGGTCGTACCGGTAACGGATGGTTCCTACCGGGCTCGAAAAAGATTGGAATCGCTTCGAGGCACGGTAATCAAGGGTGATGTGCTCTCCACCGGTGATGAAAACGGCTGGAGTGCCGATGTGGATCATCTGTGACACCCATGTCCTGTTGTATTGGGCGGACAGGCCGGAAAGATTGAGTGATTCGGCTCGGTTGGCCTTGGAAAGAGGAATCTCCGCCCGTCAGTTGGCCTGTTCCGATATCACTCTGTGGGAAATCGCCATGCTGTTTGCCCGGGGGAGGTTGGATGCGGATATCGATTCGGTCCAATACATGAGGGATATCCTGACCGCGATGTCCCTGGAGGTTTTGCCAGTAACACCCCCCATCGCCGTATTGGCTCAGTCCGATATTTTTTCACACAAGGATCCCGCTGATCGATTGATTGCCGCGATCGCGATCGTTCACCAAGCGTATCTGATTACCCGCGACCAACGTTTGCGGGCCGTGCCCGGTCTTCGAACGATCTGGTAGCAATATTTCGGCTTCTATCGCCGCGTTAAAATTCCCTTTTCCAATAGATCCGCCACGATGGCCCGGGCGATGGTCCGTTTGCCCTTGTCGCCATAGTGAACGGCATCCTTGGCATAGAGTTCACCGGCCCGCGGATCGTCGTGGAACAGGCCGGCCAAACTTTTGAAGTGGCCCGGGTGTTGTTGGTTCAAGGTGTGATACATGCTTTCCAAACCGCTGTAGAGCCGTTCGGTCCGCACCACATAGTTGCCGGTGAGGATGGAAAAAAACCGGTTTTCCCGATGAAGATTCATCGCCTCATGGTCGAAATCGGGAAAATAAAAATGATCCGGTACCGGGTGGGGATAATATTTTTTCAACAGCACCGGTTGCAGATAGGCGGCGAACGGGATGTTGCGCGCTCGTGCCATGCCGAAAAAATCCAGTAGATTGCCCTTCATGGCGCGAATGATCCGTCCCTCCGACTCCATGTCCAGTTGACGCACATCCCGGGCGGCCCGGTCGACCGCCTCCGCCAGGTTTTGGTTGCCTTGTAATATTTTTTTGGAGACCGTCAACATCATCTTCAAGGTGTAGGGAATGACCAGAGCGCCATAATCCACCAGCAAACCATAGCCGGCGCGGCCGGCGTTGGCGACAAACTGGAAAAAAGCGTGGGACGGGCTGGCCATCCGTTTCATCTCGGTGGACAACTGTTGATGGTAACCGTGATATTGGTCGAGCCAGGGTACGTCGAGCCGCTGGCTCAGGTAATAACTCATGATGCGGGTCCAGACATCGTTGACCCCATCCAGGGTGAGCACCAGGTCCGGCCGGGCGTCGGCCTTTTGCAGCATCGGCAGGATCCAACTGGTGAACTGGATCTTTTCATTGAAGGTCATGTAACCCCAGAGCCCGGCGTTGAGGACGACGATATCCTCGGCCACCCCGTTTCTTGCCGCCTCCGGGCGCAGGTACTTCGGCCAGTTGTCGCCGACGGTGGTCGAACCGCCGAAGGTCAGGATTAAAAATTTATCCTGCAACCGGTCGATATCCCCCCCGAACCAGGAGAGGCTGCCATCGAGGCGAAACCCCATGGCCGGATCATACTCCAGGGTCATATAATTGCCCATCCGCGCCAGGGGCAGTTCCCGGGGGAACTCCTTGCGCAACGCCTCGGAATCCAGGCGCAGTTGCGCGGGAAATTTGGCCACCAGTTGGCTGCCGGCCTTGCCGGCCACCGCCTCTTCCCGGATCACCGTCGCCAGCAGCAGCGCCGACACCCCCTCCAGCAGGAGCAGGGCGAACAGCAGGCCGAAGAGGATGAAGGCGGTTTTTTTTCCGAGGGACATTTCCTCGCTCATGGTCACGGGTTCCATTTCGTTGTCGATACCGGCCGCGAGGTCTCTCCACTCCAGGGGCCGGTATCGGTGGTCGGGGGTCGATCAACAGGGGCGGCGGCTTGCCGTTGCCGCTGGGTGATGCACCGTTCATACCGCTTTTGCCGACGGCCACAGGGTAGGATCCTGGCTCGGGCCTGTAAAGCGCATGGAACGCAGCCGCCATCGCCGGTGCCGTACGGCCCGGGGGATCCGGCCGGGGAAAGTAAAAATAAATTTACACACTCTGTATGAATCGCTTGACGTAAGCCGAAGGGTCCCGGATCCGCCCAAAAGGGGGGAAATCCCCGCCTGTCCAGATCATTATCTTGAAAGATAACAAGAAAGTAACATGGCACGGTTCTGGCGATTTATAGGGCGTTGCACCAATCCCCACCGGGCAACCGGGAATCAGCGATATCGGTCCACGGTTGGCGCGGGTGAAAATTATATATCAATTTCGGCCGGCTGACAGTATCCTTTGAATCGGAAAGGCCGGGGGGAGGGGGCCGTCCGCCGTGGTTTCGATTCAGCGGCGGAAATCTGCATCGATGGCGGGTCCCCTCAGTGAAGGTATTGAAGACAGGAGTGATTTCCTGCTGAAACCAGAGAGAAGGAAGCGTAAATGGACATGCACCACACCGCCCTGGACAGGGACGAACCGCAAACCGTGCCGCCCATCATCGATCAACGATGCGATCCGGTCGATCTGCCGGAAAAACAGATCAACAAGGAGTCGGTCTTCGTTACCTATGAGGATGACATCCAAAAGATGTGGAAGACCGAGGCCGAGCGGGAACACGTTCGATCCCTGCTGCGGGCCGCCCAGGAGGAGAGCGACAACCGCACCATCAACGTTACCCGGCCGGTGGAACCGTTGCGGAAAAAATGGGCCGGTATGATGATCCTGCTCAAATATGGCATCCATTGGCGCAAACCCTTCTATCCGTTGCGGTTGGTGAAAAATTTCGCCAAGGCCTTTTTCTTCCGGATCATGGGCATGAAAAACCGCTATGCCTTTCGCGGCGTCGAGTTCGCCATCACCTATCTGTGCAATTTCAAATGCACCCATTGTCTCTGCGCCAACATCGAGGAGTCCAAGACCCGCAAGGAGTTGACCCCCGAGGAGACCGCCCGGGTGGTGGACGAGGCCATGGCCATGGGCGCCACCACCTTCGGTCTGGAAGGGGGGGAACCGCTGTTCAAGCCGGATTGGCGGGAGTACATCAAGGCCTTCAAACCCCTCTACAACCATGTCATCATTTCCACCAACGGATTCATGTTCAACGAAAAGATCATCAAGGAGTGCTATGACCTGGGCGTGGACACCATCAATGTCAGCCTCGACAGCGGCATTCCCGAACTGCACGATCTGTTTCGCCGCAAACGGGGTTCCTTCCAAAAGGTGATGAACATGATCGGCTGGGCGGAAAAGTACGGCATCAAGATTGTCGTCAACACCACCCTGCACAAGGGCAATCTCTACACCACCGGCTTCCGTGAACTGTTGGAACTGTGTGAACGGCGCAAAATCATGATCAACATTTTGTTCGCCAAGGGGGTCGGGGAGTTCAAGGACAAAAACTGCATGTTGGATCATCACGACATCGCCGCCTATCGCCAGATCATCAAACCCTACGCCTATGCCCACATTCACCATACCGCCGGCAAGGAGGGACATGATGATTCGGTCAGTTACAACTATGGCGCCGGCGGTTGTCCCGGCACCAGCGAAATGTTCAACATGACCCCCTATGGCGACGTGATCCAGTGCGCCAACATGCACATCTATTTCGGCAATGTCCGCGACATGTCATTGCGGGAGATCCGCGACAAGGTGATCCATGAATCGCCGTTCGGCAAACCGGCCAACTGTTTCCTGACCCTGGACCCCGATTTCATGAACGTCTATTACCCGCTGCTCGACTCCAAGGGTGAGATGAAATATGCCGGGGATACCCATGTTTCCCTGGAGGAGTTCAACAGCGCCCTGATGAAATATGAGGAAAAAAATCAAAAAATCGTCTATGCCGACTCCTACGACGATGAAACCTACAACCAGGAACACGGCAAGACCGAGCTGGTAAAACACCGGTCGCGTCTCCAGCAGGGCGGATGAACCACCAGGGGGACCGGGGCGGGGGACCGGGAACGATGGCGATGGAAGAAAAAGTCGTACTGATCAATCCAAAAATGTTTTTTGGCGCCTACCGGTTTTTTCCCATTGGTCTCGGTTACATCGCCGCATCGCTGGAAAAACATGGGATTCGTTATGAGTTCCATGATCAACACCTGGAATGGTTGGACGATGAGACCATCGTCGAGTCGGTACGCCGAAGCGGTGCGCCGTTGTTGTTCGGCCTGACCGGTTTGCTGACCTCCTTTCAGAGCGTGCGCGATCTTTCCAAGGCGTTGCGGCAGGCCTTTCCGGAGTCGAAAATCGTCCTGGGCGGCAAGATCACCGTCGTCGACCCGGCCATCATCTACCGCCACATGCCCATCGATTACATCGTCCGCGGCGAAGGGGAGGAGGCGATCATCGCCCTGTGGCGGGTATTGCACGGCGAGGGTGATCCGGCGGCCATCCAGGGATTGGTGTACAAGGATGGGACCGGCGCCATACGCACGCATGGCGAGGCGCCGGCGGTCCAGGACCTGGACGGCTATCCGTTGCCCTATCACCGGTTCGACATGGGCAAATACATCGAACTGTGCAACATCCAGTCGCCCAACGTGCCCTCCCTCAACATCATCTCCTCCCGGGGATGTCCATTCGCCTGCACTTTTTGCAATTTTTCCCTCGGCGACCGCATGCCGGTACGGTTTCACACCAACCTGGCTGCCGCCCTGGACGATTTGATCGACCGCCACGGGTTGCAACATGTGACCTTCAACGATGACATGTTCACCGTCAACAAGAAACACATGCGCCGGGTGTGTGCCCTGCTCAAGGAGCGCGGACTGACCTTTTCCATCTCCACGCGCCTGGATTTTCTCACGCCGGAATCCATCGCCCTGCTGGATGAATCGGGTTGCCGCTATCTGTGCGTCGGCATCGAATCGCCCTCGCCGACGGTGGCGGCGGTGATCGACAAACGGTTGAACCTGAAAAAATTTCAAGCCAACATCGACGCCCTGAAAAAAAGCCGTATCGTCGTCAATTATGGATTCATTTTCGGCTATCTGGGCGAGACCGAAAAAACCATCGCCGAAACCCGCGAGTTCGTCATCCGCAACGGCATCCTCTATTCGGCCTTTTTCGCCAATGCCTTTCCCCGCACCAAACTGTACGAGATGGTCAAGGATCGCATCCACCGGGAGATCGGCGATGAGGAGGCCTATCTGAAACAGTTGTACTCGGTGGACCTGACCAAGGATTATCTGGTCAACTTGACCGACATTCCCCGGCCACGGCTCTATCGGTTGCGCGATGAGTTGATCGTCGATTCGGTGCTCAACCTGATGAGCCGGCCACTGACCTGGTTCGCGCCGCTGTTGCGGCTGGGCGGTCTGTCCTATCTGGCCTTCATGCGCAACTATGGTTTGCGGTTCGCCTGGGTGAAACGGGTTTTTGAGTTCATCAACATGTCGATCGTCAAACCGGCCACCAAAAGTGGCTAGTCCATTGGATCACCCAAAGGCCGGCCAATGTGAAAAAGGCGCTTCATGAGACCGTTTCGAGCCTTGATCCGCCTCAACCGGATCTTCGCCCTGTTCAATTATCGCCTGCTCTACCGGAAACCGTTGTTTCTGGTCCGGGTCAGTTGGCGCCTGCTGTTGCGAAAACTGTTCAACACCGATCCGCTCACCGGCATCAATTTTTCCTCCCATTATCTGTGCAACCTGAGCTGTCAACACTGTTATGAACAGGCGTTTCGCGAAAAGACCGAGCAGGTTCCCCTGACCCTGGAGGAGAAAAGGACCATCCTGAAAAACTGTCTGCGCGCCGGGGTGTTGAACGTCACCTTCATCGGTGGCGAGGCGACCATCGATCCCGATATCGATGCCTTGATCAAGGCCTGCCAGCCGTGGCGGACCTACATCACCATCGCCAGCAACGGGTTCAACCTGGATGAACGGCGCATCGTCCATTTCCATCGGCTCGGCGTCGACAAGTTCAACTTTTCCATCGACAGCATGGAGGCCGAACGACATGACGCCAACCGGGGGCGAAAAGGGTCGCATCAACGGGTGTTGGCGGCCATCGACACCTGCAAAAAACTCGGTGTCGACGTGTCGGTTCAATATGTGGTCTACAAGGATTCCACCCGCACGGTCGATTTCAAACGCATCATCGACTATGCCGTTGAACGGGACATCCGTTTGCAGTTCAAACCGGTGATCCCCTTCGGCGGCCTGGAACAACAGCAGGAGCTGGTGATCACGCCGGAGGACGGGGAACGGATGTTGGCCCTGCACCGGCAAAATCCAATGTTGATCCGGGACTCCTACGGGGGCGGTTGTCCGGCCTTCCAGGGCACCATCACCATCACTCCCTACGGCGAGGTGCAACCCTGCAACGCCGTGCAGGTCTCCTTCGGCAATCTGCGCAATGAGCCATTGGCCGACATCCTGAAAAAGGGCCGCGCCATCTCCTGGTTCGACGGCACCTATGATGGGTGTCCACCGGCCGAGGATTTTCAGTTTATCGACCTGTGCAAAAAAAATCGCCGCGATCCGACGGAACTGCCGGCGGCGGAGGGGGTGTTCGAGGTGTTGAAAAAAACGGACTGGCGTTGACAGGGGCCGGCGGGGGATCAAACCGGTCCGGGGCCATGGCCAGGATGACCGGTGCGGGATTCACGCTCCTTTTTCAGTGTCGTGTGATCCTGCCGCAACTGCTTGAAAATTTCATGTTTGAGCAACATCTCCAGGCGGGGGGCGCCGGAAAATATTTTCAGGGTCAGATCATCCTCGGACAGACGCACCACCTCGCAGGGGAAGGCCTCGCGTTTTTCGTCGGAGATGATGCGTAAAATACCCCGCTCACCGTTTTTCAGGCCCGGAGGCAGTTGTTCGGAGCCAAACCGCAAACCGCCCATGCCGACATCGCTGGTGGTGCCCTCGAATCGCCAGCCGCTGGTGGTTTCGAACGCCACCCGTGTTTGCAGACGGTGACGTTCATGGCGGCGGCGGCTCAAATGAGTCGCGGTCTCCGGGGCCTCCGACGGTGGTGGAGTCGGGGTTGCTGCGGCGGGTTCCCCACTCTTGTGCAACAACCCTTCCACCAGATCCTTGAATGAATCGGCTTCGGCGTAAAGGCGCAACGCCAGTTCGGTTTCCGACAAACGGACCACTTCACTGGGAAAGGCCAACTGTTCGCGGTCGGCGGCCAACCGCAACACCCCCCGGTCGCCGGGCCGCAACCCTTTGGGCAGAATACCACTGGCGAAACGGAGACTGTCGGTGGCGATGTCGCGGGTGCTGCCCTCGAAACGCCAACCGTCATCGGTCTCGAAGGAGACCCGGGTGGCCAGTTCATGGCGTTCCCGGCGCCGCCGCTCCCGGGGGGCGGTTTCCGCACGGGAATCCCCGGATCGCGGGGCCGGTTTCCCGGCCGTCTGCCCGGGTGCCGGGGTTCCCACGGTTGGCGGCGCCGTTTTCCGGGAGGGTGGCGTCGGCGGCGGTTCGGCCACGGACGGGGCCGGTTTCAACGGTGGCGGCTGGGGTTTGGCCGGTTGCGGCTCCGGTATGGCGGCCGGCGTGGTTTCGACGCCGGTGTCCCCGCTCGGTCGCTTTTTCAGGGCCGGTGGCGCCGCCGCATCCCGGAACAGGTCGACGAATCGGTCGACCCGGGAAAGGATGCGCAGGGTCATGTCGGCATTGGACAGGCGCACCACCTCGCAGGGGAAGGTGTGGCGTTCCAGATCGGTGGTGATGCGCAGCATGCCGACCTCCCCGCCCTTGAGGCCCGGTGGCAGGGCGCCGGAGCCGAAACGGAGGCAATCGCGGCTCATGTCATTGGCCATGCCGGCAAAACGCCAACCATCCTCGGTCTCGAATTCGACCCGGGCGCTCACCGGACGGCGCTGGCTTTGACGCCGGCCCCGTTTGATCGCCGCCAGACCATCGGCCTTTGGCGTCGAATCCTCCCGGCTGGTCATCAAGTCGGATAATGGCGCCGCGGCCGGTGGGGATTCCACCGCCGCCGTTAGCGCTTCGACGGCCGTGGAATCCCCATCACGCGCCGTTGGCGCCTTGTCATCGACTGCCGCCGGTTGGCCTTCGCCCGACGGGGCCACTGGTTCCAGCTCCTGGTCCGCTACCGATTGTTCATCCGCGCCGTTGGCGGCGAGATCGGTATCGGCGATATCCCGGGCGGCGTTCAGCGAACGGACGACATCGGCCCAACGCTTCGATAGCCGGGGTGGCTGGTTCCGGGGGCGCATGGCGGCCTTGTAACTGCCCGGTTCCGGTTTGACCACCCCGCCCACCTTCAGGTTCGGGGCGTCGCCGATTTCCAGGGGGGAATCCCCATCACTTTCTTCGAACCGTTTATTGAGGGGGGGAATTTCCGGGATCTCCAACTCTCCGGCGGGCGACTTTATCAACTGACCGCTGCCGGCGGGGGTCGCCACATCGCTGCCGGTGGCGGTGAATACCGCCTCTCCGCCGTTGATTTGGCCGTCGAAATCATCGGCGAGGATGCCATCGGGATCAATCTGGATATCGAGTGGCGACGGGGCCGGCACCAGGGCGGTGACCGGTTCGGCAGGGGTGGGTTTTTCCGCCACCGGTGCGGGGTGCGGCATCAATGAATCGATATCATCATCGGAATCGTTTGCGGTTTCATCGTCGATGATCGGTTCGACGACCGTGGCCCCGGTCCCTTCGTCGCCGGTCCCGTCCGCTACGGGGACGGTTGCACCGCCCGTTTCCGCCTTTTCCCCGTCATCCGGGACCGTTTGGCCGTTGTCGCCGCCGGCTGATTCCGGTTGTTCCTCGGTGGCGAGAATTTCCGATGGATCGATGGAGCCGGGCGGATAGAGGGCCAGCAAAATATTCTTGACCTGTTCATAGGCGGCGCTGGATTCATTGTACAGCTTTTTTTGCACCTCCAGGGTGGTCTCGGAGTGTGGTGTGTCGGAGGTGAAGATCGCCTCCATGGTTTGCAGGATCGATTCACTCTGGCGGGGGGCCATCTCCAGGGTGGTTGCATGGCTGCGCAACATGCGCAACATCTCCCGTGGGGGATTGCGCTCCTTGCGCAGTTCGGTGCCGCGCATGTTGATTTTCAGCAGCAGTTGCCGGGTGGTTTCACACCGCTCCCGGGTTTTTTCCGCCAGTTCCTCGATCTCCTCGACGATGGATCGTTCGATGGCCCGCGCCCGGCCGACCATCTCCTCGGCATGTTCCACCAGGTCGGCGATCTTTTCGCCGAAGTCGGGGGATTCCCCGTCATCGTCGTTGAACACCGAATTGGAAATACCATCGATGTCGACCCCGCCCACCGGTGAGTAGAGCAGGGTTTGATCGCCGATGATGCGCGACAGGCCCAACAGTTCCAGGGACTCCTTCTCGATCTCCTGAAAACGGTTTTGCAGTTGTTCG
Organism: uncultured Magnetococcales bacterium; assembly: GCA_964344355.1. Taxonomy (GTDB): domain Bacteria; phylum Pseudomonadota; class Magnetococcia; order Magnetococcales; family CAYFNE01; genus CAYFNE01. Next base: position 13,835 of record CAYFNE010000081.1, read on the forward strand.
GCGGTATCGATGCCCTCCCGTTCAAACCGCTCCGGAAACCGTTCACGGATCATCTCCAATGGTTCCAGGGACTCCTTTTCGATTTTGGGCAGGGTGATCATGATGGTCTTTTTCAGGTCCGGCAGAAAATCATAGAGACCATCCATATCGTCCAGGGCGTTCTTGTCCCGGTTGGAGACCACCACCAGCCAGCCGCGGCGGGTGTGGGCATAGGGCGTCAGCTGTTCCTTGAAGGCGATGACGAACAACCAGGTCCGGATTTTGTCGGCCGCCGAATCCTTCTTGAAAAATCCCCGGCTTTCCAGAAGCATCCCCTCCTCGGGCAGGGTGGGGGCCTTGGAGGCCGTGGTGCCGGTCGCGGTTTTCGCGGGCCCGTTCCGCTCTTCGGAGTCGTCATCCTCCTGAAAGACGCTTTTTTTGGTGATGCTTTGCCGTTTGTGCTGCAATTTTTGCAGGGTGTCGGTGAGATCGCCCTGTTCTTCCCACTCTTCATCCGATTCCCGGCGCACCTTCAGGTTGACCCGGCGCAGACCGCTGGCGGCGACCTTGAGGTCCCAGGCGAACAGCTCGCGGCACCGCTCCTGTCCGGTCTCGGTGCGGGTCAGCAGGCCGGCGAAGCTCTGGTTGTCGAGTCCCTTGGTGACATCCAGTCCCGGGAACAGATATTCGATGATGCGGGGCAGGGTGCGGTCGCTTTTGTGGCACAGGGTGGTGATGGCCGCCGCCCGGGCGTTGAAACCGCGCATGTCGGCGGTACGGGTCAGGCGGAACAGCCCTTTGAACCATTCGACGAACAGTTGCCGGCGTTCCTTGTCCAACCCGTCGCGGACCGCCGGGCTGGTCTCTTCGAGGGTGATGTAGAGGGCGTTGCGGATGGCGGTTTTGTTGGGGAAGGCGAATCCCCGCAGGGCCTGCTGGACATCCCGTCGATAGAAAAACCGGTGTGCCTCCTTGATGAAATCGTTTTCCCACTCTTTCAGGTACTCTTCCAGGTCGGGGAACATCAGCCGGTCCTGTTTGCCGATTTTTCCCGTCCAACGGCTGTAGACCAGCGGATCGGTCAGGTCCATGCAGAAAGAGAAGAAAAGGATCATGCCCAGCAGCATGCCGGCGGAGGCGGCGCCGTACTCTTCGGCCAGGAAGGCCTTGAGTTCCTCGAAATTTTTATGTTTGGCGACGGGAATCTCGGCGTTGTCCTTGAGATCCTTGATGGCCTGGATGTCGGGGATGGTCAATTTGCCTTCGATCCGGTAGTCGCGGCTGGTGGCGCCGCCGGAACGGTCCACCTTCTGCAACAGCACCACGTAACTGTCGGTCAAGGCGTTCAGTTCGGCGGCGACCTCCTCATAGACCCGTTTGTTCTCCTCCAGGGCGCGGATCAACTGTTGTACATAGGCGTTGATCTGGTAGTGCTCCAGGGCGAATACCCGTTTGAGCTCCTCCAGGGAATAGCCGCGCATCTCCAACATGCCGGTCAACTTGCCCAGGGTGACGCGGATCGACTCCTCGGTTCGCGTCATGTGGGCCTCATACCGGCCGCGCAGGGCGAGGATTTTGTCCTTCAGGGAGGTGGAGAGGTCGATGCCCGACTCCGTGAGCATGGTGTCGATGGTGCGGGAGAGGGCGCCGCCCCGGTAGACGGTGGAGACGGTGCGCACGCCGGGTTTGAAATTGCCATGGACGATGAGATGTTTCCCCCAGTAGCGCGGACCTTTGCGCGCATCGCCGCTGGAGGCGCGACCGGACACCTCGTCTTCGGGCACCTGCAGGAACTGGGCGATGGACTTGTCGGTCGATTCCCGCATCAGGCCCATGAGATCGTACAGGGAGTCCGGTTCGACGCTGTTCATGAAAAACTGGTTGCCCAGGGCCCGTTTGACCCGGGCCTGGATCATCGCCGACTGTTTGCCGAGATCGGCCTTTTTGGAGATCAACGAGACGATGCCGTCATAGTTGGTCTTGATGGAGACGACGGTCAACAGGGTGGCCACCAGGATCCAGCGTGGATGGCGCAGGATAACGTCGCGCAGACCGGAAAAAACCCCGCCGCTTTCGGCGATGTTACTGAAAATACGGTCTTTGTAGTCCAGGATGGCTGAGGAGAGAATGAGTCCGCAGAGGACCGCCACCAGATAGCGGGTGCCTTCGCCCTCAAGGCCGGTGAACAGGCCGCCGAACAGGGAGTCGGCCCAGGGCGACTGCAACACGTCGTTGACGCCCTGGGCGGTGGTGAAGGTGGAACCGAAAAAGAGCAGGATGGAGATCCACAGTTTTCCCGAGGCCATCCAGTTGTCCAGGGTGGCGTAGAGGCGCCGGCCCAGGGAGAGTCCGGAACCGCTGAACCAGATTTCGCGCAGACTTTTCAGGATGTAAACCGGCTCCGGGGGATGGGAAACCAGTTCGTCCTCCATGGCGGTGAACAGATTGCCGGCCGCGTCCATGTTGAGATGGAAGACCAGTTTGGTCAATTCGTAGAAGGGGTTGTCTTCCAGGGGCGCTTCGTTGCCATCTTTGATCGCTTCCTGAAACGCCTTCAGATGGGCATGGATGTTGTCCTCGTCGGCGCCGGTCTTTCCGGCCTTTTTCTCCTTGGCCAGGGCGGTGCGGAATTGGTCGACGACGGCTTGAATGCTTTGCAGCTCCGCCTCGTTGGCAAATTGGGCCAATCGTTTGCCATCGGTCGAATCCTTGCGTTTTTTTTTGTTCGACTGGCCGGGAAAGATGAGGATCGGTTCCCCCGCCCGGCGTTCGGGGTCGAACAGGGCGTTGACAGTGGTGGCGTAGGTTTTGAACAGCGGGTTGTTCATGGCACGGCTTGGCGGTCGTAGGGGAACGATGGGATTCCTGTGATCATTGCCACTGGACCGGCTCCGGCGCCGTCACCGTCATTTACCGTCAACGCCTCGCACCGGAACGGTCGGGGACCATTTTTGTTATTGTGAATCCGATGAAGGACGTTCTCAATTTTTTCAATCGAAAGCAAGGTGCAACATCATTTTTGCTCCAGGCCGGCGGCAACGGTTTTCCGCGAACCCCGGGCCGTCGTCGCCCGGGAGAGCAGGGTTTTCCGCTCACGGGGAGCAGGATGTGGGCCGCCAGGCCGCTGGACCGGGCCGGCGGCGGCAAACCGCTTCCGGGTGGGCCGGCGTTATCGAAATCCCGGACCGTCCATGTCCCGGCAAACGCCGGTTCACCGGCGACGGTCTTTCCGGGGCTTCCAGGGGGCGACGGGATGCCGGTTGATGGGGGGTACAAAAAATCCTTTTCTCTTGACTATCGCCGCAACGAGGCTCAATTTATAGGGTGATGACTGATACGGATATGGCAGCAGAGGCCGACGCCGGGCGCCAGGCGGGTGACGAAGCCGTTCAACGGCCCACCCCCGGGGGTCCCGGCGTATCCCGGCCCGGGCAGTCGGTGTCCATACATACCGACGGAGCCTGTAGCGGCAACCCCGGACCGGGTGGTTGGGGGGCCCTGCTGCGCTATGGCGTCCACGAAAAATCCCTCTCCGGATATGCCGCCAACACCACCAACAACCGAATGGAACTGTTGGCCGCCATCTATGCCCTGGAGGCCCTGAAACGGCCCTGCGAGGTGACGTTGGTCACCGATTCCAACTATCTGCGGGATGGCATCACCCGGTGGATCCACCAGTGGAAAAGACGGCGTTGGCGCAAATCGGACGGCAAGGCGGTTTCCAACGTCGATCTCTGGAAACGTCTGGACAGCGCCCGGGAACGGCACCGGGTGGCGTGGCAATGGATCAAGGGTCATGCCGGTGACCCCGGCAACGAAGCGGCCGATGAACTGGCACGGCAGGCGATTCAAAAAGGACGGGTGGGCGAACTGCACTCGGACCCGGTGGGTATGATGACCGCCGGGCAGAGCGGGCCGATGGCAGACGCCGACCTTTCATTCACTACGACAATGGGAGAGAAACATGTTCGAGGATCAGCTACAGGCGGTCAAGGAACTGCTGAACAGCAATCCGACCTTCAAGAAGCTTCATGAAGAACACAGCAAGCTCCGGGAAGAGATCATCGTCAACCAGCGCTCCCGGGACCATTTTACGCTGGAACGCATGAAAAAAGAGAAACTTCGGCTCAAGGATCAAATGGCCGTCATTCTTCAACAGCACAGCAGCACCTGATCCCGGAGGTGGTCCGGTTCATCGGTGAATTCGAGCCGGGCTGGCAAGGTTTCCACTCCACGGCGGTCCGTCCCCGGGCCGCAGGGGACCGTTGAAAGGGTTTTCGACGGTCCTCCGGACAGCCGATATGGGGGCCAGCGGACGCCGGCCCCCATTTTTTGTGCCTCGTTGCCGACGGGTTCAACCGTTCCCGTGCTGGCCGTTTTTTTCTTTTTTTCACGCCGATGCCGGTTCGGCCCTTTCCATTTATTCCCCATTGGTTCACGATTTTTCGGTCTTCCCTTTTTTTGAGGAGGTGCCCCAGACATGTCCGACCGCCCCAGCCAGGAAAACCTGGAACGGTGTATCGCCGAAACCAGCGCCAAATTTCCGGAGGCCGACCGATCCCTCTGCAATCGTTTTCTGGAACGGATCCTCGGGGATATGCACATCTCCGACAGTGCGCCGTTGTATCGGGATGACAGCGATCGGTTGGCGGGGCTGTTCAATTTTTTCCGCCGGCCCATCGACAGCGGCCTGGAGGAGGTCAAGGTGTGGGTCGAGGCCCAACGCGCCGCCTGCCGGGAAACCCCGGGCGATGCCTGTGTCCAGGAGGGCACCAGCATCATCATCCATCTGCCCGACACCCCCTTCATTCTGGAAAGTTTGCGCAACTATCTCAAACAGAGCGGCCTGACCCTCTATGCCCGTTTCCACACCACCTTTTCCGTGCGCCGCGATGACAAGGGGGCTCTGCGCGACATACGGGTTTCCGACGCCGGATCCACCGACCGGAACTGGAAACGGGAGATGGTGGTGGTATTTCTCACCGAAGTGATGGCCGAAGAGGGATTGCTGGACAAGTTGCGCGCCGACCTGGTGGCGGTCCTCACCTCGGTGAAACGGTCGGTCGAAGATTTCGATACCATGGTGCAACGGTTGGACGGGGAGGCGGACCGCCTGGAAAAGATGGGCCATGCCGAAGAGGCCCGTTTTTTACGCTGGACCACCGATGACAATTTCGTCTTCATGGGCATGTCCTCGGTGTTGCCCGATGGCGACGGGCTGCGCGTCAATGACGACGATCCGCCGATGGGGGTGCTGCGTGGCGAGGATGCCAACACCCTGTTGGATCGCGTCATGCCCGGCATGCGCGGGGAGATCAACCAGATCCTCCTCACCGACTTTCGCGCCCCGGTCGATGCCGGCGCCGACTCGTCGGTGCTGCTGGTGGAATATTGTCAACACGGTCAATCGATGATCTATGCCTCGGAGGGGGTGGATTTTTTCACCATCCGCCGCCTGTCCCGCCCCGACGGCGAAAACCGGCCGCCGACCATCGCCGAACAGTTGCTGGTTCTGGGCCGGTTTTCCCGCACCGCCCTGGCCAGCCGCGCCTCCACCATACCGGTCCTGGCGGTGCGCATGCAAAAAACCATGGCCCTCTCCGGCCATACCGCCGGTTCCTATCTGCATCATGAATTTCGCAGCCTGTACGACCGCATGCCCCTGCGGGAGCTGTTCTACTCCAGTTCCGAGGCGATCACCGCCCAGATTCAGGAAATATTGAACATGCAGGGCGATACCGACGTGCGCATCAGCGCCCGTCTCGGCCGGCACGGCAACTATGTGTCCATCCTCATCGCCCTGTCGCGCAACCGGTTTCGGCCAACCCTGGACGAACGGGTGGCGGAGATGCTCTCCGAACATCTGCCTTTCCCGGTCTCCTCGACCAATGTTTCCACCACCGGTACCCTGTCGTTCATCGTCTGTTTCGCCAATCACGATCCCGGTCAACCGCTGACCCTCGACATCGAGCGGGTTCGGGAACCCCTCAACCGGTTGGTGATGACCTGGGAGGACAAACTGCGGGAGAGCCTGCTGGAATCCCTGCCGCAACGGGAGGCCCACGAACGGTATGCCCGTTATGTCAACGCCTTCGAGTCGATCTACCGTCAGGCCACCCTGCCGAGTCAGGCGGCCCTGGATATTGAAATATTGGAATCCCTGGGTCCCGCCGGCGGTTTTTCCTCCCGCATCACCCGTCACGTTTCGGGGCGCACCTATATCAAACGGTTCGACACCGAAGCCGCCGACCTGACCCATATCGCCCAAACCTTTCACAATCTCGGCCTCACCTGTCTGCATGAACTCTCCTCCATCGTCAAACGCCGCGAGGGGGCGCCCATCATCATTCAACGGTTCGAGGTCGAATGCTCGGCCTGCGATTCCGGCCAACTGGTCCGTCAAGGGGAACGGTTGCTGGCGGCCCTGGCGGAGCTGCGCAGCGGTTGGTTGCGGGATGATGCCCTTAATCGGCTGGTCCTGTTGCAGGGGTTTTCTCCCAAGGAGGTCTCCCTCATCCGCAGTCTGCGCCAATATCTGTTGCAGATCAGTCCGGAACTTTCCTGGACCCAGGTCAACCGGGTCCTGATCGCCCATCACCACATGGCGCGCCTGATCCTCGACTCCTTCAGGCACCGTTTCGCCGTCGACCTGGAACCGTCCAAAAGTCGGGAGCGGGCGTTGAAGCAAAAGATCGAGACCGGTCTGGCCGAGGTGGTCAGTCTCCAGGATGATCAGATTTTGCGCATGTTTTTCAATCTGGTGGAAGCCTGTTTGCGGACCAATTATTTCAAACACGACCGGCCGGAGGCCTTCTCCTTCAAGGTGGACTGCGCCCATGTACATAAAATGGCCTCACCCCGGCCCTGGCGCACCATTTTCGTCCATGGTCCGCACATGGAGGGCATCCATCTGCGTGGCGGCAAGGTCTCCCGGGGCGGGTTGCGTTTTTCCGACCGCATGGAGGATTTCCGTACCGAGGTGTTGGGCCTGATGAAGACGCAGATGGTCAAAAACGCCATCATCGTCCCGGTCGGGGCCAAAGGGGGATTCGTGGTGCCGCGTATCGAGGAGGTGCCCTTTGAAAAACGCAAGGAGTGGGTATCGGAACAGTATAAAACCTTCATCCGCGCCATGCTCGACATCACCGACAACCGCATCGAGGATCGCATCGTCCATCCCGACCGGTGTGTGATCCATGATGAACCGGATCCCTATCTGGTGGTGGCGGCCGACAAGGGGACCGCCACCTTCTCGGACCTGGCCAATCATATCGCCGAAAAAGAGTACCGTTTTTGGCTCGGTGATGCCTTCGCCTCCGGCGGTTCCAACGGCTATGACCACAAAAAGGTCGGCATCACCGCCCGGGGGGCCTGGGAGTGCATCCGTCTCCATTTCGAGGAGATGGGACACGACATCGATATCCAACCCTTCACGGTGGTCGGCATCGGTGACATGTCCGGGGACGTGTTCGGCAACGGCCTTCTCGCCAGCCGCCAGATCCGCCTGGTGGGGGCCTTCAACCATCGTCACATCTTTCTCGATCCCGATCCCGATCCGGAGCTTTCCTACCGGGAACGGGAGCGGCTGTTCAAACTTCCGCGTTCCTCCTGGACCGATTATGACACCGGCCTCATCTCCAAGGGTGGCGGGGTGTTCGAACGCACCGCCAAGGCCATCCCCCTCAACGGTCCGTTGCATGAAATGCTCGACAGCCGGGCGGATTCGCTCTCCGGCGAAGAGGTGATCAAACACCTGCTGCGGGCCAAGGTCGATCTCCTCTACAACGGCGGCATCGGCACCTACATCAAGGCCCGGGGAGAGAGCAACCTGTCGGTTTCGGACAAGGCCAACGATGCCGTGCGTGTCAACGCCTCGGAGGTGCGGGCGCGGATCGTCGGCGAGGGCGGCAATCTCGGCATCACCCAGAAAGGCCGCCTGGAGATCGCCCGCTCCACCAAACACCGGGACAGCGGTCACATCAATACCGATGCCGTGGACAACTCCGGCGGCGTCGACATGAGCGACCATGAGGTGAACCTGAAAATCCTGTTCAATCATCTGATGGAGATCGGTGAGATCAAGACCACCCGTGAGCGCAATGAGTTGCTGGCGCGCCTGACCGAAGAGGTGGCGGATGCGGTGTTGCGTGACAACCGGGTGCAGCACCAGGCCATCAGCCGCGACCAGGGTTTGAGCGTCCGCGATCCGGAGACGTATCTCAACGGCCTGGAGATCCTGCGTGAAAAGGCCGGTCTCGACTTCAAGGCCGAGGATATTCCGGAAATCAAGGTGTTGAAGGAGTGGGTGAAGGAGGGGCGGGGATTGCCACGCCCGCTGTTGGCCATCATGCTCGGCTATGCCAAACTGTTGCTCTATCGGCAACTGTTGCAATCGGATGTGGTCGATATGCACTTTTTCGAAAGTCACCTGCTGGACTATTTCCCCTCCTCGGTGTCACGCACCTTCGAACCCCATCTGAGCGGTCACTTCCTGAAACGGGAAATCATCGCCACCAGCATGACCAACCGGGTGCTGAACC
>CAYFNE010000082.1:0-21871 GCA_964344355.1 uncultured Magnetococcales bacterium
GATTTGACGTTAAATTCGAACGTCGAGTGTCTCATTTTCATTGACACATTCCGCCTCGATCTCTCGACCGCGTTCCGTTCAACCAGGTTTTTGCGTCGGCTACGCGACGCAAAAAGCCTTAAATCGTTTTCGAATCGGTTTTGACAGGTGAAGATCGCATCCAACCTCCATTACCTTCTGTATATCCTCCTTCATGGCAAAAGCGGACAAGGCAATGATGATCATGGGCTCACGACTGTTTTCCAATTCCCAAGCGCGCAATCTTTGGGTGGCGGAGTAACCGTCCATCACCGGCATCTGCATGTCCATGAAGACCAAGTCATAACGTGACGCCATCATCTTGTCCAAAGCCTCCTGGCCATTCACTGCCGTTTCAACTTCGTGGGGCTCTTTTTTCAGGAAAGCCTTCAGGACAAAAAGGTTATCTTCAGCATCATCCACCAAAAGGATCCGCAATGGGCGTACTGCGGTTCGGGAGCGTTTTTCCCTTTCTTCCATTGGAATTGATCGGTCTGGGACAACGCGAACAAGTGGTTTTTCTTTTGCCGGTTTGCGCACGACGAAACGGGCCGTGAACGAAAAAGTGCTGCCTTTCCCTGGCTCGCTTACCACGGACAGTTTGCCACACATCAGTCCGACCAGCTTGTGGCATATGGCCAATCCAAGGCCGGTTCCACCGAATTTCCGTGTCGTGGAAACGTCTCCCTGGGTGAAAGCGGAAAAAATGATCCTCTGCTTGTCGGCAGGGATACCCATTCCGGTGTCGGTCACCGAAAACAGCAACGCCCCTTCCTCTCCGGACCGATGACTGTTCCGGATATCAATTCGGACATCTCCTCTCTCGGTGAATTTGATGGCATTGCTGACCAGGTTGAAAAGAATCTGTTGAAGGCGCAATTCATCACCCACAAGCTCCTTGGGGGTTTCCGGAGAAATTTTGTAACTCAATCGCAACCCTTTTTCGAGAGCCGGTCCATGGAAGATCTGGACGACCTTGTCCACGGTATTGCCCAACTCGAAATCCACTTCCTCCAGTTCGATCTGACCAGCCTCGATCGCAACCGTTCAGACCCCCTTGCCAGAAAACCTCTTCTGCAGGAGCCAGCTTGCTGACGAATCTTTGGAAAACAGACCGTTACGCATCTCCCGTTCGCGAGCGAACCCGCTCCTGCAAGGGGGTGTCTGAACGGTTACCCTCGATCTTGGACAGATCCAGGATGTCGTTGATCAATGCCAGCAGAGTGCGACCCGCTTTTTCAAAAACCTGGACATATTCCCGCTGCTCTTTGTTCAGGTCCGTACCTTCCAGGATTTCGGCCATTCCAAGTATGGCATTCATAGGCGTGCGGATCTCATGGCTCATGGTCGCCAGAAAGACGCTTTTTGCACGATTGGCCGTCTCCGCCTCTTCCAAGGCATCGCGCAGGGATTGCATGAGAACTTGGCGTTCGGTCACATCTTGGGAGTTTAAAACGTATCCAATGAGTTTCTTGTCCTTGGTCCATATTCCGGAAACACGTGAATCCAGGAATCGGTCGGATTCCCCATTGCCCTGTTTTACCGAGTATTTATGTTCGCCAGATTCCTGAACTGCCTGAATGCCGGCTTCGAAGCGGACAGGATCCACCTTTTGCTGGGAATGAATGTCCAATACTGATCGTCCCAATGCCTCCTTTCGCGAGTACTCGAACAGTTTTTCCGCCATGGAGTTGAAATATTTGATCACGAAATTATTATCAGTGGCGACGATGGCTTGACCCAGGGATGATTGAAGAATACTGTCCAGATAGGATTCCTTTTCCATCAAATTATTCTGGATGGTAGTGATTCGGGGAAACAAAATCCGGATCAAATGGAAAAGACCGCCGATGATTAATCCGACACCTACCAAGGAAACCACCCATTTGAGATTCAGATGGAGATCCGTCATGATCTTCACGGCTTCCTTCATGGGCATCCACAGGGGCAGGATGAACATGGTCCAAAGGTCGGCCAAGTAAAACAGGGCAATGACGAACAGACCGCTCAGGATTAGCAGAACAGGTCGTATGGCGTGCAGTTGTTGCAACTCTGACCTGTATTGGAGGAATTGCCAGACTGCCAGCCCGGTGCCGACGATGATGACACAATCAATCACCGTCATGACAAATATGGAGTCCCAAATCATTCCGGTCTCCGGAAGGTGGTAACTTTGGTTGGGTCTGATTCTATTTCATCAGAAACATAACCTTGACCGACAGGACCACTTTACCAAAAGTGAGTATGATCGGCCAATGCGCATCCAATGGTCAAACTTTGATTGCCATCCTCAAAGGGATACGATAGCTGGACCGTTGCCTTTCCGTTTCAGTTTTTCACCAGACAACCGATTCATAATGGCAAGTGGAAACGCAGGCCAATCATGTGGCTTTCACCAGGACCAAGACTATGAACACGGCATACCAACTCACACCCTTCCAACAGCACACCCCCCCTCCGGGTGGTCGGGGTATCGGCGTATCAACCCCGGTCTCCTCGCACGGGCGTGGTGTTTCCCGGGGTGGAACAGATATCGTCGATGCGGTCGGTCTGGAATCGATCCGCCAAGCATTCAAGATGTTGGGCGAAAAGGAAGCCCTGTCCATTCCGGAACCGGTTGGCCGGGCCATCCGGGCCCTGGTGAACGAAACCCTTGAGGACCTTCCCGATGGCGAAGGTATTCCCGCTCAGGTGAATTGACACGCCGTCTGCAACCCTCACCGTCTGCAACCCTCACCAACCTGGTCAAACCATTCCCCGGTTCAATCCACCCTCGTCCGGGTGAACTCCCCTTTTCCCGCCAGGGCGAAGTCATCCCGGACATGTGTCTTCAAGGCGGCGAAGGCGGTGTTTTCCTTTTTCCCCCATCGGTCACAGTGGATCAACGCGTCCAGTGGCAGCCGGGGCAACCACCCGGCGGTTTCCAACTCGGGCTTGTCGTAAAAGTGGGTGACATATCCCACGCAAAGATAGGCGATGGGAACGATGCGTTTCGGAATCCCCAAGGCCTCTCGCAGGACTTCCCGCCGGATGATACTGACCCAGCCCACGCCCAGCCCTTCGGCCCGGGCTGCCAGCCAAAAATTCTGAACCGCACAAACGCTGCTGTAAATGTCCATCGCCTTGTCGGCTGTCCGGCCGATGACCACCGGGCCAGCCCGGTCCCGGTCACAAGTGATGCACACATTGACCGGCGCCTCCAGGATCCCCTCCAGTTTCAGCTTGCAGTAGGTTTCACGCTTTTCCCCTTCGAACATCTCCGCCGCTTCGGCGTGAGCCTCCAGGAAGCCGGCGTGAACGGCGCGTTTGACCTCCTGGTCGGAAACGACCACAAAATCCCAAGGCTGCATAAAACCGACTGACGGGGCATGGTGGGCCGCAAGCAGAATGCGGCTCAACACCTCGTCTGGTACCGGATCCGGTTTGAACTGTCCCCGCACATCGCGGCGATTGAAGATGGTTTTGTAAAGACCGATCCGGTCGGCATGGGTAAAGCGAAGCTCCCGCTGCGTGGCGGGTGACTGGTTTTCCATCGTATTCCCCTTGGTCTGGAAACCTGAAGCCCACTTGTCCGGGTGGGCCAAAGACAGCAATCAGGCCGGTCTTCTGACTTGGATCATCCCGTTCAAACGCCTTCCCGGCATGGCACCAGTGGCATCAGCCTGAACGGTCCCCATCACAGCGTTGGGCACGTACCGGAATCTCACCGGTTTCCCGATTCTCCTCCGGCGGTAAGACTCACCGGAGGCACCTGATTGCATCGGATTGTTGCGATACTATGGCATGGAAGAAAACAATGGGCAATGTCATCGTAGGGATTGTCCGGAGGGGAAAGTGGGAATTTCAAGATCCAAACAGCCAGGACCGTTATTGTTCTTGAACTGAAGATAAAAGTTATTTATGGTGCCCTGCCTTCTCCGGATACCCAAGAAAGGAACGCCCCATGAACGAAAAAATTACCCTTTCAATCAAACAAGTGGATACCGTTACCCTGAGCCTCACCCGGGCTCACTCGCTTTCACAGCTCCTGCTCCTCTGCGGCCCCGAACAAAGGCCAGAACCACTGGACCATGAATCCCTGTTTGTGGTGATGCAGATTCTGTCCGAAGAGCTGGAAAAAATCGAAAAGGTGATGGAAGAGGCAAAGGGTGATCCCGCCCGATAGCGAATCACCGATCCGTAAGCGGGGTTGGCCTCCTCACGGATCGGCCCCACGAGCCCGCAACTCTTCCAACAGCCCCTTTCTGTCGGTCTCCGTCATTCCTCCGGCCAACAGGATGATCTGGGCCAGCAGGTCGTCGTCGGCCAGGAAAAACGCTGGCGGAATCTCCAACACCCGCGCCATCTTGGCGATGTCCTCCCAACACGGCTGTTTCCCCTGCCGTTCCCACCGGTTGACATAAACGGACGCCTTTTTCGGAGGCAGCCCGATCTTCACCGCCAAGCCACGCTGACTGAACCCGGCCCGCTCCCGCGCCTCCCGAAGTCTATTGCGAAAAGTATCTCTCATCCCATGTCTCCTTTTTGGGATGAGGATCGCGCAATTCTACCTTGAGTGTTGTCTACACCATGTGTAGCTTTTATGTATGGTTTCCCGCATTCTATCCCTCGCCTGCCTTTTGGCTTTCCTGTTTCCCCTAGACGCCATTTCGGGAGAAAAAAGGAGCTACGGCGACCTGACGGGGGTGGTCTACCTGGGCAACTACGACGGTGACACCATCCGCGTTGATATCCCCGGCGTTCACCCGTTGATCGGCGAAAACATTTCGGTCCGGGTTCGGGGCGTGGATACACCGGAGATCCGGGGCAAGTGCCCGGCGGAAAAAAGGTTGGCGAAGGAGGCAAAGGAACTGGTACATCGGATCCTTGTGAATGCCGGGAAGATCACGCTGAAGGAAACCGGGCGAGGAAAATATTTTCGGATCGTGGCCTACGTGGTGGCTGACGGGATGGAGGTGAGTGAGGTGCTTCTTGAGGCGAACTTGGCTGTGCCCTACCAGGGTGAAAAGAAGGTAAGGGATTGGTGCGGTGACCCCTCGTGAGTCCTTGTCGATATCCAGTCTTCCATTCAGTTCTCACCGGACAATTCTCACCAGACAAATTGGCATCCTTGGTGGTTTCGAATTCTGCCGATCATCGGTCCAAATTTACCACTGTGTTTTCAACTGGTTTGAAGAATGGTTAAGCTTGGATCTGTATTGCTCCCCAGATCAACTGGAAACGGAATGGGTGAGTTTGCTTGGTGCCATCGCCGGTCTGATACGGTCGAAAAACCGGCGATTTGAAAATGTGTGGAAAAAGTGAACATCTGATCATCCCGGGATATAAATGGACGAACGATCTTTGGGTTGGGTTGACCCCCCTGTTAGCCTGTGGCAACGGCGCCCCACCGGGTTTTGGTGGGGCGCCGTTGCCCATGGGGGGCTGGGGGGTGGGTCCCAACGCATAAGATGGAGCGCCCGTTTTATGCTCCCGGGATCAACAATTTCAAACCGTCGCGTTTCATACATTTTCGAGCCGTTGTCCGCACTTGGTGATGCTCACGCGGCCTGTCCGAGGGCATCTTCCTCCATCATTTGGTCCAGTTTCTCCTTAGCGGCCTTGGCCCAGTGCTGCCATTTTGGGATGACAACCTGGACGCCCTTGGCATACACATCTTCGGGCGTCACCGGATCTCCTCCGGCCTGCGGATTCAATGCCCAATGAGGCCGGACCGTATTGTACGTGGTTCGGTGTTTTTCCAACGATTCCCAGCAATTCCCTGGATTTTCAAAGAGATGCCAATAGACCTCTTCATGCTTGAGCGTTTTGTGGAACCGCTCAAGTAATCCTAGCTGTGTCGGCGTCCGATACTGAATCCGTACATGCTGAAAACCATCGGCGATGAACTCCTGAAAGCGTTTGGCCAGGAACGATGACCCGTTGTCAGTGACCAGAAAGGGGCGCTGGTCCATCTTGCCATGGATGCGCTCCGCCTCGGCCACGGCCTTCTCCATGGCCTTGTTGCACTCCATGGCCGAGTAACTGGTGGTCAGATGGCACGCCAGCAGGTAGCGGGAGAAATAGTCGATCACCGTCACCGCATACCACCATCCATGGCCGGGAATGTGGATGTAGGTCACGTCGGTCTGCCACAAATCGTTGGGACGTCGTGGCAGCAATTCAAACAGCTTGGCCGCTTGGTACAATTCCGCCGCCCGGGGCTTTGGCCGTTGCAGTAGGCCGAGTTCCTTGAAAATCTGGTAAACCTTCTTTTTGCCGACCTGAATGCCCTGGCGCCGGCAAACGATGGCGATCCGCTTGTAGCCCCACATCGGAAACACCTCGGCCACCATCTTGACAGCCTCCATCAGCTCGGGATCAATGGGCTTCCTCGACGGTCCTCGTGGACGCTGCTGGTCTTGGGCAATCCTCCGGTGATACCAGGAGGATGTCGCCACCCCCAGCCAGCACAATACCTGGCTCAGTCGCGAGTTCGGTTTTGAGCGCCTCATCTCCGTTACCTCCTGCCGGAAGTCGTCGTCGACGGGGATGTCTCCACTTTTTTTTTTAAAATCCGGTTAGCGATGGTGATCTCGCCAATCACCCGATCTCGCTCTTCAATAGCGGCTTGCAGGGCCGAAAGTCGCTGCGCCTCCTCGCGCTTTTGGCGTTTGCCGGAAGCCAGATTGGCGGTCCCTCCGACGATGAACTCCTCCCGCCATTGGCCCAGCGTGTTAGTGCTGATCCCGTGCCGACGGGCCAGCACCGATGCCGGCTCTTCCTTGCGCAATAGCGCCATAACGATCTCGGCGCGTTGTTCCGGGGTCAAATTAGACGGTTTTGCCATTTGTCATGCTCCTGTTATCTGCGGTCTGAGGTATCATTATCCCAAACTGACCGTTTCCAGAAAACCTGGAGCAATACATGGATCCCGTGCTGAAAAAAACCCTTATGAATTCGAATTCTGATAGAATTGTCAAAAATCACGCCAGAAGGCAATGTGGACGGTGTTCGAATGGTTTGAAGACAGGCAGGCTGATATGATCGTGATGAAGGATAGCCGCACCCATCCGGCCTACAAAGCAGACCGGAGCATTCATTTCACCGATCGTATCGATGAACGGCACGAGATACGATGGGATGGTACCCCACGGTCACTACTGCGTTCCCATCCTTTCTGCCAATCGGCTGACCATTGTCGAAGATGGCAATCAGGCATTTGAAAGGTTCTAAGAAGAGAGCTTCGACCTCGTTCTGATGGACGTCCAAATGCCGGGGATGAACGGCTACGAGGCGACCAGAAAGATCCGGGAGTGGGAGAACAGTCAAAACCATGCGCCGACTCCTATACTTGCTCTAACAGCCAATGCTATGAAGGAGGACATAGAAAAAACTCGGAAGGCCGGATGTAACCGCCATTTGTCCAAACCCATCCGAAAAAACATCTGCTTGAGGCTGTACCGCACTCAGTACCTGTGGGTGATCGATAGTTGGTAACGTAGCCATGAAAAAAGGAAATTTCTTTGATCGATAACCAGGAAAACGGTCCCCGCAAGAAAACGCCCCCCCGCGGGCGGTTTCAAATGACCTTGGGTAAGGTACCACTGATCATCATGTTGGTCATTCTCTTGGTGACCGCTACCGTGGTCCATTTATCCTGGCAATACGCGTATCAAAGAAGCGTCGGTGATCTGACCCGTAAGCTCAACACCAGGGTCATTTCCAAAATCACCACCCGAGTTGACACGCTGTTGGAGCATGCCAGTATAAACATCATGGACATCCATGAACTTTTTTTGAAGGGAGTGGTAGATCATACCAATACAGAATCTCGGGAGGGACTTTTTCTGACCATGATTCAGTTCAATCCGATCTTTTCCTGGATCACCTTCGGTTTTCCCAACGGAGACTTCTTCGGTGCGCAACGGCGAGGCCCGGGAGAGTTCCGGTTCGTCGACCGTACATGGAATCCGGAAACGAATCTGGCGAGGAGTGAAAACCGCTTCTACCAACGGAATGGTGATACCCTGATGCTCACCCATACCGCCATCGACGAAGTACGGTATTTCGCCCCGGATCGAGCCTGGTACCGGGATGCGATCCGGTCTGAAGGGAAAGTCTGGACCGACGTCTACATTTATGCTTCGAGCCAAAAACCGGGCATCGACGTTGCCATACCCATTGAAAAGAATGGCCAGATCATCGGGGTGGTTGCCATCGGTATGGAGCTTGGCCAGATTTCTGAATACTTGGGTGGCATGTCCGTCGGCAAAGCCGGCATTTCCTTCATCATCAATGGTAAATCGGAATTGATCGCCTATCGGGACGTGGCGGAGGTGGTGGTCACCGGACAGGTCGGCGACGCGCCGCAACTGAGAAGTCTGTCCGCCTCCCGGGCACCCTTGCTGCAAATCGCCACCCAGGCGACGGCATCGTGGAATCTGGCCGGTATCCAGGTTGAAACCCAGAAGACCATGACAGCCGAGGACAGCAAGTTGCCCGCGCAATACCTGGGAAAGGAATTCCTGGTGACGCTGGCGCCGCTGGGTCATGAGGACTGGCTCATCGGAACGGTGATTCCCACGGCCGAATTCAAGGCCGAAGTGGACACCATCCAACGGCAGTTGCTGGTTTTCATCACTCTGGCCATCCTGTTGTTGAGCGCTGTCACCTTCGCCCTGACCCGGGCCTTCCTGACATCGCCTCTGCAAACCATCACGACCCTGATGTCGCAGGTCGGCCGCTGCGACGAGCGGGAGTCCATTACGCCCGTTTCCTCCCCCTTCTTGGAAATCCAGCAACTATCCCAGGTCATGAAGCAGATGGGCCAGGATCTGTGCGCCATGCGCGCCAAGGAAAGGAACCTCGCGGAAACAAAGTTGAACCAGGAACACAGCCTGACCCGGCTCAACCAGGTCATGCGCAAGGCGGACGACGTCGCCACCCTATGCAGGGAAGGCCTCAGTTTTCTGGTCCAGGCGTTGGACGCCCAGGTCGGAGCGGTCTATCTGCTGGAGGAGAAAAGCCAGCTGCGGCTGCATGCCGGTTATGCCCTGCACCCCGCCCATCCCCCGCTGGAACGGTTCAATCTGGGAGAGGGGTGGCTCGGGCAGGCGGTGGTCGAAAAGGAGATGAAGGTTCTCCCTGGCCATTTGGCCGACGGCTTTGCCATTCATGCTGGTACCCAGGACGTTCTCGCCAACGCCCTGGCCGCTCTGCCCATGATCCAGAACGAACAGGCCCGAGGCGTGCTGGTTCTCAGCAACGTGCAACCGTTCAGCGACACCCAGCTTGGGTTCGCACAGCGCGTCTCCAACACCATCACGGTTGCTATTGATGGAATCCAGTCCAACATCCAGACCCGGGAACTGCTGGACAAGACGCGGAAGCAGGCCGAAGAACTGACCGCGCATCAGAGGGTGCTGGACGAGACGATTACGCAACTGGAGCAGGCAAGCGGCCACAAATCCCGCTTTCTAGCCAGCATGTCCCATGAACTGCGCTCACCGCTGAACAGCCTCCTCATCCTCTCCAAGCTTCTCTCGGAGAACAAACAGGGCAATCTTACAGAAAAGCAGGTGGAGTTCGCCCAGACCATCCATTCCGCCGGTTCCGACCTGTTGGCCCTGATCGACGAGATCCTGGATCTGGCCCGCATCGAGGCGGGCCGCATCCGCATATTCCGGGACAGTGTCAAACTCACCGAACTGGCCGACAGCCTGGAGAAACTGTTCCGCCATGTGGCGCGGGACAAGGGGCTGGAGTTCCAAGTGTTGCTCAAGGGCATACTGCCCGTTTCTCTCCACACCGATCGGCAGCGGGTGGAACAGATTCTCAAAAACCTACTCTCCAATGCCATAAAGTTCACGGAAAAAGGGGGGATCGAGGTGGTCTTCCAAGCCCATGAACCGGATCGCACGGTTTCCGGAGAGGATTGGGGTACCACGGACTGGGTGGCCGTCACCGTATCCGATACCGGAATCGGCATTCCAGAGGAAAAACAGGCGGTGATTTTCGAGCCCTTCCGGCAGGTTGACGACAGCACCAACCGCAAGTATGGCGGTACCGGTCTGGGACTGGCCATCTGCAGGGAGCTGGCCACCCTGCTGGCGGGACGCATCGACCTGAAAAGTCGGGAGGGGGCGGGCAGCACCTTCACGGTATATCTGCCGATCACCGAGGCCCCGGAGGAGAAGCCGGCGGCAGAGGCTGAGGGTACCGGGGAGTCGAAGGTTTCACCGGCAGACCGGGCCGGTGGTCTTGAGACCATTCGGGACGACCGACGCAGCCTGGGTCCCCAGGACAGGTGCGTGTTGGTCATCGGTACGGACCACGAGCGCATCCGCCAGCAGAACGACATCGCCCGTGAAGCGGGTCTCGGCGTCATCGTGGCTGGGGACCAGGGGGCGGCCCTGTTTCTAGCCAATTATTATCAACCCATGGCGGCCGTGATGGCCGGGGATCTCCCTGGCGTGGAAGCAGCCGGTATGGTAGAGCGGATTCGGGCCGCCGTCCATTTGCAGGAATTACCCGTTCTGTACCTCGTTCCCCAAGGCGCCCAACCGGTCGGGACCGATGTCGAAACGGCCTTATGCGTCGTGCCGATGGCTGCCGGTCCGGCGCAGATCGTTGCGGAGAGCACCAGGTTCCTGGAAGAGGTGATTGCCGGCATCTCCGGACGGGAACAGAAACCGGAAGAGGAACGGACCGCTCCCGCCCTGATGCCGGAAACGCCCGAACGGCCGGATGCGGCCATCTCCCTGCAGGACCGGCGCATCCTGATCGTCGAGGACGACATGCGCAACGTGTTCGCCCTCACCAGCCTGCTGGAAGAGCGGGGTGCCAATGTTTCCATGGCCGAGAACGGCCGGGTCGGACTGAAAAAGATCGAGGAGGGTCCGGAACTGGACGTCGTGCTCCTGGACATCATGATGCCCGATATGAATGGTTATGAGGTGCTGAAGGAGGTCAGGAAGAACCCGGACCATCGGAACCTGCCCATCATTGTGCTCACCGCCAAGGCGTTGCAGGGGGAACGCCAGCGCTGTCTCGACGTCGGTGCCTCAGACTATTTGCCCAAGCCGGTGGATCCGCCCAAGCTGCTTTCCATGTTGAGCATCTGGCTGGGTCAGAGGAGTTGATCCCATGAAGCCTCGTATCCTCATCGTCGACGACCTGAAGAAGAACCTGATCGCCACGTCCAACCTGCTGGTGGATCTGGATGCTGATCTGGTCCTGGCCGACAACGGTCAGGATGCCCTTCTTCAGATCATGAAAAACGAGTTTGCCGTGGTGTTGCTGGACGCCCACATGCCAGACCTGGACGGCTTCGAAATGCTCAAGCTGATGTCCAGTGTGGAGAAGACCCGGCACATTCCCATCATCTTCGTCTCGGCCGTCTACAAGGACGATCAGCACATCTTCGAGGGGTACGACCTGGGCGCGGTGGACTATCTGACCAAGCCGTTCAATCCCGAGATCCTGCGCAGCAAGGTCAAGGTCTTCCTGGAACTTCACCGGCACAAGGAACTCATCCGCGAGAAGGACCGGGAACTCCAGCTTTTTCGCGACCTGATCGACCAGTCAGACGATGAGGTCCTGGTTTTCAATCCGGAAACGGGCCGGATGACCGACGCCAACGCCACGGCTCTTCGCCGATTGGGGCTTGGATCGGATAATGCGCCGGGAGAGATGCACATCTCGGATTGCCAGGTCGTCTGCCCCGGAAACCGCGATTGGCGGGAACTCGTGGACGAGGTGCGCAACCGGGGACGTCTGGTGGTGGAGGGCGGGTATGTCAACCGTGAGGGGTTTCAGTGTCAGACGGAAGCCAATCTGCAGATTTCCAGGCAGAGCGAGCAGGAATACCTGCTGGTCGTCGTCCGGGACGTGACCCAACGCCGTGAGGTGGAACAGGCACTTCGCACGAGCGAGGAGCAGTTCCGTTCCGTAGCGCGGTCGGCCAACGACGCCATCGTTTCAGCCGACTCGGAGGGCATTATCACCTTCTGGAACCGGGCGGCCAAAACCATGTTCGGGTACGGGGAACGGGAAATCCTGGGAAAACCGCTCACCCTCCTGATTCCCGACAAGTATCGCCAGAAGCATTTGGATGGCCTCCAACGCTTCAAGAGGACCGGTAGGTCCAGCTTGGCGGGCCAAGTCGTCGAGCTGGCCGGCCTGAAGAAAAACGGTGACGAATTTCCCCTGGAGATTTCCCTGGCCAACTGGAGCGTGGGAAAAACAATGTTTTTCTCGGCCGTGATCCGGGACGTCACGAAACGCAAACAGGCGCAGGAAATTCTACAGGAGAGCGAAGAACGGTTCCGGCGGCTGTCCGAGGTTGCCTTCGAGGGCGTCGCCATTTTCGAAGGCGGAGTGATTCGGGACGCCAATTCCGCCTTCACCCAGATGTTTGGGTACAGCTTGGAAGAGGTTATTGGCAAGAATGCCCTGGAACTGACAGCCGAGACGTACCGGGAAACGGTCAGGAAGAACATCGCCACAGGGTACGAAGAGCCTTATGAGGTTGAAGGGTTGCGGAAGGACGGGACGCGATTTTTCCTCGAAGTCCGGGGCCGGCAGATGAAGCTTGGCGATCGCCGGACCCGGGTGACGGTTTTGCGGGACATTACGGAGCGTAAACAAGCGGAAGCCAAAAATGAACGTCTTCAACAAGCTCGCAAGGCGATCTACACGCTCCTGCATACCGCCCTGGAACAAACGTCACTGGTCCATCAGCTGCACATCGCCTTGGAACTCATTTTTTCCGTTCCCTGGCTGGCGATCCAAACCAGGGGCGCGATTTTCCTGATGGACGAAGGTTCGGACATTCTGAAACTGGCAGCTAAGCGCGGGCTGGACGAAGGTGATCTTGCCGTTTGTGACCAAGTGCCGCTGGGCCGTTGTCTGTGTGGACGGGCAGCCCGGGACCGGAGCGTTGTCTTCACGGACCATATCGACGAACAGCATGAGATTCGTTACGAGGGAATGCCTCACCACGGACATTACTGCGTGCCCATTCTTTCTTCCGACAACATGCTGGGGGTCCTCAATCTCTACGTGGAAGAAGGACACGTGCGGGATGATGAGGAAGAGGAGTTCCTTCTCTCCATCGCCAACACGCTGGCCGGGGTCATCGAACGTAAACAGATGGAAGAGGCCCTGAAAGAGGCCAAGGAGAACGCCGAGGCGGCCAACCGTGCCAAGAGCGAATTCCTGGCCACCATGAGCCATGACATCCGCACTCCCATGAACGCCATCATCGGCATGGGCGAAATACTGCTGGACAGTAACCTGGAGCCCGAGCAGCGGCAATACCTGGAAATCTCCAATCGGGCGGGGGAGCAGCTTCTGGCATTGATCAATGACATCCTGGACATCTCCAAGATCGAGGCCAGTCAGTTGGAGTTGGATGACGTCGCCTTCAATCTTCGGGAATTGACCGAGCAGACGGTGGAGATCCTGGAGATGCGTGCCCGGGGAAAAGGTCTCCGTCTGAGGAGCCGGGTGGATGTGGATGTCCCCGAACAGGTGATGGGCGATCCGCAACGGCTGCGCCAAGTGCTGCTGAACTTGGTGGGCAACGCCGTGAAGTTCACAGAACACGGAGAGGTGACAGTTCACGTGGCTCGGGGTAAAAACGATGCGCTCCTTTTTTCAGTCGCCGACACCGGCATCGGTATTCCGGAGGAAAAACAGGAGGCCATCTTTTCACCATTCGTCCAGGTCGGCGCTGACACCGCCCGTCGTCATGGAGGAACCGGTTTGGGGCTGGCTATTTGCAAGCAGCTGGCGGAACACATGGGTGGCGGGATTCGGGTGGAGAGCGCGGTCGGCCGGGGAAGCGTTTTTCACGTTACCGCCCGCCTGCCGGCAGCGGATCTTGGGATGGGGCAGGAACAGCAGCCCATCGAATTGCGGACACAGGATCGGCGGGAACCGGCCGCTCCGGCTCCGGGCCGGGGCCTTTCCATCCTTTTGGTGGACGAGTCCGAGGACAACCGCCTGCTCGTCAGGACATTCCTCAAGAAAATCTCCCACCGTCTTGACGAGGCCAAGGACGGTGCGGAAGCGCTGGAGCGGTTCAAGTCCGGACGATACGACCTAGTATTGATGGACGTGCAGATGCCGTTCATGGACGGATATGCCGTAACCCGCAGGATTCGGGAATGGGAGGAGGAAACAGGGGTAGAGCGGACAACCATCATCGCACTCACCGCCTATGCCATGAAGGAGGATACGGAACGTGCAATGGCCGCCGGGTATGATTCCCACCTGACAAAACCCATCAAGAAGGCCCGGTTGCTGGGGGTGCTGGAACAGTTCTCGAGGAGATTGAAGCCCCGGTCGGATTAACGGAAATGCATGTCGTTCTATAGCGCACCCGATTTCATTGGACACTGATTTGGACCGAAAAGTCAGATCAGGAGAGACAAATGAAATCGGAGGACAAAAAAATGGATGGATCAACCACCGGTTCCAAAATGGGACCATTGGCAGTCGGTCAGAGATGGACGGCACCGAGGAAGCGGGAAGTCGTATTGAGAATGCTTCGAGGAGAACCGCTGGACGCGGTATCTCGAGATATTGGGGTTGAAATTTATCGATTGGAGGAGTGGCGGCAGAAGGCGTTAAATGGGATAGATGCCTCGCTGACCAGGCGCCGGACAGACCCGACACAGATAGAGCTGGACGATGCCATCAAACGGGTTGGTGAACTGACCATGGAAAATGAGCTGCTTTATCGAAAAATCGATACTCTGGAGAACAAGCGCCCTTTAGCAGTAGGGAGGTCGCGTCGGTGAGTGATTCGATCTCCCCGGGAACCGGACGAATTTATGGAGTTGAACGGGTGTGTCGTGTATGGTCATTTTCACGATCCACCTATTATGCACAGGTAGGGCGTCAACCTACTGATATGAGGCAGCAATCCAGGAGAGGTCCAAAGCCGAAGATTCCAGATTCGGATCTGCTGTCGGCGATTCACAACGACCTGGATCGTTCTCCGTGGTATGGCGAGGGTCATCGCAAGGTATGGGCTCGCCTCAGGGTTCTGGATGAGATACGGGTTGGTCGGAATCGTGTTCTTCGTCTGATGAAGGAGAATCAGCTTCTATCACCCCATAGGGGACGGCCAGTTCAAGAACGGGTTCATGATGGCCATATCATCACGGCAGCGCCCGATATCATGTGGGGGACCGATGGTGCCCGGGTGTTGACCGCTGAAGATGGATGGGTATGGGTGTTTTTTGCAGTCGATCATTGGAATGCCGAATGTGTCGGCTGGCATGTCAGTAAGATTGGAACCCGGTATGAGGCACTGGAGCCGATTTCCATGGCATTGACCAACCATTATGGCCATGTGCATCAAAATGCTGGCAAAGGGTTGAAGTTGCGGATGGATCATGGCAGCCAATACATGGCGGATCATTTTCAGAAACAGATTGAATATTGGGGCATTGAGCCGAGCTTTTCATTCGTAGCCCAACCGGAAACCAATGGCGTTGTGGAGAGGTTCAACCGGACATTCAAGGAGCAGATTGTACACGGACAGATCCATCGGAATGTGAAAGCGTTGCGGGAAGCCACGCGGGAGTTTGTAGGCCAATACAACGACCAGTGGATCCTGGAAAAGAATGGCTATCGGAGTCCACGCCAGACCCGCCAGGAATGGATGAAGGCTCAGGAACTGGATAGAGCGGCATGATGAGCGAGGGAGCGGTTTTCCACATTTCCACATGGTCCTGGAACCCCAAGTATTCCGAAGGGCCTTGTGGGACTGTGGTAAACCGCTCCCGTGAGGATATTAACGGAACTCAAGGCTAAGCAAAATTTGTGTCCAGGAAACTGGGTGCGGTACACGGGCCAATCGTCTTTCAGGTTGCACAACGGGCTTCAGAATCCATTGTCTCCAGCCGCCTTCCCGATGTCTTCCGACAGGGTATGGTGGAAGATTGCATCCAGCAACCTCTTCTTCCTGATGGGCTTGGCAAGGTGTCCATCGCACCCGGCCTCGATACTCTTCTCGGTGTCCCCGGTCATGGCATAGGCACTGAGCGCCAGGATCGGACAGCGTTCACGTCCGGCCTCTTTCTCCCATTCACGGATCAGCCGGGTAGCCGTATAACCGTCCATCACTGGCATCTGCATGTCCATGAGCACCAAGTCATACTCGGTGGATTGGAACTTTTCCGTTGCGATTCTTCCGTTGTCGGCCGTGTCAACCCGATACGGGGTAGTCTTCAAAAACGATTCCACCACCAGCAGGTTCTCCTCGGCGTCATCGGCCACCAGAATACGTAGGGAGCGGCC
The DNA here is from genome assembly GCA_964344355.1 of uncultured Magnetococcales bacterium. Lineage (GTDB taxonomy): Bacteria > Pseudomonadota > Magnetococcia > Magnetococcales > CAYFNE01 > CAYFNE01. Next base: position 16,315 of record CAYFNE010000082.1, read on the forward strand.
TGCTTTTTCCGACTTCGGTTTGGCCTCCGGGTACGACGTCTCCTTCCAGCCTACGGCGGTCAGTACTGTTTTCTGGAGATCAACCCGCTTCACCGGTTTGACAAGACATCCCACCACATCGAGTTCCCGCCGTTTGGCCGAATTCCGGCTGCGGCGATCAGAAGTCAGCATCAGGATGGTCACTTTTTCCCCGAGTTGCCGAATCTCCTCCGCAACCTGGATCCCGGTCATATCCGGTAGATGGTTATCCAGGAGCACAAGGTCGTATGGATGATCCGAGATGGCAGCACGATTCAACTCCTGCAATCCACGCCTGCCGTCCATGGCCTCACCCACCCCTTTGCACCCCAAGCCGATCAACATCTCCTTCAACACCAGCCGGCTGGCGTAATGGTCATCCACCACCAGGATGCGGATGCCCTGCAGGTCGATTGCAGGTAGCATTCTTTCTTCCTGCGGTTCGGCCTGGACCTTGAAGGGTAGGGTGCAGGTGAAAGTGCTGCCGTGGCCCACCGTGCTCTCAACCTCAATGGTTCCGCCCATCAGGTCGACAAGCATTCTGGAAATGGTCAAACCCAGGCCGGTGCCGCCGTAGCGACGCGTGGTGGTGACCTCAGCCTGAGTGAATTTGTCGAAGATCGTCGTCAGCCTGTCCGTGGGAATGCCGATGCCCGTGTCGCGGACCGAAAAAGCCAGCATGGTCCTCGCCTCTTCCTGATGCGTCGCCTCTTCTCCCGCCTGCCAGACCCGCAGCACCACCTCGCCTTCCTCGGTGAATTTGATGGCGTTGCCCACCAAGTTGAAGAGAATCTGGCTCAAACGCGCCGAGTCTCCCACCAAGTGCCGGGGCACGTCGGGGGCGATGTGGCAGGCGAACTCGATCCGTTTCTCCTGGGTCCGGACCGCCAGCACCTCGCACAGGGTCTCGATGGTTTCCACCAGGTCGAAATCCACGTGGTCCAGGGGCAGTTCCCCGGCCTCCACCTTGGAGATGTCCAGCACGTCGTTGATCAGGTTGAGCAGGGTCTCCCCGGCGGCGTGGCAGACGTTGACGTATTAGCTCTGCTCTGTTCCCAGATCGGTCTCCCGCAGCAGATCGGTCATGCCGATGATGGAGTTGAGGGGGGTTCGGATCTCGTGGCTCATGTTGGCCAGGAAGAAGCTCTTGGCCAGATTGGCCGCTTCGGCCTGTTCCTTGGCCAAATGGAGGGCTTGTTCCATCCGCTTCTGATCCGTCACGTCCCAGGACATCAGAAGAAACCCGATGATCTCGTTCTCCTGGTTCCGGATACCGCTCATCCTGGAGGAGACAATTCTGGTCTCCCCATTTTTTTTCTTTTCCCATGTATACCGGTATTCACCTTCGTTACGGATGGTCGCTACGGCGCGATCGAACCATTCCGGTTCCACCTTCTCCCGGGTATGGATCTCCATTACCGTCTGGCCGATGGCCTGTTCCGCCGTGTAGCCGAACAGCTGCTCGGCAACCGGGTTGTAATAGATGATGCGAAAATCCAAGTCGGTGGCGACGATGGCCATCTCCGTCGAATAACGCAGGATGTTGTTGATGAAGGCGCTTTTCTCCATCAACTCCCGTTCGGCCCGCTTGCGCTCGGTGACGTCCCGAAAGACCAGCACGGCGCCCATTATTCTGCCCTGTGGGCCAGGGATGGGGGCCGCTGATTCATCAATGAGAATCCTCGTTCCATCCCGGCGGATCAACTCGGTGTGGTTGGCTAGTCCGACGACCTCCTCGGTCTGTAGACAGGTGTCCACAGGGTTCTCGGCAGGCTCTTGCGTCTTGGAGTTGATGATGTTGAAAATGCTTTGCAGCGGTTGTCCGTTGGCCTCCTCGCTTCTCCAGCCGGTAAGTCCTTCAGCCACCTTGTTGAGATAGTCCACGTTGCTCGAGGCATCTGTGGTGATCACACCATCGCCGATGGAGTATAGAGTCACCTGGGCTCGGTCCTTTTCCTCCTTGAGCGAATCCAGCGCCCTGTGCAAAGCCCGCAAGGGCATGATGCGCAAGGGGAAGAAGACGATCAAACCGAGCATGATCCCCCCCAGCCCGGCCAAGCCCAGCTCGATCAGGAGCGGGCGGAGCGAATGTCGGGTTTCCAGGGTTCCAACCCGCGTTCCAAAGGCATGGAGGGGAGCGTAGTCATGCATCACCGGAGGCTCTACCGGCACCAAGTGTTGGGCGACGACATCTCCCGCCTCGTCCAGGACAAGGTAGGGGAGGAAGGGCTCGTGACTGCGTGAGAACTTTTCCAACATGAACGTCAACCGGGACTCCTCGAGCCGCCACAGGTCCGGCCTGGTGTTGATGAAACCGGAAAGATCCTCTGCACGCATGTAAAGCCCTGTGCGCATGATGCCGTGGAGTTCCTGCCAGCCACTCACGAAGGCAATCCCCGGTACCAGTATGGCCGTAGCTATCGCAACCAGCCCGGCGAGCCCCGTGATGGTGCGAGAGATCTCAGAGGCCTGTTTCAGGTCCTCCTCGGATCTCGATACTGGAGATGGTTTCGCCAGGATGGTTCGACGTATGTGACGATACAACAGCCATATCATGCCGATGGCAACGCCAGGAACGAGGCTGATCAGTTCGTCAAGTTCCAGGTGTTCATATTCGCGGGTGAATTCGTAAACGGACTCGACAAAGTCCAACCGGGCAAATGCGAACCAGCTGCTGGCCAGGATCACCAGAAAAACGGCGAGATCGATGAGTGTGGAATACCATTTCCAGGCAACAAAGCGTTTGATGATTTCAGGCACACCATGTTCCTTTGACGATCATGCCCACGTCATCACCTCGCAGGAACCCAATATCCGGAACGGCCCAGCAACGCCCGTCCCGCCTCGCCTTCCAGGAAGCGGATAAACCGGATTGCGGTCTGCGTGGGTTTGGGACCGGTCACCACATAAAAGCTCTTGAACCAGGGGTAGGTTCCGGCGCGCAATGACGCCACGCCGGGGACCACGCCGTCGATGGCCAAGGGTTTCAGGGGCCGTTGTTCCGATACGATCAGGGCCAGGGTGGACGACCCCATGGCTCCCCGCGTGCGGGCGATCCAGTCCGCTGCTTCCTGATCGGTGTGCGGGTAGACCATCCCCTTGGCCCGGAATGCGACCTCAAGGGCATCTGCGATCTCCGGGGACATACTTTTGAGAACATCGGTGTCGCTGTCGGTTCTCGGCCGCATGATCACCCGCAGGGGCGTGCCGTCGGGCCAGGAGGTGATTTTCAGGGCATAGATACCGGCCAGTTCCTTCCGGGTGAAACCCGACGTTCCCTGGTTGCTCTCGGCGGTGGCGATGACGAAAGGCGTGCGGGCAAGTTCCCGTGCCGTGAGACCATGGGCTCTCTCCCTCTCCTTCAGCGGTCTGGCGCTGAGGGCGATGTCGAGCGCCCCGCCGATGATCCCCTTGATGCTGCCGCTGCTGCCCATGGCGGGCTCGATCACCTGGATTTCCACACCCGGCGCGGTTGCCAGAAACGCCGCGGCGGCTATCTTGGCGGTCGCAATGCTGGAGCCGGTGCCGCTGATGCGCAGGGTGTCGGCCCTGGCCATCTCCGTCGCCACCACCACCGTCATCACGCAAGCCATCAAGGCTCCTAACGCCCGCATGCAGAGGCCCGGTTTCCCTCGTCGCACTCTCATCTCCACCTCCATGACATGGTACATTGCGCAATCCTCTACTCATACCAAGTTGTCAACGGGGATGTCCCACCCGTTGTTGAAATTGAAGGGTGGACGTCCGCGCCATCCTACGCCACCCGCTCTTCCTGGGAAAACCCCATTTCCTTTTTGACCCTTTGGGCGTGTTCAACCAGCCTGGCCGCCAGAAATGGCATTTGCCTGTAAGCCTTGATTCTCCTGAACCCTTTCTCTGCTTCCAGAGGGGCCGTTACAGTCCAGCGCAGGGCCATTTTCCCATTCCGCCACCGCTTGATGTTACGCGTAACCCTGCGGATGGTTCCCAGCATGTTCAATGGCGTTCGTGGTTGCCAGCGACTTTTTCATGGATCAGTTCTCGTTTTTGTCGAAGAAATACGTCGATAAAAATCTTTTGATTATACTCGCCCGCTGGCACCACCGAAAGGACCGATCATGATGGTCGGTGCCACGGTGTATTATGATCCGTTCCCAACTTCAATGCAATGTGTCAGGAGTGCGAAAGTGGGAACCACCAAAGCGGAAATCATTGCGGCCGTTCAGGAACGGACCAAATTGAACAAACGGCAGTCCGCCGAAATCGTGGAAACGTTATTCGAGGCCATCCGGGAAAGTCTCACACGCGGGGAGATGGTCAAGCTTGCACGGTTCGGTGTGTTCAGCGTCCGTACAAAACGATCACGCATCGGTCGCAATCCCAAGACCGGAGATGCGACGGAGATATCGGCCAGGAAGGTGGTAACCTTCAAAGCCAGTCAAATCCTGAAAGACCGGGTTGCTGGAGGAAAAACGTGACCACCACGCCCAAAGGAACCACCATCCCAAATGCGCTTCAAATCTGGATCAAGGCCAGGAAGCGGTTCCGGCTCTCCCATGCGCATATCCAGATGGCCCGGGAACTGGGGATGAATCCCAAAAAGTTCGGGGGGCTGGCCAATCACAAACAGGAGCCGTGGAAGGCCCCGCTGCCGGATTTTATCGAGAGGCTGTATTTCAAACGATTCCGGAAGAACCTCCCGGATGTGGTGCGGACCATTGAGCAGATTGCCGAAGGCCAAACGAAAAAGCGGGCGGCGCGCAAGAAACGTGAACCGCGCCCTGCCCCGGTCGCCGATGACGACCGTTGATCCAAGCCATGGCCGGCTTCCAGGCGGCTGGGTTTCCATCCACCGGTGAAGCAAACCCGAATTCACCCCTTGCTTCCCGGTGATGCACAGTGCGTGGAGCCGCCCGCCGGGAAAAGATATTGTCGGACAAGGCTGCCTGCCATTGCACGAAGCGATGGGGATGGATACCTTCTCCGCATCATTGAACCTGCCCAGGGGAGTGCGAACGATGGCTGAATTGAGGAAATATGATATCGAAGAGATCATGGACGCAGCTCAAATCGTCCGGGAACAAGGGGGTGAAGCCTATGGAACGGCCGTGCAGCTGCTCATGGACATCCTCGTGAGCAAGGATTTTTTCAATCCGACTGAGGAAAGGGGGGATTTTTATGAATGCATGGCCGAGGTGGTCCGCAAGAGAAAAATGAAGGACCCCATGACCGTTCCCGACGTTCTGTTCGCCGAATCCCCCTCCCAGGGTCTGCATTGAGGGAGATACTGTCAGCCGGCAGGTACTCCTCCGACAAAGGACAAAGGACAAAGGACAAAGGACAACTGTTCCCACCGGGTCGACCTTGCCCAGACCTACTGTTGGTTTAAACCAGCCTCCGATTCCGGAAAACCGAATTTCTTCCTCTGCTCCTCCCATAGCAATGGGATGGCGTCCCTGAAAGAGTGCATGGTGAACCCCCTGGGCTGTTTCCCATCCAGGATGGCCCCCTCTGTGCCAATGTGACCGAGACACCGACCTCTTTATAGTTTAGTGTAGGG
>CAYFNE010000083.1:0-21767 GCA_964344355.1 uncultured Magnetococcales bacterium
CTATTTTTCGAGTTTTATAGATTTACTATCCAGCCTGTGCAAACTATTTTTATATAATAAAGAAAACAACAAACCCAGAAGAACTATCGATGAGTTCGAGTTTGATATCCTGCATGAACGGCATGGCAAATGGCTGGAACTTCCCGATCATGAAAGACACGATAAACACCCGTGGAGAATCCGCATTCAAAATGCCGAGATTCGAACACGTGGCAAACCCGGCTCCAACCTGCAGGAGGCGATTTTTGAAGATGTTGTCTTTATAAATCCATATTGCAAGGAGAGTGGTGTAAACTTTGAAGGGACCAATTTGTGTCGCGCCATACTTCGAAAATCAGACCTGAGAGGAGCCAATCTGCGTAAAACCAACCTGAAAAAGGTTGATTTGCGCGAAGCGCTTCTCAATAACGCCACACTCGAAGAGTCCTATTTAGAAGGGGCATGGATGCAGTGCTCCGAAATGTTCGGTTCCAACTTAACCGGCGCATCGGGAATTAAAACCGTATATTTTTCCGGCGCGAATATTCATGGTGTAATCTATTGCCGTGATGGTGCCGAAGAAGATCTTCCAGGCATTAAAGAAAAGTTTGAATATCTCATCGGTCCAATGCGTTTGGCCCGTACTATCTTTACAACTCAAATGGTAGTTGCATCCTACGTGCTTGTCGCCATTTCCTCGGTTTCAGATACCGACATTATTTCAGGAGACATGCAATTCAGGTTGCCATTTTTTTCAGGAAACATTGAAACATTTTGGTTTTTCATAATTTCCCCATTTGTTGTCTCCTTTTTTTTCATCACCTTTCATATTTATTTTCTACGTGCATGGGAAAACCTTGCCCGATTACCAGCCGTTCTTCAGGACGGCACATCGTTACTGAGCATTACTTTTCCTTGGCTGGCTCAAGGTTTATTTCTATCATTTTCCGAACGAAAAAAACGACAGATCAGGCCCGTAATCCACATCGTCGAGCCGACTCTTGCTGCCTTTCTGCTCTGGTTTATTTCCCCAATTACCATTGCTTTGCTTGGTTTTCGTTCATTACCTGTCCAACATTGGCATGGATCCATCTTGCAAATTGGAGTTCTTGCCATAACGTGCAGCATTTCACTAAGCTTTTTTTTTCGATTACGCCGAGCATTTTCTCTTTTTCAGATACGTCAAACATTTCAAGGAACTCAGAATAGTTTCTGGACTGATCTTCACAGTGATACAGTTCGCGCCTTTTCAGCATCCCTAATTGGACTTACACTTCTTTTGATTACTCAGAAAATTTTCGACGACCCTGGCCCCTACTTCAGAGCCATACAAAAAAACGAAACAAACAGAGCAATATTTTCACCCTTATGTCACAAACACCACTATTTCCTTTTAAAGGAAATCAGAAACATCTCTTCACTATTCGATATTTTATCCAATACAAACGTTCATGAACTTTTTTCTAAACTTGGTATTACAGTTCATGCCGACATTCATGACAGCAATTTATCCTTCCAGCAAAGAATAAGCATATCAAATTTCAATCAGACAAGACCATTTTCTTTGTCAGGACGTAACCTTAGATATATTCGTGCCTCAAGGGCCATTTTCAATTATGCTATCTTAACCGGCTCTGACCTTAGAGGAGCTGATCTATTACTAGCAAAAATGCGACATTCAAATCTTCAAGACACTTGTCTGGATGGCGCTATATTAGATCATGCAGATCTAACTGGAGCATTATTGAATGCTGTCATTGTTAGAAAAAACTGGGGCAGAGTCCATTACCGGGAAGAGGTTGACAAGATCCTGGAGACAAAATTTGAGTGCGCAAATAGCCGGCACAAACCCCTGGAAAACGAGTCTAGTCGAATTGTTTGTACAAGTCTCCGAGGCACCTCTTTAAAACGAACAAAACTCAATAAAGCAAAAATGATCAGTGTAAACATGTCTCATGCATATTTATTTAAAACAGAAATGGACCAAGCTGACCTTTCTTTCGCCATTTTTTCTGAATCCACATTCAATGAAGTTCTGCTAACAAATGCAACCCTGACAGAAACCATCTTCGGTACAATGGAGTGGAACAAAGTCAATGCTGCAAACAGTATTTTCAATTACACCAATCTCGAAGGTACAGAAATCAATCAAAGCAATTTTAAAGGTGCGGATATGCGGTTAACAAAATTGAATGGTACCAAGTTCACTAATGTTGACGCTGCTGGTTCACGATTTAGCATCTTAACTGACTGGAGAAATTCAACTTTTTCAGATGTTACCTTCGACGTGTCGTTAAAAGCAAACAAAGAGAGACTCCAACAGTACAAGCCAGGAATTTACTCTTTTGCTATTGACACACATCCCTGGCCAGCCACACCCCAAACTGAAGAACAACTTTCTGTCCGGTCTTCAACAAGCTCAGATAATAAAAACTTGAAAAACCGCCGCACTGATTTTGACGGCAGTTACATTTCAAAAGCCACAATGAAAAATGTAAATTTCTCTAGCAGTAATCTTACGAACACATTTTGGGATCAGACCAAGCTTCTTGAGCACATTTTTTTCTTTGATGCCAACCTGAAAAATGCCGACCTGAGTGGTGCTATCATCGAGGAGTCAACCAAACTCCATTTTGAAGGTGCTGACCTTACAAACGCAAAATTACCCACCAAAATTACCAAGGAACAAGTTACCGGTATTACCTGTCAAAATGCTCCCGACCTGTCAAGACATAATTTTTTGTTCGATTTATGTCCAAGCAATAATAAAAACAGCCTGGAAACAGGCCATCAACACAAAAAACCTTCAAAGAAAGGGCACAGAGGTGCAACTGGGCTTCATTTTATCGACAAAACGTCAATTTAAAGATCCTCGTTCATCATATTATACAGACATCAATCTTCAAGGCAGAAATTTATATGGCAAATTGTACGTTCGATCATATCGCCAGTAGGAAAAATCTTTCTGAACTGGCGGATGCACAACAGAAATACCTTCCACAGAAAAAACAAACTCACTTTTCTTTAGACGATCTTCTATTTTCCTTTTAACCTTTCTGTCAACTACTTTTTTTTCGGAAAGCGATTTTTTGCACATCTCTTTTTTTTCTATTTTAAACTGCAACATCTCTTCCGGTTTTCTTTTGACAAAGCTCAACACATCATTGACACCCTTGATCCAGTCTCCAATCCTTTTAATCTCACAGTTATTCATACTCTTAAGATCATCTGGTGTATATTGCAGCAAAGGACTGAGCTTACGGCCATACATTGACGGTGCATACTTAGAAAAAAATTCACCATAAGTTTCCGAATTTGTTATTGCAATATCACCACCTATATGATAATTGGTAAAAAAATTCGATATATGCGTCGCCATAACTTTTCCTTCATTCGAAGCTCTTTTTATTGAATTCACCAACCCTGATGTCAGTCGAATCCATTTTGTCAAACTGTCTTGAGATATCCGAACCATAAACATTGGCTTTTTCTTGTCCTCTTCCGGATCAGGATATCGAAGATTTTGTACATCCTTAACACGTGCATACCACTTTTCAATAACTGGATGTACAAGCAAAACCTGAAAAAAAGTCTCATCATTCATATTTTTTGGAAACTCGAGAACTGGCAGCCACTCTGGGGCCCCAAAGCACCCCAAATAATACCCCTGACCGCCATATACGAAGTCGGCCTGCTCACAAGTATCCATTGAGTTTTCGCTGAAAAGCTTAAAATTTACATCAACTCTCACCGGCCATTGCAAAGAATACTCATTTGGCCAATCGATCATATCCGAGTTGTCCATCCAACCAAGCAAACGCGCCGAACGTGTCAAGTCATGCAGATAATAGTTTTGTGGCGTCGAGTACGACAATAAAGACATACCTTGACTAGTGCTTTCCGCAATTACAAAAACTTTTATAAAACTACACTGCTTGACCTTTCCGCTTCCCTCATTCGGCGATGAACTAAATAGTTCGGTATAGCTAGGATTAAGAATAATTCTTCGTTTTGATTCTATTTTTTGATTATCCCAAGGAAGGGGTTTGGTTCGACAAAGCAAATTTTCCCCTGCCACCCAACCTTTCTGAAGCTTTCCTTCTTTGTTTTTGATAACGGTGCTTACATTCAGCCATTCCGAGAAATTATCCTCCCCCCACTCGATCACCTTAAGGATGTCGCCAAATCGAAGAGGTTGACTGCTAAATCCTGAATCACCCACCCCCGCATTTTCCTTCAAGCGGACACCATCATTAATAACAAAGACAGGCTGAGGGGACTTTTCTTTCAAGAAAGGCCTAATATCTTCTGTATTTGGAAGGTTGGCCCGTTCACACGATCCGATTATTACTGGCTCGGCCGAAAAAACCTTGTAAGGAGTTCCAATCTGCAGAAATGTTATCAAGCAGAACAACCCCATCCTTAGCATATTGTGGACATGACAAGAAATTTTAGACCTCATCCTCCAGCTCCCAAAAGTTGCCAAAACGAGAAGAAATGAATATTTTGACATATTACGCTCAAAGTTAGCAATTTTCGCACAATAATCGAACCTCGTCTTAAACTTATCACAAGCCTAAAGACGACACAATACTTTGATTGATGTCCACCTAAAAATTTTTATGACTTTATGTCACAAGAACCCTGACCCGCAGAAGCCTTTCCGTCAAACAAATGCTAACAAACCCAAGAATCCCTAGAACTATAAAATTGGCAACTATCATGCCAAATTTAAGCGCACAACCATCAGAGTTTACAAAAATTTTAACACCATAACCGAATAAACAGCAATGCTGGGACAACCTTTTTCGGCAGCAGATTTTTCCCAACCACACCCTTCAAGACATCTCCCAATGAAGCCGAATGTCGATAAATACTCCAACGATCGCCATCAAAATCATGGCGATTCCAGGGCGAAATTCATCATGACAGGCAGCAGGGACCACCGGTAGGATTCAACAATTTCTCCAGCCCCTCGATTTCAGGGCTCCAAAATGGCAGGCAAAAATCGACCCCATTCCCTTTCCCGCCACCTTGCATTTTCCGCCCCCCACCCCCATATCCAAACCAGACACACCCCGATCGACCCATTGAAAACAGGAATCTCACCATGCGCGAAAATCGTCTGACCACCAAATCCCGGGAAGCCATCAACCAGGCGTCAGGCCTGGCCGCCGGGCGCGAGCATCAGCATTTGGAGCCGGAACATCTGCTGTTGGCGCTGTTGGAGCAGGAGGATGGGCTGGTGCGGCCGGTACTGGAAGGGAGTGGGATTTTGCCCGACCGTCTGGTTGAGGAACTGGAAGGCTTGCTTGGCCGTTTGCCCCGGGTCAGCGGGCTCGGGGTCGGGCAGATCATCCCTTCGCGGCGGTTTCAGGCCCTGCTGGCCGATGCCGATCGCCTCGCCGCAGACATGCGCGATGAGTATCTGTCCACCGACCATTTTCTGTTGGCCATGAGCCGGGCACAGAAGGACCCGCTGGGTGACCTGCTCAATGGCCAGGGGGCCACCTTCGATACACTCCGCCAATCCATCGAACGGTTGCGGGCGGGGCGGCGGGTGGCCAGCGAGGATCCCGAAGCGGGATTCCAGGCCCTGGAAAAATATGCCCGCGATCTCACCGAACTGGCCCGGCAGGGAAAATTGGACCCGGTGATCGGCCGCGATGAGGAGATTCGCCGCACCATCCAGGTACTGTCGCGCCGGACCAAGAACAACCCGGTGTTGATCGGTGAACCGGGGGTGGGCAAGACCGCCATCGTCGAGGGGTTGGCCCTGCGGGTGGCCCGGGGCGATGTGCCGGATTCGCTCAAGGGCATCCGCCTCAACGCCCTGGACATGGGCGCGTTGATCGCCGGGGCCAAATATCGGGGCGAGTTCGAGGAACGTCTCAAGGCGGTCCTGCACGAGGTCGAAAAGGCCAACGGCGCCATCATCCTGTTCATCGATGAAATGCACACCCTGGTCGGGGCCGGGCGCAGCGATGGGGCCATGGACGCCTCCAACCTGCTCAAACCGGCCCTGGCGCGGGGCGATCTGCACTGTGTGGGCGCCACCACCCTGGATGAATATCGTCAACACGTGGAAAAGGATGCCGCCCTGGAACGCCGTTTCCAGCCGGTGCGGGTGGGCGAACCCGATGTCACCGACACCATCTCCATCCTGCGCGGTCTCAAGGAGACCTATGAGTTACACCACGGGGTGCGCATCACCGACGGCGCCATCGTCGCCGCCGCGACCCTTTCCGACCGCTACATCTCCGACCGGTTCCTGCCCGACAAGGCCATCGATCTCGTCGATGAGGCGGCGGCGCGCATCCGCATGGAGATCACCTCCAAACCCCAGGAGATCGACGAAATCGACCGCCGGATCCTGCAACTGGAGATCGAACGCATGGCCCTGGGCAAGGAGACCGATGCCGCCGCCCGGGACCGGCTGCAAAAGGTGAACCGGGAACTGGCCAACGCCAAGGAACGCTCGACGACGTTGACGGCCCGTTGGCAACGGGAAAAACAGGCCATCGACGGCATGCGGCAGGTCAAGGAGGCGCTGGAAAAAAGCCGTCTGGAACTGGAAGAGGCGGAACGGAACGGCGATCTGGCCCGGGCCGGCGAACTGAAATATGGCCGTATCCCGGAACTGGAACGACAGGTCCGGGAAAACGGCGATACCCCGGAGGTCGGCAGCGACGAGGAGTCCAAACTGTTGCGCGTCGAGGTCGGCGAAGAGGATATCGCCCGCATCGTCTCCCGTTGGACCGGTGTGCCGGTGGCACGTATGCTCGAAGGGGAACGGGTCAAACTGTTGAAGATGGAAAACCGCCTGGCACAACGGGTGGTGGGACAGGACGAGGCCCTGTCGGCGGTCGCCCGGGCGGTACGGCGGGCACGGGCCGGCCTGGGCGATCCCCATCGGCCCATCGGCAGTTTTCTCTTTCTCGGCCCCACCGGCGTCGGCAAGACCGAACTGGCCAAGGCCCTGGCGGAGTTCCTTTTCGATGACGAGTCGGCCATGGTGCGTCTGGACATGTCCGAATACATGGAAAAACACGCCGTGGCGCGCCTGGTCGGCGCCCCACCCGGTTATGTGGGCTATGAAGAGGGTGGCCAACTCACCGAAGCGGTACGCCGCAAACCCTACTCGGTGGTGTTGCTCGACGAAATCGAAAAGGCCCACCCGGAGGCGTTCAACATCCTTCTGCAGGTGATGGACGATGGCCGGCTGACCGATGGCCGGGGACGGACGGTCAATTTTAAAAATACCGTGCTCATCATGACCTCCAACATCGGTTCACAGGTCCTGACCGGCGAGGAGGACGCCGACCGGCAACGGCAAACCCTGGAAACCCTGCTACGGCAACGGTTCCGGCCCGAGTTCCTCAACCGGCTCGATCAAACCATCCATTTCCACCATCTGGCCCGGGAACACATGGGGGGTATCGTCGACATTCAACTGCAACGGCTGGCCGAACGGTTGACGGCGCAAAACATCACCCTGACGTTGACCCCGGAGGCCCGGGATCATCTGGCCGAGATCGGCTATGACGCCGAATATGGCGCCCGGCCCCTGAAACGGGTGTTGCAACGCCTGGTCCTGGACCGCCTGGCCACGGCCCTGCTCGCCGGCGAGGTGCGGGAAGGGCAATCACCGCGCCTGATGGTCGATAACGGGGAGTTGGTATTGAAACCGTAAATCTTTCTGACAAAACAACGTCCCCCCAACAACCCGCTCACGGTGATCGCCCCGTTTCCCGGGCGATCACCGGCCCCCGATCCCCGTTTCATGACCGCCTTCAAACGACCGGGAACTCCGGCCCCGTTGCCGGAGTCCCAATCATCAGGAGGTGCGCCATGCCGACAGTACGAAAAAATCGGGACCACAGTCACTGGAAACAGAACCTGATGGCCATCGTTCTCGGTCTGCTGCTCTGGGCGATGAGTGGTCTGTAGATGAAAATCATCTCGGGCGGTCAAACGGGCGTCGACCGGGCGGCACTCGATGCCGCCCTTTCGCTCGGCCTGCCCATCGGCGGTTGGTGCCCACGGGGACGGTTGGCCGCCGACGGTCGGGTTCCGGACCACTATCCGTTGCAGGAGACGGAGTCGATCGACTATCTGCAACGGAGCGAACGAAACGTCGAGGATGCCGACGCCACCCTGATCCTCATCCGCGGCCAGCCAACGGCCGGCACCCGGCAAACCATCGAATTCACCCATGCCCACGGTAAACCGTGCCTGGTGGTGGATTTGGCGAAAAAGGTGGATCATCGAGGTTTGAAAATCTGGTTGAAAGCCTTCGAGGTGGCGGTGTTGAACGTCGCCGGTCCCAGAGAAGGGAAAATGCCCGGCATCCACCAGCAAGCCCTGGAATATCTGCTGGCCGCCCTGTAATCCAGCCGCAACCGGGAAAAACGGGTGATTATCGGCTTTTTTCGGGAATTGTTTCGGCCGCCATCTGTCTATAGAAATAAGGGCTGAACAGGACTCGCCGGGAGATGGACCCACCTTGGACGCCTGCCAGGGACCAGCCCGGGATGATGTTGGATCAGGGTATATCCCGGGAAGGCGGGAAAGTGGTCTCGTTGGACGTTTGGTTCGGCTGGGGTTCCGAAAAAACAAGACATCCATTTCCAGCCCCTACAGCCCCCAGAGATTGCGAGGGCAATCTTGAACAAGGCCGGCGCCCCCTCCCGGCCTTGTCGTATTTTCACCCCACACCGTCCTGCCCCCGACCCCCCCGATTCCGGCTTTTTCCCATTCGTGACCCGATGCCGGCGAACCCGGGTCTCATCCGCTTGAAAAAGGGGACGGATCGCCGATTGCCGATGGCCGCTTGACTGTCGGATCATCCTGCCCTTAATTTGGCCCCGAGGCACCGGTGGGTTCGCCGGCGGCCATGGAACATGGAAGATCATTTTTTACATCGAGGAGGTAACACAGGATGACAGCAGGATTACCCACTATCCGGGTCAATTTTCCCGGTGGCAAAAAGGTGAACGCCCAGTTCGCCCGGTATACCGTACAGACCGACCAACCGGTCCGGGATGGCGGTGAAGGCAGCGCCCCCGCCCCGTTCATGCTCTTTCTTTCGTCCCTGGCCACCTGTGCCGGGATTTTCGTGCTCGGATATTGCCAGACGCGGGGCATCGATACCGAAGGCATCACCCTGACCCAAAGCCATGAATTCGTCTCCAACGGGCCAGGCCGGGTACGCCTGGGCCGGATCGGCATCCACATCGAGGTGCCACCCGGCTTTCCGGAAAAACATCATGCCACCCTGGTACGGGTGGCCGAACAGTGCGCGGTCAAAAAGGTCATGGAGGATCCCCCGGAATTTTTCGTCGAGACCGTCGTAAAACGGGCTTGAAGCGAATTCATCCCGCTCCGTTTCCAGTATTCACCCCCCCCGTTTCATGACACCGAACCCTCTCTGAAACCCGCGGGGCCATTGGCGCTTGAACACAATGGCCCCGCTCCGATGGTTCCGGCCTGGAACCGGGAATCAATCCCCGCCAAAACGGTCCAAGAAGAAAACGGCCAAACCGTTTTCGGACCCTGCCAATCGTCACAACCCGGGGAGACCATCATGAAAACCATCCTTGCCGCCATCGATGCGCTCGATCGGGCCAATGAGGTGCTCGAACAGGCCATTCAATTGACCCGGAATTGCCAGGCCAAGCTGTTTTTGGTCCATGTTTCCACCCAGAACTGGGACATCTATTCCGAATTGGGCTTCCCCTCCGAGGAGATGGTGCCATCGACCAGCTATCCCTTCCCGGAAAAAGACCTGCTGCAGGGTATGGTCGACCGGTTCCATGAAGACCATAAAAAACTTCAGGAACGTTCGGCCAAATTGCGGCAACAGGGTTTCGACGTCACCGCCCTGATGATCCGGGGAGAGATTCCGGAAAAAATCTGGCAAGAGGCGCAACGCCTCAAGGCGGACATGGTGGTGATCGGCCACCATCAACACGGTTCCCTGTTCAAGATGGTGGTCGGCAGCACCAGTGAGGAGATCATCAAAAATGCCCTCTGCCCGGTGCTGTTGGTACCCATGGCGGATGAATCGTGAAAACCGGATCTTCCGCGCAACCTTTCAGCCGATGAACAGCACGAGGCCGTCGAAAGGTTTTTCGACAGCCTCTCAACGAACCGCCTTCCGCATATTCGGCATTCGACCCTCCCTGGACGCGGGAAACTGACGATCACCGGGATGGGTTGCGACCGGGCGACTCCAGGCCGAGCAGGGCCGGCAGGTCCGCCATCCGGTGCAACCAATGATGCGGTTCGGCCCGGGCCAGGCGGTCGCGGTCATGATACCCGTAGGTGACGGCACAGGTGTCGACCCCGGCCCGGCGGCCCATGTGGATGTCGAAGGTGGTATCGCCGACCATCAGGGTCCGCTCCGGGGCGCGACCGGTCTCCCGGAGGATGCCGGTGACCATCTCCGGGTCCGGCTTGGAACGGGCCATGTCGGCGGTGCGCAAGGATTGAAAAAAACCGGCCAGATCATGATCGCGCAGGGTTCGACTCAACCCCGCCATCGACTTGCCGGTGGCCACGGCCATGGTCACCCCGGCCCGTTGCAGGGTTTCCAACACCGGACGCACCCCCGGGTACACGGGTGTGACCAGCTCACCGGCATCGGCCAGACGCCGGTAGTGGGCCTTGTAGGAGGCCACCAGCCGCTGCCGGACCGTCTCTGAAGCCGCCGGCACCCAGACCGCCACCGCCGCCTCCAGAGAGAGTCCCACCACCGCCGCCACCGCCTGATGGGAGAGCCCCTCGGTGAACCCGACCTCCCGCAAGGCGAGATTGGCCGAACGGGCGATGCCCGCCAGGCTGTCCACCAGGGTGCCATCACAATCGAAAATCACCAGATCATAGTTGTTGGCCATACCATCTCCAGGGGCCGGTTCGACCCGCTCGAACGTAATGAGGGAAACATCAACAGCACCCGACTGCACCAGCCGGCACCCCCGAAACCCCAGCCAGGATAACGGTTGCACCCACCCGCCGCCAAGTCCCACCAACCGGGAGAGCGGGTTCCACCGGCAACGGGCTGCTGGAGGACATTCCAATTGTTCGCATGATGATTCGTTTTTTTGTCGGTTGGTTTTCAAACACCGGGCCGATTTTCGGCGACCGGGACGATACAATCCATTTTAAACTGAAATTAACGGTGATCAGGGGTTGATTTTCGATAAAAAGAGACCTAGAAATAATAACATGAATGTAAGTCAGCCTGAAACAGGGGAACGCAATAATTAACGAATGTTTAAAAGGGCGATATCCCTGATCGGCTTCCATCTGGTTTTTGGGGAGAGAGACCGTGCATCTGTTATATTTTATCCTGCAGGCCGTTCGTGGGGGAAATTTTTTTCGACCGCAACGTCTTCTATTACTTTCAATAATAGTTTCCCCGTTGGTGTGCACGGGTCTTCCGATGTCCGAGGCCCGGGCGCAAGGGGGTGATGCCGCCGCGGTGACGAATATCATAAATACGAACGAGGATGTCGACGCCATTCTGCGGGTGTTGCTTTCAGGCCTGCCGCCGGATTCCGAGACGGCCCTGCTGGTGCCGCCGGCCCTGACGCCCCGGCATGCGCAGCTACGGCGGATCCTCACCACCAGCTTTGCCGGTGAACAGGACTATATCGAGCTGACCGAAACCGGCATGATGCACTATTATCCGCCGGCCCTGGCACCCCATGAGCTGGACCGGCTGCCCCATGGCGGCGATCGCAACAAATATCCGATCCTGGACATGTATTTCCGTTCCGGCCGCCTGTTCCACAATCAATATCTGTTGGGCGTCGAGGACCGGAGCCACCCCCTGGACAGCCCGCTGGTAACGCCCTTGATGGAACCGCTCTCCCTGGTGATGCCGAAAAAACTCGATACCGCCCTGCCATTGGTGAATGCCCGGGGGAAATGCCGTAGTGGCAACTGCATCATCGTCGTGTTGGAAGAGGCGCGGAAGGGATTGCTGTACATCTACTGGCAGGGGCGTCTGTTGGCCAACAGCCAGGTTTCCAGCGGTCGGCGCGTCGGTTGGACAACCGCCGGTCACCACAGAGTGCTCACCCCCTATACACCGTGGAAAAAATCACATCTTTTCAACATGTTCCCCATGCCCTACTCGGTCCATTACGGCGGCCGTAGCGGCGATGAATTTTTGCACGCCGGCAACATCGGCGGCCACTCCCACGGTTGTATCCGTCTGCCGGCGGTGAAAAGCGCCCTGATCTGGAAGCTGGTCCGGGCCACCCATGACACCCTGGATGAACGGTTCGAACTGGTGGTGCGAAAATATCCCATGCCCCGGCACCAATTGCAGACCGTGTTCCGTTTTACCGAAAAACCGGAGCAACCGGACCCGAAACGGACCGCCTGTGTGGTCAAACCGTTGCTGCGGGAACCGCCACGGGCCGGTTATTCCCGGTTGGCCGGATTGCAACCGTTCCGTCTGCCATTGATGAAGGAGACCGGCATGCCGAAGGTAGCGCCGAAGCCGGTGATCCAACAAGTCCCGTCCGAAACACCGATCCTGCTGGCCTCGGCGACCGCCGAACCGGCGGTGACCCTGAAACGGTCCACGGTGGATGAACCGCCGGCCACGGTCCCGGCGACCGAAACCGTCGGCCCTGAACAACCCGCCCCCACGACACCCGCCGCGGCGGAAGAAACCGTTGCCGACCGGTCGGCCAGCGACGACCAACCCCCGGAAACGGCGGCAACGGTACTCACCGCCGGCAACAACACGCCGGCCCCCCTGCCCTATCCGCCGCTGGTGGATCGTTCGCGGAGAAAACCGGGGTTCGTGGTGGCGGTCGGTTCCTACCGTTTCGCGGAGATCGCCGATGCGGTCGAGGCGGAGTTGGAACGGATGGGCCTGCCGGTCTATCGCCAGCACGTGCGGGTTCGCGGTCAACGGTTCCGCCGGGTGCGGGTGGGACCGGCCATGAGCATGCACTCCGCTCGGGAAATCCTGCACAAGATTCAGAGCCGGTCCCGTCTCAAGGCTTACGTGGTGGCCAAAGGACAGTGATCGACCTTGATTCCCGTCCATCTCCTCCAGTCGCCGCAACCAGACGGCAAACCGTTCGAACCGGCGTCGATGGGGGGTGATTCCCTGATTCTCGGCCTCCTGTTGGGAATATTCGTCCTCGAAAAGCTGACGTTATCTCACCAGTGATCCGCCGGCGCGAATTTGCACGGTTCCCCCCCCCTGACGACGGTCCGCGCCGGAGTCGCCCGAAAAATCGTCATCGGACTGCTCTTACCGGTTATTTCACGGATGGTCCGGAGGCTGCGCCCGGCCTCCGGACCATAACCCCGCCAAACCGCTGCCACGGAACAAACGGGTCTTTTTCCAGTGCGCACGGCCCCCGACCAGCCACCGGCGCCGGCTTCATTGGGCCGGTGATTGTTTTTCGCTCGGCGGATCGACCGGTTCGACCGGTGGGGTCATCAACCGTCCCATGTCCCGCCGCAGACGGGTTCCACCGACGATCATGTCGGCGATGGCATCGCCCAGGGCCTGGGCGCGTTGGCGAACCGTGGTTTCGTCCCAGGGACCGAAACGCAGGGTTCGCCGCAATTCACGCCGGCTGCTGACGATTTTTTTTCTCAATGTTTGCAACTCCCGCCGGTGCGCCTGTTTCAACTCCCGGGCCTGGCGGCGTTTTTCCCGATCGCGTTCGCGCAGCAAACGCCGCTCCCGTGGGGTCAAGGGTTCAATGGTCCCCAGGCCGGTGCGAATGCCCGGACCGGCCCCCGGGGGACAGTCGCCATAGTGGAAACCACCGGCCCGGGCGCCTCCGGCCAGGATCAAGAACGCCAACGTTGAAATCGTCACCATGGTTGTGCTTTTTTTCATCGTTTTTCTCCCGAATGGAATGGACCGCCGCAGCGGCATCGTCGATGGGAGGATTCTGAAATGAAATCGGGTCTGGTTGTGTCGGAGTCGTGTAAAGATTTGTCAGGATGGCAGACAAAGCGGGCCGAACCCGGCTACACTCGTTTCACCGACCCCTTCAATCGGGAGGACTCCATTTGCATCGCATCCTGTTGGCGGATGATGACCGGGCCCTGTGCAACCTGCTGGCGGATTTTCTGGCCGGCGACGGTTTCGTCTGCGAATCGGTCCACGACGGTCAAAAGGCCCTGATGCGGGCCTTGACCGAACCGTTCGACGCCCTGGTGCTGGATGTGATGATGCCGGGCCTGAACGGTTTCGAGGTGTTGCGCCGGTTGCGCAAGGAGCGGTCGACGCCGGTGTTGATGCTCACCGCCCGCGGCGAGGAGACCGACAGTATCGTCGGTCTGGAAATCGGCGCCGACGACTATCTGGCCAAACCGTGCAGTCCACAACTGTTGGCGGCCCGTTTGCGGGCGGTATTGCGACGTTCCGGCGGGGAAGCCAAAGCCCGTTCATCCACCGATCCCATCACCATCGCCGATGTCACCCTGTCGCCGGGGGCGTTGACCGTCACCGTCGCCGGCCGGGAAGTCACCCTGACCGGCGCTGAATTCAAGGTGTTGCAACTTCTCATGCGTCAGGCGGGCTCGGTGGTGACCAAGGATTTTCTCTGTCTGCACGCCCTGGGCCGCAAACAGAGTCCCTATGATCGCAGCATCGACATGCACATCAGCGGTTTGCGCCGCAAACTGGGGCCGGACGCCGGTGGCCAACCCCGCATCCGCACCCTGCGCGGCGCCGGTTATCTCTATGCCCTGCCGCTGGAGTCGTGATCCATGCGTCTGTTTCTCAAACTGTTTTTTTCATTTTTGCTGGTTTTGCTGCTCACCGTCGGCCTGGTGGCCTGGGGCACCTTTCAACTGCGCGGTGATCTGGATGAAATCATCCGACTGGAAAAAAAACGGCTGGAAACGGACCGACGGCAACTGGCGGAAGAAATAAAAACAACCGGCGTGAAAACGATTGAAAAAAAACTCCGGGAACACCCGCGCCGGGCCCGACTGTTCATCCTCGATGCCCGGGGGGAGGAACTGTTGCACCGTCCCCCACCCCCGGACCTGCAATCGTTGGCCGAACGCATTCGACGGCGGGGCGCGGAACGGGTGGTGGGCCGGATCGGTTTCAAGGATCCCGCCTGGAGCCGTTCCCCCTGGGTTCCGGCGGCCATTCGCCAGGGTTTCGCCGAAACCGCCTGGGCGCTGCCGGCCCGGGGACCGAATGGAAAACTGTTTTTCGTGTTCGCCGACCGGCCCGAAATCGCCTGGATACCGGAGTTGCTGGCCCGTTATCCAATGTTGTTGCTGTTCACCCTGCTTTCCAGCGCCCTGGCGGTGTTGTTGCTCGCCCGCCATTTCACCGCCCCCATTCAACGGTTGCGCAACGCCGCCCTGGAGCTGGCGACGGGCGAACTCACCTCCCGGGCGCCGCTGCCGGGCCGACGCCTGCCCGACGAGTTGACCGATCTGTCCCGGGATTTCAACTACATGGCCGAACGCCTGGAAAACCTGTTCCACGCCCAAACCCGGCTGCTGCGCGAGGTTTCCCACGAATTGCGCTCCCCCCTGGCCCGCATGCGCGCCGCCCTGGGCTTGATGGAACGGGACAACCCACAACCGGGCGATCATCAACGGCGTTTGGAACTGGAACTGGACCGGCTGGACCGGTTGATCGGTCGTCTCATCACCCTGTCCCGCCCCAGCGCCGACGGCGCCATCCACCGTGACCAGTGGTTGGACCTGGGGGCATTGGCGAAAACGGTGGTCGATGACGCCCGTTTCGAAGCCGGTCCCGAACCGGGACGCATCCACCTGGAAACGACGGAACCGATCCTCATCCGCGCCAATGGCGAGATGATCCATTCGGCACTGGAAAACGTACTGCGCAACGCCCTGCGTCACAGCCCGGCGGACAGGCCGGTGCAAGTCTCGGTGCGGGCGTTGGCCGAAGAGGCGATTATAACGGTGAGCGACCAGGGTCCCGGCGTACCGGAAAAACAGTTGCCCCACCTTTTCGAACCCTTTTTCCGGGTGAATGACCAAAGACAAGACGACAGCGGCGGTTTCGGCCTCGGCCTGGCCATCGCCGCCCGCGCCATTCACGACCATGACGGCACGATCCACGCCAACAACCGGCCAGGCGGCGGTCTGGAGGTGACCCTGCGTTTGCCGCTGGAACCGCTACCCCCGGAAATGGACGATCCAAGCGGGGAGGCGCCCGAATTGAAACCACCAACCCGGGAAAAACGATCATGAGCATGATGAACCATCGACTCGGCCAATGGCGCATAAAAACGGTTTTGCCGGCGCTGTTTTTATCGGTGACATTACCATCCACCGTCATTGGCAAAACAGAGATCCCGGACACCGGTCAGGTGACCTGTTATGACCATCGAAAAAAAATTGTCTGTCCAGCACCGGGAAAGCCATATTATGGACAGGATGCCCAATATCGGGGCCGAGAACCGACCTATCGGGACAATGGCGATGGTACCATCCATGATCGGGTCACCGGTTTGATGTGGACCAAGGCCGTTGACCGGCCCAAGGTGACCATCCGCCAAGCCCTGGAGCGGGCTGGAAAGCTCACCCTGGCCGGTCATGATGATTGGCGGGTGCCGACCATCCGGGAGTTATACACCCTGATCGATTTTCGCGGTTATACCGGCAGCGACGGCGGTGGCCGGGGCGGCGGTATGCCGGCCAATGCCATTCCATTCATCAACACCGATTTTTTTGATTTTGAATATGGCCGCCCGCAACTCCGGGAACGATTCATCGATGCGCAATGGTTGAGCCGCAGCCGTTATGTGAGCCTGACCATGGGTCAGGACCGGACGTTGTTCGGGGTCAATTTCGCCGATGGCCGCATCAAAGGCTATGGTTATCGAAAAACCTGGGCCAAGCAGGATTTTAAACGCTTTTTCGTCCGTTTCGTACGTGGCGCCCCCTATGGCCACGCCCAATATGTGGACAACGGCGACGGCACCATCAGCGACCGCAACAGCGGTTTGATGTGGATGCGCGCCGACAGCGGCCAAGCGATGAGCTGGCGGCGCGCCCTGGCCCATTGTGAAGGGTCCAAGCTGGCCGGACATGACGATTGGCGCTTGCCCAATGCCAAAACCCTGCATCTGCTAGTCGACTATCGCCGTTCCCCGGACACCACCCATTCCGCCGCCATCGACCCCTTGTTCAAAACCTCCCAAATCACCAACGAAGCCGGTCAGACGGACTTTCCCTACTATTGGAGTTCCACCACCCACCTGGACGGCCCGGTGGCCGCCGCCAAGGCGGTCTATTTTTCCTTCGGTCGCGCCATGGGCCGGATGTTCGGCAAGATCCAGGATGTCCACGGCGCCGGCGCCCAGCGTAGCGACCCGAAAACCGGCCACCCCGGCCTCGGCCACGGTCCCCAGGGCGACGCCATCCGCATCCGCAATCATGTACGCTGCGTACGCGGCGGCGGCGTAACTCCCAACCCCACCGGCGGCCCGGAGGTGATCGCCAAAAATCGCTATCCCAACAACGTCGCCAAATACCGCACCGCCTCCACCCCATCCACCAACCCCCGTTTTCCTGGCAACCGTCCCTCTGCCAAAAAACGGGGATTCATCCAACGGCTTGATAAAAATGGGGATAACCGGGTTTCCCGTTTTGAGTTCGATGGTCCACCGCATATGTTCGATCATCATGACCGGGATGGGGATGGTCACCTGTCGGCCGATGAGGCACCACATTTGCGCCGGCGGGGGAGGCGGTTTTGATCGGAAAGAAAATTGTTTACAGAATCAACAGCGTAGAAGTTTTTTCGCCACAGCGTATCAGCGTAAAAATAGGCGGGTGATAAATTTTTTTCTGGCAGGCAAAGGAAAAACGGTATCCTGTCCCTCGATTTCCTGTTGGGCAGAAACATCCCCGTGCGGTTGCGGGGGGTGGATACGCCGGAGATCAGGGGGAAGTGCCCCCATGAAAAACAGATGGCCAAGGCGGCCAAGAGACTGGTCGGGGAGATCCTAGCAAAAGCGACACGGATCACCCTGAGGGAAACCGGCCGGGGAAAATACTTCCGAATCGTGGCCCATATCGAGGCCGATGGTTCAGACCTGAAAATGGAATTGCTCCATGCCGGGTTGGCAGTACCTTACGATGGCGGTAGGAAAACATGGGATTGGTGTCTTAATCCATCGGAAAGACCTTGAAAACGGGCCAGAAACGAATCATGGCCGGTTGGTTGTTCCTCGGATAACTCATCCTCTTGCCAAAAGGGTCCTGAACGAGTTTCCAAAGGAAAGCGCTCAAGCTATAATATTGCTTCAGTTGTGGTCCGCTCGATTCCAAAAACTGGATGAGCGCATATGGTCAACTGCTTTGAGGAGCTTGTTCATGTCAGTCAGGTTTGAAGTGTATAATGATGAAGAAGGCGGTTTCGTTTACCCTGACGAACCCTTCAGCCACCTCGTGGAGCAATTGCATAATGCTCTCGATCTCCGAGATGGTGGCCATGTTACCGAGAAAAAATACCAGGCCATCCTTGAAAAACTGATTGAGACTCAGCCGGATTTTATCGATGCGCATGCCCATTTGGGATACGCGTTTTTTGATGAAGGCAAACCGAAAAAGGCTTTGGATGCTTGTTTGCGAGGCGTAGCCGTTGGTGACCGTTTGATCCCAGAGGGATTTTCAGGCCATATCCATTGGGGGGATCTTGATAATCGCCCTTTCCTTCGCTCCCTCCACGGCGTATCCATCGCTTACCTCAGACTTCGCAGACACAAGAACGCTGTTCAAATATTGGAACGCATCCTCGCCCTCAACCCAAACGACAACCAAGGAGCGCGCCTTCTACTCGGAACAGAGTACCTCCGGCTTGGGGAAATCAAAAAAGCCCGTGAATTCTTCATATCAGATGCGGAACATTACCCACCGTACTATTACGACCTGGCTTTCTCCTTCTTGTTGGAAAAAGACTGGGTCCAAGCGGCAACGGCCCTCCGACGTGGGTTCTGCTCCAACCCCTACCTTGCGGAGATCCTCTGTGGAAACCCCAATCCCAGGCCGCTTGCCATCTGGCATGGCAGCAATCTAAAAGGACCGGAAACGGCGATCGATCATCTTAAAATGTGTCAGGGCCTTTGGCAGCGCCAACCGGTCTTCATCGCATTTATCCATTGGCTGTTCAACCATTCCAGGGTGATGGCCGAGCGGGCAGCAGTTCTAGGACATCTGGAAGAACTCAACTGGGAACGTGATTTTAAAAAACGGGGCAAAATTTCAGACCAACTCACTTCCTTGGTCAAAAGGATTGATGATGGACTGTCCGAGGATTTGATCGTGAAACGCGCGGACCGTCGGGGCCAATCGATATATCCCTGGTTCCACTCGCCAATACGGTATTGACTGCGATCACCGCCATGACCAAGCGTGCCTTACACAAATCGGGGGACAAAATCGGGGGACAGTATCTCCATTTCCCTTGGGTACACAAAAAAAATTTAATCAAAAAGCAAGCACCACTTCCACCATTCACCTATAGTGGAGGTCAAATAAGTTGATACATTTGGAAAAATCGTGCAGTACAATCGCCCCGAGGGTTTTTCCTGCAGAAAGCTATTGACACTGATCATGTGGGCTAGGGAGGGCGTAAACGGTTACACCCCGGTTTGCACATGCCGACAAGGCAGTTGGTGGACATACCATAAATATTATTATGCTTTCACAAATTAAAACGGTAAGGTGTCCCTCGATTTTGATTCACCTATAGTGGAGGTCAAATAAGTTGATACATTTGGAAAAATCGTGCAGTACAATCGCCCCGAGGGTTTTTCCTGCAGAAAGCTATTGACACTGATCATGTGGGCTAGGGAGGGCGTAAACGGTTACACCCCGGTTTGCACATGCCGACAAGGCAGTTGGTGGACATACCATAAATATTATTATGCTTTCACAAATTAAAACGGTAAGGTGTCCCTCGATTTTGAGGCACCACATTTGCGCCGGCGGGGGAGGCGGTTTTGATCGGAAAGAAAATTGTTTACAGAATCAACAGCGTAGAAGTTTTTCGCCACAGCGTATCAGCGTAAAAATAGGCGGGAGATAAATTTTTTTCTGGCAGGCAAAGGAAAAACGGTATCCTGTCCCCCGATTTCCTACGATTTCCTATGTCCCCCGATTTCCTATTCCTATACTACCTGCTCACCAACCGGAGGATTTAAAATATAGTCAACAACTTTCAGAAGATCATTGTCATGTATAGTAATATCTGCTGGGATATTGGTGTCTTTAACAAACATTCGTTGCTCTCCACAATAGAAAACCTTAAGTCCAGCGGCCTTCATTGCTGCCATGTCATTGTCATCGTCACCTACAAATGCAGCATCTTGCATTGAAATATTGTATTTTTCACAAATTCTCTCTAGGCCTCTATTTTTCCCTGCGACACCTCTTTTTGAATCATCCCAATCATACTCTGTAGCACTAACTTTTTCTATCTTACCTCCTTCTGAAAATACTAAGCGATTTATAAATATCTCATCAAACACATCGTCTGCATCTGGTATCAGCTCATATAGTATTGCATCTACCCCACCAGATATAATCGCAAGCTTTATCCCACAATCCTTTAACTTTTTCACCCCTTCATAAAAATTATTAGTCAATGAAACCCCAGATGTTCTTGCGATCTGCTCAAAATCACCTTTAGTCGCACCATAGTTTTTTAGGTCAATTTCATCTAGTTTACACCAGTCTAGATATGAAATCTGATTGGTTCTAAATTTCTCTTTTCTATGTTCTTGAATTTCTCTTTTTTGTTTTTTAGCATCTTCGCCATTCTCATAATAGTTCCATATTATTGTCCAGGAATGGCGTAGTCCTTTTATCAAAGTTCCGTCAAGGTCAAAAGCTACCAGCTTAACGGAACCTTCTTTATCAGCTCTCTTTAGATTGGGCTGTTTTGAGTGTGTTTTATGAAAAGTATGTTGTTTAACACTTTTTGGAGCAAATAAATTGATTACTTTCCAAAGGTTTCCACTCTCAAATTTGCCGTCAACTTCGATTAGGCGGTCTTGGAACTTAGCAGTGATTAGTCTTTGTATTTTGTGCCGATAAATGAAACTTAAAAACACGTCAAGCCGAAAATGCTCCAAGTTTGACAGCTCTCTAACGTCCTTAAGGTCATTCCTAATTTTATCAGCATATGCTATCTCTCTACCAATAAAAGATACAAGCTTTGTGTGGCACAGAGCTTCAGCAGATGGAACACGAATATTCTCATATACTTGGCCTTTGTATTTAAATGGTTTTGAATCATTTTTCAGTTTTTTCCAGTCTAAGTTCTTATATGCTCCTCTCTCAGTAATCTTTGGGCCAAATTTTATTATTGGATAGTCATCATTGTGTTTGTGTTCCAATATAATTGATGGGCGGTACTCATCATTATTTTCTTCGTTGCGTTTCCAGTCTGCATTATCAAAACAATCTTCAACTATTTTGTTTGCAACTTCATCTGAGCAGACGAGATCAATATCTTGGGATCTTCTCGTTAAATTATAAAAATTAACAGCTATCCCACCAATTAACAAAAGCTCGCCATCTAAACTTTTAGAAATTCTTGCTATTTGTGCTTTTGCTTCTGCTAAATCAATGTATTTTCTTCCTCTCATGTTTTTATCCCCCAAGCTGGAAGTATTCCAGAAATTTTGTTCTTTATATTTCCAATCCAAACTCTTTACCTACCGCAAAATTTCAAACCACATGGGTATCCGGTTGCCTCAGGCTAAAACAACCTGAAAAACTTCCAGAATAAG
>CAYFNE010000084.1:0-21727 GCA_964344355.1 uncultured Magnetococcales bacterium
TTATTCTGGAAGTTTTTCAGGTTGTTTTAGCCTGAGGCAACCGGATACCCATGAATGGAGATTTGAATGGCCATTCAAGCATCTGAAATCAAACTTTACAAACCCGCTACCATCAATGACACCACGGCCAACGGTGGTCGCCTGTCCACCGTTGAGATCGCTGATGGCGTCAAGAACAACATCTGGCCCGATGTGCCCCAAGCCGAGCGCACCGCTGGTTCCACAAAATACCGGAAGATCTTCATCAAGGTCGCCAATGATGATGACATCACTCTGGTGGATCCTCGAGTGTTCATTGAGACCCATACCCCGGGGGATGATACCGTCGTCCTGATGACGGGGACCCAAACCGACACGCAAAATGAGGCCGTGGGATACACCCGTTTCTTCGGCGCTGGTGATCTGGATGCCGATGTCATCGCCGGAGCGGGGACCGTCGATGTCAACGTCGAGAGTGGAAACGGTTCCGGTGGCGACAACATTTTCCAGGATGGCGACCTGATCCGTATCTCCGACAAAACCTCCGTCGATGCCGCTCCCGGCAATGTGGAATTCCTGCGTCTGGCCAATCCAGGCGGCGTCTCTTGGAACGGTGACAAGGCCACCCTGACCTTTGATACCGGCGTCACGCTGGCCAATGGTTACACGGCGGCGGCCACCCGCGTGGCCTCTTGCATCGAACCGCCAGATATTGCCGCCAGCCACGATACTTGGTCGGAATCCTCCGTATCCGGCAGCTATGACGAAACCACCTATCCGCCGACCTCGGATCACATCGGCGGCATCGAGCAAACCTGGACCCTCACTTTCAGCGACGCCACCAATTTTAGCTGCGTTGGTGATATCGTCGGCAATATCGGTAGCGGTTCTATCGGTGGTGGTGATTTCTCTCCAAACAATGCGGATTTCTCGAAGCCCTATTTTGTCCTCGCCGACTCCGGGTGGGGTGGTACCTGGGCCAACGGTGATACGGTCTCTTTCAAGACCCATCCAGCAGCGACGGCGATCTGGCAAAAACGGACCGTACCCGCCGGGGCCAACAGTCTCTCCGGCGACAAGGTGATTGTGGCCGTCAGCGGTGAAAGTGCCTGACGTGAGCGAGATCACCGCCAATCTGCAGATCGATTTTTCACCGACGCCACCAGCGGCTGTTTTTCGTATTGAGGAAGACACCAAACCGGTGCCGATCTGGGTGAAAACGGTCGAGGTCCCCGAGTCTGTTGTCAGGGACGGAAAAATATTTCGACCCACCATCTGGCAGTGGCAGGATCAAACCGTTGAACAGTTCCTGGATGAACGGGAGCAACCAGACGGGCCGAACGATGTGCTGGCTGTGGAAAAAGAGGGTGAGGCGATTTTCCGCCTCTACGGTAGCCGTGCGGCGGTGTCGGGGACAAGGTGGTTGGCCTTCGATGAACCGTCGGGTGATGCCGACGCGGAGGAACGGACGGTTGATGTCGGTGCTTGGGGAGATTTGGAAAATCTTCAACCGGCCCAGGCCGATGCCACCCTGACCAGAATGGGTTGGAGGCAAGAGGCCAAAACCATCACGTTGGAATTTCGCGGTGATACGGAGCAACGGCTACCGGTTGACACATCCGCCACCGAACCGCTTATGGTTACCCTGTTTTATGATCGCAACGGTCAAGAGATAGACCCACCCTCGCCGGTACCCGGTGATCCAGGATTGATCCGTCATGCCGAACCGGTTTGGGGCACCATCACCCTGAAATGTAAAACCCAATATTGTCTGTTCAAGGTCTCTTTTGGGCTGGGCGTGAAAGAGTCCCGGCTGCAGGATACCAAGTTGAAATGGCTGGCTGGATATTGGCATGGCCCGCCAGAGTTTCCCAAACTGCGACTGATCGCCCGCTCCGGCGGTCAGGCAGCGGAATACCTCATCGAGCGCAAGGTGGCCCCGCCGACGGCGACGGCACGGGTCATCAAATACAAAGATGATGAAGAGGCTCCGGATGATGATTTGAGCCAGGGTGCCTACAGACAGACCGGTCGTACCTTTCGCACCGTACGCATCGAATCTCCAGATGATCCCAACGTTTACATCGACGTGGAAGTGCCGGTGGAGATCCAGTTTCAGGGGAGCGGCGGGGACAACCTTGCCTTGAGGTTTCCGACCAGTGGCTGAGCGCTACGATCTTGGTCCGTTCGTTCGGGTGGTTGGGTTCAGCGGTTGGGGTGTGGAAAAGACTATCGGTCCGTACCGTTTCATCTATGCTGGGACCAGTACCAAGGTCAACAACGCCTGTTCTTCCGGGGCCAAGCTGTTCCGAGAGACCGATGAGCTGAACAACGCCCCCTCACAGGTCTGGGGAAACTGGTTGTGGAGCGGGGAGGCCACCACCTGTGCCGAGGTCTCCTCCTCCGGTCTGGCCTATACCGCATCCGGCACCATGATCATCCACAGTTCCAGCAGCAATTATCTCGTTTCTTATGATGGTGGAGAGTGGTGGATGTCCGCCTACGGTCTCCGGGAGGCGGGAGGTTATCTGCTCTCTGATGAATCCCATATCGGAACCGGCGGTAGCCCCGTCGGATTGCTGATGGAAAACGGGGATCCAAAAACGGCCATCATCGAAGACATCACCCGCACTCTCTATACTGATGGTCTGTCCAGCCACCTTGACGGTATTCCCGAAAAAATTATCCTCAAAGATCATCCCGACTATCTCGGTGATATGGTCTATTCCCTGTGGCGGTTGGATGAGATCGATGAAGGCGGCGGTTCCTATGGGGTTGTTGCCAAGGCCGGTGGCGGTCTGGCCTTTGGCGGTACTTGCAAGATTGCTTATGCGCTGGAATCCACTGAAAACGGCGGTCCGAATTTGATCCCGCCAGGGGTGTGCAACGATTTTTCCAAATGGAACTTTGCCTACGACGGCCAGTACTCCCCGGCCAGCAGTCAGGGGCAAATCAGCGGTCCGTTCATCAGCGGCGACACCCCTCTGGACGGATCGGAGGGCAGCATCCGTTTTGACTTCACCGTCGATCTCTCCCTCTCCGGCTCCAACCGTCGCCTGGTCTTCATCACCGACCCGGACAAGGTCAGATTTTCGGTGCCGAAGGAGACCCGACTGCTCTCCTCCTTCTGGGTCAAGGTCACCGGCCCCTGCCAGCAACCATTTCGCATTTCCGTCGATTTCGGTAGTTGGGCAGAGGGTGTAGAGCCCGGTGAAACCTTCACCAGCCAGTTTCAACTCCGGCCCTGGGCCTACGACTACCATGATGTCGGCACCTGGATCAAATTGGTCGCCATCGGTGCCAACGAGACCGGGGTGGACCTGACCTATGGCAACATTCGGGTCGATATTGAATTTCAATCCAGCGGTTGGCTGGTACCGGATTCATCGATGCAGGTGTTTGTGGCGGGTTTTGAAATCCGGAAGATCGGTGGGTTTGTCGGCACTCAACTGGTGCAAAACGGTCATTTTGATGCCGGCATCGGCCAGTGGGACCGAAATGACGCCTATGGTGTCACCACCCACAGTTGGCAGACCTCGAATCCCTCTCCACAAGGAGGCGGTTATTATCAGGTCGGCTCCGGATTTGGCAGCATCACCCAAATCTCCCAGATCATTCAGGTCGAGCCGGGAAAAACCTACAAATGGGAGTGGTACGCCAAGGCGGATGTTGGCGCCTCCGCCACCCTGAACATCGGTACCACCTTCAATGGCAGCGATCTTGGCCAAGGAACGGCGACCGGCGGTTCTTGGGGCTACAGTTGGGGCACGTTCAATACCTCCGAATCTTTTGTCCATCTGGTTATCGATGCCACCCTCAGCGGTGGGACCAATGTTCGCTTCGACGGCATCTCGGTCATGGCCAACTCCTTGATCGCCGATCGTCCCTATCTCCTCAACGATCCCAATTTTGATCACGGCATCTCCGAATGGAGCATCGCCACGGTTCGGGGTGGTGTCTCATTTACGCACGCTTCCGGTGGTGGAGAAAATGGCGATGCCCATTTTTTAAAGATCCGCGCCACTGCTGTCGATACCGACTCAAAATCCGAAGGGTGGGCCTTCATCGAGATCCCGGCTTCCGCTGGCATCGTGTATGAGATCTCCCTGTGGGCGCTACGTATCCGTTCTGAATATGGTCGTGCCTATCTGGTCACCGGATCGGACCGGTTCCGGCGGGACCTGAATAACAAGGAGATCAACACCTCGGTATCACGCGATGATTTTGAAATCAGCAGCGCTGCCGGTACCGTCAATGCCAGCTCCTTCTCCCTGCGTGATCCAGGCACCATCTCCGATACCTGGACCTTTACCTTCACCAGTGCCACCGCTTTTGAATGCATCGGGGCGATCACCGGCTCTGTGGGTACGGGGACAATCGGTTCGACCTTCTGGCCGATCAATCCAGAGAACGATCGCTATTTTATCGTCAGCAGCTCTTTTTGGACCGGCACCTGGGCGAACGGCGATACCCTGGTGGTGACCACCTACAAGGACAAATGGCAAAAATTCACCGCCAACACCACCGCCATCGGCGGCAAACTGTTCATCGGTGTCTATCTGCAGGGAGAAGCGGTCGGTGATTGGGTCGGCTTCACCAACGTCCTGATTCGCCCTCGGGAGCCGGGGGCTTATCTCTATTTCGATCGGATCTGCCTGTTGTGCGATTCGCAAGGCGGAACGGCATGGAATAGCCGATTGGTCGGCAACTATGCCGATATCTCTACGGCACAAACAGCCGATCAGATCATGGCCATGCCGATCCATATGATTGCCGGCGATCGGGCCGGGAATTATCTGCTGGTGTTGCGCTATGGCACCGCCGGCCAGGATGATCTCCTGGTCTACTACAACGGTTCCAGCTTTATCGAGGTTGCCATGCCCACCCCGCCACTGGCGGGGGACAGGTTGCGGGTGGGCGGCCTGTTGGAGATCACCTGCATCAAGGCCGGCGGTGCCAACAGATGGCTCGTCGCCGCCCACATCGAGGCGTACTGGTGGGAAAACCCAGCGGATCCAGACGATTCAATCTACCGCGCCGAGCGGTTGATCCTCTTCAAGGCCGGTGATGATTTCAACTGGACGGTGGCCTACGAATCTCCCGGGGCAGATGGCGACAACGAGGAAGAACAGGTGGTGAAATATCCTTCCACCCTCACGGACAAACGCCAATCCATGTTCGGACGTTTTGGCCAGGGCATCGTCGCCACCGTTCAGGCAAACCGGTATCAACGCCAGAAGGTGTTGCTCTCGGAAGATGATGGCACCACCTGGACCCTGCATCCGCCACCGGAGACCCTGAACGGGTGGTCTCCGAGCAACCCCGGCAGCAAATGGCATATCCCGCTGCCGGACAGGACCCTGGACGGTTCAGCATTCGGAACCCAATCACCATCGACCGATCCGTTTGCATTTGGCCACTGGGACTATGGCGGCACGCCCACCGTGGTGGATGACGCCGGCATGACCATCACCTGGGACGGTAGCACCTTGCTGGCGGTCACCCCCGCCGGCAACAGCGACTGGCTGTTGGCCACAGCGAAAATCGACCTGGAAACGTTCGGCCAGGAGATCGATTGGCGCCGACCGTTCAAGTTCAATTTTGCCTATGATGTCCATTATCAGGGCGGTGAATTCATCTTCCTGTATGACGGCGATCGGTTGTTGGGTGAGATTGTCGGATCGTCGGCGCCGTCGCGCTACTACACTGGCATCGCCTCCCGGGCCACCGCCGGGTATGTCGTTTTGAACGATGGGCTTTCCTCCCAGTTCCTCACCATCCGTTATTTATGCCGTGGCTCAAGCAGCAGTTTTTCCATCGGCTCCTTCTCGGTTCAAGGCCATGGCAAACGGCTCTGGGGCGCCCAGAGCCTGATCAGCCAGGAGGTTTCCACCGCGACCGACAATGAGACCGGT
This sequence comes from uncultured Magnetococcales bacterium, assembly GCA_964344355.1. Classification (GTDB taxonomy): domain Bacteria; phylum Pseudomonadota; class Magnetococcia; order Magnetococcales; family CAYFNE01; genus CAYFNE01. The sequence continues at coordinate 5,895 of CAYFNE010000084.1, forward strand.
TTGATCACCATCACCCGAACCGTGACGGCCAATTTTGTCGGCTGGGCCAATGGGGTTCAAAACCAGGAGCAGCATCAGTGGACCGCACCGGTCGAAGTCCGTTATGGCGGTGGTCCTCATGGCGATTGGCAGGAGGATTATAACTATTTCTTGTATCTGAACAGCCGGGAGATGGTCTATTTTGGCGTGAAATGGACCTTCTCCTGGGACATCACCTGGGATGATGTGATGGCGATCTATAACTATGAGCCCGTTGATCTCTATGATCTCTTCGACATGATGGCAGCTGGTGAGATCGCCAGCGCCCCGGGATGGCCGCTTCCGGAGGGTCATAGCATCACTTTCACCTACCATTTTGAAAACGCCAACGCCTCTGAAGGACCACTCCCCGAACCACCCGATTTCTCCTATATCACCCGTTCCACCAACTGGCTGGGCTTCACCTCCCGTTGGACGATCGAGGAGTTGGAAGAGAACGACCTCGAGGCGGTTGGCGGCACCATCTCCGGGAATGCCACCTGTGTCGTCACCGGCGATGGCGTGGCCACCGATGGTCCCTACAGCGTTGCCGTGGATGGCGAGTATTTTGTCGCCACGGAACTCAAGGCTGCCTGGGAGGCCTTTGAGGCCGCCCACACGCAATCATGATCATTCAGAGACAATTCAACCTGCCATACGGAATCCAGGCCGAAAGACAGTTTTTCTTCCCTTATGGTCTGACCCTTTCCCGCCAGTGGTCTGCGTTTTTTGCTATCCAGGTTGAACGCCAGTGGTCTGCGTCATACCGATTCCCGGTGGCACGGCAGTGGTCCGCGACTTATGCCCTCCGGGTTGAGCGGCAATGGGTTGCAACCTTCTCCGTTCGGGTTGAGTGCCAATGGTCTATGCCCTACCGGCTGCCGGTCGAGAAGCAATGGGGTCTGCCGTTCGCCATTCGGGTGGAACGCCAATGGTCCGCGCCATACCGATTGCCGGTGGTCCAGCAATGGTCCGCGCCCTATGCCGTCGAGGTTGAGCGCCAATGGCAGGCCTCTTTTCGTTTGTCGGTGGATCGGCAGTGGTCGGCTTTCTGGGCGGATCATGCAGTGGTCAAAGGCTGGTCCATGCCCTGGCAGCGACCGGTCACCAAGGGGTGGACCGTCCCGATTCATTTTTCCGTCGGGCGCTCCTGGTCACTGCCCTACACGCTACGTCTGACAATCCAACAACAGTGGTCCGCCCCCTACAGCGGCAGCATCACCGTCTCCGGGCAGTGGCGGTTGTCATTCGATCTGAAGGCCTGGAACCCGGTGGACCTGGGTTGGCGCTTTTTTTGGGATTTGCTGCCGTCCGTCATGGCCTTCGATGCCACTGCCGAAGCCACCATGGACCATCCCGGTTCCTCGCCAGTGCGGTTGTTGGCCACTGATATCGGCATCGCTGAAGGGGAATACGCCTGGACCGGCCGCATGGAGGTGGCGAGCATTTGGAACTACCAAAGGTTGGCTATTGATGATCCGATCACCCTTTCGGTGGGTGGGGAGGCGTATTCCCTGCTGATCGACAATCGTACACTCTCCCATTTCGGAGGCGATCGCCCACGGATGGAAATTGCCGGGATCAGCCCCTCCGCCATGCTAGCCTCACCCCGGGCGACCCCTTTCGAAAAAACCTGGAACAATGCCGTCCAGGCCCGGGAAGCTTGCGAGGAGGCAGTGGGCATGGCGATCGATTGGCAACTGCTCGATTGGTTGATTCCCGCCGGGCGTCTTTCGGTCTACAACGCCGCGCCCCTGGAGGTAGTTCGGACCATCGCAAAGGCCGCTGGTGGGGTTGTAGAAACAAAACCGGATGGGACGCTCCGGGTCCGGCATCTCTTTCCAGTGCCCGTTCCTGAATGGCAGGATGCAATCCCGGATCATGTTCTGACCGACGTCGCGGACAACCTATCCATCACCGAATCACATCGTTTTCGAAAGCGGATCAATCGGGTCTCCATCCGCGACTATCTGCCGACCACCGGCCACCTGTCCGCCGAGCTGGATGACCGGGCGGAGGGGTTGAACCTCGGCAGAACCAGCTTTACCCCAGGCTCGACGGCGCATTTTTTGGTCAATGCCGGGCAGGGTGTGACGGTGACCGGTGTGAACGCCTCTGGCGGGTCTCTGTTCCCAGGGGCGAGACAGCTATTTCAAATGACGGAAGATCTGGTGTTTTCCGGATCAAATCAAGCCCGCCTCTCCAAACCGGCCCGCTCCTTGGACGCCTGGATCTGGATGGGTAGGAATCTGGGTGGGCTGACCTTGGAGTCAGACAGTCAGACCATCACCGCCAGCAATGCCGGTCTGGCCATGGTGCGAATAAAATACAGTGTGGAAACGGAGGCCTGGGGGCTCTCTTCTCCCAATACCTTGGGCGGTGAGAACGCTTTTCCGATCCAGGTGCAGGTGACCGCTGCCGATGAGGATAATCCCGGGAGTGGGGAGGCCATCTTCCAGCGCGGCAGTGGCCAATTTCCCGGGGAGGATATCTCCGAGCCGCTATTGTCCGGTCTATTGGCGAAACAGTCCCGGGGCCGAGCCGAAATTGATGCCGGGGAGGAGCTTCAAGAAATTTCCCTCACCTGCGTCCATCGCCCGGGCATCATGCCGGGTGATCTAGCCGAGGTTCACGATGCATTGATGGGAAAATCCTGGCGGGGAAAAGTGGTCGGGGTTTCGCATAGTACCCAAGGTCCGGTGACGACAACCTCTCTTGATCTGGTGCGCCGTGTCCCTGTCAGCTGATCTGCGAGAGTTGGTGCGTCAGGAGCGGTCACTGGCAGGACGGGTAGTAGCCGTGTTCGGTGACCGGGTTCGGGTGGCGACCGCTGCCGGCCCGAGGGAGGTTGTTCGGGAGAGTCACCTCCAGGTCGGGGATCAGGTGACGGTCGAGAATGGCCGGGCGGTCAAAAAACGGTTGGATGCGGGCACGCCGGTGTTTTTTGTGTAGAAAAACCAGCCGGAAACGCGAGATCGACCGCAAGGGGATCTCCAGCGTTTCGGCTGGGTACCACTCTTTTCAAAGATCATGAGCACCGACAGAACGGGTCAGGGTCCTCTGAATCCCAGGATTGTCAGCATCTCCTGCGCTGGCCACGTTGCCGTGGGCAGGTAGAAAGCATAGCAGTCTGGGGAGGGACTGGTCCATCCTGGACTTGGCTTGATTTTGTTGAAATGTTCATCATGAAAAAAATGTTGAATAGTGGTTCTTGATCTTGACCCCAAGTGAATGGACGGACCGAACTGCTTTGTAATTAACGAGAACCAGATTTTCTGAAGGGACACCTTTCAGTCCGGGAATCCGGCGTGCTTACGGCCATGCAATCATGACCGGGAATGAGCACCGATCATGGGCCGGTGATATGTAAACCGGCCTGACAGGTCCCAGCGGGATCGCCGCCTCTCCTGCCCTCCCATTGATCCGCATCCATGTGTTCGCCGGAAGTCCGAGCTGTTTTGGGGAGCCCGTTGCCCATCATGCCAATGGTATTCTGGCAATGGGGTACCCAGCATGCAAGGCGAGCTGTTTGATCATGCAACAGTTCAATTCAAAGGAGAAATGACCCATTTCGGGTTGCCGGTGAGCCATTCAATATCTTCTTTCCTGATGGTCCACTCCCTCTGGAAGTCTGCGGTCTGGAAAGGAATCTTGAAGCTTGTGTTCGCAACGCCGATCAGTTTTCCTTTTGTACACTCGGTTTCGAAGACGAGGGTCGCGCTTTTTGGGGAACCGAAAAACCGCTCCGACAACACGAACAATTTCCCAGGGAACGGCTTCCTGTCCTTGGTCAACCGCCATCTCTTCTCGGTCTCGTCAATCCCGTACAAATGGCATAGGGTATCGGTTTGATTTCGAATGATAATCTCGACCTTTCTCGTCTCGACCGGGGCTGGCCAATTGATGGATGTCCCTTTTTTTGTCTGGATGGAACATCCGGTGATCGTTCCCAGCAGAGCCAGTTGGCCAATCCGCAGGAAATTGTTTTGTTTCTTTGGGTTGGCCATCTCGAACCTTTTTCAAGGCCGGAGTTGGAATAGTTCAAACGAAAGGTCGCTCACCTCGACAATGACTTCATCACTGCATTTGCATATTGAGAACGTTCTTCCTGAGGTAGTTCAGCCGCTTGTTTTGCCACAGTTTCTGCTATCGTATATAACGCAATACTCTTGTAATCTTTTGTAGTATTGGCGAGATTTACTGCCTCCTTAAGTCTGCCAGTTTTTGCTAGTGCACCAGCTATTTTGTCAAGAGCCTGATCTTTAATGTATTCATCTTTAATTAAGTTAGTGATATCAATCGATTTGCTATAGGATCCAGTTTCGGATAATGCATTAGACACATCAAGCAGGAGATAGTTTTTTATGTCTTGATCTTTGGCGGACCTGGCGATTTCTATCACCCGAGAAAATACGCGGCTTGCCTTTTCATTCTGTCCAGCCATGGCAAATGCCCTGGCTACACCTGAAAGTGCATAACCTTTCTGATATTGATCTTTAATAGAGTTGGCAACATCCATTGCTTTTTCAACCTGGCCAGCCTTGGTAAATGCCCCAACTACATCTGATAGAGCATAGCTTTTCTGGCCTTGGTCTTTGATGGAATTGGTAACATTCATCGCTTTTTCAGTCCGACCAACCTTGGACAATGCTTCAGCTATGGAACGTAATGCTAGACTTTTTTTCAGTTGGTCTTGGATAGAGTTTGCGACATCCATTGCCTCTTCTATCCTACCAGCTTCGGCCAGTGTCACAGAAACATCAGATAGTACCGCACTTTTTTGCGCTCTGGCTTTAAATGAGTTAGCCACATCTACTGCCTTCTCCACCTTGCCAGCCTCAGCTAACCCCGTTGCTATGCCTGATAATGCTGAGTTTTTCTTCGATCGGTCTTCAAAGGAGTCAGCAACACTCACTGCCTTTTCAACCATACCAGCCTTAGCTAATGCCTTTGCTATTTCAGACAGTAAATGACCTTTGGCATACCATCGATCAGTAATAGATCTGACAGCATCCATTGCCTTCTCAATCATGCCAGTTTCGATAAGGCGTGCAGTAATATTGTTAAAAATAGTATCTGCTGCCCCTCGTTGACCTTTTATGGAGTTAGCTATACTCATTGCTTGAGAGAATGCATCCCTTGCTTCTTTAAGCATTCCAGTCTTGGCCAATTCGACAGCAAGCGAAGATAATCGATCGATTTTTCTCTCTTTATTTTTTATTGAACTAGTAATGTTGATCGCTTGGGAGTAAAAACTGCTTGCCTTTTCAGCCATCCCGGCCTCAGCCAATGCCCTGGCAATGTTAGAAAGACTACTGCTCTTCTCTTCTTGATCTTTGACAGAGTTGGCGACTTTCTTTGCCTGAGAAAAAACGCGATTTGCCTCTTCAACTTGGCCAACTTTCACCATGAGATTTGCTATCTCCCCAAGCAACCTGACCTGCCACGAACCTGGATCAAGCATATCCGCTATATATATGGCCGCATCAAAAGGATCCTCCCACGGGTTACCGGCCTTGCGGACGGCCTCCATGAACCGGCGCTTTCGCTCCGCCAAAACATTCGCCAGACGCTTCTCAAGAGTTTCCAGCCCCTCCAGACTGGGGCGCAATTTGGTAGCCCTTTCGAAATATATGGCCGCTTTTGTTTTGTCTCCTCTCGCCAACGCACGCTCGGAAAATTTCCGGTATCGTTCCGCTACCCGTGTTATGCCTTGCTCCGCTCCAGAGTGTTCCGGTTGTAAAGTGAGAATCTCCCGGTATTTGTCATAGGCGTTCCGCCCGATGGGATCCATCAGGCGGGACGCTTCCAGATCCGTTGAGGCCTGTGCAAGAAGAGAAGCGATCTTGATTTCGGCCCTGGCTTCCCGCTCTTCCTCTGGGGTCATGGCAAAATGGCCCATATCCCGGTTGCCAGTGGTGACCAACTGAGCGCCAAGGAGTTTCAAAAGCCCCGGTTTGTCGGACCCCGACCGCATCAACCGTCCCACCGGCACGGGCGAACCGGGAGAGATGGATATTGCTATCTGTTCCTTGCCATCCACGTACGCGAGCAGACCCGAAAACCACGCTCCCTCCAAAGTGGTATCGCCTCCGGCGCGGGACATGGAGCCATTCAGTTCATCCTTCAACTCAACAAACCACATTTTCTCTCCCAGATTGCTCCGGGACCTTCGCTCCTCCTCCAGCGCAAGATCAAAAAACCGGTTGACCGCCGAATGATCCCGATAGGAAACTTGCCCACCGTGAATCAGAACCTTCTCGAACTGCTTGGCATATTTCAGCAGATCGAACAGGGAACTGGGAAGCGTCATGTCTTCCGGCAGATGGCCGATATCCAGGCTGGCCTCGAACTCTCCCAGGCCACGAGCCGTCAACTTCAAGTCTTCTAGCTGCAGCTGTCTGGCCTGGGGTTCGAATATCATAGCCAAAACTGAGATCACTCTTTGACGAACTGGTAATGATCCCGACATCTGAGAGCGTGGAAAGCGTCTGTCTGTCAAGTAATCCTGTCTGGCGAAGGGCCTCAGCCAACTCGGTTCCATCGATCCCGGTAGCTTGCACACGCGCATGTAGAGGGTAATCTCCGCCCGTGTCGATATCATGAATCGCCACGGCGTCCACTTTCACCCGCCGATCTTTCCAACCAACAACCACCTTCTCAACCCGCACCACCAACGGCAGCAGTTCCGAATTTACGTCGCCATACTCAATATCCACGTACCCGGCCAGTTCAGCCACCAATCCATTCACTTGGCGACGTGCCATATCTTCCACATGCTGAAGGGCATAAAACCAGGCACCCACGCTGCCAGCCACCAGCAAGATCAACAATGACCACAACACACCTTTTTTCACGAGCCCTCTCCCTTATCGATCCTTGTATCGATCTCTTTTTCCAAATATCGGTGCAAGTCCAACCCCACTTCAAAAAGGGCGGTTAGTTCTTTGAAGCATCCTTGGGAGCCAGTCCGGCCAGAGAAACGGATATTTCAGCTTGGTCCACAGTGATTGTATCAGCGCAAGAACAATACTGGACAGTTGGATTAAGATCCTGATGACGATCTGCCATCCATTACAAACTCGGCTTCGGAGTTATCTCCGGTCGCCATGGGTTTGACTCCTGCTGAATCAAATTCGTTAGCCGTCTGATTGCTGGCATTTTTTTTTATCATAAAGGGCCATCAAATTCTGCTCACGTTCTTTTGCCGCCTTAATTGCTTCTTCCGTGTTTGCGTAAGTCCCTAAAAGTGCAGGCCAGAATAAAATAGCAGCTGCTACATTTTTCCCATTCACCGTTCTTTCTGATCGTGCCTCTTTTTCAAACCGCTTTGCCTCTTTAATTTGCATCCTTATTTCGTTGCACGAAAGGTTCTTGTCATTAAGTTGATTGACGTCTACAACGTGAGGGGTTGCACATCCGTACATTAATAGCGTCACAGCAATAAGTTTAGCCTTTCGCTGTATATCTTCCATTTTTCATTTCCTCTAGTATTGGTTGACTAACAATTCCAACGAATGTTTCCTGATTGTTTTTTTCACCTTTTGTAGATTGGCCGCCAGCTGCCATTTTTCCTGCCGTCAATCAGCAGGTATATTCTCGGTAAACGAAACCACACCCGCATGGTAATTAACATCACCCCAATCAACAGCAACAGTTGAACAGCCACCGGATATTCCAACAAAACCCAACTGACCCCAATCAACGGCAACAAAGCCACGCGGACCACCGCTCGCCAACCATCCCTTTCCAGTAGCCAGTCGGACAGGGGCGGGGAGGTTTTGTAGTATTGCTCCACGAACCAGGTTCCCGGTGCATTCGTCAGCAGGAACCGGTCTCGGAAACGGCGCAGGAGTTGGACGTATGGCTGTTCATAGGATCCATAGGCCGCCGTGGCGATAAAACAGCCTCCGCCACCTTGCCCTCCATCTCCTCCACCCGACGCTGCTACAACGGAATCATTGTTGACAATCGGATCAGATACCGCCGGTGCGGGATCATTGTTGACGACCGGTTCCGGAGCGGCCGGCCCGGGGCCGATGCCGAAAACGGAGAAATGGTTGATGGAAAATTCGACGTTTCCGGTCGCGGGATTGTAGGTGGTGCCCGTGACCGGGGTCAGGTTCCGGCCAGCCTCAAAATCGGCAATGTTTGGTGCGGTCCAGACCGACAGCTCTCCTGAAACAAATGCTGCTGCGGTCTTTGCGGCATCATAGCCTTCCTGCTCCAAGGCATCGGCGCTGACCGGCAGGGTCACCTCCACCGCTTCAATGACATCGTTCTCCGGATTGGCGGCGTCCGCATCGGTTGAGAGGATATTTTGCGACGTGTCGAAAATCGCCAAGTCGATCTCCACCAGTTCACCGCCGGTGAAATTGGCCCGTTTGGCGGAAGCGGAGGCTGGATCGATTGTGACGCCGCGAACGGTGGCAAACACCTCTGCGACGCCGGTTTTGAAGGCATTGCCCGGAAGTTGGATGCCGACCTTTTTGACCGTCCGCAGTTCGTCTATCGCAAACTCGGTATCGGCGTCATCGCCGACCGCCATGGGCTTGGTGCCCGCTGACACCTCTGTCCGGGGGCCGCTGGCCGGTGTGCTCAATTCCTGATGGACGACGGGAGCCAGGACGATCTTGCCATCCTTTTTAAAAACCTGGATGACTGGCCCGGCGGCATCCACAGCAGCGAAGGCACCCGAGCTTGAGCTTTTGCCCGCCCCGGATGGCTTGGGTGCCACCTCCACGGCATCCACCATCGCCTGTATGGCCGCTGGCAGGGTGGAAACATCGGGAGCGGAAATCGTTTTCAATCCATTGGCCGGATCAACCGCGCCGTCAAAAAGGTCCTGTGTTTTGTTCGGCCCGACGAACAGAGCGGCCAACTCCTCCTGTACGGTCTCCCCAATGACGGGCGGACGGGTTTGAACCGTGAAGAGGAGGTCCGTGTGGCCATACTCCAGAATTTCTCCATCCCCATTGTCGATATTTCGCCGCACCGTAATACCGCCGGGCACGGTTACCAGAAGAGCGGTAGGCGTCAGGCCGTTCAGGTCCAGTTGCACCGTGAACGAGCCATCCGTTTCGGAAACGGGTGCTTCGATCTCTTCGGTCTTGCCGGCAGCGGTTTTGGCCAACAGAATGACCTTGGCCTTCGCCAGGGACAGTTTCGCATCGGTGGTCACCCTTCCGGAGAAGAGCGCCATATGGTCCTCCACTGCATCCAGGGAAACGGAGATGGTCGAGCCATCTCCGATGACTTCGACCGTTTTTCCCACGTACCGGGGTTGGCCATCGGCGACTGGTCCCTCCACATGAAAGGCATAATTGCCAGCCGCCAACTGGAACGCGGTTTTTCCTGTCGAATCCGTGGCTCGGGTGGCGCTTCCAGCGGAGATGGTCTCCAGATCCTCCGTTACGGAGGGTGGCTTTCTCAGTGCCACGGTTGCATTTTCGATGGGAAGGCCACTGGTTGCGTCGGAGACCATGATGGTGTAGTTGCCGACCGGCACGATGCTCAGAACCGTTGAGACGGTTTTGAGGCCGGAAGGCAAATCCGGTTGATCCGATGTCGCCTGCAAGCGGATCGATATGGTTTCGGCAACATCCCCGGGCGCGATGGCGGCGATGGCCGGATTGCCCTTTTCCGCTTCGTTGGCGGCCAATATGGAAGCCGGAACCAGCGACACGGCATTGTCGACCGTATCCGTATCCGAGGCGCTGGTGACGGACAGCTCAAACGCTCCGTTCACCGCTCCACCCGTCACCCGGATGGTTCGGGAGACGTCATTCTCCCAAACGTTTGTTCGGTCTGCTTCGATCCGGAATGGGACATGAACCGTCATCACTTCCACTTGGTCGGAAACCGTATCCGTGACCGAAATGGTATAAACGCCCGCGAACGCCCCAGTGGTGGGGGCGGCAAAGGTATAAATGCCGTTGGAATCGCTGTCGAGATAGGGGGAGCCGCCAATGGCTTCCGGCCCGGAGACCATCACCAGGAAGGAACCGGAGCCCCCGGTTGGCCGGAAGGTCAAAGCCGCGCCGCTGTTGATGACCTGGGGTTTGGTCAGGTCGGTTCCAGCATTTCCGAGCTGTTCCAGGGAAAATGTTGTTGTGGCTTCCGCTTCAGGGGTGGAGTCTGTTTCACCGGATTGAGGATTGGCCTGCTCGGTATCTGGTTTATTCGGTTGATTCGAAGGAACCGGTGTTGTTGTATCTTCGGTGTTGGTTGTGGCATCATTTTCACTGGTTTGGATGCCGGTCGGATCGGTTTCCGATTTATCGGGCCGATCTGGAGAGACCAGTATCGTTTTACCGTCGTTGGGAATCGGGTTGTCGCCAACACCGTCTCCACCTGTGTTTTTTGATTCGGAGGAATCAGGTGGAAGCGTCTCTTTTTTCTCATTTGTCGCATCTCCACCGTCTTTGGAGTCCGTGTCGTTACCGGATGACGTTCCCGAAAAAGCCACCCCATTGCCATCGAGTCTATCCAAAGATACGGAGACACTCCGTACCCCGCTTTCGATTTCAATCGTTTTCCCCGTATATTGCGGCTGGCCATCCGTTTCATCAATGACGGATGGGCCTTGCACCCGGAATGTATAGTTGCCATCCGCCAGCTGGAACGTGGCCACGCCTGTCGAACCGGTTGCATGGCTGGCGCTACCGGCAGAGATTGACTCCAGGCCTTCGACTACGGATGGTGGTTCTCGTAGCGTGACGGTTGCATTTTCGATGGGCAGGCCACTTGTCGAGTCGACTACCGTGATGGAGTAGATACTGACGGGAGCAATATTCAGTACCGTGGAAATGGTTTGGAGTCCGGAAGGCAGGCCCGGTTGATCGGAGGTTGCCCGAAGACGGATGGATGTGGTTTTGGCGACATCCCCGGGGGTGATAGTGGCGATGGCCGGATTGCCCTTTTCCACATCGTTGGCGGCCAGTATGAAAGCCGGAACCAACGTCACGGTATTTTCGACCGTATCCGTACCCGAGGTGCTGGCGATGGACAGTTCAAACGTCTCGTTCACCGCTCCACCGGTTACCCGGATAGTTCGGGTTGAATCATTTTCCCAGATGTTCGTCCGGTCCACTTCGATCTGGAATGGGACCTGGACCGTTATCTCCTTCACCTGGTCGGAAACCGTATCGGTGACCGAGATGGTATAAATGCCCGCGAACGCCCCGGTGGTGGGAGCGGCAAAGGTATAGATGCCGTCGGCATCGCTGTCGAGATATGGGGAACCTACGGCGATCTCCGGCCCGGAAAGCATCACCAGGAAGGAGCCGGAACCTCCGGTTGGCCGGAAGTTCAGGGCCGCGCCGCTGTTGATGATTTGGGGCTTGGTCAGGTCGGTCCCCGGGTTCCCGGGTTGTTCCAGAGCAAACGAGGTGATTATGCTCTCCGTACGCTCCGTATCAGTGGTGGTATCATTTTCACTGGCTTGGGAGTTGGTCGGCTCAGCTTCTGGGGTTTCAGGCTGGTCCGGAGAAACCGGTGTCGTGGTATTCTCTGGTCCGGCAGTGGGTCCACTTTCACCGGGTTGAGGAACGGTCAGTTTGTTGTCGAGAGTCAGTTCAAACCCGGAATCATCAGACGGATCTGGAGAAAACGGTGTTGTTGTGCTGTCTGCGGGATTGGTATTGTCATCACTGCTGCCTACTGTGAAACTCTCCAATTCGGGGGAGTCTGGCAGGAGAGAATCCAACGAATCAGTTGCAGTGTCATCACCGTTGTTGGCATTTGTGTTGCGACCAATGATTACGTCCAAAGATACGGATGCAAACAACATCCCGTCCAGGATATCGATCGTTTTTTCCATATATTGAGGCTGGCCATCGATACCATCCTTTGAGGCTGGCCCCTCTACCCGGAATGCATAGTTACCAGCCGCTAACTGATACGTGGCCGTTCCCGTCGAGTCGGTTATACGGGTGGCGCTTCCGGCAGGGCTGGATTCCAGGTCTTCGATTACGGATGATGGCTTTCGTAGCGTGATGGTTGCATCTTCGATGGGGAGACCGCTTGTCGAATCGGCCACTATGATGGTGTAGGTGCTGACCGGAAGGATGTTCAAGACCGTTGAGACTGTTTTAAGGTCGGAAGGCAGGGCCGGTTGCTCTGAAGTCGCCTGCAGGCGGATGGATGTGGTTTTGGCGACATCCCCGGGGGTGATGGCAGCGATGGCTGGATTGCCCTTTTCGGCTTCGTTGGCAGCCTGTATGGAAACCGGAATCAACGTGTCGATATTTTCAATCGCATCTGTACCCGAGACGCTGGCGACGGACAGTTCAAACGTCTCGTTCGCCGCTCCACCAGTTACCCGGATAGTTCGGGTTGAATCATTTTCCCAGATGTTCGTCCGGTCCACTTCGATCTGGAATGGGACCTGGACCGTTATCTCCTTCACCTGGTCGGAAACCGTATCGGTGACCGAGATGGTATAAATGCCCGCGAACGCCCCGGTGGTGGGAGCGGCAAAGGTATAGATGCCGTCGGCATCGCTGTCGAGATAGGGGGAACCGCTGACCGCCTCCGGCCCGGAAATCATCACCAGGAAGGAACCGGAGCCTCCGGTAGGCCGGAAGGTCAGGGCCTCGCCGCTGTTGATGGTCTGGGGCTTGGTCAGGTCGGCTCCCGCGTTCCCGGGCCGTTCCAAGGCAAAGAGTGTGGTTTCGTCCGGTGGAGATACCGTCAATTCAAAGCTTCTACTGGTGCTGACCGTGCCATCGCTGGCCGTTACCGTGATGGTGGCGCTGCCGTGACGGCCTGAAGCAGGGGTGATGGTCAGGGTGCGGTCGGCGCTGGTTCCGCCCAGCACGATCCGTTCTTCCGGGACAAGCTCCGGGTCGGACGAGGAAACGGTCAGGACCAGATCGCCGGTTGCCGTCTCCAGATCGCCGACGGAGAAAGCGATGGCGTCGGCGGAACCGTTGGCCTGGATGGTCTGGTCTGACATCGTCGTCAAAACCGGCTCATCATTTACCGGGGCGATGGTCACGGCGACTACCGCCACGTTGGAGTCCGTCTGACCATCGCTGACCAGGAAGGAGAAGGCGTCGGATCCGGAACTGTCGGAGTTGGGCGTGTAAATGAATGCCCCCGAGGAGGAATCAGTCAGTTGAACCGTCCCATGTTTTCCCTGGGAGACAATCCGGTAGGTCAAGGTCTTGCCAGTGGCATTCAATACGCCATAACGGACGGTATCCTCCTTTGCTGACAAGGTGCCATCAAACGCAACGGGGGTAATGCCACCAATTCCTCCGGCTCCCGATGGCATTCCGGAACCCAGGACGGAAAAAATACCGGAAAAGCCCGTCCCCTTGTTTCCGGCGGCATCAGCGGCGGTGATCCGTAGCTGGACGGTTTCGGAAGAGATGTCCGGGACGATCCACTGGTAGGCACCATCATTGGCAATGTTGGTGGCCACCTTGGAAAAGGTTGCGCCACCATCACGGGTGTACTCGATCGAGATCCCGATGACGGCGGTATCGTCCTTGGCCTTCCAGGTGATTTTCTGGATCGAACCACCGGCAAGCGCCTGGCCGTCGGTGGGAGACAGGATCTGGACGGTGGGAGAAACGGTATCCGGCGTCGCGGAAAGATCCGTGCCGTTATGATGGATCTCCGCCCCGGAGACCATTACGACGTGGAGATGGTTTGTGGTCTGTGCGTAAGTGAAATCGCTGTTGTCGTTGGAGATGATCTGGCTGTCCAGGTGAAGCTGAATCGGGGAGGACCACCCGCTGGACTCTTTGGATCTGTAGGACAGTTTTCGGGGCCAGCTATTGGTTTCCCAGATGATATGCGGCCTGTCGGTGGAATCGATGACAATTGATGGAGCCAGGGAAGATGGCAGTGTTGAAACCTCCTCCGGTGAAGTCCATGAGGCACCATCAAAATGACTATAAAAGACTCTCATGGTGTCATCCGTGTAGTACCACCAGACCAAGTGGGGATGATTGTTGCTGTCCAGTGCCAGGTCGATATCACCACCGATCGCATCGGATACGGTCACCGGCGCCGACCAGTCCGTGCCGTCAAATTTCACGTATGACAAACCGCCGAACGTTTCATAGGCAAGATGTAGCTGTCCGGTAGAATCCACGCCAAAGACGGGACTGCCTGCGGAGTTTGATGTCAAACGGGACGTGGCGGACCATGTGCCCGAGGCATCCTTTTTCTGTGGTAGAGATCCGCTTGCCCGTTCCTCGACCGGTCTGGGTTCCAGGAATAACCGTCCTGCCATACGACGTGGACGGTGTTTTGCGGATCGATCTGAATGCGTGGGGAACGGGAGACAAGGCCGGTCAGACCGGCGGTCAAAACAGCTTTCTCACTGGAAACGATATCAAGCAGGTCTCCAGAATCACGCGACTCCCCCCCCACGACAAAAATATTTCCGTTGATTACCCCACCGACAGCGCCGAATCGCGAATGTTGCAAAGAAGCTTTCTCGATCCACATGTCACTCGCTGGATTATACTCGGCAACTGTCTTTGACGTATTCTTGTAACTGTCAATACCTCCTATCACGTAAATTCTATTATCTATCACTTCTGCAAACGCCCCATATCTAGGTGTGGGCATGCTGTTTACGGTTTCCCATGTGTTTGTTGCTGGGTCATAAATCTCAACGAGATCTGTTGAGAATCCACCATTTGGTATTTGGCCGCCAATCATGTAGATCTTATCATCCACCACGGCAACCGCAGCCAACCCCCGCGCTGTGGGCATGTCCGCCAGAGTGCTCCACGTGCCGGTTGCCGGGTCATACATTTCATTGGTGACGGCGGCATCCAACCCGCCGATAACGTATAGTTTGCCATTGACGGCCGCCACGGCGGGACCTCTTCGGGGAGTTGGGACCTGGGTCGCGACAGACCAACTGTCGCTGGCCGGGGCATAAACTTTTACATCATCATCAAAACCGGCATCGACAGCATAAACTTGCCCGTCAATGATGGCCGCTCCCCCACCCGTTACTCCATGTCCCGGGAGATCATTTTTTCTGGCCCAGGTATCCGTGGCCGGGTCATATTCATAGTTGCTGACGAAGGAATTGCCTCCAAAAACATACAGTTTTCCATCGATTACTGCGGAGTAGGCTTGTGACTTTTCGGCTGGAAGAGAAGATATCTCAGACCATTCAATCGAAGCGGTTTTATAGGTGCCCTTCAGTCCATCGGAAAGATTGGTTGGATCGCTCCAAACCGATCCGTCAAAATGGGAGTAAAAGATATCAGCTTGATTTCCGTTGTCGGTGCTTTTATCGCCAAGGATCATGGTCCAGGCGATGTGCGGCCTGCTGTTGCTGTCGACCGCTATTTGCAGATCATTCGGGCCGACGTAGCCGAAATCCTGTCCCCGGATAACGGAATAGACGGTTTCCGGGCTGGACCAGCCGGTCCCACTCTGTTTTTGATACAGAATCTTCCGGGTGATTGTCCGGTTTGTCCCATCGTTGTCGTCCTGTGTGTACAGATAGACCATATGGACATCCCCTGCGGCGTCCATGGCTATTTTCGGGGAGTTGTGATTCTTGTCACCGGCATCGGTGGGCGGGACCTGGGTGATGGCGACAGGGGTTGACCAGGGGGCTGGCGGTGGCGCGGACGGATCCCGGATCTCGAAAAACCCGACCGACCAGTCTTCGTTGGTATTGCCGTTTTTGTCCTCGACAACGATCCGCACCTTTCCCTCTTTGGTGGAAAAATGATCCGGCAGGGTCCAGGTGTACACACCGGTGCTGTTTTCCGGAACATTGGTATCCGGTTGCCTCAGGCTTGACAACCATATAACATAAAGAGTCCAAA
>CAYFNE010000085.1:0-21678 GCA_964344355.1 uncultured Magnetococcales bacterium
CCGTCTCCATCCCTTCACTTTCAGGGCAGGGTCCGGACCCTCAACAGCCATGCAACTGACTGTTTTTAAAGGTAAAAAAGTTACACAAGTAAAGCGATAAAAAGTTAGTCGCAAATTCATCAAAATGTGCTTGATTTTTATGACGAACAGAAAAATTTAATCGATTGTATCTGTTTAATTTTAAACAGCTTTCTCCTGGCCGGGCGTATGTTGGACATTTTGCCATAAAGAGCGCCTTTTTCTCCCAAAAAAATTAGCTTTCCCTGTCCGCCGCCGTCTCGATCAGCCCAGGCCATCCGGCCCCATGGCGGAGGGGCCGCGGGGCATTTTTCGTCCCAGAAAGCGAACGTTGGGACCGCTGCGGACCACCCGGGTTTTTCCCGGATGCAGTTCCAGATCCAGCCTTTTCAACTGTTTGGTCACAAAAGCGTGCGCCGATTCCGCTGCCTTGTCGGTGGGGGCGAATACTAAAAAGTCGTCGGCAAAGCGGACAAATGGTAAATTTTGCGCCGCCAGGCGATGGTCGAAATCGGTGAGATAAACATGACAGTAAAAAGGCGACAGCACGCCTCCCTGTGGAACGCCCCGGCGTCGGGAGAGAATGCCGCTGCGTGGCGCCCCCACATCCAACCACATTTCCATCAGTTTCAGCAACTCCCCGTCTTTAATGATCCTTTTCAATACCCGGAGCAGCGGGCCGTGTGGAATCCGGTCGAAAAATTGGCGGATGTCCGCGTCCACCAACCACTCCAAACCACAAAGAATGTGCTCCCGGGCCTTGGAAACCGCCATCTCCACCGAGCGGCCCGGACGATAACCGTAGCTGTCCGAGTGAAACAGAGACTCCCCCAGCGGGCGCAAAACCCGCAACACCGCCTTTTGGACCAGCTTGTCCCGCAGGGTCAATGCCGAGATGATCCGTTTGCCGCCATCGGCCTTGGCCACCGGGAACAACCGAACCGGGTGCGGTCGATAGCGGCCGGTGCGCAACTCATCGGCCAGTTGTGTCAAATGCAGGACCAGATCCCGTTCCATGTCCGTCCGGGAGAGGCCGGGAACCCACACCGCCCGATCATCCGCCAAACTTTTCCAGGCGGCGTTCATCACTTTTGCCGACAGCGCTTGATCAAGCAGCGTCCCCATGCCCTCCCTCCCCGGTCTCATCGGCCATCAACCACCGAACCCAATCCAGAACCAGACGATCACAGCGCCGGGCAATCGATGTCGGTTCGGCCTCTTTGGCCTTTGTATCCGGATCATGGGGCCAGACAGGCCGTTTTTCGGCCCATCGCTGATAATACAGCCCCCTTCCTTCCTTGCTCAACCGGCATCCCGCCGTGCCGCTGCCGGAAAAATGGTCCGGAGTCAGAAGAGCGCTCATCACATCGAGTACAAATGCATCCGCCTCGGCTCGCAATGGTTCCAGGAGATCCAAAGACAAGGCCGACCGGCCCGGTTCCGGAGTGTGGAGAAAACCGAGGGCGGTATCCAGCCCTTTTTGCGCCACGGCCCGCTCCACTTCGGACAACATCAAGGTATAGGTCAGAGAAAACAAGGCGTTGACCGGATCTTGCGGTGGCCGCCGGTTGCGCCCGGAAAACCGCCACTGTTCGGGCAGAACCCGAGCCAAAAATTGAAATCAGCTCGCCGACGCCGTCCCCTCATGTCCCATCAGGCTTGAATGGTTGGCGGCGGAAGATATTTTTTCCAGTTGAACGGTCATGACATCCATCGCCCTGGTCAGCGCCAGTGCCCGTTGTTCTCCCTCAAGGGAACCAGGTGGCAGGGCCGGTCCCCCTTCGGTTTCCTCCCGGGCCAGTCCACGAATCAGGGCTTTTTGGGCGGACAATTTTTCCAGCACGCTCCATCGAGCCAGTTCCAACCGTTTTTTTTCGTCAGCAAACGCCCGGTGCTGGGCCAGCCGCAACCCGACCCCGGAGGAGAGGCCAGCTCCCAGCCACGCCGGCCCCCCTCGGCCCCGGCCCGGAAACAGCACGGCGGCAACATTCCGCTCCGCCAAGGCCCGCCAAACATCACAGGAGACCATCGGACCGCCATGGATGATCACCTGAGCCAACAGCCCCAGGGGCACATGCGTCACATCCTTATCGGGTTGTTCAATATGCAAAGCCTGACCGGACAGGGTGACCATCATCTCCCGGCGGTCCAGAACCAGGGTCAACGCTTGTGCCATCGGGCTGTTTCTCCCGTCAGGATGGGTGGCGTCGCCGCCAGATTTTTCGAATCCACGAGCGAACCCCGCCCATCCCCGTCTTGTGATCGGCTGGTTTGTCGGCGGCGGCCGTGCCTGGATGCAACAGTGGCAAAGTGGGAATCGGCCGGCCCGCGCTCCAGACATCGCCCGGCCGGGTGATGGGGTAGGTCCTCAGATCGTCCTCACGGGGCTGGATGAGCAGCGCCAGATCGTCCAGCAGTTTTTCCATCTCCCGCTTCCGGGCATGCACGAAAAAAAGGGATTTTTGCACCGCCAATCCCCGTTTTTTCAGTTGCCGGTGAACTTTTTTCAGTCGCCTCGGCGAGGCCACGTCATACCCCACCAGATACCAGCCCGGCGTGTCGTGGCTCATCGGTCCCGGTGCGGATGACCGATCATTGGAACAGACGCAGACCGGTCGAAAAACCACTGCTCTTCGCCAAGCCCCGAACCAACACCTTGCGGCGGCTGTTGACCCGGGCCAGGAGCAAACTGTCATCCCGGGCATGTATGGAAGCGCCCAACTGTAAAAACAACTCCTCGGCCTTGCTTTTGGTCAATCGACACTCGTGAACCGATTTTTGACCATCCAACCGCCACTCCCGCAAAATTTTCAAAACCGACCGACGGTTCTTGTTGCTGCGGATGTCATAGGCAACAATAACAGACATGGTAGCCATCCGGCTCACCTCACGATCCCGCAAAAAGAAATGGACTGCAAACCATCGACTCCATCAGCGTTTGATAATCCCACCAGCCCATATACCGCTTGCATCCAGATGTTGATTCCTGCAGTATGGATGATAGGCACGGGAAAGTCATGGAAAGATATTTTTTTTAGGTAAGAAAATCCTGTTTTATGGCAAAAAATCCCACATTTGCCAGTCAATGGAAAAATCGTTTTATTTCATTTGGTTACACCCTATCAAACTTTCTTGCCCATCATAAAAATCCACAAAATTTGTACAACTACGCGATTAACTTTATATTACTTTTAACGTTTGATTTTTTTCTCTTGAAAAACAACCTGTTGCAAGGTTGTTGAGGGTCCGGACCCTGCCCTGAAAGTGAAGGGATGGAGACCATTGTATCAACAACGATATTCGTGGCCAAGTAGGGTCCGGACCCTGCCCTGAAAGTGAAGGGATGGAGACTGTCAGGCGATGGCGATCGGCTCGGACCGTGATGTCCGGACCCTGCCCTGAAAGTGAAGGGATGGAGACGCACCGATGCGGCGGTCTTTCTGCCGCAGCGTGGTCCGGACCCTGCCCTGAAAGTGAAGGGATGGAGACTGTGGGACAAACGAATTGACAGGCCTTCCGCGGATGGTCCGGACCCTGCCCTGAAAGTGAAGGGATGGAGACCTGTTGACACTGCTCAATGGCCCCTTGGATGAGTCCGGACCCTGCCCTGAAAGTGAAGGGATGGAGACGCAGCCGGGAGGGCTCGTTTACGACACGAAAGGTCCGGACCCTGCCCTGAAATCGAAGGGATGGAGACCCATACTTGATCCCATACTTGATCCCCTACTTGGTCCGGACCCTGCCCTGAAATCGAAGGGATGGAGACTGCACAATGTGAAACATGTGTCCATCTGCGGCGTCCGGACCTTGCCCTGAAATCGAAGGGATGGAGACACAGCATCAGTGTTGTCGATCTTCTCTCATGGTTTGGATTCTGCCCTGAAAAGGAAGAAATTAATGCCTTGTTGTTTTTTGTGTGGCAGAAGCTACCGTTTGCTGGTAATGTGAATATTATGTTGTTTTTTTGTTGTTTAACCGAAGGCGGCAGCACGGCAAGGGTTGTTTTGTGGTCGGTCAGGCAAAGTTCGGGGGTTACTGATGGACGAGCGCGGTACAATTGCATATAAAAAAACCATTTTGGTTTTTGTGTTCCGGGGTGGCTATCTGAATCTTTTGGTTTTTTCAATTATTCTGGTTTTAGCTTGGTTAATCATTTCAGTCAAAGGTGAAGGGTGGTGGAATGTTGTGGAGCCGGTTTTGGCTTTCGGAACGCTCGGTGTGGCCCTGTTTATCTGGTGGAATGAAAAAAGAAGGGAGTACGAGGAGAACCTTCCAAAAAAACTATCTGTATCTTTTGTTTATGTTGGTCCAGAAAATCGGTTTAAAGATAAGGAGGTTATCTGTTGCAAGGATGTCTATTTGGCTGGCGAAGGCGATATTCGTGCCTGGGGACAGCAAATCGGCCGGCAAGTTGTAGATAATATAAATCTTTCCTTCACCCCTGATCTGCGTCCGAAACCCAGCGAAATAAAAAAAGGCAATGATGGGGGCTATTTTAAGTCGTACTCCGTGACCTTCTTTTTGACCGAGCTTCCTAATAAGGTAAAAGAGGCCGACCCACAATCCCTGCCTCTAAAGTGTGCACGGGGGTAGGAGTGGCCATGTCCCGTCCAGTTCTCACCGCCACCTTCCGCATCGTCACCCCCATGTTTCTGGGTGGAGCCGGTCACGAAGTGGATCCCGGCAGTATTCGCATGCCCGCCATCAAAGGCGCGCTTCGCTTTTGGTGGCGGGCTTTGCACTGGGGGCGGATGGTTGCCGATCATCCGAACGATCGAAATCAGGCCCTTCAAGAGCTGCATCGCCGGGAGGCCTTTCTGTTCGGTATCGCCGCCGATGAAACCGGTGCCGGGGGGCGGCGTGGGCAGGGGTTGTTGTTGCCCAGGGTTACCATGATCAAACCATTGCCGCAGGTGATCCACAATTGGCCGCCGAGCAAACCCAATGATCCGGGGGCCTATTTGGGATTTGGGGTGGTCGCCTCCGGAAGGGGAATAACCGCCCGGCCGCACCGTCAGGCCCTTTCCGAAGGGGGACGGTTCGAGGTTCGGTTTTTGGTTCGGCCAGCGCCGCGCACCGGCAGTTCCCCGTATGATCGGCAGGAGATGCTGGACGGTTTTGTCGATGCCTTGCGCCTGTTCGGTTTGTTGGGTGGCTTGGGTGCCCGTGCCCGCAAGGGGCTCGGCTCCGTGGCCCTGCTGACGTTGAATGGTGAAAAGCAGGACCTGGAACCGGCGGCCCATGCCCGTGCCCTGAATGATCTGCTGAAAAAATATCCCCGTCAGCCGGACCTGCCCCCCTTCACCGCTTTTTCCGACCAGGCCCGCATCGTCCGGGTGGGTAACACCGGCGAGGCCCGGCAGGCCATTTTGTTGCTGGAACGCCATTATAAAGCCTGCCGCAAATCCGAAGAGAACCGGGCAGTCGCCCGCCGCTACCCCTTCGGACTGCCCCTCAACATGGATGACCCGAGAAAGGCCGACACCAAAAACCGCCGCGCCAGCCCCCTGTTCATGCATGTTCATCCGACCGGGAAAACCTTTTCCGCCTTTATCCTCTATCTGCCGGCCCGCTTTCATCCCGACCCCCGCTATGCCGCCGGCGACGAGATCGCCTTTTTTCAACCGCTGGCCGATTTTATCTCCGGGCCGGGGATGGAGGCGATCCATCCATGAGCCACTATTTTCATTTTTCCATGGGACCGGTGCAGGGGTTCGTTTCCCAGGCGCGGCGCACCCGGGATTTTTGGGCCGGATCGTTCATTCTCTCCTGGCTGGCCGGCGTCGGTATGGTGGCGGTGGAGGAGCAAGGCGG
Source organism: uncultured Magnetococcales bacterium (assembly GCA_964344355.1). Taxonomy (GTDB): domain Bacteria; phylum Pseudomonadota; class Magnetococcia; order Magnetococcales; family CAYFNE01; genus CAYFNE01. Next base: position 5,833 of record CAYFNE010000085.1, read on the forward strand.
CGAAGTTTTGTTTCCAAAGCCGGATGTTGATTTTTTGCAGGCCATCCGCCAGGGCGCCAAAGGGTTGCAGGGACCGCAACAGGGTTCCATCCCCAATCGCTTCATGGCCCGGGTTGACAGTGAATTTAAACCCGAACGGGTGATCGAAATCATCCAGGGCGCCTGGTCGGCACTGGCGCAACAGGTCTGGATGGGCGACCTCGAAAACCTGGATTGGCCATCCGAGCAGGATAAAAAACGGACCGAAAAAATCTGGCAACGGCAGGTGCAAGGTTTTTGGGAATTTTTCTGGTGTATCACCCCGCAACGGGATCAATGTGATGTGCTGGATCGACGAAAAAACTGGCGGGTGCATCTGCCCGAGGAGGAGTCCGGCCACAAATGCATGGTCATGGAGGGATGGCAGGAGCTTTCCGGTTCGGAACGAATTGGAAAAAATGACATTTTCCACATGAAAAACGAAGAGGTGATCGAAAAGGGCAAACCATTGTCCATGTGGCGGGTGATTCAATCAAGATCGCCCATGGATTTCAACAAGGGCGAGTTTCTTTGCGCCATCGCGTTTATCAAAAGACGGTTCCCCCGGTATTTTCAAAAGGTGGATGTCCCCATCGGGGAGGTACGGGTGTGCGGGTGGCGGGTTCCCGGGTCGGTGCCATCCGTGGTCTATCTGGCGGCGGTCCATTGGTTGGAACAGGTCCTGAAAAACGTTGAATCGTCCACCCTTCAGCCTTTCTATGACGCCGCTCTGAAATTGACCGAAGCACACGGTGAATGGCAAACCCGTATCACGTGTATCGAAACGGCCTGTGAGCAAGCCGAGGATCGCAAATTGGCGCGTAATTTGTCCCACCAGGACGGTGTGGTGTTTTTTGATATCTATCTGAAGGATCACCGACGTTTCACCGATCCGGACAAAGCCAAAAAAGCGTTTTCCGCCTTGAAAAAAGTTTATCGACAGGCGGCAAAAAAAGGCATCAACCCGCCGGTGCCCACCCCGTTCTATGCCGTCCTGGTCATGGATGGCGACAACCTGGGCGTGCAGATGGGCCGGGAGGAGAGGCAGCCGAAGATCAGCGAAGCGTTGAACCGGTTTACCGGTCGGGTTCCGGAGATCATTCAAAACCATCAGGGGTTTTTGGTCTATGCCGGCGGCGACGACGTGCTGGCGCTGTTGCCGGTGGAAGATGCCCTCTCCTGTGCGGCGGCCCTGCGCCGGGTGTATCTCGATGCCTTTGCAGAGCAGGGTATTTTTTCAACGCTCTCCGCGGCGGTCACCTTCGCCCATGTGAAAATGCCCCTGGTGCAGGTGCTTACCGACAGTCACCATCTGCTGGACGAAGTGGCCAAGGAACAACGGGGACGGGATGGTTTGGCGGTGCGGGTCTGGAAACCGGGTAAACAGGCCGTGCAGTGGGCCATGCCCTGGGCAAAGGCCCTGGACGATGATGGCCGGGTCCAGTTGGAACGGATCGCCGCCTATTTTCATGACAACGATCCGGAAGCCCGTTTTTCCAACCGGTTTTTCTTCAAGATCCGCTCCCTGTTCGGATTGCTGAACCCGGTCGATCATACCGCCGGCGCAAGCACCCTGGACCCGGATCAACAGGCCCGACTCCTGGCCGCTGAATATCTGGACTCGGGGCGCAATGCCGGACGCAAGGATCTCGACATGGAACGGGCCTTGGCGGAGATTGAAATATTGTTGCAACAGTGCCGCCCCCATTTTCGCACCTTCGACCCGGAAACCGACGCCGAGGCGACATTCCGCAGCAGTCCGCGCCTGGAGGAGGATGGCGCCCTGCTGGTGCGTTTTCTGGCCCAGAAAGGGATGGAAGCATGAACGGCGCCAGCTGGTTGTTTCACTCCCTGGACACCTGGTTTTTCCGGGAATCCCGTCCGCATGGTTCCGTGGGCGGGGCCATTTTGGAAAGCCGTTTCCCCCCCTCCGCCCCAACCCTGGCCGGCGCGGTGCGCACCGCCATCGGTCAATATGTCGGAGTGGATTGGGAAGCCTTCAAAATAGGTGCGGGAGTGTGCCAGCGAGACGGCCTTGAAACGATGGATCTGCATGCCGCCATCGGTACCGCCGTCGATGGGGAGTGGGGACAACTGCAACTGGCCGGACCCTGGTTGCATTACCACGGATCCCGGCTTTTTCCGGTGCCGTTGGACATTCTGGAAATGGAAGGTGGCGACTGTCTGTTTCGTCTCACCATCGGTCCCCCTTTTAAATGTGATCTCGGCACGGTCTGCCTGCCCGAACGGCCTCCACAAGCGAAAGGAACCAAGTCTCCCGAAGGGGCTTGGGTGGACGGGGCCGGTTTGTCGGCCATTTTGGCGGGAGGGTTGCCGGAGCGGCTCTATCGGCCCGGTGATCTGTTCCAACGCGAACCACGCCTGGGCATCGCCCGGGATGGCACCGGCACCACCATCGATGGTCTGCTCTATCTGACCCGCCATGTGCGGCCCAAACCGGAAGTTGCCCTGGAGATGATCGTCAACGGTCTCGATCCGGCCCTGCAACCGCCCTCCGGCCATGTGGTGCGCCTGGGGGGCGAAGGACGGGTGGGTGTTCTGGAAATCGTCCCGTCCGCTCCCCTGCCGGCCACGCCGCGGGCCAATGCCGACACCCGGGGATTGATTTTATATTTGCTGACCCCCGCGGACCTGGAGGGGCAGTGGTTGCCCGGACGGCAAACGGAGAGTGTAGCAGGGGATCAACCGTTCCGAACCTGGCCCATCCATCTGCAAGGGCACCATTTGCAGGTGGTCTCCAGTGTGCTGGGCAAAGCCAGTCGACAGGGGGGCTGGAACCTGGCCTGCAACCGACCGCGGCCGACCCGCAGCCTGGTTCCCGCCGGCAGCGCCTGGTTCGTGACCCTGCCGGAAGGTGGTGACCCGAATCGGACCATCAAGGATTTGCACGGCCGGCACATCGGCTTGAATCGGGAATCGGGGCAGGGATTGCTGGCCGTCGGCCTATGGCAAAAGGGGGCCTGTCCCCCGGAGTTGAAGTAGCGGGGAGAATGAAGAATGACCTTACACAATGCCCTTTTGGGATTGATCGCGGAAACATCGGTACATGCCGGCAGCGGACGCTCGACCGGTGTCGTCGACCTGCCCATCCAGCGGGAAGGCCACTCCGACTGGCCGTGCATTTTTGGCTCCGGCGTCAAGGGGGCGTTGCGGTCCTTTTTTAAAAACAACGGCATGGGTGGCGCGGGGATCCTGGAAATCGTCTTCGGGCCGGAGGTGGCCGGCAAGGATGGGGAGAGCAACGAGTTTGCCGGGGCCATCGCCATCAGCGACGCCCGTCTGCTGTTGTTGCCGGTTCGCTCCCTGACCTCCCATTTCAAATGGGTCACCTGTCCCGATCTGTTGGAACGCCTGGGGCGGGATGCCCAACGGTTGGGTGTGTCGGGTTTGACGATGACCGCCCAACGCCCGATGAGCAACGATCAAGCCCTGGTCTGCAATGGTGCGGAGGGAGATCTGTTTCTGGAAGAGTTTCGCTTCACCACCGCCCCCCTGCCGGAAGCGAAAACGGTACTCGCCGCCCTGGCGCGTCTGATCGATCGCGATAACATCGAGGCGGACCTCACGGAAAAACTGGTGGTGGTCTCCAACGACATGTTCACCTTCATGGCCCGCCACGCCACCCCGGTGGCGGCCCATGTACGGCTGGATGAATCAAAAACCGTGGCCCCCGGGGCCTTGTGGTATGAAGAGACCCTGCCACCGGAAACGGTTCTCTACGTGGGACTCAACGCCTTCGATGCCCGCAAACGCCGGAATGAGTCCGACAAACTGCCCTTTTTTACCGCCGACAGGGTTTTGACCGCCATTACCGCGCCCTTTGTCGGGGATCGGCCCTTTTTACAAATTGGCGGCAACGAAACCGTGGGCATGGGCTGGTTTCGGGTACGGGTGTTGTCGACGGCCAATGATGCCGCCAAGGGGGATTGAAACATGCAGACCATCGCCCAAAAACGGGCCGCTTTCGCCCTGGAACGGGTTTTGGCGGTCAAAGGAGAGACCGGCATCAGCAACCAGGAGTTTAAAAGTTACGCCAACGCCCTGCCGGCGATGATCCACATGAACGGTTTTGGTCAAGCCATGGCTTTTTGCCGCAGCAAGGCTGGCGATAAAGGCAAGGGAGCGGCTTGGCAAGCCCTGTTCGACATGCTTTCGCACTGGTTGATCAAAGAGGGGCAACCTTTCCATGGCTCCACGGACCTGTTGAAAGGGATCACCGAAAAAACCATGACCGTCTATATGTTGGGACAGGCCGAAGCCTTGGCCCTGTGTGAGTGGATCAAACGGTTTTCCAACGCCTACCTGGCTGACTCCTGATGGCCGCGCCGCTCTATAAAAATCTCCATCATCCCCGGCATCTGCCGGATACGGGCCATCGTGGGGTCTGGTTCGACCGCTTTTTCGACCGGTTTTCCCAAACCGACTGGAGCCTGGAGGCGGCGCGGGATGGGGAGGAGGGGCCCAAGGCGGACCCCAAGCAGGCTTGGCTGCGCACCGTCACCCAATCTCCCTGTGGCCACGCGGGAGAACTGGCCGACCAGGCGCGACGCCTGGAAACATTGGGTAAAACCCTCAACGGCCAAAGCCGGGCCTTTCGCACCGAGTGGCATTTCGCCACCGGCCTGGGATTGCCGCATCCGGCGGAAAATGGTTTCAGTTGGCATCCAACCCTGGGGGTACCGTATTTGTGTGGAGCGGCGGTGAAAGGGTTGGTGCGGACCTGGATGATGCAATGGGATGATTCCGCCCTGACGGATCCGAAACGGGAAGAAAATCTGCTGCGTTTGTTCGGGGATATGGAAACCGCCGGTGGACTGATTTTTTTCGATGCCCTGCCGGTCTCCCCGCCCAGCTTGTCCGTGGATGTCATGACCCCGCATATGGGTCAATGGTATCTCCAAGGGGAAGACCGCGAAAAACTGACCCGGGAATGGGATAAAACGGTTCCAGCGGACTGGCACGATCCGGTACCCGTTCCCTTTTTGGTGGTCAAGGAGGCGGTCTTTCTGTTCACCATCGCCCCACGCACTTCTGAAATGAATAAAGAGGTGGAACCAGCCTTGAACGCCCTGCGGCAGGCCTTGGATTGGCTGGGCGCCGGCGCCAAAACCGCAGCCGGATATGGCCGGATGACGCCAGATGATGAAGCCCTCTCGGAACTCCAGCGCACGGCCATACCCAGCCATCCCTGGCTGGAAACCGCCATTCCGGAGTTGATGAAAAAACATCATATCAATCCGGGCCAGGAGGAAGAGATCTGGCGGGGAAAAGCATTGGCGAAAAAATGGCAGGATATTGACGATCCGCTGAAAAAAGAGGCCGTATTGAAAATCATCCAGGCTCGTGGCAAAGCCATGGGTTGGTGGGATCCCCCGCATGGAAGAGCGACCAGGCAAGCCAAGACCATTTACAATGGGGAATAGATTTCTCCACCACGGCCGTTGTCACCGTCCCAACCATACCGGAAACCGAACCACCCGTGGCCGAAGATCATCCGGAAAACCCGCGGGAGTGTTTCCTGACTGCTGTCAGGCCAATGGCCAGGGACGATGCCGTCCCGGCCATCTACTCAGGACGGGGTTGGTGAAGCCGAACTCCACCATACTTACGGCAATCTTGTTGATCGGCTCGTCGGAGTGGGTGCGGGCGTTGTCGGAGTAGAAAATCAGCCGTTCCACCGGCCACACCTCAATGCGTTCCGCCATGGCGGGGATAGCGGCGGTGGTCAGGGGCATTTGGAAATCGGGGGAGATATATGGACCCTTCCCACTTTGCAAGCACAATTTTAGCGTGTTTTGCCATTTTCATTGACACATTCCGGGATGGGGAGGGACCATCCGGAAAGTCGCTGCAACCTTTAAATTTCAAAGGGAAATTTCGACGTGTAACACCGCGATGGGTAGCTCGATTGGGTAACAGTTTTTAGAGGCACGGTGTACCCCTTTCATCACCTTAAAATTTAAGGGTATTTGAGGGTGTGTCTGGGATTGTTCGGACCGGTCCGGATCCGGCTGTGGGATTGGAATACGCCATCGAGGAACGGTTCCCGTACCACGTGCGAAGTGTGATGTGGTATCCTTAATCTTGAGGACGGGTCACCAAAGGAGGACGCCATGCAGGTCGTACGGAAACGATTGGTCACCGATGAAAAACACCGTCCGGTCGCCGTACAGATCGACTACAGCGACTGGCTGAAGATCGAGCGGCAGTTGAACATTCTGGAACCACCCGCCCCGGTCGTTGATCTGTCCCGCCACGCCGGCAAGATAAACCTGACGGAATCCCCGGTGACCTATCAAGATCGTTGCCGGAGCGAATGGTCTTGAACCGCGTGCTGGACACCAACGTCATTCTCTACCTGCTTGGAGGCAAACTGTCCGACCCATTGCCACCCGGACATTACCACGCTTCGGTGATCACCGAGATGGAACTGCTTTCGTATCCCTCCCTGACCGAATCCGAGGAGGAGGCGGTTCTAAATTTTCTCGGCGACATCCACGTTGTTGACATTTCACCCGACGTCAAGGACCACGCCATCCGTTTGCGACGGGCTCACGGGTTGAAGTTGCCGGACGCCATCATCGCCGCCACGGCGTTGTCGCTGGATGCGGTCTTGATGACCAACGATCATGGATTGATTCGAGTGCCAGGGGTGCAATGCCAGACGGTGCCTCTGAAAGTGGGTTGACGTTGATCCGATTTACGATCTGACCTCCACAACCTGCGCTTCTTGTTTCTATGCGAATATTTCTTGGCAACGGCACGGAAGGTGTTGATGCGGGTGTTGGACTCACTGGTGCTCATTGCACGTTGGTACGCCTGTTCCACCTCACCGATCGAGATCAAGAGCTCTTCGCAATCCCGGTCGATCCGGCGGTCATCGTTCGGACTCCTGCACTTTTGCGCAAACTTCAGGGCCTCCTCATTTTGGCCCATGGCGGCCAAGGACAAGAATCCGTATCGATGATCATGCCAGTGTACGAATGGTCCGTGTTCCAAAAGCTCCAAAAGTTCCTGGTGTCTTCCGGTCGCATGCAGACAGGAAAGGCAAGCCGTGACCCCATTGTAGTAATTTCCGGGTTTTCGACCTTTCTGCCAATGCCGTCGCACCCTGAAAATGAAGTGGTCAGCCCACTGGGACGCGACTTCCGGTGATCCGCACAGCGTTCCCCAGTGCTCGTTTATCGTGTCGAGGTATCCGTATCCATCGTCATCGAAGGCCTGCCAGACCCTTTTCAGCCATCGATCCCGTGTATCGGCATCAGCGTCGACCTCGGCAATGATTGGCACTAACGCATCGATGGCGTTGTTGACCGCCGTGCCCATGGCACCTGATGAACCGTCCACCTCCTCGATGGCAGGGACAACCTTCTCGATGAACCGCACCGCCCTGCACTAAACTATGAAGAGGTCGGTGTCTCGGTCACATTGGCACAGAGGGCTTGATATCCTCCTGAACCCGGGCCTTGTGCTTTCCGCTGGCCAAACAGGATTGAAACTGTTCCTTGTCCAAGCCGATCTCCGCTGCCAGCGGCGCCAGTTGTTCCGTTGGGAATCCCTTGCCACCCGATTTGGTACGCTTGTAGATCCAGTCGGTAAATTTCCAAAACGCATCGTTTCCACCCAGTTCATTGGCGCACTCGGCTGCTTCCGCTTGCCTTATGGCTCCCGGGTTGTGCATGGGGAGGGGCAAATGGCGATAAACCCAGTTCACCTTGCCGCCATAAGCCTTGACGATTGTCTCGGCCGTGGGATGAAACCGCTTGCAATACGGGCACTCGAAATCGGAATACTCGATCAGGGAGATCACGGCATCGGGAGAACCTTTGATATGATCCCGGGCTGCGTCCACTTTGCGGACCGTCTTGGCCTTCTCGGCGATGGCCCGTTCTCGAGCCTCTCGGGCTTGTACCCGCGCCTGATTCTGTTTCTCCACATATTTTTCGATCCCTTCCTCGATCTTCTTGGCCAGCACCGCTTCATCGATTCCGACGTTGCCGGATCTGTTTTCGGAACGAAGTTGCAGGCCGAGGAAAACCAGCGAACCCGATATCATGAGTGCGGCCAGCAGGATCACCAGAAGCAGGGTCTTTGAAGGGGCGTTCGTTGTTGTCATCTCCGGTTATCCTTTTTGTATATCGATCTGCTTTTTCAGAAACTCATCCCGGGTGATCTCCCCCCGTGCATAAGCTTCTTTCAGAAAGTCCAAGGCAGTCTTTCCCCCGGACCCATTCGACCCATCTCCCAACCAGGACGTGGCCAACCAGACGATCAGCAGAATCGGAAGGAGCCAAACCAGAATCATCGGAAGTCCTCCGAACAAACCAAACCCGCCCATCATGATCTTTCTCCTTTTCCCATTGTTCCATTGACTGACCCGTGTGTTTGATCAGTGTGTATGATCATCCGCATGATGATCATCGACCTTATGCTCATCTGGTGTCGGCATTTGCCCTCTCATCTTCTGTTCAGGATTTTCGTGATGGTTGGCAACCGGTCCTTCGTCGGCATGACCATGCGTTGCCTGATTCTCCGGAGTATCTTGTGATTTCAAAATGGCTGGGTTGACGCCGGTTCCATGCTGGTAAACCAGTTGTCCACCCTTGTCCGCTCCAAAGGCCATGAGACCGGTCAAGAGAGTCAAGAGGACAACAAGCCCCTTTCGAAAAGGTCCATCCCGGAACTGTTTGATCAGGGCCAACGCCAGGGCAAGCAGAACAAGCCCTGCGGTCATGCTCACCATGATGTCACGATGAATGTGCACCAAATCGTGGCCCGGAGAATCATGGCCGAGGCTTTCCGCCGCCAGAAAACCCGCCCCCACGGCGGCAATCGCGGAAGCCGCCCCCAAATAAACCATCCACTCGGCGAACACCTTGACCCGTTCATTATTGGTGAAATATCGGATCAGTTCGAACAAGAGCGCTGTCAGGAGATATGCTATCGGCAGATGCACCACCATGGGATGAATGACGGCCAGATTACTGATTCCAGGAAACAACGTGCTCATTCAAACTCTCCTCTGTTTATTGAAAAATGCCTGTTACTGCTCATTTCTGTATTTCTAGGTTTTTGCTGTGCCTATGGGAGGCAACGTAGTCATGCTCCATCACCGATTCATCGTTCCTGGTGCAAAACCAGCCCAGGCCACCAACCGAAAAACAGCCGCCGGGATGATCAACATTTGCAAAATCGGCCAAACACCCAGGCCAAACACCAAGGGCATCTCAGCCGTATAGTGCCATCTTCCGGTCATGTGGAGATTGAACCACTCCCCACCGACCCCGATGATCAAACCCGCCAGTAACATGACGGCATAGCCGCGTATTCCGGGTTTCCTGAACCAGTCTCCCCGGTCGCACACCGCCACGCCGATCGTGTTGATCAACAGGACCAGGACGCCATCCAGAATGGCCGCCGTGAAGCAGTGCCACATGGTGGAGCGGAACGAACCAATGCTGGTGCTTACGAAAAGGGGTGACTGGGCCAACTCCCAGAAGGCGTTCAACAAAACCGCCGAGGAGAACAACGTGCCCAACATCCAGAACTGGGACTGCCTCAACGACCCACTGCGAATGACCCCGATGTTCACCATTTCATTCCCTCCAACCACTTCTCTGACCGCTCATTACACACTGCCCCTGGCCACTTCACCGGGTTGCTGGATGGCGGCCAGGCGCCAGTTGGGATCATCCGATCCCACCGGCCGGACAAAACTCCAGAACTCTTCAACCTGAACCGGTTTGTCCGGGTCCCCCTCCAGGGTTTTCCCATCCACGTCGGTGACGTAATCCACCATCTCCACCGCGAAACGAACCGTGATCCAGTCCTCCCCCGATTCCTGCCAGGCTTCGCTCACCTCGGCGGCCTCGAATCGGATCTTCTCGATGATGTCCCGCCGACCGGCGGCCCTGCTCTCCTGAGCCTGGGTTTGGATCATGCCCCACATGCGGTCGGTGAGGAGGTATTGCAAGCGATCGACGCTCCAGTCGCTCCATGCACCCTGGATCTGCTCGAAGGCGTGTTTCGCTCCCTCCAGGAACACACGCTCATCGAACTGGTGATCCATGACAGCGATCCGTTCGATTCCCTGGGTGACCTCATCGCTTTCACCTTGAACGGAAAAGGTGTTGGGCAGAGGGGTTCCGGGCGCCATGGTGGGTTCCCGGCGGAACTTCCCTTCCAGGACATTGCGCTGAAAATCGGGACCGGTAGCGGTCCGTGGACGCTGTTCTTCCTTCTTTTTTCGTATCCAGCGAAAACCAAACCAGATGAGTCCACCGATCAGGAGAATTTCCAACAATCCGATTCCACCACCTAAGCCTCCGCCCATACCGGCGGAACCAACGCCTCCACCGCCGCCAAAAAGCATGGAGCCCAACAGTCCGCCCAGCATGAGACCGCCGAGACCACCCATCAGGGCTGATCCAAAACCAGAACCACGAGATTGATTCATGGCGGAACGTGGGGAGGAACGTGGCGTCGTCCGGCTGAATTGGCTGCGTGGCGTAGCCTTGCGAGGCGTGGAGAAACTCCTTGAGGAGCGCGCTCCGAAGGATTTGCCACCGCCAAATCGGCGGGCCTCGGCATCGTCCGGCCAAGCGGTCAGGAGAGCCAAACCCAATACCGCAACCACTGCCAAAAGCATGGAAAATGGTTTTTTGTCCATCATGATCACCTTGAAAAAAATAGAGTCCGCTTCCTCACTTTGAGGAAGGGATCTCCCTAAACGCGGCATCCAATCGTGCCGCACCATCTTTGGCCACTGCCACGATGGTTGGATGTTTCAGCAATTCCGTCAGCACCAGTGGATCCATGGCCACGACATCCACAGCGCCATCAGTGGTTTCACGCACGACCACGTTGCACGGCATCAGTGCCGCTACATCCGGCTCCGCCGTCAAAGCGCGGTGCGCCAACTTTGGATTGCACGCTCCCAGGATCAGGGTGCGGGGGTAGTCGACCCCCAGTTTTTTCTTCAGGGTCGCCTGGACGTCGATCTCCGTCAGAATGCCAAAACCCTGGGTTTGCAACGCCGAGCGAATGGCGAGGACGGCGTCATCGAAGGTTCCGGCAAATGAAACCGTTTTGGTGATACGGGTCTTGCTCATGGCTTTCTCCTCCCTCTGAAGGGCCTGTCTCAAGCACCCACCGGCGGTTTGCTGCAGCAGTGGCCAACGTGCTTGAGGTTGTCCACTTCGTTTTGCTCGGTGAAGTGAATCCAATCCCGCTTTTTGCGGGACAGAAATCCGGTGTCGGGTGGATAACCGATATCGGATAGGAGTTTCTCCACATCCTGAATACGGGTCTTGTGGAGATCATAGGTGATCGTCACCACCCCTTTCCGCCAGTTGGATTCCACCTTTGAAGTCCCCTCCAGAGCGGTCAATCCATCGGCGATGATCCCCTCGCAATCGGGGCAGACCATCTCCATGACTTTCAGGCTGTGGGTAACCGGATGTGCTGTGGCCATGATCTTCCTCCTGGTCCGATATCGGTTGGGGGTTGGGGTTTCAGTTCTGGGTTGTCCAGCCGTGGCAGCCGCTGAAAAAGCTGTTCACCTTGGTCTTCTGGACCGGTGTCAGGGCATCGAAGAGCTTTCGGAATGATTCGGCGGCGGTTTTCCTCTTCGCCACCAGCTGTTCAAAAAACCTGGTGCGCGCTTCAACCGCTTCCAGGGCCGTGGCATAGGTACCATGCATGATGTTGTGCATGTCGTTGTGGGTGGTGGTCAGGGCCAAGGCCGATTTGGTGTAGGCATCCCAGACTGATTCCTGGGGTTTGGTGATGTTCAGGCGGTCTTTCAGCGTGGCCAGGTTTTGCGTGGCCGTTGCCGTGTCATGGCCCAGCATGCCGGGGCCCATCAGGGGGCCGCCCATCATTCCGGGACCACCCATCATCATGCCCGGACCCATCTGGCCGCCCCGCCAACCACGCATCATTCCTGGTCCCATGGTGCCCTGGTTCCCGGTCCAACCCTGCTGACCGCCCATCATGCCCGGACCCATGCCACCGGTCGTACCCCGCTGACTACCCATCATTCCTTGATTGCCCGTCCATCCTTGTTGGTTGCCGCCCATCATTCCTGGTCCCATGGCGCCCTGGTTTCCGGTCCACCCTTGCTGACCGCCCATCATGCCGGGGCCCATGCTGCCGGTGTTGCTCTGCTGGCCACCCATCATTCCTTGATTGCCCGTCCATCCTTGTTGGTTGCCGCCCATCATTCCGTGCGCCCAACCATCCCCGACACCTTGGAATCCCATGGCCAGCACTGTGGCCGCCGCGATTCCAAGCATTCTCATGCCCATGATCCGTTTCATCTCCTGCTCCTCATCGTTTGCGGTTTGTTCCTACTTGAATACCGACCGGTCTTATTGCCCGTATCTCATCAAGTCCTGATGACCGGTCCATCCTTGTTGGTTGCCACCCATCATGCCGGGTCCCATGGTGCCCTGGTTTCCGGTCCACCCCTGCTGACCACCCATCATTCCGGGTCCCATGGTGCCCTGGTTTCCGGTCCACCCCTGCTGACCACTCATCATTCCGGGTCCCATGGTGCCCTGATTTCCGGTCCACCTCTGCTGACCGCCCATCATTCCGGGTCCCATCCCCTGGTAGCCGGTGGTGCCTTGCTGAGTTCCCATCATGTGATGGCCCATCATGCCTCTATTTCCGGTCCATCCCATGCCGCCAGGACCGTGCGCGAAGCTGTCGGTGGCCAAATACGCCCCCACAGCCAGGGCCATGACCGCGGCAACTCCCAGAGTCCGTTTTTTCGATGTCCTGTTCATGATCGTCTCCTATCCGGTTAAACTGTCCGGTGAATTGGCTCGTCGCGTCCCTCTGTCTGCTTGGATATAAACATGGCAGGAAAAATCCACATTTTGAAATGTTTTATTGTAAAAGTTCCCTTACTATCTTTGGTATCACTTGCATATGATTCACACATAAGACCAAATACGAATCATATATTAGTATAAGTCAGAGTTATTCATGGTTGAGTAGCATTCAATAGATTGAGTCGCATTTGAGTCACACTTATTTATTTGCCTTGTTTCTCCAATTCCTGTTTGATGATCCTGGAGAAGAAGAACTGTTTGCGAGGGAGTTGGATCACCATGACGAACGCTGATCGGGTTTTGGTGGTGGAGGACGACAAACAGACCCGGGAACTGGTCCGGGAATATCTGGAGGAGAACGGCTGCCAGGCCCGCACCGCGGGCGACGGTGAGGCGATGTGGAAGACCCTGAAGGAGTGGGATGCCGATGTCATTGTCCTGGATCTGATGCTGCCCGGCGAGGATGGTTTGACCCTCTGCCGCAAGCTCAGTTCCGATCCGACCACGGCCAATACCCCGGTGATCATGCTGACCGCCAGGGGCGGCGAGATGGATCGGGTCATCGGCCTGGAGATGGGCGCGGATGACTACATGCCCAAACCGTTCAGTTCCCGGGAACTGTTGGCGCGAATCAAGAGCGTCCTGCGCCGGGCGCGCGCCCAACCCAAAGGGGCGCGTCCCGTCGAGGTGTCCGAGATGCACTTTGCCGGCTGGGTGCTATATTTAAAGGCGCAGCAGTTGAAATCTCCTGAGGGAGTCATCGTGGAACTCACCAAGGGAGAGTTCGTCCTCCTCCAGGCCTTTCTCAACCATCCCCGTGAAATCCTGAACCGGGATCGCATCATGGAGATCTACCGCATGCGGGAGGCGACCATCTTCGACCGCAGCATCGACGTCCAGGTGGGACGCATCCGAAAACGCCTACGGGACGATCCCAAGGATCCCAAAATTCTCAAAACGGTCTGGGGCAAGGGCTACATGCTCAACGCGGACGTGGAGGGTAAATGATGACACGGATACTGCCCAACACCCTCTCCAGCCAGATGGTTCTGATATTGTTCTCAGGCGTGACGCTGGCGCTGGTATCCAGCGCCGCCATTCACCTCCAGGACCGGAGTCAGGCTCTGTCGGCCTTTGGTGGCATGCAGACCGCTCAGCGTTTTGCCACCATCGTTCAACTGTTGGATCCGCTCTCCCATGCGGAACGGCTAAGAATCTCCGCCATCGTCAAAACACCACTTCAATATCTGCGCCTCCTGGATAAGGGCGAACCCCCAATCGTCGAGGAGCTGACCGGGAATCCCCATGAGAAGCACGTCAAACGCTTGTTGGAACGCCATTTGGGAAGTCGTTGGCCACTACGCGTCCTGGTTATGGGCGTCGATGAACCCAATGGATACGACATTACCGCGATGCCCATGGGTTCCCATCCGATGATGGGCGGCATGATGGGTGTTCAGCATCAGCACCATATGAAATCGATGAACCAGATTCTTCCCCAAGGAATTTCTTTTTTGGCGCAAGTCCAGCTCTCAGATGGTTCCTGGGCGGAATTCCACAATCATTTGCCCCAGACCGTCTTCACGTGGCCTACCCATCTGCTGCTTTCCATCGTCATTCTTTTTGCCGTGGTCACATCCTTGTCTCTGCTGGCAGTACGCTTGGCCACCCGACCCCTCTCCATCCTGGCCACCGCTGCTCAGGACCTGGGACAGGACATCAACCGGCCACCCCTGATACTGACCGGATCGCGGGAGGTCCGCCATGCCGCACGGGCCTTCAACACCATGCAGGCCCGTCTGATCCGCTATATTCAGGAACGCACACAACTTTTGGCGGCCATATCCCATGATCTCAAAACGCCCATGACCCGCATGCGGCTCCGGATCGAACGGTTGAAGGATACCGCTATCCAATCGGAACTGCTGCAAAACCTCTCCGAAATGGAAAACATGACATTTGCCGCGCTGGATTACATTCGTGGCATGGAAGGGATGGAGCCCATACAGCCATCGGACATTCCCTCGCTGCTGGACAAACTCCAGGAGGAGTTTGATGAACTCGGAAAGAAGGTTTCTGTCCAATGCGATGATCTCCCCCCCTTTCCGGTCATGCAGAAAAGCTTGAAGCGCTGCCTGACCAACCTCATCGCCAATGCCGTGACCTATGGCGACGAGGCTCAAATCCGCGCCGACATCCTGGGAAATCGACTGCGGATATCCATCGCCGACCAGGGACCGGGTATCCCGGAATCCGACATGGAAAAGGTGTTTCAGCCCTTTGTGCGGCTGGAAAACTCCCGAAACAGGGATACCGGTGGCACGGGGCTCGGGTTGTCCATCGCCCGGAATATCGTCCGGGCTCATGGTGGAGAACTCAAACTGAGGAATCGACCGGAAGGGGGACTGGAGGTTATCCTGAAGCTGCCGTCTCCGAACGGAAAACAAGGATGAGAGGCACTCCATGAAAATCCTGCTGTTTCTGGCGGAGGGGTTTGAAGACCTGGAGGCCGTTTCCATCCTGGACGTGATGGGTTGGACCGGTTACCGGAATACGGTTCCACGGGTCGGAGTGGAAACGACCGGCTTTCGGCCCCGGGTGCGAGGCCGGTTCGGTTTGGAAATTGTCCCTGACCTTCCTTTTGAACAAGTGAATCCCGACGATTATAGGGCACTGGCCATCCCCGGTGGATTCCACAGCCATGGTTTCGACGAGGCTTATGACGACAGGTTGCGGGATTTGGCTCGAAAAGTTCACGCTCAAGGAGGCTGGATCGCGACTTTTTGCGTCGGCGTTCTGCCGGTAGCGGAAGCGGGGCTTTTGCGAGGAAAGTGCGCGGTCAGCTATCCCTACAGCCGCAACCACGACAATCTTGGCCGTTTGCGCGAACTGGGAGCAAAAGTAGTGGAATCACCGGGTCGTGTATCGTAATGACCTAACCCGGTCTCGCTGGGAACAAAACCCACTC
>CAYFNE010000086.1:0-21636 GCA_964344355.1 uncultured Magnetococcales bacterium
TATTCTGGAAGTTTTTCAGGTTGTTTTAGCCTGAGGCAACCGGATACCCATGTTACCGGTATTTTTTATCCGGCACAGGATGTACACCGGCAACAAACCGGCAAAGCGTATCTGGCGATGTATTCTCATGAATACCGGAAACCGTTCAAACCGGCGCGGTTATCTTAAATATTTTGGATCGAATGGGAATGATCACCCCCTTTACCCCGAATCGTCAAGGCATGGAGGTGTTCTCAGGCGGGATGGCGATCCCGTCCCCGGCTGGCGGGGACGGCTGGTTGTCGGTGGACCGGTGCGGGATGGCACCGTGGCCGGCCCGGGTGGCGATGGACGGCGAGCGGGAAAAAAACCGTTGACCGGTCCGGGGATTATGAGGAAAACAGGGTGCGCCAGGAGGTCTCCACCCGGTTGGTCAACAGGCTGCGCGCCCGCTTCCAGACCGGAAGGCTGGCGGCTTCCAGTTGTTGAATGTGTTGCGCCCGGGCCTGCAGGTCGGCCAGGGTCATCCAGGGAAAAGGGGGTTCTTTCGGTTTCGGCCGCGTGCAACCGGCGGTAAAATGGGTGCGCATCCGCCGGCCGCTGAGGGCCGTCGTTTCCGTGCCGTAGAGATGGCTGCGTCTACTGGACCGTTCCATGCTCGAATTCCTCCAATGAAAGACTGTGGGCCTGTTGGTGTTTCCTGACTTTCGGTCAAGGCAATATGCATATATCATGCCTGGCAACAGGCACCATTACCCGAAAACACCGTTCCCCAAAGGCCGTCCTGAAAAAATCATGAGCCGACCAAACACCGCCGCCACCACCCCGACGCCACCGCCCCTGAGCGAAACCCAGGAGACGGCCGTTCTGCTGTTGAGCAAACATCTGCTGCTGCCGCTGGACGATCTGCTGGCCATCACCGGCACCCTGTTCGGCAACGAACCGTCCCGACAAACCGTCGCCAACTGCTTGAAACGACACCAGGTCGCCGATATCCGCGACCGGCAGTTCAAAAAGGCCGACGGCACCCGCACCACGCGCAAAACCTTCAATACCTATGATCCCGGACTGTTTCACCTGAACGTCGAAACCCTGCCGGAAATCGGCGGCGAAAGGGTCCCGGTCCACCTGTTCGTGGCCATCGACCGGGCGACCCGCTGGGCTTGTTTCAAATTGCTCGACGAGAAGAGCGCCCGCTCGGCCACCACCTTCCTGCATCACCTCCAAGAACGGGCGCCGTTCCGGATCCGTCAGATTCTCACCAACGACGGACCGCCGTTCAGCGCCAACGACGCCAACGACGAACGGACCGAATCCCCCTTCCCCCGGGCCTGTGCGCAACTGGACATCGAGCAACGGTTCCTGCCCGACCAACAACGAACCGGGCACCGGCCCGACGACCACCAACGGCGCCTCCGGGAGCTCCTGGCCCTGGCCGGCCTCGACGACCGGGAATCGTTGAACCGGGCCCTGAACCGTTTTGAACGGGCGTACAACGAAACCATCCGCCAGACCAGCCTCAAACACATCACCCCGGCGCAGGCCCTGGACGACTGGAAAAAAAGGAAACCGGAGCTGTTCAAGAAAAAAGTCTACCGCCTCACCGGCCGCGATGTCGCCATCATCGCCTTCCTGTGGTTCGGTACCTGCCTGTTTTTCGCATCGATGGCGGTGAAATGAGGACGTTGAACCGGAGCCGGTTCACCAGCCGGCCACGATCCCCATTGGACCGGTAGGGGCGTTGCGGAAAAAAAGAGGACTCGACATCAAAAATTTTCCTCGATGAACCGATCCATGATCGAGGAACGAATGATCACCGTGCCATCGCAGTTGAACTGCATTTCGACGATCCCCTGGATCAGGCAGATGGTCATCTTGCGCAGATAATATTCCGGTACACTGCGCAGCAGTTTGATTTTTTTGACGGTTTTTTCAACATCCGCTTCACTCATCGGCTGCCAGCTGGCATTCGACTCGATGAGAATGTCGAGCCAGTCCCGGGAGAGGTTCAATTTCAGGTCGGACTGTTCGAAAAAGGTGTTCACCTTGCGCACCACGTCGATTTTTTGCCGATAACCGATGAGGGGAAATTGCCGTTCGATATAGTTGTCCGTGATGAACTTTTCCACCTCATGCACCTCATAGGTGAACGGATCGTACACCCGCCGGGTGATGATCTCGCCATTGTGGCAACCGATGCCCAGGTGATATACGCCGGTCTCCAACAACAGGCGTAAAAACTTTTTCTCCAGCAGGTCGATGTGTTCATCGAAAAAGTTGGAGTACCGCGACCGTGATGGCGCCGTCTCGCGAATCGAGGCATCGCCGCGAATTTGCACCTGGGTACGATCCCAGGAAAGGCCGAACCGGTTGACGAGGGTTTCGGACAGCAGGTTTTCACACGATTTTTTCATTTTTCCCATCCACCGCTCCCACCCGGATCCCCTGAAACCACCCCATCATCGATGCCGGCCCATCGATCAGCGCTTCAAATTATTGTCACATCAGGTTACAGTCTACCGGCCTTTTTTCAAAAATCCTATCGATCCTGCCACTTTTCAACGGGAAACCGGACCATGAACCAAACCCGGGGTTGCGGAAAAACAGCCGGAACGAGGCCAGCGACACCCTGGCGCCTGGCGCTTCTGTGGATCGCCTGGTCGATTTCCGGCCCCCTTTGGGCCGGGGCATTGGAAAATTGCCAGTTGGCCAACACCACCAGAGATCCCGAACTGCGTCTGCATCTGCTCGACAGTTGCCTTGGCCATCCCCAACTGCCGGCCAATCTGCGGGTGATCATCCTCAACAACCGGGGCACCCTGCACATGAACCGCAAGGCCTATGACAAGGCCCTGCTCGATTTCAATAACGCCATCCGGCTCGATCCCGGGTTCGCCCCGGGTTATTACAACCGGGGCAGCGTGCGCCTGCGCACCGGTCTGGCCAAGGAGGCCATCGATGATTTCAGCATCGCCCTGAAATTGAATCCGACCATGGTCCATGCCTATCAAAACCGTGGCGCGCTGTTGAAGAGCCAGGGGGAGTTCGAGCGGGCCATGGCCGATTTCAAGCGGGCCGCCGCCCTGCAAGCCCGACGGACGGCCCCCCGGACATCAAAAAAGACACCACCGGCAAGCGTCGGCCGGCCCGCCTCGACACCGCCCCCGAACCGTCCGCAATCCGCGCCCGCCGCACCCCGATTGACCAAACGTCAAACCGATCGGCTCCTCGCCAATCTCGACCGGGCCTTGAACGAAACCATTTTGAAAACACCGACGGCGCCCCCGTCACCGGACCCGGACGCCGCCGAACCCCTGATCCCGGCCAAGGTCATCTCCTCCGATCGAGTCAGGCCGCCGGGGTTCGATGACCAGACGTTGGATCGAACCATCGAACACCATTCCCGCCGCATCCGACAAAACCCCCGGGATGCCGAGGCCTATTTCATGCGGGGTCAAACCTGGCGGGCGAAACGGTTCCATGAAAAGGCCATCGCCGATTTCAACCGCGTCATCCAGCTCGAACCGGACCACGCCCGGGCCCACCTGGCCCGCGGCCGCTGTTGGATGACCAGCGCCATCATCATGGAGTCGGAGGCCCCTTTCAAAAAGGCCGTCGCCGATTTCGACAGCGCCCTGCGCCTCGATCCCCGGTTGACCCGGGCCCATGTCGACCGGGGCAACGCCCTGAAGGCGTTGAGCCGCTTCGACGAGGCCCTGGCCAGTTATGACCGGGCCATCGCCCTGCTGCCGAACGACGCCGCCGCCCATTACAACCGTGGCAGCGTCTGGATGGACCTGAACCGTTTCGACCGGGCATTGACCGATCTCAACCGCGCCATTCAACTGAATCCACTGCTGGCCGAGGCCTACCACAACCGGGGAATCATCTGGATGGAAAAGGGATTGCACGAACGGGCCGGCGCCGACTTCGACCGCTCCATCGCCTTGACGCCGATCAACGAATGAACCGGCCACGACCGGCCGGACCGGCATGACAAGGACCGGCGAATTTTCAATGCCCCCCTTTGCGGCGTCTCCCCCCACCGGCGGGAGGATGCGATGGATGGCCTTTCAACCCGGAAGCGGTTATAATGCGGACCGTTTACCGAACATGTCATCATCTTTCTTGTCGCTTTTTCAACTTCCCCCGGCGGAGGGAACCCATGGCTCGCATCGTCGACACCTTACGAGAGCTGGATCTTTTTCAGGGATTGAGCGAAGAAACCCTGCTGGACATCGGCCAGTTCACCAAAAAATACCGATTCCAGGACAAGGCCTGGATTCTGGACACCCTTCCGGATTCCGGCAACGATCTGTTCATCCTGCTCGAAGGGGAGATCGATGTCTACTCCCGGTTCATCAATACCAAAACCGGGGAACCCTCCTTTCTCGGCACCATCACTTCCGGTATCTTCGGCGAACTCTCCTGGGTGCTGAACATCGAACGGACCGCCCGGTTGCAATGCCGTTCCAGCGTCAAACTGCTCTCCATCGACGGCTCCCGGTTGCACGGTTATCTGGATGCCTTCCCGATGGTGGGTTATCCGGTGCTGAAAAAAATATTGAACGGCACCGCCTCCCGGTTTTTCCACCGGGACAATTTGATCCAGGCCATGCTCCGCAACGAGGAATAGTCCCGCTTCCACCGCCAATCGGCGGTTACCGGGGGGGGGTGGCGGTTGGTATCAACCCGGGTATACGGGAACGGTACGGATGGCAACTTTTGGCAAGACCGATACGAACGACCAGGGACTGGCGACGACCCGCGTCCTGCTGGTCGATGATCAGCAGATCACCGCCAAGATGCTCGACCGGATGATCCGGGACGAGTTCGAGATGCACTATTGCGGTGACCCCCGGCAGGCCGAAGCGTCGGCCGAAAAACTGGCCCCCCATGTCATCATTCTCGACCTGGTGATGCCGGAAGTGGACGGCCTTGAGCTGTTGCGCCGCTTCCGCGCCCGGCCGGATACCGCCGAAACACCCATCATCATGCTCTCCACCGAGGAAAACGCCGGGATCAAGGCCGAATCCTTCACCCTGGGGGCCAACGACTATCTGATCAAACTCCCCGAGGAGATGGAGATGATGGCGCGGCTCCGGTACCATATTCGCGCCGAAAAAAGCCGTCTGGAGCGCAACCAGGCCTTCGCCGACCTCAAACTGGCGGCGCAGGTGTTCGAAAACGCCAGCGAATCCATCGTCATCACCGATGCCGACGCCACCATCCTCGATGTCAACGACGCCTTCACCGGCATGTCCGGATTCACCCGCGAAGAGGCCCTGGGCAAGACACCGCGCATCAATAAATCGGACCGGCACGAACCGGCCTTCTACGAGGCGATGTGGAAAGCGCTCCTCGAAAAGGGCCGTTGGACCGGCGAGATCTGGGACCGGCGGAAAAACGGCGAAGTCTATCCCAAATGGTTGAACATCAACTCGGTCAAAAACCAAAAAGGGGAAACCACCCACTACATCGGCATCTCCTCGGACATCACCAACCTGAAAAGGAGTGAGGAACGGCTGGAAAAACTCGCCTATTTTGACGCCCTGACCGGCCTGCCCAATCGCTTCCTGTTCCTCGACCGCCTCAACCAGGAAATCCAGGCGGCGCGGCGCCATCAAAAAAAAGTGGCGCTCTTTTTCATCGATCTGGACCGTTTCAAACACATCAACGACACCCTGGGACACGCCGCCGGTGATCAACTGTTGGTGGAGATCGCCAAACGGGTCAAGGGGTGTCTGCGTCGAACGGACACCCTGGCCCGCCTCGGCGGCGACGAATTCACCATCATCCTCACCGATGTCGAACAGGAGGAGGGCATCGGCGGCGTCGCCGCCCACGTCATCCACGAAGTCAAAAAACCGGTACGCCTGGGTGAGAATGAAACCTTCGTCGGCGCCAGCATCGGTATCAGCCTGTTCCCGGACGATGGTCAAACCATCGAAGTCCTCACCAAAAACGCCGACCTGGCGATGTACAAGGCCAAGGAGGCCAGCGGTGACACCTACCAGTTTTTCAACGAGGAGATGACCATCCACTCGGAAAGACGGATGTCGCTGGAGACCGATCTGCGCCACGCCCTGGAAAACGACGAGTTCACCCTCCACTACCAGCCGAAGAACGACAGCAAAACCGGCAAACTGATCGGCGTCGAGGCCCTGGTGCGCTGGAACCACCCCAGACACGGCCTCGTTTCACCGGCCGATTTCATTCCCATCGCCGAAGAGACCGGCTTGATCACCACTCTGGGCGAATGGGTCCTGGAAACCGCCTGCCGCCAGGTGTTGCAATGGCGGCAACGGGGCGCCCCCGAACTGCGGGTGGCGGTCAACATTTCCGGCCGGCAGTTCCAGGACAAGGCGCTGCTGCAACGCATTCAACAGATCCTCGACGAAGTGGGCCTGCCGACCGATGGTCTGGAACTGGAAATCACCGAAAGCGTCATCATGGACGACGTGGAGAAGGCGGTGGACATATTGAATCAACTCCGACGGATGGGGATCAAGATCTCCATCGACGATTTCGGCACCGGATATTCCTCCCTGGCCTATCTGAAAAAATTTCCCCTGCACTCCCTGAAGATCGATCAATCCTTCGTCCGCGACCTGGAGGAGGACTCCGACGACGCCGCCATCGTCTCCTCCATCATCTCCATGGCCCAGGGATTGAGCCTGGGGGTGGTGGCCGAAGGGGTCGAAACCCAGGGACAGCTCGATTTCATCAAAAATCGCGCCTGCCAACAGGTGCAGGGCTACTTTTTTTCCAAACCGGTGTCGGCGGAGGCGTTCGAGTTGCTGCTGGACGAAGACGCCCAACAACGGGACCGGTAACCCTCACTCCCCGTTCAACAAACCCTGAATGACCGTAGCGGCCATGGTCAAACCGAAAATGGCCGGCAGATAGCTGATGGTGCCGTTGACCACCCGGGGACGCCCCCGCGCCACCGGCTCCGGGGGGGCGTGGGGCATGGGGGGTTCGGGGGACCAGACCGCCAATACCCCCCGCTGCACCCCCCGACGACGCAACCGACCGCGCACGGTCCGCGCCAACGGACAGGTGTGGGTATCCATCAGATCATCGACCCGCACGCCGGTGGCGCTCAACCGGCCGCCGGCGCCCATGCTGCTCACCACCGGCAACCCCCGCGCCTCGACGATCAATCCCACCTTGCAGTTGAGCGAATCGATGGCATCCAACACCCAATCCGGCCGGGCTTCAGCCAATGTTTGCGGAATATTTTCCGGGGCCAGAAAACGGTCCAGCGCCGTCAGACGACACCGGGAGTTGATGGCCGTCAACCGCCGTTCCATCAACGCCACCTTTTTTTGACCGATGGTCCCTTCGGTGGCCGGCAGTTGCCGGTTGAGGTTGGAAGGAGCCACCACATCCGCGTCGATCACCGTCAAACGGCCGATGCCGGCCCGCACCAGGGCCTCGGCGGCATAACCACCGACACCACCCAATCCACACAACAGCACATGGCTCCTTTGCAACCGTTCGATGCCGGCATCGCCCACCAGAATGCGCGTTCGCTCAAAAAGGGCCGGGTCGTCCATCATGCCGGCACCCGGAGATTCAAGACGGCGGCGCCGTTGGCCTCGACCATTTCGATGATCCGCTCCTCCGGCCGATTGCGCAGGCGCGCCAGGGTGCGGACCGCCAACGGCAGCCGGCACGGTTCGTTGCGCTGCCCCTCAAAACCGGCGAAGGGCAGATCGGGGGCGTCGGTCTCCAACACCGGGGCCGAATCCGGCAGGGCCGCCGCCACCCGGCGGATGCGCCGGGCCCGTTCATGGGTGACGACGCCACCGAAACCGAGACGAAAGCCCAGATCGAGATAACGATGGGCCTGCTGCAGACTGCCGCCATAGGCGTGAACGATGCCCCCTTGGGAAAAACGGCGCCGTTGCAAAAGGAGCAGGACCGGATCGTGGGCCTTGCGCACGTGCAGCACCACCGGCAGGCACAACCGTTCGGCCAGATCCAACTGTTCCTCGAACAGACGCCGTTGCCGCTCATGGCTCGCCGCCGGCGCCAGGTAATCGAGACCGATCTCGCCCACCGCCACCGGTTTGAAACGGCGCAGCCAATCCCACAACTGTTCGACCGCACCCTCGCCATGATCATCCGTGAACAACGGGTGCAGACCCAGGGCGATATGGACGCCCGGTGCCGACAGGGCGGTCAGGCGGGGAAAGGCCGCCAGGACGATGCCCGGCACCAACCAGCGGTCGACCCCGGCCCGCCGGCTCCGTTCCAGGACCGCCGCGCGGTCGGTGTCGAACACCGGCAGGTCGAGATGGCAATGGGTATCGATCATCGGTTCAGGCCCAGGGTTGAATGCGGCCTTCGCGCATGAAACGGATCATGGCGCCGCCCGACTCCCGGGCGAAACGGCGTTGCGCGGCCCGCAGTTCCCCCACCACGCCGACGATGGGATGACTCTCCTTGGAAAAGGAGAGAATTTCATACCACACCCCCCCTTCGCGACGATCCCACGCCACCAGGAACCGCTCCTCGCCGCGCACCGCATGGCCGGGCAGGGTGCCGGCGCCAAAACCGAACCGGGTGACGGGACCCGCCTCGTCGAGCACATAGACGATGCGGCTGACATTGAGGAACCAGACCCGTTTCACCCGTCCCAACACCGCCACATCGGCCCCCGGGACCAGGGGGGTCTCCGGCCAGCAGAGTTGAATCCAGTCGAGACGAAACATCTCCCACTGCAAAAACGCCTCCCTGGCCCGGCGAAAGGCGGCCTCCCCGTGCCCGAGGCGAAAACGGTGATGATTGATGCGGTAGCCGGCCAGACCCCCGGTCCGTTGGGGATGCAGGGTGCGGCTGGCGCCCACTTCCGGATAGGAGAACGGCAATTTTTTTTGCACGGCGATCAGGCCGTCGATCTCCCGCCGGCCCGGTTTCGTCAGTGAAAAAACGATGCGATCGAACAGATGTACCAACATGTGCGCCGTCCCAATGCCATGACCGATGATGCCCACCGGCACCATCGCCCCTGTGCCGACTGTCGGGACTATGGCAGAATGAGGCCGTCTTTTCGAGGGAACACGCCAATCCGAACCGTCGAGACCCTGCCGATGACGACGCCACTATCCGACCGCTCCCCCTTCGGCGACCGGGTTTATCTCAAACTGTTTTCCGCCCAGGTCATCGCCTTGAGCGGTACCGGCCTCTCCACCATCGCCCTGGCCCTGCTGGCCTATGATCTGGCCGGCGACCGGGCCGGCACGGTGTTGGGCATCGCCCTGGCCCTGAAGATGGCCGCCTATGTGTTCATCGCCCCGGTGGCCGGCGGTTTGGCACATCGGGCGCCGCGCAAATCCCTCATGATCCTCATGGACCTGACGCGGGCGGCGTTGTTGTTGCTGCTGCCCCTGGTGACCGCCATCTGGCAGGTCTATCTGTTGATCTTTCTCATCAACGGCTGCGCCGCCGTCTTCAAACCGATCTATCAGGCCCTCATCCCCGATTGCCTGCCCGATGAAGCGCGTTACACCCGCGCCCTGTCGATGTTCCGCATCGCCTATGACATGGAAAACATCCTCAGTCCGGCCCTGGCGGCGATCCTGTTGGGTTATTGGAGTTTCGACGCCCTGTTCCTGATCAACGGCGCGGCATTCCTGGCCTCGGCCCTGCTGTTGTGGATCACCCCCTACCCCGCCACCACCGTCAGCGACCGCGGCGAACGGGTGTGGGACGATCTCTCCTTCGGCGTCCGCTCCTATCTGGCCACCCCCCGTCTGCGCGGTCTGTTGAGCCTCTATGTGGCGGTGGCCACCGCCAGCGCCATGGTCATCGTCAACAGCGTCGTCTATGTGCGGGGCCATCTGGGCGGCGACGATGCCGATACCGCCCGGGCGCTGTTGGCGGTGGGAGCCGGTTCGGTGTTGGCGGCGCTGGCGCTGCCACGGCTGCTCCGACACCTCCCCGACCGAACGGTGATGCTCACCGGTGGCTGGTTGTTGGCCACCGCCCTGGCCGCCGGCACCGCCATGCCCGGCTTCGGTGGTCTGGCGCTGCTCTGGCTGCTGCTCGGCATCGGTCTGTCGGTGGTGCAAACCCCGTCGGGGCGGTTGATCACCGCCTCCTGCCGGGCCAGCGACCGCACCGCCTTTTTTTCCGCCAATTTCGCCCTCTCCCACGGCTGTTGGTTTTTCGCCTATCCGCTGGCCGGATTTTTCGGCGCCAACCTCGGCCTGATGACCACCTTCGCCCTGTTCGCCCTGCTGGTGGGCGCCGCGACAGCGCTCTCCCACCACATCTGGAGACCGGAAACGGATGATACCCTGACCCATCTCCACGAAGCGATGGAACATCGCCACGCCCACGTCCATGATGAGCACCATTCGCATGAACATGGACCGGACGATGAACCGGTGGTGAACGGCCAACCCCATGTGCATCGGCATCACCATCCACGCCTGCGCCATCGGCACCCCTTCGTCATCGACCGGCACCATCCGGCCTGGCCCGGTTGAGCGGGAAACCGCCATGGATCCGCAACTGCTCGAAGGCATCGCCGCTTCGCAACGCCAGGCCAGCCGGGAGATCCTGAGCCGATCCGAAACCCGGTCGCGGAACCTGCTGGCGGCCGTAGATGACGCCCACGCCTGGTTCGACGGTTTGCGGCGGAAATATCGCACCATCGATCACATCGCCTGCCGGGCCGGCTGCGCCTGGTGCTGCCGGCAACGCATCGCCCTGGCGCCACCGGAGGCGTTCCGCATCGCCCATTTTCTTGACGGACCGCCTTTCTCCGCATCGGCCCGCGCCACCCTGATCGACACCTGCGCCAGCCGCTGGGCGGCGGTGGACCGCCTGGATTCGCCACGTCGGTTCGCCACCGGCCTCCCCTGCCCGTTCCTCGACACCGGCGGCCATCGCTGTGTCATCCACCCGGTGCGGCCCTTCGCCTGCCGCTGGTACGAGTCGATGGACGAGGCGGCCTGCCGACGGCCGGCCCTGGCCAACAGCGCCGATGTCGACATCCCCTTCGACCCGCGCATCCAACCCCTGGCCGAAGCGGTGGAGCGCGGCCTGCTGTCGGCACTGGCGGAACGCGGAACGGTCAATGACCGCCTGGTGATGACCGGCGCCCTGACCATCCTTTTTCAACGGCGGGATGCCCTGGAACGGTGGCTCGGGGGGGAAAATCTTTTCATGGCGGCCCGTGTGGGAACGGCCGATATGGCGTAGAATCGACGGGACATGCCGACGGAGTTCACCGATTTTCCCCATCGATCCCGGAGGATCCCATGCGCAAGTTCGATCTGATCGTCATCGGCAGCGGCCCGGCCGGCATCAGCGCCGCCGTCCAGGCGCGGCAGTTGTGCCGCAGCGTCGCCGTCATCGAGCGCCGCACCACCATCGGCGGCGTCTGCCTGCACACCGGCACCATCCCCAGCAAAACGTTGCGCGAGGCGGTGCTCTACCTGACCGGCTATCGGCAACGCGGCCTGTATGGTTCCAGCTATCGCCTCAAATCCGACCTGAACGTGGACGATCTGCTCAATCGATTGCACATCACCATCAACCATGAGGTGGAGGTGACCCGCAACCTGCTCACCAAACACGGGGTGGTGGTGATCGAGGGCACCGCCAACTTCCGGGATGCCAACAAGGTGGCGGTGACGAATGCGGAAAACGACAAGACCATCTATGAGGCCGACAAAATTCTCCTGGCCACCGGCACCCATCCGGTGCGCCCGCCCGACATCCCCTTCGACGATGAACAGATCCTCGACTCCGACGGCATCCTGCGCCTCAACCGGCTGCCCCGGTCGATGACCGTGGTCGGCGGCGGCGTCATCGGTCTGGAGTACGCCTCGATCTTCAGCGCCCTGGACATCCGCGTCACCCTGGTGGACGCCCGCCCGCAGTTGATGGGATTCATGGACTCGGAGATCGTCGACGAGTTCATGCACTATCTGCGCAAGAACAATGTCACCCTGCGGCTCAAGGAGTCGGTGGCGCGGGTGGAGGTGGTGGCGACGGGCGATGTGGTCACCACCCTGGAGAGCGGCAAGCACATCCATTCCGAAGTGGCCCTGTTCGCCTCGGGACGCGCCGGCTGCACCGAGGCC
Organism: uncultured Magnetococcales bacterium; assembly: GCA_964344355.1. Taxonomy (GTDB): domain Bacteria; phylum Pseudomonadota; class Magnetococcia; order Magnetococcales; family CAYFNE01; genus CAYFNE01. Next base: position 12,087 of record CAYFNE010000086.1, read on the forward strand.
CTGAAACTGGACCGGGTGGGACTCAAGGCCGACAAACGGGGCCTGTTGAGCGTCAACAAACAGTATCGAACCGAAACGCCCAACATCTATGCCGCCGGCGATGTCATCGGTTTTCCCAGCCTCGCCTCCACCTCCATGGAGCAGGGCCGCCTGGCCATCTGCGACGCCTTCGGCAAACCGGTCGGCAGCGGCATGAAACTGTTCCCCTTCGCCATCTACGCGGTGCCGGAGATGAGCATGGTCGGTCAGACCGAACAGGAGTTGACGGAAAAAAAGATCCCCTACATCACCGGCAAGGCCCGCCTCAAGGAGACGGCGCGCGGACAGATCATCGGCATCGAGGAGGGCATCCTGAAAATTTTGTTCGCCGAGGAGGACGACACGGTGTTGGGGGTGCACATCCTCGGCGAAGGGAGTTCCGAACTGATCCATATCGGCCAGGCGGTATTGGCCATGGGCGGGACCATGGATTATTTCCTGGAAAACGTTTTCAACTATCCGACCCTGGCCGAGGCCTACAAGGTGGCGGCCCTGGACGCCTGGAACCAAAAACGGGGCGACAGCTGTCCCCTGCCGCTGGTCCGCACCGACGCCGATGGCCAATGACCACGATGACGGAACCGGCCCCGAATACGATTTGACACAATTCGAAACCTTCCAATCGCCCGGCCAACGGTGTCAAATACCCGCACCCGCGCACGGGGGGAACCGACCAGCCGACGATCACCCTGAAGATGGGAAATGACGACCGAGGAGCCATCATGCACGAACCCTTGTCCGTACCACAGATATTGATCGTCGATGACTCCCCGACCAACATGCAACTCCTCAAGGATACCCTGCGGGAGGGTTACCGGATCCTGTTCGCCACCAACGGCGCCCAGGCCCTGCGCATCGCCGCCCGCGCCGTCCCCGATCTGATCCTGCTCGATATCGTCATGCCGGACCTGAACGGTTTCGAGGTTTTCGAACGGTTGAAGGCCGGACGCGACACCCGGGAGATCCCGGTCATCTTTCTCACCGGCCTGAAGGAACCGGGCGAAGAGGCCAAGGGATTGAGCATGGGGGCGGTGGATTTCATCACCAAACCGTTCGATCCGACCCTGGTGGCCATTCGCGTGCGCAATCATCTGGAGTTCAAACGACGCCGGGACCGGCTGGAATATCTGCTGGAGGACCGGCGAAAACTGTTGCAGGAGCTGGAACGGTCGAAAATCGCCGCCGAACAGGCCAACCTGGCCAAGAGCGCCTTTCTCTCCACCATGACCCATGAGATCCGCACGCCGATGAACGCCGTCATCGGCATGAACGATCTGGCCCTGAAGACCGATCTGACCCGGGAACAGCGGCAATACATGGAGATCGCCCTGCAGGCCGGCAAATCGTTGATGATCATGCTCAACAACATTCTCGACTATTCCCGCATCGAGGCCGGCCGCATCGACCTGGCGACCATCAACTTCAGCCTGCTCGAAACCCTTGAAGACGCCTGCGAAACCCTGGCCGTCAGCGCCCATCACCGCCACCTGGAACTGTTACACGAGGCGGAACCCAACATCCCGGCGCAGTTGCAGGGGGATCCGCACCGGTTGCGCCAGGTATTGGTCAACCTGATCGACAACGCCCTGAAGTTCACCAAGGAAGGGGAGGTGGTGGTGCGGATGACCATCGACGCCGACATCCGCTCCAGCCGCCGTTCCAGCTTCGAAGAGGCGCGCCTGCAAATCCGCATCACCGTCGCCGATACCGGCATCGGCGTCTCACCGGAAAAACAGGAGTCGATCTTTGAAAGGTTCGCCCAGGAGGAGGCCTACCTGACCCGGAAACATGGCGGCGCCGGCATCGGCCTGTCCATTTCCAAGGAGATCGTGCAACGCATGGGCGGCCAACTGTGGGTGGAGAGCGCCGGCACCGGCAAGGGCAGCATTTTTCACTGCAGCATCCCCTTCGACGTACCGCCGGAGAGTTGGGGCATCTCCTTTTTCACCCAGGATGCCGATTTCGTCGGCCTGCGCATTCTCGTCTCCGATGGCAACGAAACGGGCCGGAAAATGGTGGCCCGAATTCTCCACATGTGCGGAGCGACGGTGGTGGAAGCGGCAAACGCCGGGGAAACCCTCGCCATCCTCGAACATGCCAAGGAGGTACAATCACCGTTCGATCTGATGTTGATCGAGTGCAACCCGCTGGATCCGGAACTGTCGGCCCTGTCCAAATGGCATGGTGAAAACAGACAGTGGGTGGAGCGGATCATCATCATGCTGCCCACCAGCATCCGCCGTTATGACATCCCCGGTTGCAACACCCTGGATGTGACCAACGGTTTGATCAAACCGATCCGGCGCACCAAATTGATCGGCGCCATCAACGAAGCGATGGGCCGCCATCCGGTCCGGAAAACAACCACCGGCCAGCCGACCAGCGCCACCACCGGATCATCCCGATCCGCCGCCACGGCCGGCATCCTCACCGCCGACAAGGGTTTGACCGAACAACGGCTGCAATTTCCGGAAACGGCCATGGAGATCGTCGACCATTTGGCCGAGGCGGCCGCCGGCGGCGACACCAACGCCGTCGGCGCCAACGCCCGTGAACTGCGACAACGCGCCCATGCCATCGGCGCCCGGCAACTGGTCCGGGTCATCGACCGCATCATCACCGCCAGCGAATCACACAATCCCGCCGACATCGACCTCGAAATGGGCAACCTGCAACAGGCGTTCATGGTGGTGGTCCAGGCTATCGCCGAGAATGAACTGCCCTGATCGCCGGTCTCTTGGAAACCGTTGAAAAAACCATGGATCGCCTTTTATTTCGATTTCCGGGAATTCACTTCAGACCAGTCAAAATGGGTAAAAATCGGGAACCGCGGACGGGCACGGATAGCCGTGGATAAGATTGAAACGAGTTGAGTTGCTGTAAGCCGGTCCAATGCCGTATTCTGACAACAAGGATTTTGGCGACTCCATTGGAACAGGTGGCCGGCCTGATATCCCCGTTTCTCATCGAACTGGAGGGGAGATGCGGCAAACCGCTGAACAGTGCATTGGGCGAACATTTGAGTTCCCGGGCCACTTCGACGCCCCGGTGACCCTGGAACACGTCCGCCCCCTTGGCCCGGACGGCTTTCATGGTTTTGAATGCCGGGTGCGCCTTGCCGATGGCGGTCTCGAAGAAGTCGTCATCTCCCCGGCCGAGGCCGAAGCGATCTTCGTTGGAACCGGCCCGGCTGCGGAATCCATACCCCCGGTGGATGCGGAAAAGTTCCGCCTGTTGATCGAAAGCGCCCGTATCCGTCTCGCCCATGCCCATGACCGGCAGTTCGCGGTCAGTCTCTCCGGCATCCGCACCCTGCCGCACCAGATCGAGGCGGTCTATCAGGCCATGTTGCCACAGCCTCGTCTGCGTTTTCTGCTGGCGGATGATCCGGGCGCCGGCAAGACCATCATGGCCGGGCTGCTCATCAAGGAGATGAAGATCCGGGAGGCGATCGAACGGGTCCTGATCCTCTGTCCCGCGCCGTTGACCATCCAGTGGCAGGATGAACTGCTGCGTTGGTTCAACGAACCCTTCGACATCCTTTTCTCTGCCGTGGATCAACAGCAGCTCACCAACCCTTGGCAACGCTCCCGCCAAGTGATCACCTCCATGGACTACGCCAAACAGGAGGATGTCCGGGAGCGGGTCTGGCAGCAATCCTGGGATCTGGTGATCGTGGACGAGGCGCACAAATGCTCGGCCCGAACCAGCTCCGGTGGACGGGGGCGGGAGACCAAGGTCAAGTCCACCAAGCGCTATGATCTGGTCTGGAAGCTCAGCAACCAGTCGGACCATATGCTGCTCCTGACCGCCACCCCCCATCATGGCGACGAGGACACGTTCGCCCATTTCCTGCGGTTGATCGACCCGGACGTCTTTCCGGAGCCCCATCGGTTGGGGCGAGAGGCGGCGGAGGTACGCCGCAAGGTATTCGAACTGGGCAAAGACTCCCCCTGGGCACTACGCCGGCTCAAGGAGGATCTCAAGGATTTGGACGGTGGGCGGCTCTTCCCGGACCGCTTTGCCACCACGGTGCCTTTTTACCTCAACAGCGAGGAGTATGCCCTCTACCGGGCGGTCACCTCCTACATCAACGAGTTCATCCCCCAGCGCAGTGGCCGCCGCAAATCCTCGGCGGCATTGACCCGGACCGTTTTCCAAAGACGGTTGGCCAGTTCCGCCCGGGCCATCCACGAGTCCCTCAAACGGCGCCTGAAAAAACAGAAGGATCTGCTGGACGAACTGGAACTGTTCACCCCCGCCCAACAGGCCAGGAGACTTGCGGTCCTTCAAGGATTTCTGACCGATGCGGAGCTGGAGGACGACGACCTGGATGATGACGCCCGGGAGCGGCTGGTGGATGAATATACCACCGCCCTGGAGGTGGACCAGTTGAAACGGGAAGCGACCGCTCTGGAGGATCTGGTGGAACAGGCGGGCCGGGTGCGGGAACAGGCGGCTGATTCCAAACTGGGTGCCCTACGCCAATGCTTGACCGGCGCCCAGTTTCTGGAATTGCGAGACGGACGGGGAAAACTGCTCATCTTCACCGAGCACCGGGATACACTGAACCATCTGCGGGAAAATCTGAAAAAGTGGGGATACACCACCTGCGAGATTCACGGCGGCATGAATCCCCGGGAGCGGAAACATGCCCAGGAGCTGTTCCGCAAGGAGGTCCAGGTCTGTGTGGCCACCGAGGCCGCCGGAGAAGGGATCAATCTCCAGTTCTGCCACCTCATGATCAACTATGACATGCCCTGGAATCCCACCCGTCTGGAACAGCGGTTGGGACGCATCCACCGCATCGGCCAGGATCGGGCGGTTTATGTCTTCAACTTCGTCTCTTCCAGCTCGGAGGATGGCCAGGACATCATCGAAGGGCGCATCCTGCACCGTCTTCTGGAAAAACTGGAGGAGATGCGGGAGGCACTCTCCGGACGGGTGTTCGACGTGATCGGCGAGGTCCTTTCCCTCAACGACGTCAATCTCACCGAGATGCTTCGGGATGCGGCCTACGATCCCAAACGCCTGGATGAATACATGGACCGGATCGACCATATCGATCCTGGCCGCCTCCAGGAGTATGAGCAGGCGACCGGCATCGCCCTGGCACGCAGTTTCGTGGATTTCTCCGGCTTTCAGAAGCAAAACCTGGAGGTAGAGGAACGCCGTCTCATGCCTCGATACGTGGAGGTCTTTTTCAACAGTGCCGCCCGGGAGGCCGGATTGCGCATGGAGCCCAGGGCCGACGGTTTATGGCGGATCGAGCATGTACCGGCAGGGTTCCGCTCGGAACGGCTGCAATCGGTGCAAAAGGCAGGCAAGGCGGAATCCACCTACCGGAAGGTCACCTTCCATAAGGCCCATCTTGAGCAGGACCGGCACCTGGATGCGGAGCTGGTCGGACCCGGCCACCCGCTTTATGGCGCCCTGGACGAAAAACTTCAGGAGAAGCTACGGGGATTGATGGGCGGTGTTGGCTGTTTCCTCGATCCCCTGGCTTCCCAACCCTATCGGCTCCATTTTTTCGAGATCCTGATCAAGGGCCGGGACACCCGGGGCCGGGACGTCCCCCTGCATGGAGAAGTGACGGCGGTCAAGGAGCAGGAGAGCCAGTTTGAAATACTGCCTGGCGATTTTCTGCTCAACCTGCCGGCTCTTCCCCGACCACCGGATGCGGTTCAAATGGTGGATGCCCAGGCGGCCACCGATTTTGTCAAAGCCACCCACCAGCGGCAGTGCCGGGATGAAACGTTGGCCGAGCGACGCCGTTTCGCGGAGATCTGCCGCACCTATCTGGAAAAATCCTTCGACGTGCGCATCAAGCGCACCCAGGAACGTTCCATGAAGCTGATGGCCGAGGCGGTCGGCAATGCGGACTTCCAGTTTACCGCCGATGAAGCACAGCGGCAGGTTGCCGAACTGCAGAAGGCCCGAGAGGAGCGGCTGGCCGGTCTCAAACGGTTGGAGGTCGCCCGCACCGGCCCGGTGCGCCATCTGGGAACCGCCCTGGTGCTGACACCCGATGTTTCACTCGAAACCCAGACCGGCGCATTGCCCGGGGAGCCCGATCCGGATGCCCGCAAGGCCAGTGAACTGGCCGCCGAGGATGTGGTGGTGGCCGACTTGGTCACGGAAGGTTTTCCGCCGGATCGCATCGAACGGATCGGCCACGAGAAACGGGGCTTTGACATCCGCGCCCACCGGGTCATCGATCCCGCGACCGGAGTGGTGGAGGTGAAACGCATTGAGGTCAAGGGGCGCATGCGCGATCTGCCCATACGGCTTACGGTCAACGAGTGGTACAAGGCGCAGCAGTTGGCGGAGACCTATTGGCTCTACGTGGTCTGGGATCCCACAGGGGATAGTCCGGAACTGGTGAAAATCCGCAACCCGGCGGAAAAGTTGGATCACGCCAAGCAGGAGGTGGTGGCGGAGCGGTTTTTTGAGATTCCGGCAAAATCGATTAAGGGATTTGAGGCGGAGCCTTCAATACATTGATTGAGGAGAAATCGGACATGGATCCCTGGCTGACCAACAACATCAAAGTGACTCTCAACGAACCTTGCCTCCAAATATCACGGATGATTGGGACAGTTCTTGATAATTTTTACAATATGGGGAATCCATTAGACGAGCCCACGCTTACCGATTCCCTGGTCGATTCATTTGATACAAGGTCAAAAAACAGTATATGGGGCAACACACAGACTCTACTAAAATCAAATGGCATTCACTTCAATACCATGATTCAAAAAACCGGAAGGAAAGAAAGCTCTGTTGGAGCTGATATTGGAATAACTATGAATCGTGGCTATTATGATCAAAAAAGAAGCTCGAGAGCCACCTATTCTGTTTTAGTCCAATGCAAGAAAATTGATAGCGCCGGAGAGGTGGATGATTTCTTCCATGAAACAAAATCAACGGGTAGACGACAGAGTCGAAACATGCTCGATATTACTCCAAGCTCTTTCTATTTCATCTTTGTTCCACCTCGTATGGTGAAGACATACTTGCACGTAGAGCCGGTTGGGTTTGCTGTCGGATCACCAGGCTGTCATGTCCCGGTTCTCGGGAAGGGTTGTTTTCCTGTTCAGCCAGGTGCCTTCGGCGACGCATCTAACCCCAACGAAGCTATGCATGAGGCGGCGGTCGGTCTTCTTGTCGTGCCTGCACTTGCCGTCGATTCTCAAATCCGAGATGGGAAATCTGCTAACTTACCAGAAATAATTTCTAACTCCCATCCATTTTGGTATTGGTTCACGGAAATGTTTTTTCCCGGTCATATTGGAGACGACAGAGATGAGGTTGTTCGAATTGCGCGGAACGTGAAACACTCTTCAGATGATTTAAAAAACAATATTTATTCCCAACACGGTTTTGGTGTGAATTATTCAATTGACCTGAAGTTTCAAAGAGGTGGGTAACAGATCCATATGATCCAAAAGAAAAGTGACGGGATTCTCTTTCTGGAGTCACGAGGCAACCAGGAGATTCTAAACATCCCTTCTGCTGGAATCGCCGGCTCCCGAAACGTCACGGACATTGGCTTGCAGGTTACTGAGGAATACGTCAACGCGCTGGCCGCCCAAGGCATCAACATCATCAGCGGTCATGCCCGGGGGGTGGACATGGCGGCGCATCGGGCGGCCATTGCGGCGGGTGGGGTGACTACCGTCGTGCCGCCGAAGGGACTGAACGGCTTCAGGTTGCACAAGGATCTCCAGCCAGCCTTTGATGAGGGACGGGTGTTGATCCTGTCTCCTTTTCCGCCCGATGTGGGGTTTGCGCGCTGGATGCCCATCAAGCGCAACCAATTTATCGCCCAGATCGCCAACGCCATGCTGGTGGTCGAGTCCGGGGAGGCTGGTGGGACTTTCCGGTCGGGGGAGGCGGCGCGGGCGTTGAAGCGGCCTTTGTTTGTCATTCTCTATGGCGAAACCATCGCTTCCGCCGCTGGAAACCGGTACTTTCTCAACTCTGGAGCGCGTCCCGTAGGTCGTACCTCCGATGGCCGACCCGATCTGCGGGAGTTGCTGGCCACCGTTGCGGAGCAACACGCCACCGGCAACAAGCCGGTCGAGACGGAAGATGATGGAACGAACAAGGAAAAGAAATTTTTCATGGCCAATGACGACGACCGACGCCTGATCGAGGATTATCTGCCCATCGAGGCCATCAGCAAGGAGGCTTCGCGGGAGAAGTCCGTGCGCAAGGGGCATATCTCCACGTTGCACCTGTGGTGGGCGCGGCGTCCCCTGGTGGCCTGCCGGGCGGCGGTCTATGGGGCGTTGGTGCCGGCGGATCGGTTTCGTCCGGTCAACGGTCCGGAGGAGAGACGGGACAACCTGACCCGCGCCAATGCCGCCAAGTTCGTCGAGCGCCTTTGCCAATACCCCGGCTCCTCCCGGGCCATCACCGAGGCTGAAAAACACATTCTGGAAGCCCACGCCAAAAGGCTATCCAAGGAGAAAGGACAAGCGGTCACCGCCCAGGAGATTCGGGACGGCAAATATCCCCGCCCCAGGGTCCTGGACATGTTCGCCGGTGGCGGCGCCATTCCCCTGGAAGCGTTGCGCCTGGGCTGCGAGTCCCACGCCCTCGACCTCAACCCGGTCGCCCACATCATTCAGCTTTGCACCCTGGTTTATCCCCAAAAGTACGGCAAACCCGATCCGGCCACCCGAGGCATGACCGGGCCAAAGAATGACAAGGGAGAGACCACCTGGGGCGGATTGGTCGACGAGGTGCGCTACTGGGGCGAATGGGTTCTGGAGAAGGTCAAGGCGGAGATCGGGGACCTCTACCCGCTCATTCCGGATCCGGAGTTCGATCCTAACAGCCCAGGCATCTCCAGACAGTTGCCGGGCATGGAGGAACCAGGAGAAATCCCTCCGGGTTTTCTTCGTCCGGTGGCCTATCTTTGGACCAGGACAGTCAATTGTAAAAATCCATCCTGTGAAGGATTGGTGCCACTCCTTCGTCAAACGTGGCTGGCAAAGAAAAAAGGTCGATTAGCTGCTCTTAAAATTACTCCGAACCATGAAACCATGCGGGTCCGTTTCCAGGTTGTTAAATCCCACGATGAAGCTGGCTTGGGATTTGATCCATCTTCTGGGGCCAAGGGCGGTAATGCGACCTGTCCTTTTTGTGGAACAGTTGCTGACAGCACTTATGTCAAGAGTGAAGGCTGCGCTGAACGTATGGGACAACAAATGATGGCAGCCATTTGCACTCGTCCTAATGAAAAAGGAAAAATATATATTTCTGCAGACCAGATTTCAAATTACATTCCTGATTCTGTTTTTATTCAAAACAGAATAGATGATCTTCTCAGAACGTCTGGCAGCTCCCCCATCGAAGAGATTATTGAAAACGATGCTAAGAAAGCAAACTTTTGCATTCTTTATGGGCTAAGAACGTTCGGAAACCTTTTTACTAACAGACAAATGATCTGTCTTCTTACATTTGCGGATATTATTCGTAAATCAGAAAGCAAAATGAAAGA
>CAYFNE010000087.1:0-21460 GCA_964344355.1 uncultured Magnetococcales bacterium
GACTTATTCTGGAAGTTTTTCAGGTTGTTTTAGCCTGAGGCAACCGGATACCCAAGTAAGTATAAATATAGGGTTGTGCTGTAGCAGGTTTGTTGGGGTGAGGTGTATTGCTGAAAAGTGGAAGTTACAGAAAGAGCTTGTTCTTTGTTCTGGCTAGACAGTACGAGGGATATCGTATATGGTTTTGTTGTAATACAGTCATAATGGAGACGCGATGACCAAAATAACCGGCGGCACCAACCGCAACCGAAAACTGAAAAACATCCCCGGCGACTGGATCCGCCCCACCATGGGCCGGGTCCGCGAGGCGCTGTTCAGCATGTTGGGCAGCACAGTGGATGGCGCGCGGGTATTGGATCTATTCGCCGGCTGTGGGGTCTTGGGCCTGGAGGCGTTGAGTCGCGGGGCCGGGGAGGTGGTGTTCGTTGATGAAAACGTCAAGTCGGTGCGGTTGATTCGGGAAAATTTGGCGCTTTGCCGGTTGGAGGAACGGGGGCGGGTGGTTCGGGGGCGGTTGCCGGGGCAAACGGTTTTGCGGGCTGTTGCGCATCATGTTCAAGAGGGGGAGGGGTTTGATCTGCTGTTTCTCGATCCCCCTTACAAGAAGGATCTGGTGGTGCCGACCATCGAGGCGGTGCGGGAATATGGGTTGGTTCGGAACGGTGGAGTGGTGGTGGCCGAGCATGAGGCCGGGTTGACCATTGAATCGGTCTTGACGTTGGGGGAAACTTGGTTGCCATTGCAAAATCGCCGGTATGGTGATACCCGTATCACTCTGTTGCGCTATAACGAACAATAGAGAAAATTGGCCGCCGCTCATGAAAAGAACCGCTGTCTACCCCGGTACCTTCGATCCGGTCACCCTGGGCCATATGGATATCATCCGCCGGGGGACGGAACTGTTCGACCGGCTCGTCGTGGCCGTGGCGGTCAATATTGAGAAGAAAACCCTGTTCACCGCCGCCGAACGCATCGGGTTTCTGGAACGGGAAGTTGGCGTTTTGCCGGGGGTGGAAGTGTGTGTCATGAACGGGCTGTTGGTCCATTTCGCCGAGGAAATCGGCGCGGTGGCCATCCTGCGCGGGTTGCGGGCGGTGTCCGATTTCGAGTATGAATTTCAGATGGCGGCCATGAACCGGCAACTCTCCCCGCGGGTGGAGACCACCTTTTTGATGTCCGGGGAGTCCACCACCTTCATCTCCTCGCGCCTGGTCAAGGAGATCGCCGGCATGGGCGGGGATGTCAACGCCTTCGTGCCGCCATCGGTGATCCCGACCCTGAAACGGCGCATGGGCGAGGTCATGGAGCGCCGAAACGCTTGAAAAAACTGTTTATCAAATCCTTCGGCTGTCAGATGAACAGCTATGACGCCGCCCGCATGACTGAACTGCTGCGTGAAAGTCACGGTTACCAACCGGCGGCAACCGCGGCGTCGGCCGATCTGATCATCCTCAATACCTGCCACATCCGCGAAAAGGCCGAGGAAAAACTGTTTTCGGAACTGGGCCGTCTGCGCAAGGCCACCGGCGATCGGTCGGAGGTGATCGTCGCCGTCGGCGGTTGCGTCGGTCAGGCGGTGGGCCGGGAAATATTTCGCCGGGCGCCGCAGGTGCGCCTGGTGTTCGGACCGCAGAACTATCATGAACTGCCGCAAATGCTCGATCACCTCCAGCGGCAGGGGGGCCGGTTGCAGGATACCGAACCGCCCCGGGAGTCCAAGTTCGATCATCTGCCGGCCAACCGGGACAGCGGCGTGGTCGGTTCGGTGACCGTGCAGGAGGGGTGCGACCGGTTTTGCGCCTTTTGCGTGGTGCCCTTCACCCGGGGTCGGGAATGGAGCCGACCGGTGCAGGACATCTTGCAGGAAGTCGACCAGTTGGTGCGGGCCGGCGCCCTGGAAATTCAACTGCTGGGACAAAACGTCAACGCCTATCAGGGCCACGACGAAGACGGGGTGGCGCACGATCTGGCCCTGCTGATCCGCCGGGTGGCGGAACGGCCGGGGGTGGAGCGGATCCGCTTCGTCACCTCGCATCCGGCGGACATGAACGACGATCTGGTGGAGGTGTTCGCCGATGTCGAGGCGCTCTGCCCCTATCTGCATCTGCCGATTCAAAGCGGCTCCGACCGCATCTTGCAACGCATGGGCCGGGGGCACACGGTCGAAGAGTATGTGGCCTGGGTGGACCGGTTGCGGCGGGCCCGTCCCGATATCGCCCTGGCGTCTGATTTCATCGTCGGTTTTCCCGGCGAGACCGATGACGATTTTCAACGAACCCTGGACCTGGTGGAGCGGGTGGTGTTCGACCATGCCTATTCGTTCAAATATTCCGAACGGCCCGGCACCGCCGCCGCCGAACTGGACGAACCGGTTCCGGAACCGGTTCGGGAGAGCCGTCTGGCCATCCTGCAGGAGTTGTTGAACCGGCAACAGTTGCAGCGCAACCGCACCCGGGTCGGGCGGGTGGAACCGGTGCTGGTGGAGGGGGCGGCCCGCAAGGGTTCCGGCATGCTGGTCGGCCGCGCCCCGGGCAATGGCAATGTCCATTTTTCCGGTCCCGCCACCCTGATCGGCCAAATCGTACCGGTTGAAATCCGGGAAGGGTTGCCCAACTCCCTGCGGGGACGCATGCTGGAAAGCGCTGTGGACGGCGCCGGGTTTCGATAACCAAATCCCAATAATGGCCATGATTGAAACCGTGAGGCCGAAACGGCTGTTCAAAGCGGTATTTTTTGCTGTTTTTACTTCAGAAATGACCACAACCGTTCGTTAGAAAAGGAATGAACGTATCCGATACCGGCCCGGGGGTGACCGTGGCCCGAGAGTCCGTGAGTCAGCGTCTGGTTTTTCCGGACAACCGGTTGGCGCTGAACCTGTTCGGGGAACTCGATGATCATCTGAAATTGATGGAGGCGCGTCTGGGTGTCATTTTGCACCCGTTGGGCAACGGTGTGCTGATTTCACCACTCACCGGCGACTCCGCCGAGGAAACCGCGGTCGGCTTGGAACAGGTCGGCAAGGCGCGGTTGTTGTTGGAGCGTCTCTACAGCGGCCTGGAACGGGGACGGCACGTCGACCGGTCGATGGTGGAGGCGGCCATTCGCGCCCTGGATGAAAACCGGCCGACGGTCGAGGCGGGGGTGGTCGGGGCCAACGGCCGCTCCGGGATCCAAAAAGGTGCCGGTGACGGACCGGACCGGGCCTTGGACCGGGTGTTGGCCGACGACGACGCCCTGCAAACCCCACGCCGGCTCATCCAGCCCCGCACCCCGCGTCAGGCCGCCTATATCCGCATCCTGACCGCTTCGGACATGACCTTCGCCATCGGTCCCGCCGGCACCGGCAAGACCTATCTGGCGGTGGCGGCGGCGGTCAACGCCTTCCTGGAAGGGCACGCGGCCCGGATCGTCCTGACCCGACCGGCGGTGGAGGCCGGGGAACGGCTCGGCTTTTTGCCCGGGGATCTTCAAGCCAAGGTGGATCCCTATCTACGTCCCCTGTACGATGCCCTGTATGACATGCTCGGTTTTGAAAAGGTGGAGCGTATGACCGTGCGCGGTGAACTGGAAATCGCCCCCCTGGCCTACATGCGTGGCCGAACCCTGGAGGAGGCGTTCATCATTCTCGACGAGGCGCAGAACACCACCGGAGAACAGATGAAAATGTTCCTGACCCGTCTCGGTGAACGGTCCCGGGCCGTCATCTGCGGCGATATCACGCAAGTGGACCTGCCGCGGGGGCGGGTTTCCGGGCTGGTGGAGGCACAACGGTTGTTGAGTGGACTGCCGGAGGTGGCTTTCGTCCATTTCGATCATCACGATGTGGTTCGGCACGCCCTGGTGCAAAAAATCGTCCGTGCCTATGAGCGGGCGGCGGATCAATCGGTGGCCAATCCGACGGCCATCGTCAACCGCTTCGAGGAGGGGTGACCGTCATCATGTCGGAATCCCGCGACAAATCGGTCGTCAAACTGGTATTCAACGGCAACAACGGCCAGGAGGGCTGGCTCTCCCTGCCGGTGGTGGTGGATGGGGTGATGTTCGTCCTGCTGGTGGCGATGTTGACCCTGATCTATTCGCCGATGGTGTTGCGCCCGCCCTATCTGCCGGCGGTGGGGGAGGTGGCGGCCCGGGACATCAAGGCCGATCGGGACATTCTCATCGAGGACCTGGAGACCACCACCATGCGGCGGCGGGAAGCGGTCGCCAAGGTGGCGCCGGTCTACGAGTGGGACCCGGGTATGATGGAACCGATCATGAGTCAGCTCGATGACGCCCTGACCTGGTTGGCCGCCACCCGCAAGGCCTGGTTGGAACAGGAGATCCTGCGGCTGGAGAAAAAAAGCAAGGCCAATACCCCGGCGGCCGGGGAGGGCGTGCCGACCGTCATTCAAAACGTGGACGTCGAAGCCATCGAGGTGCGTCTGCCCAGGGAAGACCTGGAAAGTTTCGCCCAACGTTTGCAGGAGCCCGTCCCCGGACGGGCGCTCGACATTCTCCAGGACCTGGAACCGGAGCGGACCGAGGCCCTGATCACCGGTATCCACAAATGGTTGGAACGGTTCGGCGAACAACCGGTGGTGGACAGCCTGGAGGTGCTCAGCGGCCTCGGGCGGATTTCCGAATATATCGCCAACAATCCCGATGGCGAGGAAAGAAAGGATTTCAACAACGACGAGGTGATCGAACTGGCCGGCATGCGTCGTCTGCTGGGCCGCACCATCGATCAATGGTTGGGCGCCTTCCCCCGGGAGTTGCTCGACTGGTTGTTGGAGGAGGTGCGCGCCCAGGTGCGGCCCAATCTGGTATTGAACCTCATTGAAACCCAGTTGCGGCGCAAACGGGCTTCCGATGCCGTCAGCCCGGTCTATTTCCGCGCCCGCCGCGGGGAAATGGTGGTGCGGGAAGGGGCCGTGGTCACCGAGGCCATCCGCCTGAAACTGGAAACCCTGAACGAAAGCCGCTGGACCGAAGCGATGGTCATGCGCATCGTCGGTTTGACGGTGGTGTTGGCGGTGTTGCTTTGGCTCGGCCGCTGGTTCCTGTTCATCACCTCCAACGTCTTTCCCAGGGACCGGCGCACCACCTACATGCTCGGTTCCATCCTGGTGGTCTGTTCCCTGTTGAGCGTCATCGCCCTGGTCGTCGGTCAGGGGGTGGCGGAACTGATGGGCTGGCCGGTGCGCATGGCGGTCTATCTGCCCCATCCGGCCCTCGGTTCGGCCCTGGCCTCCCTGGTGGTCGGCGCCCGCGTCGGCATCCCCGGCGGCGCCCTGATCATGGGCACCATCCTCGCTTTTCTCGGTGCCCTGGTCGCGGATGGTGGGTTGCCGCTGTTCGTCTATTACATGATTGGCGCCCTGGTGGGCGGTGCCACCCTGCGCACCTGCCGCAAACGGTTCGAGGTGTTGCGCAGCGGGATGACGGTCGGCCTGTTCCAGATGATGGCGGTGCCGATGGTGGAGTTGTTGGCCGGCAGCGATCTCTCCTGGAACTGGTTGCTGGGCGCCGGCATCGCCATGACCAGCGGTTTGTTGATGGGGTTTTGGGGCCTGGCGTTGATCCCCTTGCTGGAAATGGTGTTCAATGTCACCACCGATTCCCGGTTGATGGAACTCTCCTCCGGGGATCATCCCCTGGTGCGGGAACTCTCCCTGCGCAGCCCCGGCACTTATCACCATTCGATCATGATGGGCAATCTGGCCGAGGCGGCGGCGGAAAACATCAATGCCAATCCCTTGTTGGCGCGGGTGATGGCGCTCTATCACGACATCGGCAAGATGACCAAATCACACTATTTCGTCGAAAACCAGTCCGGTGAGAACCGGCATGACCACCTCGCCCCCTCCATGTCCACCAAAATCATCATGGCCCATGTCAAGGATGGTCTGGAGCTGGCGCGGCGGTATAAACTGGGCGAACCGATCCAGGAGGCGATCATTTCCCATCATGGCACCTCGTTGTTGCAATATTTTCACAACCGGGCCATGAAACAGGCCGCCAAACGGCAAACGACGGTATCGGCGGAGGCCTTCCGGTATGCGGGTCCAAAACCCCGTTCCCGCGAGGCGGGCATTCTCATGTTGGCCGATTCGGTGGAGGCGGCGGCCCGTACCCTGAAAACCCCGTCACCGGCGCAGATTCAGGCCCTGGTCCGGCGGATCGTCAATGCCAAGATTCAGGATGGACAACTGGATGACTGCTGTCTGACCCTGCGGGAGATCGCCTTGATCGAAGAGGCCTTCACCCGGGTCCTGACCCTGGGTTTCTATCATCACCGGATTGAGTATCCCGATCAGGTGGCCAAACACAAGAAGGGCATGCGGACGGATGGCAAGGGTTCTGGTCAGTCGCGTTCACCCCGGGTGGCCGCCGCTTGAGGCAACCGTTCGCGAGGCGGTTTTGCGGACCCTGCCGGACATCGATTCGTCCGTGGCGGTGGAGGTGGGTATCGTCCTGAGCGGTGATGCCGAGGTTCGACGGCTCAACCGTGAGTGGCGCGGCGTCGATCGGGCCACCAATGTGCTCTCCTTTCCCCAGGACGCCCCGGGGGAGCCGGTGCCGGAGGGTGGCGGCGCTGTCGGTCCGCCCCTGCTGTTGGGGGATGTGTTCCTGGCCTATGAAACGGTGGCCGCCGAGGCCGGGCAACGGACCCTCTCCCTGGAACATCATACCCTGCACCTGGTGGTACATGGCGTCCTGCATCTGCTGGGCCATGATCATGAACAGTCCCCGGAGGCGGCCCGCGAACAGGAATCCCGGGAGATCGCCATCCTCGCCGGCATGGGTTTGGGGAATCCCTATGTCTGAGGCGATTCGTTACCGCGCGGTGCTGTCCCGCCGCCGTTTCCGCTCCACGCGGTTCCGGAAACGGTGGCGGGACCGGTTGCCGAATCCCCTGCGAAATCCCCAACCCTGGCTGGCCTTTGCCGCCGGCGGCCTGGCGGTATTGGGTCTGCCGCCCGGTCCCGGCCCCTTTCCCCTGATCCTCGGTTTGACGTTGCTGATCCGCCTGCTGGTCGATGCGCCGATGCGGCGCCGGGCCTGGTTCGGTTTTTTGTTCGGCCTCGGCCATTTCGGTTTCGGTTTTTCCTGGTTGCTCACCAGTCTCCATGACAATGGCGGGCTCTCCATGCCGGTCTCGGTGGCCATGCTCGCCTTGCTGGCCGCCGCCATGGCCCTCTATCCGCTGCTGTTCGGCGTCCTGCTGGCCCCTCTGGCCCGGCGCGCTTGGCTGTTGCCCATGGCCGCCCCGGCCCTGTGGACCCTGACCGAATGGCTGCGCAGCCGCCTGTTCACCGGTTTCGCCTGGAACCTGGCCGGTTATGCCTGGGACCCTTGGGGACCGGTATTGCAGGTGGCCGATCTGGGGGGTATCCACCTGCTCTCCTGGCTGGCGGTGTTCCCGGCGGCGGTGGCGGCGATGGTCTGGGTGCGGGGTTGGCGGGTGCGGGAAATCCTGACCGGGCTGGTGTTGATCGGCCTCCTGCTCGGCTCGGCGTTGCTCTACGGGATGTGGCGCATGGATCGCCTGGCGACGGTACAGGCCAAGGATATCTGGGCCGGACCGGTGCGTTTCGCCCTGGTGCAGGGCAATATCGCCCAGGAGCGCAAATGGGCGGCCGAGTATCAGGATGAGAGTTTTTTGCGTTATGTCAATCTGAGCCGCAGCCTCGATCAAACGGTGGATTTGGTGATCTGGCCGGAAACGGCGGTGCCCCTGTTTCTCCAGGCGTCGCCGGAACACCTGCGGCGCCTGGAAAAGTTGAGCCAGTACATCGGCGCGCCGATCCTCACCGGCGCGCCGATGGCCGACCGGGACCCGGCGGGCCGTTGGCGATTTTACAACAGCATGGTGTTGATCGATGAACGCGGCAGTCTGCAGCGGCGTTATGATAAATTTCACTTGGTTCCCTTCGGCGAGTTCATCCCGTTTCGCCAGTGGGTGCCGGCCACCTTTAAAAAATTTACCGAGGGAACCGAGGATTTTTCATCGGGACCGGGACCGTTGCCGTTGCCCTGGAGCGAGGGGGCCATCGGTCCGTTGATCTGTTATGAGGTGATTTTTCCCCACGAGGTGCGCGATCTGGCCAATCTGGGGGCGCGTTGGCTGGTCAATGTGACCAATGACGCCTGGTTCGGCGAATGGGCCAAACCGCAACATCTGGCCATGGCCCGGGTGCGGGCGGTGGAAAACCGGTTGCCGATGCTTCGCGTCGCCAACACCGGTATTTCCGCCATTTTCGACCAGACCGGTCGGGAACTGGGCCGTATCGGTCCCAACCGCACCGGAACGCTGGTGGTGGATGTGCCGCGGGGGGCGGGGGTGAGCCTCTATAACCGCACCGGCCCGTTCTGGGTCTGGGGTTGGCTCTATCTCTGTGTCGCTTCCTGGTTCATCAGCCTTTGGCGGGGCCGGGACCGGGCGGAGATGTCAGGGGTGACGAGGAGACCGCTGTTTCCACCGCTGCCGGTCAACGAATCCGCGTCGTTGGATGAATCGGACCGCTTGCGGCCGCCGAAACCCCTGGACATCCCCTTTACCCCGGTGGCGGCGAAGCCGGCCGCGACGGTCGACGATACCGTCCCCGCCCCGGAACCGGATTCCATGCTCCCGCCCTCTCCGCTGGCCGATGTCCCGCCGCAACCGGCCCCCGCACCAGCGGTGGTCCCGGAAAACGACGGCGGGGATCAGTCGATCCGATCCCGGAAAAAAAAGAGCACCCGGAAACGCCGAAAAAAGGGGCGTGGATAGAAACACGCTCCTTCCTGGATGTTCGGGCCGGCAAGATTTTTTTTCCTGATCGAACGGTCGCTTCCGGGAAACAGTGGCAAGCGGGATGGGCTGCCGGGCCATCTCGAATTATAGGCACTGCATGTGTTTGGGACCCTGGCACGCCAACTCCCGTTGGCTCCAGAAATTTTTAAAGTAGGTGACCAGGGCGCGGGCGTCATCCTTGGACAGTTTGTCCTGGAACCCGGTCATGCGGCTGTTTTTTCGTTGGGATCCCTGCAGGATGGTCCGTATCAGATCGTCATCGGTGTGGTGCCAGGCATGAGCCGAGCCGTTCAGGGCCGGGGCCGGTTGGTAATTCCGGTCCCGCATCGCCCGGGTGGTCACGGTTTCACCGACCGCCTCGACGCCGTGGCAGGATTGACAATGGTCCCGAAACAGCGTTTCGCCCCGTTTGCCCGTTGGGGAAAGCGGTTTTGCAGGGCGCCCGAACCGTTGCCAGGAGGCGCCGTCATCCTCACTGACCAGGAGGATGCCATCCTGGGTCAACAGGTGAAACCGGTCCGGTCGCGCCGGATCGACCATCATCTGAATCGGGATCTGGTTGCCGAAACCGTTGAACAGGGATTTCCACGGCTCCTTGCCGGCGGTTTTGCGCACCAGACCGTGATCGATGACGAAGGCATAGAGATGACCGTCCGGGGCGTCGTAGACAAAAGGGGCCGGAGTTTGAAAACGATTTTCCACCCGCTCGGCCCGACCGTCGTTATCGGTCATGAACAATCCCTGGCTGGTGGCCAGATAAAAGCGGCCATTGGCGCCGGCGGCCATGCCGTGGATCTGTCGCAGTTGCTCGACCGCGACCGTTTCGGCGGACAGCGGAGCGGTGGGAAAGAGCAGGAGTGCGGACAGGAGCGTGATGCGGATTAAATTTTTCATGTGGATTCCCGAAATGGACGGTGTGTTGTTCCGTTGTTTGATGACGAAAGGGTGCAAATGAAAAGTGTCGTCCCGGCGATGAAGAGGCACAGGGAAAAAAGCGGACCGATGCCGAGACCGAACAGGATGGACGATTCCTTCAAATCGCCCCGAAAAAAGGAGACCAGAAAATAACTTCCGAAAATACCGATCATGCCGAAACCGCTGACGGTATTGTTGTTGTGGCGCCAGTGGCGATTGTTTTCAAGTATCCAAAAAGTCAAGAAGGCCGCTCCGCCCATATACAGCTGGGTTGGATGCACGGCGATTCCCGGAGGGGGGCCGGCGCCGCCGGAATCGGGGAAAATCACCCCCCATGGCATGCTGGTGGCGGTGCCATAGCTGTCACCGGCGAGAAAACAGCCGAGGGTTCTCTGAATGCCGTACCCCAGAACGAAAAACGGCGTCAAAAAGTCCAATACCGGCATAAATGGTTTTTTGCGCCACCAACAGTAGAAAAACAGGGACACTCCGAAGGCGATGATGATGGATGTGGTTCCCAGATGGTGCATCCGTTTGAAATCGAATCCCGTCGTCGGATCATCGGTGTCTGGTTGGCCGCCGATCAACGAATAGACCAGGGTACCGCCGATCCAGATCGACAACAGCACGATCAGACCGATGTTGTCCAGATCATTGACGCTGAGAGGGCTCTCATGGCGCCTGCGGGCGGCCATGAAATAGATCACCGACAGAGCCACCATCATGGTAAAACCGTATGTGTAAATGGTGATGCCACCGATTTCCAACAAGATTGGATACATTTGTCTGGTCCGATTTATCGTAGGGGCCAGCGTTGGCTGGCCCGCCGTTGCCAGTCCCGCTGTTCGGGTTGCCACAATCCGTGTAGAAAACGAACCAACGCTCGGCTTTCGGCCAGGGTCAATTTCTCCCTGAAAGCCGGCATGCGACCGTCGGAGCCCCCCTCCAGGATAATCTCCTGCAACTGCCCGTCGGCATGGTGCCAGGCGTGAGCGCGGTGGTCCAATGGTGGTGGGGGATATTTCAAGCCCGGTCCCGGCAGGGGTTGCCGCCAGTCTCCCGCCAACCCCTTGCCCGACCGGCCATGGCAGCCGGCGCAATGGTGTGCGAACAGGGCTTGGCCGTTGCCCGGAGACGGTTTGGATTCGTCGGCTCGGGCAACGGCGGGCACCAACATCACCGCCAGTAGCAGTACCCCTCCCATACGGATCATTTCACCGGTCATCCGTGAATACCGTTCTGCCGTTGCCACCAGCGGATGAACGGAATGATCCGGTTCACGGCCGTCATGTCGACGCCGGGAACCGGGGCCATGTCGCCGAAGGGCCAATGGTGGGCGCGGACTCCGAGTTGCACGGCGCGCTGAAAGGCGATGTCGGCATGGTGTGACGGTTTGTAGATGTCGTGTACCAACGGCGGTCCCTGATCACTGCCTTGCCCCCAGTCGCCGTGACATTGGGAGCAATTTTCCTGAAAAATTTGTTTTCCCGCCCGATATTGATCCGGAACCCGGGCCGGTGGCGTCAGGTCGATGGGGCTCTCCAGGGCGCTGTCATGCTTCATCCCCGAATTCGGCCGGGTGGCATACAGGGCGGCGAAAAAAAGGATGATGCCGAACAGGATCAGCGGAAATTTCCGGTTGATCGGTTTTCGTCGGCCTTTGGCGGTGGGGAGTGGTCGTGCTTTTCTGTTTTTCATTTTTTCAAGTCTATGATTTCAAGTGTGAAAACGATTTTTCTCAAGGCAGTTGCATTCGTCCGGTACGCAGTTTCCAGATCAAATATTTTTCCAGGAGGATCTTCAACCAGTGGGACCAGGGGCCGGGGACCAGCAGTTGAATTTTCCGGGGGGCGAATATTCGATCCGTTACCATCAACACCCCCTGGTTGCCGGCGTCCATGACACAGACGGCGGCGGTTTTGGGAAACGGTACCTCTTTCAGAGCGCCACCCTGAATGTCGGCAACGATGTTGTGGGCAGCCACGGCGGCCATCTGTTCGGACATGTGTGCGGTCTTGGGGACGCCACAGGGCACCGGTGTGGGGGCGGGTGGGGAGACGGCCACGGCAATACCCGCCGCATAGATGTTCGGCAGGGTGACATGGTGATAACTGTCATTGACCGGCACGAATCCCATGGCATTGCCGACGCCGGGAGAGTCCTTGATCGCCTGGACCCCTTGGAACGGGGGAATGAGAATGGAATAGGCGAACGGGATCGCGCCGTTGTCCCGGGTATGTATGGTTCCGGGTGTGACCTTTTCCACCACATTGTCGGTCAACCAGCGGATGCCGAGTCGTTGAAAAAATTTTTCGATCATCGGTTGGGCGGAGCCGAAACCGTTGATGCCGAAATGGGTCAAAAACGGTTCGGCGGTGATGAAGGTCACCGGTGCCCGGTCACGGACGCCGGCCTTTTTTAAAGCCCGCTCAAGGTTGAGGACGATCTCATAAGAGGCGCCGAAACAGCTGGCTCCCTGCACCGCCCCGACCACCACCGGTCCCGGATTCCGTAAAAATTCCCGCCACGCCTTTTCCGCTTCGATGGCATGGGGCAGGGTGCAGGCGGAATGGGTGTAGCCGCCATGCGGTCCCAAGCCGGGCACCGCTTCCCAGACCATGCGCGGCCCGGTGGCGATGACCAGATAATCATAGGCGATTTCCCCTTGGCCGGTGATCACCCGTTTGTTTTTGGGATCAATTCGTTGTGCCGCCGTGTGGATAAAATCGATCCCGTGTTCCGACAGGGATTTTTCCAGGTCGAAGGTGATCTGTTCCGCCCGCCGCCAACCTGGAACCAGCCAGATCAGGGAAGGGATGAATACGAAGGTTCGTTCCTTGGAGACCACCCGGACCTCCGCACGGTCTTTCAAAAGATGTTTCAGTTCAAAGGCCGCTGCCAAGCCGGCGAAACTGCCGCCCAGGATGACGATTTTCGGTTTGGCGCCCATTTTTTTCCTCTCCCGTTCCAATGAATGTGATGGATTTTCCAAAAGGTGTTTCAATCAACCATCTCATTTCAGGCCGCGTCCGTGGCAGTCGTGTCCGTTTGAAGGGTTTTCTTCTTTATTTCAGTGGGTTGTCAATTTTCAGCTTGATCGTTGCATAGGGGTGGGCGCCATTGATGAGGCGAACGGTGCCGATTTTGTGGTGGCGGAAAATGGTCGCCGGCGTGCCGGCGACCCGTTTCACACTGTGTGGACCGTCGATCATCCGGCCCTCACCGGTGGTTTGCTGCAGCAGTGGGGGACATGTTTCAAATGGTCCACCTGGTTTTGCTCGGTGAAATGGAGCCATTGCCGTTTTTTGCGCTGGATGAATCCATCGTCCGGGGGATAACCGATGTCGGCCAACAGTTTTTCGACTTCCTGAAACCGGACCCGGGTCAGATCATAGGTAACGGTCACCCGGTTTTTGCGCCAGTCGGCCGTCACGCTGCCCGTTCCGGTCAGGGCCTCCAGCCCTTCGGTGATGATCTCCTCGCAGCCGTCACAGGCCATGCCGGTTGTTTTCAGGGTGCGGGTGACCGGGTGGGCTTTGTGCGTGGTCGTCATGGTTCATCCTCCAGTGAAAAAATCGGTTCGGCGGTCAGTTCATCCGTGGCAGGGGAAGGAGAGTTGACCGGCGATGCCCCGTTGCCGTGCATCCAGCTGTTCATAAAGGGCCTGGTAGGCCTGATAGGCTTTCTGGTTCTGGTCGAGCATCTGCCGCATGGCCTGCCAATGACCGTCCGCTGTGGAGCCGGCGCCATGCATGGTATTGAAGACCGTGGTGTGGTTTTTCACCTGATCGGTGAGGGTTTTGACATAGTCGGTCCAGGCTTTTTCCTGTTCCGGGGTGATGGCCAGTTGATTTTTCAGGGCCGTCAACCGGTTTTCAATGGTTGCCGTATCGAAGAAAGGGGTGACGGAACCGGCGGGACCACCATGCATCATGTGTCCGCCCATCATGCCCGGCCCCATGCCGTGATAACCGGGATGTCCGCCCATCATGTGTCCCGGATAGCCGCCCCAACCCGGGTAACCCGGTCCATGCGCGAAACCATCGCTGCTGACATAAATCCCGGCCAACAGGGCGGTAATGGCGGCAATCCCCAAAAATCGGTTGTTGACTGTTTTGTTCATGACCATCTCCTTCATGTTCACCCATATTCCGGCCCCATGCCGGATTCTTTTCGTCCTTTATTCCCTTTGATGCGATTATCCCGGGAAAAATCCTGAAGTTACATCGATTTATTGTAATAGTTCTCTGACAGGGGGCGGGTCTGTGGTCAATTGGTTCACAAGGGGCTGGCAAACGATACTGGTTTGTGAAGGAACCATCGTTCGTTCAATATCCGGACATGTTCAACCGGCAGGTTCATGTTTCGTTCACATCTTTGTATTTGCCTCGCCGGTGGAAAATCGGTTTGATGGAAGCGGGAAGAGGGTATCCATCCGGATTTTTTTGGGGAGGGGTTTCATGATGGCGGCGGATCGGGTTCTGGTGGTGGAGGATGATGAAAAAACCCGCGAACTGGTACGGGACTATCTGCGCGAGAACGGTTGCCGGGTGGAGGCGGTGGCCGATGGGGCGCAAATGTGGTCGTTGTTGGAAAACTGGGAGCCGGATGTCATCCTTCTCGACCTGATGTTGCCGGGGGAGGATGGGTTGAGCCTGTGTAAAAGGCTCACCACCGCTGAAAAGACGGCGGATATTCCGGTGATCATGTTGACGGCCCGCAGTGGTGAGATGGACCGCATCATCGGCCTGGAGATGGGAGCGGATGACTATCTGCCGAAACCGTTCAGCTCCCGGGAGTTGCTGGCTCGCATCAAAAGTGTGTTGCGGCGCGCCCGGGCCATGCCCAGGGAGGCGCGCAAGGTCAAGGAGATCGGCGAGTATCATTTCGCCGGTTGGGTGTTGCACCTGAAAAGTCAACAACTCACCTCGCCGGATCGGGTCATCATCGAGTTGACCCGGGGGGAGTTCGTGCTTTTGCAGGCTTTTTTGCAACATCCCAATGAAATATTGGATCGCGATCGGATCATGGAGATCTACCGCATGCGGGAGGCGACCATCTTCGATCGCAGCATCGATGTGATGATCGGCCGTCTGCGAAAACGGTTGCGGGAGGACCCCAAACGTCCGCGAATCCTCAAGACCGCCTGGGGCAAGGGGTATCTGTTGGCCGCCGAGGTGGTGGAAAAATGAACCGAGTCTGGTGGCCCAATACCCTCTCCTGGCAGATGGTCCTGATTTTGTTCAGCGGTGTCACCCTGGCCCTGGTCTCCAGCGCCGGCATTCATCTGCATGATCGTCGGCAGGCCCTGTTCGCCTTTGGTGAAATGCAGACCGCGCAACGGGTCGCCACCATCGTGCAGTTGCTGGATGCCGGTTCCGCCGGCGAGCGGGGAAAAATTGCCTCGGTGGTACGGACCCCGTTGCAATATCTCCGTTTTTTGCACGATGAGCACCCTTTCCCGGAACGGGCGCCGCGAACCTCGCAAGAGGCGCATGTGCATGATTTATTGAAACACCATCTCGGTGAACGCCGGCCCCTGCGCGTGGCGGTCCTCGGTTTGCCGGAAGAGGGTGAACCGCTTTCCGGAGCCGCCATGCCGATGATGGGCATGCACCGGATGGCCATGCCCATGCCCCACCATCATCATGCGCACATGGTGATGATGAACCGGATCTTTCCACAGGGCATCTCCTTTTTGGCCCAGGTGCGGTTGAGCGATGGCACCTGGGCCGAATTTCACAATCATCTGCCCAAGGAGGCCTTCACCTGGCCGAAACATCTGCTCTATTCCCTGGCCATTCTCCTGCTGGTCGTCACGGCGCTCTCCTTGATCGCCGTTCGTTTGACCACGCGTCCACTGTCCCTGTTGGCGGATGCCGCCCAGGCCCTGGGACGGGACATCAACCGGCCACCATTGTCGGTCAGCGGCCCTCGGGAGGTTCAGCATGCCGCCCGGGCCTTCAACACCATGCAGGCGCGCATCGTGCGTCACGTTCAGGAGCGGACCCACCTGCTGGCAGCCATTTCCCACGATCTGAAAACCCCCCTGACCCGCATGCGGCTCCAGGTGGAACGGTTGAACGATGAGCCGGTGCGGTCGGCGATTTTGGAGAGTTTGGCGGAGATGGAAAACATGACCGGCGATGCCATGGATTACATCCAGGGCATGGAAGGCGTGGAAGCGGTACGACGGGTCGACATCGTTTCGATGCTGGAAAATCTCCAGGAACTGTTCCAGGAGATGGGCGGGACGGTTATCCTGCAGAGTGACGCCCTGCCGCCCTTTCCGGTCATGCAAAAAAGTCTCAAACGCTGTTTGACCAACCTGACCGCCAATGCCGTCGCCTATGGCGGCCAGGCGCGGATCCGGGCCGACGTGCTCGGGGAACGGTTGCGCATTTCCATCGCCGATGCCGGACCGGGCATCCCGGAAGCGGAGATGGAACGGGTGTTTCAACCGTTCGTGCGTTTGGAAAAATCCCGCAACCGCCATACCGGCGGCACCGGTCTCGGTCTCTCCATCGCCCGCAACATCGCCCGCGCCCATGGTGGCGAACTCACCCTGCGCAACCGTCCGGAGGGGGGATTGGAGGTGATTTTGTCGTTGCCGAAACAGCCCGAAAGCCGATGAGCGGGTGGAAACCGGTGAGCGGATCATCTTGACAGGGAACCGTCGAGCGGGGATCATTCAGAGATCTCCGCTGGACCATGGGTGGGGTGGATTTGTCTTTCAGGTTTCCGGATGATGAGGAGTGGCAGGTGACTTTTCAGGAGTTGATATTGGCCCTTCAGGGCTATTGGTCCGAGAAGGGGTGTGTGCTGTTGCAACCCTATGATCTGGAAATGGGGGCCGGCACCTTTCATCCGGCCACCTTCTTGAAGGTGTTGGGACCGGAACCCTGGAACACCGCTTATGTGCAACCGTCGCGGCGGCCCACCGATGGCCGTTATGGGGAAAACCCCAACCGCTTGCAGCACTATTATCAATATCAGGTGATCCTCAAACCCTCGCCGGCGGATATCCAGGATCTCTATCTGGACTCCCTGACCGCCATCGGCATCGACACCCGCGCCCATGACATCCGCTTCGTCGAGGATGACTGGGAGAGCCCCACCCTCGGCGCCTGGGGGTTGGGTTGGGAGGTGTGGCTGGACGGCATGGAGGTGACCCAGTTCACCTATTTCCAGCAGGTGGGCGGCATCGACCTGAAACCGGTCTCCGGCGAATTGACCTACGGGCTCGAACGGTTGGCCATGTATATCCAGGGGGTGGAAAACGTCTACGATCTGGTCTGGACGCCGGGCATCAGTTATGGCGATGTGTTTCATCAGAACGAGGTGGAATTTTCCCGCTTCAACTTTGAACGGGCCGACAGCGATCTGCTGTTCAAACTGTTCACCTCCCACGAGGCCGAGGCCCTGACCCTGGTGGACGGGGAGTTGCCGTTGCCGGCCTATGATCAGGTGATCAAATGTTCCCACGCCTTTAACCTGTTGGATGCGCGCGGCGCCATCAGCGTCACCGAGCGGGCCCGTTATATCGGCCGGGTGCGCAATCTGGCGCGGCGGGTGGCGGAGGGATATGTGGCACAACGGCAGGCGTTGGGCTTTCCCCTGCTCAAAAGGGGGGCGTCATGAGCGATTTTTTCTGGGAGATCGGTTGCGAGGAGATCCCCGCCGGCATGCTGCCGGCGGCCATCGATGATCTGGCGGCACGGTTCCGCTCGGCCTTGGATGCCGCCGGATTGATCCGCGACGGTGGAACCCGGCTGGAGTGCCACGGCACCCCGCGCCGTCTGGCCTTGTCGGTGACCGGCCTGGCGGCACGGCAGAAGGACCTGAGCGAAGAGCGTCGGGGACCGCCTGTGGCGCGCAGTTTCGACGCCGACGGCAACCCCACCAAGGCCGCCGAGGGTTTCGCCCGTGGTTGTGGCGTCACCGTGGCGGAACTGGGCCGTCTGGAAACCCCCAAAGGGGTCTGGCTGGCCCATACCATCCAAAAACCGGGTGCGCCGGCGGCCACCATCCTGCCCGGCATCCTGAGCGACATCCTCGCCACCTTTCCCTGGCCCAAATCGATGCGTTGGGGCGATGGCGACATGCGGTTCGTGCGACCGGTGGGCTGGATGGTGGCGCTGCTGGACGGGGAGATACTGCCCTTCGCCACCATCGATGGACTTCAAGCCGGTGCTGAAACCCGGGGACACCGGTTCATGGCCCCGGGACCCTTCCGGGTGGGTGGCTGGGATGATTACCGGACCACCCTCCAGGACAACAAGGTGGTCCTGGAACTGGAAGAGCGGCGTCGTTTGATCCGGGAACGGACCCGGGAGTTGGCCGACGCCGCCGGCGGCCGGGCGGTGGTGCCCGAGTCGCTGTTGACCGAAAACGCCGGTCTGACCGAGTGGCCGGTACCGCTGCTGGGCCGGTTTGACCCCGCCTATCTGGAGATACCCCGGGAGGTGCTGGCCACCTCCATGCAATATCATCAAAAATATTTTCCGGTGGCCGGGGCCGATGGCGAACTGCTGGCCTGTTTCGTGGCCGTGGCCAACCTGGAAACGGCCGATGAGGGCGCGGTGTTGATCAAGGGGTATGAACGGGTGCTGCGCGCCCGTCTGGAGGATGCCGCCTTCTACTGGAGCGAAGATCGCAAGGTCACCCTGGATCAACGGCTGGAATCCCTGAAAAAGGTGGTGTTCCAGGCCCGTCTGGGCACCCTGTATGAAAAGACCGGGCGCCTGGAATCCCTGGCCGGGGCCATCGCCGCCCATGTCACGCCCGCCCCGGATATGGAATCGGTCAAAGAGGCCGCACGCCTGTGCAAATGCGATCTGGTCACCGGCATGGTCGGCGAATTTCCCGAGCTGCAAGGGGTGATGGGCGGTCATTATCTGCGGGCCGCCGGTGGCGATGGGCGGGTCGCCGATGCCATACGCGAACACTATCGACCGCAAGGATCCGCCGATGACCTGCCGGAGACCGTCCTGGGCAGCATCGTCTCCATGGCCGACAAACTCGATACCCTGGTGGGCTGTTTCAGTATCGGTCTGGTGCCCAGCGGCGCCAAGGACCCCTTCGCCCTGCGCCGTTCGGCCCTGGGGGTGATCCGCATGGTCCTGGCCGGAGAGGGGATGCATCTGCCCCTGCGCCCCCTGCTCGAAGGGGCCCATGCCGCCTATCCCCGGGAGGTCCCGGAGCGGGATGCGGCGGAAACCGCCGGCGCCTTGTTGGATTTTTTCTATGGCCGCTTGAAATCGTTTCTGAAAGCGGACGGATACGATTATGATCTGATCGAAGCCGTGCAGGCCCTGGGCCTGGACGATCTGTTCGACGTCGTGTCCCGGGTGCGCGCCCTGGCCGGCTTCAAGGAGATGGCCGCCTATGAGGCGTTGGTGGCGGCCAACAAACGCATCGCCAACATTCTCGCCAAGAGCCAAGGGGATGGTCGGGGTGGGACGGTGGATCCATCCCTCTTTTCCGATGCCGCCGAGGAGGCGTTGTGGCAGGCGGTCGGAGAGTGTGCCGGTCGGGTGACCGAACGGGTGAAACAAGGGGCCTATGGTGACGCCCTGGCCGATCTGGCCGGATTACGCTCCGGCATCGATCGGTTTTTCGATGATGTGTTGGTCATGGACCCGGATGCCCGGGTGCGGGATAATCGATTGGCTTTGCTGGCGGCGGTGCGGGGGACTTTTCAGCAGGTGGCGGACGTCAGCCGTCTGGTGTTGCCGGAATAGTTCCGGACGGTGAATTTTTTTCCGGCGGCGATTTTGCTTTATTCATGGATCATACCTCTTGCGGGTGACGGGCAATGAGGGTATGTACTCTTTGGGAATGGACCGGCACAGCGGGCCGCTTCGCCGCCCCGGCCCGGGAAGAGGGACCCGGGGGGGGGCTGGAATGCATTTTCAACTGGCGGAAGTAACGATATCATAGTAATAGTTGACATAGTGCTGCAACCGGTTCAGGGCGGGACCGCTGAGGCTTTTCAGGTCTGTCATGTTTTTGGCGCCACCGTGGGTGGTGATGATTTCGAATACATGCGGTTTTTGGCGCAGAAAATCCATTTTTTCTTGCAGATTGTTCAGGTTGCCGGACATGGTTGATAGCTCCTGGTGGAAGTGTCGAATCTTGACTTCTCTTTCGTCAACCGTGCTCCGCAAGATGCATGCCAATAATTATGGTCGCGTTTGATTCGTTTCGGGCTTTGAGGTGATTCTCCCAAGAGGGGACTTTTGATGGCCAAGATTGTGGTAAAATTCAAGTCGGCAGCTCGTCAGGAATGCGCTTTGGATAAAGCGGTCGTGCATATCGGCCGCAGTCATGATTGCGAGATCCATATCGACAACCAGGGGATCTCCCGCAAACATGCGCGCATCGTCCAGCAGGACGGCCGCTTTTGGGTGGAGGATCTCAACAGTCACAACGGCACCTACATCGGCAACCAACGGATTCAACGTCATCTGCTGCGCGATGGTGATGAGATACTCGTCGGTAAACACACTTTGCAGTTCTACGCCATGGAAGATGCCGAACCATCGACGCCCAAGGAGGCCCTCTCTTCCTCCATGGCCTCGGCCATCGCCGATATCGCCGGCGAGGACATGGATGGCACTTTGATGATGAAAGCTCCCGTCGGTGGCGGGTCAACGCGCAAGGCCGGCGGTGGGAAAAGCGGTGGTAGCGGTCCCCAGGGGCAGATCGATGTCATGCCCATGGGCAAACAGTTGCCCGGTTTTCGCAGCCATTTCGACCTGGGGGACACCACCACCTTCGGCAAGAGCGCTTCCGCAACCATCCGTCTGGCGGGATGGTTCCTGCCCAGCCTGGTCGGCGCCATTACCCGTGACGAAGGGGGGTTTTTCGCGGTACCCGGGGGCGGGTGGACCAAAATGCGCCTCAACGGCGACAAATTGACCGGGCGGAGCCAACTGAACAGCGGCGATATCCTGGAAATCCGCAGCTATAAATTTCAATTCCAGATCAAATGATTGTTGATTGCTGAGGGTGAGGCGGACTCGGCGGCGGGGCGGGATTGCGTCCCCGTCGAATGGGTTTTTGCAGCGCAATCCCCTGGTGGGACGGGGGCCCGTCGCCGCCGGACGACTCGAAATCCGATCGCGCCTCTCCGGATCAGTGTTCGTTGAAATGAAACTCCACCGCCAAACCGTCCGCATCGACGCGAATGATTTCGCAGGGAAAGCGGTTTTCGGTGGCTTCATCCGCCGCTTGGTCGTGGTGTAAAAACAGCAATCCGGGTTCACCGGGGAACAACCCATAAGGCCGTTCCGGGGTTACTACGAAAACTCCGGTTGTACTCATGTCCCAGATCTTGCCCAAGACCCGGACACCGTTTTCCAGGACCAACACCACCTGTGCGCCGACCGGAAACCGTGGCGAGCGCCGCTGTTCCTTCAACGTGGCGGTTTTGGGTGGGGTGACACTGTTTCCAAAAGGTTGTGGAAACATTTTTGATCATTTTCCTCTGTTGCGGTGTTGAACGGTCACAGGGTGATGGATTTGGACCCGGTGCTTGAAATGACCTGAACGCCAATAGCGACCGGCACCGAACCCGAGATGGTTTCAGCTTGACGGTTTCGACGTCCGGACGGGTTGGAATACCCGTCACCCCCCTGTAAAATTCATGTTTCCTTTAATCCGTTGGCCGCACTGTTTGGATGGGTCGCCTCCCGGTTTGGTTCCCACTTTTTTCCCCGATCCAAAACAGGGTGCGGGCGGGTCGGGTGATGGCGGCTAAGC
>CAYFNE010000088.1:0-21271 GCA_964344355.1 uncultured Magnetococcales bacterium
CGACAGCATGGGGAAGGTTTGGAAGTCCCAGGAGGTTTCGAAGGCGTCCCAGTCAGTGCGTGCTGTGTTGATACACCGATTAATCAAGTCACCATCTGGAACAAAGTCGATAGAAATTGGTATTTTTTTTAAATGTCCTATTTCAATGCCTGTATTTGGACGGATGGTATCCAATAGCAGCCCTGCAACAGCGGAATTAAGAAACCCGACCATGCTTATATAACGAGCATCGTTATCAGAATATATTGCAGGTCCTTTGTGGGTTATGATAAAACCATCCGGAAAAGCTCTGAAAGAGGGTGTTCTTCCTGTTATTAATGTCCAGGTTATTCCTTTTCTGAAGTAAAAAGAAATATTTTTAATGGTTCTTGTTGGGGATCCATATAAAGATGCAGCGTACTCCATTATTTCCTGGCCACCACTTTCCCAGTTCACGAGCCGCTCATTGTTTCCATACCACTTTCTTGTCGCTCCCCCCTTATTGCACGGGAACCATTTGCAGGGAGAATCAGCAGCGGCAGTTCCACTCTCAAAACCAAACCCGATTCGATGATGGCTGACCTCATGCCAATAACGGAGGAAACGGTCGTCATCACTGCTTGCCAAACCCTGTCTTGGCTGGGCGATATCACCCAACATTCCGAGATCATCAAATATTGAGCGGACTGTCTGTGACACCCAATAAGAAATTGGAAAGCCCGAGATTTTTTTGAAGTCCTCTTGAACGGCAGTATCATAGCGTTGACTTTTTTCTGAGAGCGCTGCTTCTTTCTCTTTTTCCCCTCCATCAAGCAATCTGAAAAATGCAGGTTTGAAGGAACCGATATAATGATTGCGACAGGAGAAGACAGTGGTTTGAACGACTTCACCAGAAATTGATGAGAAAGCTCTTGCTCCAAGGTGGGCCATTGTGTGAATGGATCTCTTGTTGAGCAGATTTTCTCTGAATTTTTCATAACTGGAGAGAAACATCCATCCTTGCATTGTAATCATGCTGTTGAAGCCAGCCCTTTCAGCGAAAGCAAAACCTCGGTCAATAAAGCATGAGAACAGATCGGCTTTGGCATCCTTGAAGTGGGTTGTTACGAAAGCCTTCAGAGAAGAAGGCATTCCCCTGATTCCCATATACGGTGGATTGGCCACCACGCAATTATACTGTGCGGCCAAAAGAGCCGCTTGCGCCACCAAAGGCCGAAACACCTCCATGGCCTGAGCCTTGAACATGTCCCCCCCGGCTTCCTGATCCACCAATGCCCGCAAGCTCGGCAGGGCAACGGCAAGTTCCTCGGGAACCCGGATCAGCGAACCGAAGGTTTTGGCGTCGCGGAACAGATCGAGGAGTCCCCGGATGGCGGCGGACTCCCCGGGCGATCCCAACCATTCCGCCAGTTCCCGGCCATCCAACCCCTGGCTGGACTGCAACGCCATGACGTTCAACCGGGGCGGTCGGTCGAAAATCCGCCGGTCGTCGGTCCGGGCCTTCATGAGCAGGGCGAAACCGGCCAACTGGGCGGCGCGGTCGTCGATGTCCAGGCCGAAAAGGTTTTTCTCCAGGATCAATCGGGGGATATCCCGGGGTCGGTAGCCGCGCTCCTGATAGATCGCCTTGAACAGATCATAGGCCTCCACCAGGATATGGCCGGAACCGCAGGCCGGATCCATCAGGGTGATGGCCTCCGGGTCCAGCGATTCCGGGGTGATGGCCGCCAGTTGGGATTGAACCTCCGACGTCTGCTCGGCGGGTTCGATGTAGTACGCCATCTCCCCGCGAATGGCGGAGTCCGGATAAGTGGCCAGCCACTGGTGGCCCAGGGAATTTTGGACCATGTATTTCACGATCCAGTTGGGGGTGAAAAGCTGGGTGGCCGCCGGGATGTCCTCCGACTTCACCACCTTGCCGATCACCTGATCCTTTTTCTCCGAGATGTAGAACTGGTAGAGCCAGCCGATAATCTCGATCTCGCGCCAGTCCGCCTCGGGGATCCCCTCCACCAGGCGGCGGAGCGGGGAGTCCGAGTGAAGCAGATTGTCCGGCAGCAGCAGTTCGGTTTCGTCGTCGATGCGCTCGAACAGAAACGGCATGGCCCCGTGCAGGGCATTGCACTGGGCGGTGAGAATCAGCCGGTAGAGTTCCTCCTCCCGGTTGCCGGCCAGTTTGAGGTCGATCACCCGGTCCCGGTCCAGACCGGGCAGGAGCAGGCGCTCGGCATGGTCCAGGATCTCCGGAAGGGCGCCGCCGTCCGGATGGCTCAAAACCCGGAAACCGTGGTCCAGATAGTCGTGGATCTCCATGAAACGGATGGCCGCCAGCCGGTTGAACCAGGTGTAGGCCACCGCTTCCATGGTCTGAACGAATCCCTGCCGCCGGATCCGCTCCGCCAGCCGTTGCCGTTGCTCCCCGACCACCTTGGGATGGGCCTCCCCCTTGATCAGGACCAACTCCCCCTGTTCCTCCATGGGGGCGGTCTCCCGTTCTCCGATACCGAACCGTGCCGCCCGGGCGGTCACGGCGGCGATGAATTCCCGCCGGGCCTTGGGGGCCTGTTTTTTCAGATTGTTGCGGTTCATCTCTTTTTGACCACGGATCATGTCTTCAATGAAGGGGACCGGTCATCCATCGATACCGGGTTGCCTTGAATCAATGCCCGGGATCCGTAGCGGCCAGGGAGTGAATATCCTGGATGGTCTGCAACAGCCGTTTTTTGCGGATGGGCTTGGTCAGGTGTCGATCAAATCCGGCGGCCCGGATTTTTTTTCCATCCTCGGTGGTGGCGTGGGCGGTCAGGGCGATGATCGGGATGGGCCGGTTCGATCGCCGTTCCTGAATCCGCCGCAGATGGCGGATGGTCTCATAACCGTCCATGACCGGCATCTGGATGTCCAACAGCACCAGGTCGAAAGCCTCCTTTTCAAAAAGTTCCAGCGCTGCCCGACCATGAATCGCCGAAACCACCCGGCAGGGGGTTTTTTGCAGGAAGGCCTCGACCACCAGGCGGTTTTCCTCGGAATCATCGACCAGTAACACCTTTAAATTTCCCATTGTCCGGCTCGCCTCTCCCGGGGGGTGGGGATGGGTGACCGTTGCCGCCGGAGCGGTTTTTTCAAGTTCATCGTTCATCGGCGGCGTCTGGTACGGGATGGTCACGGTAAAGGTGGAACCCAGACCCGGCTGGCTGTCCAGGTGGATCTCACCCGCCATGAGTTCGACGATACGGCGGCAGATGGTGAGACCGAGACCGCTGCCACCCTGTTTGCGGGTGGTCGATGCATCGATCTGGGTGAAAGGGTGAAAAATGGTCTCCCGTTTTTCCTCGGGGATGCCGGGACCGGTATCGGCGACGGAAAAAATCATCTTTCCCGCCGTCGGTTGATGTCGAACGTCCAGGGTGACGCCGCCGCTGCTGGTAAACTTGATGGCGTTGCCGAGCAAATTGATCAACACCTGCCGCAACCGTACCGGATCGGCCCGGATGGCGGCGGGAGATCCCGCATCGATCCGATATTGAAGGTCGATGCCGCGGTCGTGGGCGGAAAAACTGAAGATGTCGATCGTTTCGGTAATGAAGGGGAGCAGGTCGAACGGCCGTGGTTCCAACTGCAACCGCCCCTCTTCGATCCTGGACAGGTCGAGAATATCATTGATCAGCGACAACAGCGCCTCACCGGAACGGTTGAGGGTGGTGAGGCAGCGGTTTTGCGTCTCGGAAAGATCGGTTTCCGACAACAGTTCGCCCATGCCGAGGATGGCATTGAGGGGGGTGCGGATCTCATGGGACATCATGGAGAGAAAAGTGCTCTTGGCCTGGTTGGCCTGATGGGCGGCGTTGCGTGCTTCGCGTAGTATTTCCTCCACTTGTTTGCGTTCGGTGATGTCATCGAAAATGGCCAGCAGATGTTGTTGTCCCTGACTGGTGAAAGCGGTGAAACAGGCATTCAACCACACCTCCCGGCCGAATGTGGTGATGATGTGCACGTCCTTCGTTCGTTCCCGGCCACTGCTCAGGACGGTTTCCGCCAGGTCGAACAGGCCGCTGTTTTTCCAGGAGTCGATACGGCGGAAATTTTGGCTCAGAATCTGTTCCCGGGTCCCTCCGACAATGGCGGCGGCGGGGTTGGCCATGACACAGTCGCCGCTGTCGGCCTGATAGGCGAGAAGGCCGACGTTGGCCGCTTCATGGACTTTTTGATTGAGCTCCAGCGTTTCCAGGAGCCGCTGCTGGACCCGCTCTTTTTCAAGGAGGAGCCGTTCGGCCTCGCGTTTGGCCCGTTTGATCTCGGAAATATCCAAAGCGAACAGCACGCCGCTGTTTTCTTCCCCTTCCAGGAGCGCCCCGCCGATCAGGATCGGCAACCGGTCACCACTCTTTTTGACATATTCCTTTTCGTAGGGTTCGGCAACACCGGTGGCGATCATGCCTTCGATGACCCGTTCATCCTTTTCCAGATATTCTTCCGGCGTCAGTTTTCGCCAATCGATGCGACCGGTTTCCATCTCCACGCGCTCATGACCCAACATGTCGAGAAAGGCGTCGTTGGCATCGGTGATGGCGCCATCGCGGTGCCAAAAGGCGATGGCCAGCATGTTGGATTGAAAAACGCGCCGGAAACGGCTTTCCGTTTTTCGCAGCAGGGCCCGGGTCTCCTTGATGCTGGTGATATCGACACCGGTGCCGGTCAGGTAGAGCTTGCCGCCGATTTCGACACGGGTGCCGGTGAAAAAAAAGGGTGTTTTTTTTCCGTCATTTCCGAGTAGATGGGCCTCGGTGGTCGCACGTCCCGTTGCGAACACCTCCTGAACACGGGCCTGGATCATGGTCCGTTCATCCTCCGGGATGAAATCCAGGACGTATTTATGGTGCATCTCTTCGGCACTGTAACCGGCAATGGTCTGAAAATTTTCGTTCCAGCGCTCCAACCGTCCCTCCCGGTCGAACAGATAGAAGATACCGGAGAGACTTTCGATGGTGGACTCCAGGAATTGCTGTTGTTCCCGTTGCCGGGTGATGTCGGTGACGAAGGCGAAGGCGGCGAGGCTCTCACCATGGCTGTTGCGCAGGGTGGCGGCATTGAAGAGGGTATGCACTTCGCGTCCCGATTTGGCCCGCAGGGTGATTTCATAATTGCGTTGCCGGGTCGAGTGGATGCGGCCGGTTTGCTGGAGAAAAATGGGTTTGTTCTTTTCATCCACGAAATCGAAGGGGGTGCGGCCGATCATCTCCTCCTCGTCGACTTCCAGCATGTGACAGAGGGCTTGATTGACTTCCCGCGTCTTTTTGCTCACCGGATCGATCCGCCAATATCCTTCGGAGGTGGTTGCCAGGGTGGCGCGGAGCCGTTGTTCACTCTCCTTCAGTTCCCGTTCCGCCAGTTTTTGCCCGGTGATGTCGGTGATGGTGCCGATCCACTCCTTGAGGGTGCCATCCGTGTCCAGGACCGGTGCGGCGCGCACGGTGAAAAAACGATAACTGCCGGACCGCTCCTGCCACATCCGTCCGCCGCTGTCGACCATGGTCCGCGTTTCGAGGGCTTTTTTCCAGATGTTGCTGATATGGTCCCGATCATCGGGATGGATCATTTTCACCCAGCCATACCCCCGGTGATCCGGCCAAGGCTGACCGGTGAACGACTCCCACGAAGGTTGCCGTTCATGAAATCCACCATCCGGGCCGGTGACCCAGACCACCGATGTGGTGGCGGTGACCAGCGAGCGATACCGGTTGTGAAGGGCGTTCATGTCGGCGATTTGCAGTCGGTTTCGTCGGGCCAGCACCGCCATCGACAGGGCCGACAGGAAGGCGATGCCCAAAAACGCCTGCAGGGAGAGGAGTTGGTCGGTGGTCTCCAAACCGGGCTGAACGAAGGGGCCGCTACCCAGGGCGGTCGACCGGATGGCGACGACGGCCAGGCTCAGGGCGACGAGGGTGGCGCCATGGGTTTCAAAGCGGATGGCCGCCCAGAACAGGACCGGAAAGACCAGATAGGGCTGGAAAAAAAGGGTCGTAATGCCGTAGGGCGTGCCGGTGGACAGGATGAGGACCACCACCATCAGGGCCGATAGGAAGGCCGCCAGTTCGAATCCGCTACACGTTCCGATCAAAGAGCGACGCGGGGTCTTCCAGTCGACGTCCGATACCCCGATGACCACGGTGGGGGTGATATGGAGAATTCCCAGGCCGATGGCGAGGAACCAGAGGCGATAGACCTCGAAAAAATCGGCGGCTGGAGCCAGCAGGACGGTTCCGGCCGCACCGATGATCGTGGTGAAACCGGGAACGATCCCTACCGCCAACAGGCAAAAGAGTCCGGTGCTGCGCATCGTTCGAAAGGCCCCGGCTCCCCCGGCAAAACGTTGAACCAGCCAGGCGCCGGCCACTGCTCCGAGGATATTGGTGAAAAGACGGA
Organism: uncultured Magnetococcales bacterium; assembly: GCA_964344355.1. GTDB lineage: Bacteria > Pseudomonadota > Magnetococcia > Magnetococcales > CAYFNE01 > CAYFNE01. The sequence continues at coordinate 6,403 of CAYFNE010000088.1, forward strand.
TCAGCGAGAGGGGAACGGGCCGGCCCAACAGCAGATCGACGCCGATATCCACCGGGGCCAACAGCAGCGCGAACCGCAACCATTGACGTTTGTCCGACAGGAGAAAGAGGGCCAGCAACAGTCCCGAAGGCGGCCACCAGGCGGCGATGAACCCGGGCTGGATGACCAGGGACGGGCTTCCCGCTTTGAGGAGGGCGTACAGGGTGATGACGATCGGGGTGAGGCGGAAAGAGAGGAGATCGATGATCATGATTCGAACGGGTCCGAACATCCCGCATACGGAATTTTTTTCGGTGTCATCAACCGGTTGTTTCGGGTTGATCGCATCTGGGAAACAATATGTCGCCAACGCCACATGCTATCATGGATACGGTCTCCAATTCCTGTGAGTTTCACTTCTATTTTGGGGATTTAAAAAAAGTTTTTTCAACCTGTTTCCGGCTCGAAATGGTCTTTCCCCTCACCATCCACCGTCAGCCACTCTTCGGGAGCGGGCGGTTCCGGGACCGGCCAGTGGCCGGGGACCGGATCGGGGCCCTCCTGGGCGCTGGGGGCGGGATCACTGTCTTGCATGACCGGTTTTTCGCAGACATCGATGCCGGGAACATTGCAACTGAATTCAATGGGCAGGCGATTGGGGTCATAGGCATAGATGGAGAGGATGAAACCGTGGTCGATGATGTCGGAGACGGGAAAATCGGCCTCGGCCAGCTCATTGGCGATCTCCATCAACCGTTCCCGGTTTTCGACGCCGATGCTGATGTGGTCGAATACCCGGGGGGATTCCGGGGCTGCGCCATGGCGGCGATAGTTGATCATTTCCGCATCGGGCCATTCGAAAAAGGAGATCAGGCTGGCGCCGGCCACCTGGAAAAAATATTGCCGGTAACCGACCCGTCCCTGGGTGTAGACCAGCCGCATGCCGAGCAAATCCCGCCAAAAACGCACGGTCCGATCCATGTCGGCGGTGACGAAGGCCAGATGGTGAAAACCGGTGAAGCGTGTCTGTTTCATGGTTGGTCATTCCTTGTTTGATGGGTTCTTTTCGAGTTCGCTGGTCAGAGTCTTCAATCTGGTCGATGGTTCCTCAGCGGGTTTCATTCGGCGTGAAACGTCCAGCCGATGGACTCATCGGGATGACGATCGGCAAAATCATGTTTCCACCGTTGCAGCCGTCTGAACAGGGCCGGTGAGAGGATGGCGCTGCTGGCGATGAGCCCGTGCCAGGGAAAGCTCGGTACGATGGGATACAACTCCGAAGTGATGCGCAGACCGGCCTCTGCCAACTCTGCCCGCAGGGACTCTTCGCTGTATTCGATCTTGTGATCGCGGTCGTCCCGGGAATCCACTCCGGCCCGGCGCAGCCGTTTTTTCCAGGTGGTGTTGGTGTTGGGTATGGAGATGACGATCGGGGCGTGGTCTTTTTTGATCCGCTTCAATTCCTTCAGGACGGCCACCCGGTTGTGGAGATGCTCCAGCACGTTGGAAAAGTTGATCAGGTCGAAATGACCGCTCTCGAACGGCAGGCTGGCCCGTTCCAGGTCCAGTTGCCGGATGTCGATGATGACCCGTTGTTCCCCGGCCCGTTCCCGGGCCAATTGAATGCTCTCGGGGTTGTATTCGATACCCACCGATTCGACCGCTCCCCGTTTGGCCGCCTCAATGCAGTCGCTGCCGGAACCGGAACCGATATCGAGAAACCGGATGTCCGGTTTCAGGAGCGGCCGGATACGACTGCCCCGCTCTTCGGAAAAAAGATGTTTGGGATGGATCGGCTGTCGGGAAAAACCCCGCCAGACCATGGCGTTGATGGCGAGATTGTTGAAATATTTGTTTTGAAACTGCAAAAATTTCAACCAACTCTGCCGGGGGTTGGTGAACCAGGGGTGGAGCTTCCAGACAATTTTCTTGATTCCATGGAGGATTGATCGCATCGTTTTGTTTGCGCTTTCGGTCGGGACGGAGGTCGGACTATGGGTTACCGGTTCGTTCCAGGGCCGAACGCAAACCGATGATTTCATCGTTCAGCAGGCGGATCCGCTTGGACATTTTCGTCAGGATCTGCAACACCGTCCCCGGATCTTCGCGCATCCAGCGCAACATGCCCTTGCGGTCGATGCTGAGTACCCGGGCCGGCCCGAGCGCCCGTACCGTCGCCGAACGGGGCAGATCGTCAAAACAGGCCATCTCGCCGAACACGTCATCTCCGCCTTTTTCCAAAATGGCCACCCGTTGCGGGGGGGAACCCGGTTTGTCGACCACCACCTCCACCTGGCCTTCGAGGATGATGAAAAAACTGTCGGCCTTTTCGCCTTGAAAAATGATGGTGGAGCCATCGGCATAGGCTTTTCCCAGCGGGGAGCGGCGATTTTTGAACAACATGGTGATCCTTCCTGATGGTCGTTCAGCCGGTGATCGGGGGCATCAATCGCTGAGGACGTCCCGGTACAGGGTTTCCCTGGCCGAGAGCTTGGTGCCCAGCGCCTCCACCAACAGGGCGCCATCCTCATCGTCCATTGGCGGGTGGGCGGAGAGTATGCGGTAGAGATGGGTCTGGCCGTCTTGTTCGATTTCAATGATGCTGCCCTTGCGGGGCAGTCCCTTGTAGGGTTTCGGACCGAGCGGGATCCAGGCGTCCTCTTCGACGGACCGCACCAGAATGTTCATATCACTCATGATTCCCCATCCTTTGATCGGTGTGCCTTCAGCCGGGAGTGAATGGACATCATAACGGAAAAATGGTCGATCCCGTAGCACAAGGTTTTTTTGGGAGCCATTATCGATAGATTGGCTGTGAACTTGCAATCATTCTCTCCAGGTGTATTCAACCGCAAGTTTTCAGTGACATGGACCGGGTTCTACGAGGAGAGAGCAAAATGTTCGATTCCAATAGAGGTGGGATTATCCACAGTTGGCAACGGGCCAGGGAGTTCGTCATTTCTCTGGCAGCCATTTTCATTACCTTGACGGCGGCGGTGGCCATCACCCAGGGGGTACACCACGCAACCGCCCTGGTATCCCATTCCATGCCCTGGTAGGCTGGTCCGTCCTGAGCCCAGGGAATGTCTCCCCGGGCTCTTTGCGGACAGGCCCCATGACGATTTTGGAAATCAGTGACGCCGTTGGACAACGGCGAACATTCGCCATCATCTCCCATCCCGATGCCGGTAAGACCACCCTGACCGAAAAGCTGTTGTTGTTCGGTGGCGCCATCCAGGAGGCCGGTCGGGTCAAGGCCCGCGGCCAACAACGCCGCGCCCGCTCCGACTGGATGAAGGTGGAGCGCGAACGGGGCATCTCGGTCACCGCCTCGGTGATGACCTTCGAGTATGATGGTTTGACCTTCAACCTGCTCGATACCCCGGGCCATGCCGACTTCAGCGAGGATACCTGCCGGACGTTGACGGCGGTGGATTCGGCGGTGATGGTGATCGATGCCGCCAAGGGCATCGAATCGCAAACCTTGAAATTATTCGAGGTGTGTCGTCTGCGCAACGTGCCCATCGTCACCTTCGTCAACAAGATGGACCGCGAGGCGCGGGACTCCTTCGAAATATTGGATGAAATCGAAAAAACCCTGGCCCTGGACGTGGTGCCGGCCACCTGGCCCATCGGCATGGGGCGTGATTTTCTCGGGTGTTATGATCTGTTGCGGGATCGCCTGCTGTTCATGGACCGCGGCGCCGGCGATGCCGCCCAGGAGGGGGTGGCCTGTGACGGGTTGACGGATGGCAAGCTGGATGACCTGCTGGCCGAGGAGAGCGCCGCCACGCTGCGCGAAGAGGTGGAGATGGTGCGGGAGCTGTGTCCATCCTTCGATCTGAAATCCTACCGCGAAGGGCATATGACCCCGGTATTTTTTGGTAGCGCCATCAATAATTTCGGGGTGCGTGAGCTGTTGTTGGGGCTTGGTGAGCTGGCGCCGCCGCCGCGGGTGCTCACCGCCAGGGAGCGGGCCGTGGAGCCGGATGAAAACAAGGTGGCCGGTTTCGTGTTCAAGATCCAGGCGAACATGGATCCCAACCATCGTGACCGAATCGCTTTTTTCCGCTTGTGTTCCGGCCATTTCAAACGGGGCATGAAATTGCGCCATGTACGCACCGGCAAGATGATCAACGTCCACAATCCCATGTTGTTCCTGGCCCGGGATCGGGGCATGGCCGAAGAGGCGTGGGCCGGGGATATCATCGGCATTCCCAACCATGGCGCCCTGCGCATCGGCGATACCCTGACCGAGGGGGAGACGCTCAACTTCACCGGTATCCCCAGCTTCGCGCCGGAACTGCTGCAACGGGTGCGTCCGGAGGATCCCTTGCGCGTCAAACATCTGGGCCGCACCTTGACCCAACTGGGCGAGGAGGGGGTGGCGCGAATATTTAAACCGTCATTCGGCACCGACTGGATCGTCGGTGTGGTCGGCGCCCTCCAGTTCGATGTCCTGGCCGACCGCATTCGCACCGAATACGGCATTCCGGTCCGTTTCGAGGCGTCGGCCCTGCACACCGCCCGCTGGGTGGAGGCGGACGATCCCCGCCTGATGAAAAAATTTATCGATGCCAACAGCACCGAAATGGCCGAGGATCACGACGGCCTGCCGGTATTCCTGGCCCGCAACGCCTGGCGCCTGAACAACGCCGCCGAGGAGTGGCCGGATATTCGTTTTTTGAAAACCCGGGAGCATACCTTTTAATCGTGGCATCACTCTTTACGCAGTCGTTTGACACCACCCTTGCGTCGTAGACCGAAACCGATTCGATAGACATCGGGGATATTGATGCGGCCATCGGGCATGGGGTCGAAAATTCCCAGATTTTCCATGTCGATCCGAATGCCGTCGGTACCATCTTCAAGATGTTGCGGGGGCAGGTGCGTCTCCCCGGTCTCGATGTTGCGTGTCAGATTTTGCGGGATGCTACTGTTTTTCCATCGTGTTTCAATTTCCTGGAACTCACAGGGGACGACCACCTCCTGCAAGGTATCCATCAGGGTTTTGACCCAGGGATAATCCTCCTGCATCTCCGTGACGCGAATTTTCGATGCTTCCTGTACGCCCCGTTTGATGTCTTCGAAGTGCAACGCATACTCCCAGCCGGAGCGGGCGGGTTCCTCGGCGGCGTTTCGCAAGGCGGTCAAAAAACTTCTGGGGCTGGTCTGGCGTTTGGCGTCGGCCAGATGGTTGGGCAGCCAGGTGAAGGGGAATCCCCGCCGTTGATCCCGGCCCATCCAGGGGCCGGTGATGGCGTGGAAAAGGGTTCGTTGAAGGTTTTCGTCCGCGGCCAGGAAGTCTGGAACCCGATAAACCCCATCTTCGAGCGGCCAGTCATATCGGCTTCCTCGACGAAACACCTCTCCGGATTCCAATTCATTGCCGAGGATTTGCCACAACAGGTTATAGAGGGAGCGGCGTGGCCAGAAAAGATCCACCTTGTTGTTCAATACCTTGGAGGCGTCAGGAAAGGCGGTGATGGTCGGATCCTCCAACATGTCCGGGCGCACGAAGGCCTTGGGACGAATGGCCCGATAGGATCGGAACTCCAGAAGAATTTGCAACAATCCCTTCAACAGTTGCCGCATGGCGGGCCATTCGTGGGCCGTCCGGTCCAGGGCATCGAAAAGGATCAGGTGGCTGTGTCCTTGGTGGTCGAGTTCCTGATCGATATTGGTCAGGCGAACTTCCAACCACTCCGGATCTTTTTCGAACCAAGCGAGGCGCTCCGACCAATTGTCGATGGCCGGCCGTTCCCCGGACGGTTCCAGGACCTGCCAGGCGATGATGGCCCGCCAGATTTCCCGGGATTCATGGGTCTCAAGGAGTTTTGACAGGATCCGTGGGCTGGGATAATTGACTGGATCCGGTTTTTCCCCAAAACCCGGTCCGACTTTGACGACAGTGTCCAGTTGCGCCCGGGGCAGAAAGGTTTTGATGCGCTGCCGGTGTATTTCGGATTGCAGGGCCGCCCACCAAAAACTTTTTCCAGCCCCACGAATCCCCTCGACGATCTGCGTGCCGGGCTGTAACGCCCGTGCATGTATGGATGGAAAAAAAGAGAGACGGGGTTCTGGTGCTTGAGCCGAGATGGCCAACTCCTCCGGGATGGCCCGGGCGATCAACCGCCTCATCTCATCCGGGGGGAACCGGTAGCGGCTCATGCCTGTTCATCCATGTTGAAAAGCCACTGGTCGGCCCGTGTCAAAAAATCACCGAAGGCGGCCTCATAATCCGAAGGGGAAAAATCATGCGGTTTGCCGATGGGGTCAAAGGTCTGGAATTTGCGATTCCAGTTGATGCGAAACGGATGATGGGGTGCGGCGTCATCGTTGATGTCAAAATTGAACCTTTCCATCTCCTCGGCGCCACTCTCCTCGTAGAGGGTGGCGGCAAACAGATCATAGGCATCATACTTGAACCGTTCGAAGCAACGACCGGTATCGGTTTCGGGCAGCATGGAAACCACCATCTGCAACCGGTTTTGAAAGCGCTCCAGGTCCGGATGCCGTTGCCAATCGCTGAACAACAGTTCGAATCCCTGCCAGGTTTGTTCTGAACCGACACCGAACAGGAAGGCGTGGGCGTTCAGGCGGGTGACGGCGATAGCCGCGAAATCGTGCAGCCCGGCGCGGCTGTCCAGCAGGGAAATGTCCGCATCCTCCATCCGTTCGATCTGATCCACCATGCGTTGCAGGCGGTCGGCCATTGCCACCGGCGGGCCTTGATGTTGGGGCAGGTCCAGATAACAGCGGGCTAGCTTGGGCAGATAGGGTCCTGTTTTCGAACCGAATGCCGGTACGATCCGGATACTGCCATCCAGGCCGTTGCACAATGGGCTGGTGGCGACCATTTCCAGGCACAGATCATGGTCCGCCTGGCCGGCAGCCTCTTCGACGAACCAGTCGACAACCCCAAAGGACGGTCTGTTTTTTCCGGGCAAAAGGATGGAACCGATACCGGGTGATTCCAGGTCCAGATCGAAGATCAGGACATTTTTTCCCTTGTTGGCCAAATGCCATGCCCAGACCGTCAATGCCGTGGAGCGGCCAACCCCTCCCTTCAGACCGAAAAAGGTGGCGCGGGGAATGGTCGTTTCCTGAATCGGCGGGCGAAGCCACTCCTGTGAGACGATGCGCCGGTCCAAAAAATGGATATTTTGATCCGGGAAAAGGGGTTGCAGGTCGGGAGATAAAAATATCGAACCGGCATCGAACAGCTCTTCTTTGTAATGGAGCCGTTTTTTTCCAGCCGCGAAGGGGCCAAGTCGGGAATAGAGGGTTTTCGCAAGTGTTTCGTGTGCCGATAATCCTTTTGCATCCGGTTTGTCCTCCAGGTAGAGGCTCATGTGTCCGAACAGGTTGCGCAGTAACACTACCCGGCCCGAAAACCGGTTGCTGTTTTCCTTGAGTACCTCCAGGGCCGCTTCGAAGGCGTCGTTGAAACGGATTTTTTTAGACCAGGCACTCATGGGGCGATGCCATTTTCACGACATTTTTCCAATACGCTCATCGCCTTGCGGGCCGCTTGCCGATGTTGGTCCACCCGCTGGATTTGAAATCCGGACCGTTTGGCATACCGTTGTTCGGCCCGCCAATCATCGAAAGGGGATTGTCCTTGCAGCATGTTGGCCAAGGATACCGTTTGACGGTTGTTGGCGAAATCGATGAAGGTATCCCAGAACAGATCGATGTGCTCTCTTTTGCCTTCGGGAATACCTCGGGAGTCGGGTCGGGCTCCCAGACCGAGCATCACCGCTTTCAGGGCGCACTCGGCCGCAAAGCCGTACCGGTGATCGGCATTGGCCCACCGTTTAGGGCCGCGATAGAAAAAAAATGTTCCAATCGCGCAGGATATTGGTCCGTCCGCAAGGCGCGGCAAGGTGAGCATACTCATTGTATGTGATCCTTGCCGGAACGTAGCAGACGGGCCAAGAGACAAGCGAGTGGGATATTTTTTTTCTACCGCGGCCCTTATGTCCATAAAGCAGTTCCCCATCGGAAAAATGACGGTCGGCGGCATCGCCGTAATCGGCTGTCATTTCGTCGGGTGGGGACATAATGAACCGGTTGGGTTACAGGGAGAACGGATTCTCCAACACCATGGTCTGCTCACGGTCGGGGCCGGTGGAGACGATGGCCGCCTTGACGCCCATCAGCTCTTCCAGCCGGTGGACGTAGTTTTGCGCTGCTGGCGGCAATTCGTCGAAACGGCGTGCTTCGGCGGTGGTATTGGACCAGCCGGGCATCTCCTCGTAGATCGGTTCGCATACATCGAGGATCGACGGATCCGAGGGCATCTCCTCCAGTCGGCGGCCGTTGCGGTTGTAGGCGACACAAATTTTGATTTTTTCCAGACCATCCAACACGTCGAGCTTGGTCAGGGCGACGCCGGAGATGCCGTTGGCCTGGACGGCGTGACGGGCGACGACGGCATCGAACCAGCCACAACGCCGGGGCCGACCGGTGGTGGCGCCGAACTCACCGCCCACTTCGGCCAGATGCTCGCCGATGGCGCCGTTGAGTTCGGTCGGGAACGGACCGCCGCCGACACGGGTGGTGTAGGCCTTGATGACCGCCATCACATAATCGATGCGGGTGGGACCGACACCGGTGCCGATGCAGGCGCCGCCGGCCACCGTCGAGGAGGAGGTGACGAACGGATAGGTGCCGTGGTCGACGTCGAGCATGGTGCCCTGCGCCCCTTCGAACAGCACCGACTGGCCGGCATCCATGGCCTTGGCCAGGGCGCCGCCCACGTCGTCCACGTGCGGGGCCAGGGTATCGGCCATGCGCAGATAGTCATCGCGAACGGTTTCGAAATGGAAGGTGCTGGCGTTGTAGAAATTTTCCAGCATGAAATTATGATAGGCGAGGTTGTCGCGCAATTTCTCTTCGAACACGCGGCGGTTGTACAGGTCATCCAGACGGATGCCCCGGCGCGCCACCTTGTCTTCATAGGTCGGCCCGATGCCGCGGCCGGTGGTGCCGATCTTGCCCTTGCCCTTGCGCTTTTCCCGCGCCAGGTCCAGTTCGCGATGGTAGGGCATGATCAGGTTGGCCAGGGCGGAAATCTTGAAGCCGCTGCCGCTGACGGTGACCCCCATGGCCGTCAATTCCTGGATCTCCTCGATCAGGGCCGCCGGGTCCAATACCACGCCGTTGCCGATCATGCAGACCTTTTCAGGGCGTATGATGCCCGATGGGATGAGGTGCAGGACATATTTTTTGCCCGCCACCACCAAAGTATGGCCCGCATTGTGGCCGCCCTGGAAACGAACGACGATATCCGCATGTTCCGTGAGCAGGTCGACGATCTTGCCTTTTCCCTCGTCGCCCCACTGGGCGCCCATGATGATCACATTGGCCATGATTTTGGATTTAACCTCCCCAAACACAACAAAAGGCTGGACGTAGGCCAGCCAAGGTCGACTCTCTTTTCTACCAGTATTTTTCGTGTATTGCAAACGGTTCCGTCATTTCGGGTGAAAAAACAGGCCCGAACATCTTTTTGTGTCAAGGTCCGGAACTTGCATCCCGTCTGGTCGTTTCCGTGCCCTTTTGTGGTTGTGCCGGCGGGCGATTGCACATTCTGTTTATGCTTTGATGATCGGCAAATATCAAAAATGGTCAAAATGTTTGAAAAAGTCTGGCCGGCGTTGTTGCTGTCCTGGTTGTTGATCGGTTGTGGCGGTCCCAGTGGGGAAGGGGCTGCGACGGCCACCGGCGGTGGTGGCGCCACGGTGGCTTCCGTTGAAACCTACAGCGGCTCCTTTCTCGGCAGCACCGTCACCGGTCTCTCCTATGTGGTCACCGCCAATGGCCGCACCAGTAGAGGTGTCACCGATGCCGACGGTGGTTTCCGCTACACCCTCGAAGTCGATGCCGATGGGGTGCCGGCGGGTGGTGCCCATGGTGCGGTGACCTTTTCCATCGGCCGGGTCACCTTGGGTTCGACGGTGTTGAACGGGGACGGCATGCGCATCACCGCCTTCGATCTGGTGGATGCCGGCCTCGATGATTTTCGGGCGCGGGTGGAGAACATCGAAAAATACATCTGCTCGTTCGCCATCGATCCGACCGCCTGCCGGTCGGTGACCATTACCGCTGGGGAGATCGGGCGCCGCAATGCTGTTTTTGGACCCATGACCCTGGCCGAACTCGATAACGAAACCTTCACCGAGCGGATGGCCGCCTGGAGCGACCTGGACATCGCCGCCCTGGAGGTGGGGGATCATCTGGAGGAGACCAAGAGTGCCGTCGATGCCCTGCGGGTCGGGGAGGTGGTCTTGACCCTCGGTTCCAAAAGCCTGATCGCCGACGGCGCCGGCCGATTGATGGTACGGGCGTCGGTGACGGATACCGATGGTCAACCGCTGGCGGGGGCGCGGGTCGGGTTTCGAACCACCGCCGGTTCCTTCGAGGGTATCTCCCAACCGGTCACCCGGGAGGGGATCACCGATGCCGACGGTCAGGCGTTGGTGATGTTGGTGGCGCCGACCCACAAAACCACGGCGACGGTGACCGCGGCGGTCGGCGGTCGTTTCCGCTACGATCGGATCGAGTTTATCGCCGGTCCGGTCGATGCCGACCACTCCGGCATTACCGTCAATCCCGCCACCCTGCCGGCGGACGGCGTGTCCACGGCGCGGATAACGGTGTCGTTGCGCGATGCCAACGGCAACCAGGTGGCGGATGGCACCGGGGTCACCTTGATGGCCAGCCATGGGGAAATCGATCCGCCGGCGGCACTGAGTGAAAACGGTCGGGCCCGGTTCACCCTGACGGCCCCGGAGGTTTCGGCCAGCGGTCGCCTCCATCTGTTGGAATATCCGCAGGTGACCCCCGCCTCGGTTCCATTCGGCGTTGCCGCCGCTTCCGGAAAGGCCGCCGCCATCTCCCTGAACGTCGATGAACGGCGGATCTCCGTTGCCGGCAGTGGGCGTGGAGAGACCACCGTTCTCACCATTCGTGTGTTGAATGCCGTCGGCGAAACCATCGACGAGACCATGGCCGGATATGGGGCCGATCTCAACAATCTGCGTGTCACCTTGCGAACCCGCCCCGGCGGTGGCGAGTTTCTTTCCGGGTTGGCCCGAGACGCCGCCGGTGGTCTGGGGAGTGTTCGTGATGGTGAGACCCTGCTGGTCCGCACCGTTGATGGTTCCGCCCGGGTCATCCTGACCGCCGGCACCTTGCCGGGTGTGGTGGAAGTGTTGCTGGAGGCCCTGGACAATGATGGCGCCACCGTTCTCGCCTCGGCCGTCACGCCGGCCATCACCATCGCCTCCGGGGCGCCGCACCTGATCACCATCACCGAGGCGATCGACGAGGGGGTGATCGATATGGGGGGCCATGGCCTGTCCGGTGTCTATTGCCGGTTGGGTTCGGCCCTGGTCACCGATCGTCATGGCAACGCCGTTCCGGATGGCACCGCCATTGGTCTGGGGTTGATCGACTCGGTGATTTACGAAGGTTTCGGGACTCTGGTCCGCAACAGTGCCGATCTGACCCACGACCGCGCCGGTAGCGGTTTTGCGAACACCCCCGCCGACGCCGTCATTTATCGCAACGGCGGTGTTGAACGGCTGATTCAACACCGGGATCGCCTGTTGATCGCCAACGCCGTCAGTCCCGGGGATCGCAGCCGGTTCATCGACAGCGTCGGGGGGGCGGTTTTGGGGACCGATGGCGATTTTTTGCGGGCCGAAACCGACCCTGCCAGCCGCACCGGGGTGCGTTATCGGGTCGGGGCCGCCTTGTTGGGCGGCGCCATCCATGGCTATGATGGGGGCGCCGGTTGTGATCCGGCCCGGCTGACCACCGGTTCCGCCACCACCATCGGCGGCATCGCCGCCATTCGGGTAACCTATCCGGCCAACCGGGAGACGATCCTCAACGGATGCTACGGGTATGACAACGGCAGTGGCGACTATTCCGCCGTTGATGTCCGTCGGGTCAATCCCCGCTCCGCCCAGGTTTTGGTGCTGGCCGCCGCCAATGATGGCCATGCCACGACGGTCGACAAGGGCCGTTTCTGTTTTTCCGGCATGGCCCCACTCACCTTGACCACCGATCGGGCCACCGTGAGCGCCAGTACCACCCGGACGTTGACGGTGACCGATGCCAATGACATCCCACTGCCATTTGTTCCGGTGGTTTGTGAGTTTTCCGTCAATGTCAACAGTTCCGGCAATCTCGACGTCACCCTGACTCCTTCGGCCACCAACAGTGATCGGGACGGTCGGGCCACCATGGCCATCGCTGTCCAAGGGGGTGGGGGGGCGGTACCCGATTTGGGCGCCATCACCTGCCGGGCCGCCGATGCCACGGTGACGGTGGCGGTGTCGGTTCACTGAACGGCGATGTTTTTTTGGCGACGGCGGCCGTCCCCGGGTGTGGCATCCCTCATCGTCTGTACCGATGGCATCGGTCTGGTGCATGTCCTGCCCCCCATGACGCAAAAAAAAGGGACGGCGGTTGCGGGAAAACCCTCTCTCGCCCATTGCCGGTTTTATCCCCGTGTTCAAGGTGAGGAGCCGGGCCGTGTCCTGGCCCGGGCGCTACGTGACAGCGGTCTGCAGAGGGTCCGTTTCGTCGCTCTGTTGAACCGGGGGGAGTATCTCCTGTTTCCCACCGCGGCCCCGGACCTGCCCCGGGCGGAGTGGGCGGACAACCAGCGCTGGAAGCTGGTCGACCGGATCGACTATCCCCCGGAAGAGGCCGTGGTGGAGCTGTTTGAACAGCCCGACGTCGCCGGTGCTGATGGCGGGGGGAATCCGGGCATTTATGTGGCGGCGGCGCGGGAACGGGTGGTACGCGCCTGTGCCGACCTGTTCCATGATGCCGGTCTGGAGCCCGAAACCATCGGTATCCAGGAGCTGGCCCTGGCCCATCTCGGCGCCGCCCTGCCGGAAGACCTCCAGGGGGTGGCCCTGCTGTTTTTGGGGCCCCGGGACGGGTTGATGATGGTCACCCGGCAAAAAAAACTGTTTATCGTCCGCTCCATTGATATTGGCCTGGAATCCCTGGGTTCTTTTTCCGGGTCACCGGGGGTGGGAATCGAATATTCCCTGGCCGGTGGCGACCCCCTGGCCGAGGTGACCTTGGAGGTGCGGCGTACCCTGAACCATTATGAAAGCCACTTTTTTCAACCGCCCCTGCGCCATCTCCATCTCGCCCCTCTCGGTGTACCGCTGCCGGCCTTGAGCCAGGGCCTGGCCGACAGCCTCGGCATGGTGGTGACCGCGTTCCCGGTCGAACGGGTGGTAAACCTGCCGGAGGGGTTGGATGAAACGACGCTGGCCCGCTGTCTGCCGGCGGTGGGCGCCGCCTTGGCGGCGGTGTCGTCATGATTCGACAACGGGTGGATTTCCATCGGCCCCGTTTTCGGCCACGGCGGGACTTTCTCGCCGCCCGCAACCTGTTTGCGCTGGCCGTTTTTCTCCTGCTGCTGTCGCTGGCCTCCCATCTGTGGCTGGTGGCCGCTCTTCAACGGCAGAGGGCGGGGTTGCCGGTGATGGCGGACCGGTTCAGTGCCGCGCACATCTCGGCCATGACCGCGGAAAATCTTTGTCGCCAGGAGCTGTTGACATTCCTTGAAGCCGGTCCGGGCGGGGAGACGACGGCGTTTTCGGCGTTGTTGCGGGGGTTTTCCCAGGGGGCGCGGCCCGGCCTCTGGTTGACCGGCGTCGATCTGTTCGACGGCGGCCGGGAGATGGTGGTGCGGGGCCGGGTTCTCGCCAACGGCCCGGAACGGGTCGCCACCTACGCGCGGGACCTTTCCCGGCTGCCGGTCTTCGCCCGCCGGCGCATTCGGTTTTACCAGGTCATCGGCTCGACCGATGAAACGGACCGTTCCGGCCGTTTGACCTTTTGCCTCGAAACGCGGCCCGTGAAAAAAAAGGGCGCTGGAAAGGATGACCGGCCGGGCTGTGAACGGTCACGACGGCCAGCGGTCGCCAATGATTGACCGGAACCCCATGCCCATGAAAGCGTTTTTTCATCGATTGGACCAACGTCCCCGGCGCGAACGGCTGCAACTGTTGATGATCATCGTCCTGGTCATCGGCGCCGTCTGGTATCGATCCGTTTGGCTGCCCTTCGACCGGTCCCTGACGGAAATCAAAGCGCAACGGAGCCGCCATCAACAGGGTCGGACGTTACGGGACCGGGAACGAGATTTGGAAAAAAAATTGCGGAAAGCCAGCCGGGATCTGCTCGGCCCCGGTGATTTGCCCACGCTTTTGCACACCATGATGGATACCGGTCCCGGCCTGAAACTCCTGACCCTGGAGACCGAACCGCCCGTGCCGGTGCCGATCTGCACCACCACGCCCACCGCCCCCCTGCTCAACCACCAAACCGTTACTCTCGGTCTCCAGGGACGATTCCCCCAAACCCTGAACCACCTGATGCGCCTGGAAAAGAGCCCCTGGCGGTTGCAGTGGCAATCGTTGACCCATGATGTGGTTGATTATCCGGTGGCGGAGATGGGGGTTCGATTGGAGGTTTTGCGGTTTGAAAACCGGCCGTTTTGAGAGATCGACCGTTTGATCGGTGAAAAAACGAGGGTGACTGTTTCCGCATCCCGTCCGTGGTGTTGACGCCTGGAAGGGGGGTGGTTTTTAATGGGAACCGGTCGGTTGTTGTTTAAACCGTCGGTTGGGAGCGGGGAAAGAGATCATGGCATCCGGCAAGCTGTTAAGAAAATTGATAAAAACCGGTACGGAAGGTAATTTGGATGCCTTCCGTGAGGTGTCCGAGGCGGTCATCCGGGAGGAGCGGGACAAACATCATCATCTATTGGCCAACGATCTGGAGAAAATTCCGCTCATGTTGCAAATCGTGTGAGACTTGATTATTGAATCTCAGAATGGCATGC
>CAYFNE010000089.1:0-20347 GCA_964344355.1 uncultured Magnetococcales bacterium
GGATCAGAGAAAATCTACACTTTAACGTACGTTAGGTCAAATGGACGCACCACCGACAATCCCGAAGGAGCGAACCTTACTTCAATGGACAGTGAGACGTTGACCGATGCCGGATCGTCGGAGTCTCACAGCAACATGATGCCATACCTGGTGAGCAACTTTATTTTCTGTATGAAAGGGTTGTACCCGCCGAGATCGTGATTGTCCGATGGGACGTGGTTTTGTTTGAAATGTTGGTGAAAGAGAAAAAAACGGGCCGCATCCGTTGTATTGACCATTAGTTGGCGGTTGTTTCGTTTTTTGATTGGAGGCTTTCCCATGAAAGCCTCCAATTTTTTTTGTCCGGGCGCCGGTTTTTTGTTTGCCCGGACTTCCTCCCAGGCATGGGAAATAGAGGATTGAGTTCGACGATGTCCAGGAAGGAAAACAATACCGCCATTCGAAACACCCCCATTCCGGATGTGACGCTGCGCACCGCCACAGATGATGACATGATCCTGTTGCGTCTCATATATGCCAGTACCCGGGATTATGAAATGGCAATGGTTCCCTGGAGCGACCAGGAAAAAGAGGCTTTTCTGGATCAGCAGTTCATGGCCCAGCATGTCTACTATCATCAGCATTATGTCAAAGCGGCATTCGATATCATTGAGCTGAAAGGGGTACCCATCGGACGGCTGTACGTCGATCGTAGAAAATTTGAAATCCGCATCATGGATATCGCCATTTTTGCGGAAATGCGCGGGCGCGGGCTCGGCTATCGGCTGATGAAAATGATCATGGACGAGGCCGCTGACGCCCGATTACCGGTGCGCATCCATGTTGAACGGTTGAACCCGGCGAAAAAGCTCTATCTACGCCTGGGGTTCAAATATGTTGAAATACACGGCATTCACGAGTTGATGGAGTGGTTTCCGGAAGGGGTGGCATACAGTGAACCAAAGGAAGCCGAAAGAATAAGGGAGGAGATGGCTCGGGAAAAAAATACCGCCGACGCTATTTCAACGGCTCAGGATGGTGAACACTCCGCATGATCCCATGCTGGAGAGTGAACCGATCGATGGAATATTTTTTTAACCACTTTTTGAATGGGGTCCGATGGTTTTTCCCGACTGTTCCACCATAACAAAAAGCCCCCTTGAAATCCGGGGGGCTTTTTGCATGTCAACACCGATGTGTGACGGGAATCAATTGAAAACGGCGTGATAGTAGAGACGATCATCTTCATCCTGACCCTTGTCGGTGCGGTTATCCATGTGGTCGTGGATGAAATGGTGGATTTTTTTCCCGAGATATCCCACTGGCACCAGGAAGATGCTCCGTTCGCCAAGCTCCCCATGATGTTTCAGTTTGTGGATCTGTTGCGGAAGAACATGGTTTTTGGGGCCGGCGAACATCAGTGAAAAGGGTTTGCGCATGCCGGGGATGATACTCTCCTTACCCTTGTCCTCCACTTCCACCAACTCCAAGGTGAAAGAGGCGTCATCATGGGTGAGGGTGAATTTGGTATTGAGGTGGGGTTTGAAGGTGTCGGCGGTGGTTTTGTTGACCTCCTCCCGCATCGACTTCAAGGAATCGATTCGTGCTTTGACCTCCTCCTGGGTGGCGGCGTGGGCGTTCTCATGAGCGGCATTGAGTTCGGCGGCCCGTTTTTCCTTGAGTGCGCCAAGTTTCGCCTGAAGTTCGGCAATTTCCTGATCGGTGGCGGCGACACTTTCGGCGACGGCATCGGTGGCCGCTTTGGCATGCGGATGGGCGGTGGCGGTTTTTTCGCCGGCGCACTCGACGCTGATATGTTTGTGCTCTTCGGATTGACCGGTATCCATGGCTGCAGTGGCTCCTGTTCTTTGGAAAGTGACGGTTACGGATAAATTGAAATGAGTAAAATCCAATGGCAAAACACTTTACCAAGTCGTTTGCGGGATTTCAATTGTTTTGGTTTGCATGGTATCGGTTTTTGGTTGACAAGGTCATGCGGTTTGTTGATGGGGGTGGGTGGTGAAGCGGTGGAAGATTCCCTATAGTTTGATTTTTCAGGGAAAATTCTGGGAGTTTTGCCGTTTGGTCGGTTTGTCGGGCCAGTAAACCCTTTTTTTGTGGTTCCGAACCACGTAAAGATTTTTTATTTATGAATGGATGATGGTTTTATCGGACTCGAACACATGCAAGGATGGTCATGATGGTCGTGATGCGGTTTTCAGGGTCTGGTGTATTCGCGCACGATCCGCCAGCGACCGGTTCCATCCGGGTCGGAGCGGCGTAGAATCAAAACCTTGTTGGTCCGGTCCCGATAGTTGTCGGCGCGGTACTTTTGCCGGAAGGTGGCCCTGGCCCGGTTTTCATCCAGCAGGGTGATGCGAAGATTGGTGATGGATATACGGATATATTTTGGGCGGCGCAACAGCCGGCGCCGGTGCCGTTGCCAATTTTTTCGGCTGGCGTATTTGGCCGGCACCTTGAAATCGGCGGCATAGGCGTTGAGATATTCCGTCACGTTTTGATTCGACCAATGACGGACCCAGGCATCGATGGCCTCCTTGACGGCCGGTTTCGGGTCGGTTGCCCCATTGGCCGCCGGTGCAGGAGTGGGCGCCGCCGGAGTTGGCCGGGGAGGGACCGGCGTCGAGGTCACCGGGTGGGGCGGGGGCGGCGGATTGGCCGCCGGTTTGCGGCGGGGCACCGTCAAGCCGGCGTTTTTCAACCGCTCGATGGCTGGTGGATGTCCCTCCCGGGCGGCGCGGAGCAGCCACTCCCGGGCCTTTTCCTTGTCGACGGCAACGCCCGCATCGCCGTTGTCATGGATGTTGGCCAGGGTCATCATCGCCGGTTCATGGTTCAATTCGGCGGCCCGGGTGATCCACATCACCCCCTGTTCGAAATCCTGTTCGATACCGAGTCCTTCGGTCAACAAACGTCCCAGGGCGTACGCGCCGGCGGCGGAGTTCGATTCGGCGGCCCGTCGGTACCAGACGACGGCATCGCCATGCTCGCCGGCCCGTTCCAGGATGGTGGCCAACATCACCATCGCCGGCGGGTGACCGGCCCGGGCCGATTTGCGCAGATGCGACATGGCCAACAACCACTGATTGTTGTAATAGGCGTCATGACCGATCCGGTAGTCGGCCGCCGGGTCGGCGCCGGCGGGGTTCGGAAGGCCGGTCAGGACGCCGGCGATCAGCAACGGGATGGCAATGGTGCTGGAAGTTGAAAGAATGAACCGCTGAATCGCGCGAAAAATGGCCATTGGTGATGATATCATCGAAAAAACGGTCCGTCATCAACGACCGTCAACAGCCGTTCATAGGACGTCGGGTCCCGAAAGAAGGGGGGATCAACCGCTGCCACAACGGGTGACGCTGGCGCACAGGGAGGAGTCGGCCCGCACCAGGGTGGGGCGATCCTCATCGACCAGCCGGTCCATGGCCACGATCAGATCGACCAGCCATTTTCGTCCCCGGCTATCCTCCGAAAGGGCAACGGCGATATAACGCGCCCCTGGACGTTCAACGATGGCGCTGTCGGAGTGATATTTGCCCCAGGAGCCCGATTTGCGGTACAGTTTCGCCCCGGGACGGGCCTGTTGAAGGCCGAGTTTGAACTTGTGGGTGATGGCGCTGTCGCCGAGTATCTCCTTCAT
The DNA here is from genome assembly GCA_964344355.1 of uncultured Magnetococcales bacterium. GTDB lineage: Bacteria > Pseudomonadota > Magnetococcia > Magnetococcales > CAYFNE01 > CAYFNE01. The sequence goes on from CAYFNE010000089.1 coordinate 3,638, forward strand.
TTTCCGACTGGCCCGCCGATTGACCAGGAGACCTCTGTCGAGCAGATAGTAAAACCGCGCCACCTGCATGGCGGTGGCGCCGTGACTGAGATTGTGCAGCGGATCCCGGCGCCAGGTCCCGGCGGAACCATAATCCTTCCCCGCCCAGAGACCGCCATTGTGCCGGGGATCGTAGAGTCGATACCGGTCGGAACGCAACACCTTGGCGATATAGGCCTTGCCCACCCGTCGCATCAGGGTGGTGGAGTCGGCATTGGAGGAGCGGCGGATCATGCGCCGGAGCTGGCCTTCGGTCTGGCGGTCCAAGACCATCTCCCCGGCGGCGATCTTTTCGAAAACCGCCAACAGAATGGCGATTTTCGGCAGGCTGGCGGCGTACATCATGCGGTTGCCGTTCAACGCCGCCACCCGGGGATGGTCCGGTTGGCTGATGTCGACCAGGGCCACGGTCAGTTTTCGCTTGGCCAGGGCCTTGCCGAGACCCAACCGTTGCACCGTTCGTTGCAACCGGGTTTGCAGCCCCGCATCGACCGAACGCCACAGGGGTGCCGAATCCGAGCGGTCGGCCGTTCGCCGCCAAACCGCCTGCTCGACGGTTTTGGCGTTCGGTTGTTGATGGACCCGCGGCCGTCTTTTCGGAATCATGGCCAGTTGCGACGGCGGTGGGGCCGGATCGGCGCCTTGCCCGGTTTTTTGCAGGGCATGCAGGGATTCATGGCCCAACGAACGGGTGTGGCGCAGGCGGGAAGGGGGGATGGGAAAGGCCATCGGCGGGTTCCCCGCACCGGGTGCCGGCAATCCCCCGGAAACCGTCCCCAGGGCGCGAGCGAGGATCAAACCTCGCCGAGGGGTCGATTTGTCGTTATGGTCATTGACGATTTCCCCCCGGGCCACCGGGCTGAAACACATCATGACGAGCAGGGATATGAAGGTGAAAAAATGGGGGACGGGGTGGTTGAACGGATAAATCGAACCTTCGATCCGGCTCATGGGCAGCTTTTCCAATCCTTGTCAGTCTGAAATGTCACGGAGTGTTGTAGGATTAATGCAAGGATAAGGCCAGCAAAAAATTTGTATGTCCTCATTGAACCAGCGATATCCCGGACGGAGCCGGCCGGGAAACATCGGGAAAAATGGATGAGCGAATGGATCCGTTGATGGATGATCCAACGGTCAAGGCGACCATTTTGGCGGTGGATGACATTCCGGAAAATCTCACCATTCTCCGGGGGCTGCTGTCGGCGGAGTATTCCTTGAAATTTGCCGTCAATGGTGGCTTGGCCCTGAAAATCGCCCGGGAACAACGACCGGACCTCATTCTCCTGGACATCATGATGCCGGGCATGGATGGCCATGAGGTGTGCCGTCGCCTCAAGGCCGATGAACGGACCGCGGACATCCCCATCATTTTCGTGACCGCCATGGGGACCGAGCCGGATGAGTTGAAAGGGTTCGCCCTGGGGGCGGTGGATTATGTCAGCAAACCCATTGTCCCAGCCATTCTCAAGGCCCGGGTGACCACCCATCTGGCCCTGCGGCGGGCGCGGCAGACGTTGCGGGAACAGAACATCCTTCTGCGGGAGGAACGGGAATTGATCGAAAACATCGTCGATCGCATGCGCAACGACATCCACTTCGATCACCGTTATCTGCGTTTCATCACCCGTTCCATGGAAAAAACCAGTGGAGACGTGCTCTTTTCCGCCTTTCGGCCCGATGGCGGACAACATCTGCTGTTGGGTGATTTTACCGGCCATGGACTGCCGGCGGCCGTGGGTGGGCCGCTGGTTTCGAACATTTTTTACCACCGAACCCTGGATGGTACCGCCGCCGGTGGGATCATCGAGGAGATCAACGACGTACTTTGCCGTCAATTTCCCACCGAACTGTTCATGGCCGCCGGCATGGTCGAGGTCTCCCCACGACGGGATGGATTCCGGATCTGGAATGCCGGGCTGCCGGACATGCTCTCCATGACCCGGGGTCTCCCGCCCCGGCGCCATGGCTCCGTCATGCCCCCCCTTGGTATCCTCGACGAACAGCCCGTCAACGAAGGGGTGCCGGTGGCGGGATCGACGGCAACCTCGCTGTTCCTTTTTTCGGACGGTTTCACCGAGGCGGAAAATGGCCACGGGGAGATGTTCGGTTATGAGAGAATGGAAAAAGCGTTACTGGAGCTGGTGAGGCGAGGGGGTGATTTGGACAGTATATTGACAGAGGTGAAACGGTTTTGCGGTACCGGCGAGTTGGAGGATGACATGACCCTGTTGGAACTCAGCGGATAGGGGGGCCGGTTGTCATGGCCGGGGCCTCCATGAAAGTCGATGCGACCAACAGGGATGTCATTCGCACCGGAAAGGCCGCCGCTGGTCAGCCATCCAGTTTTCGCCGAAGACACCCTTTGGGATTTCGTCTGGTTTTCCACATTCTCCTGTTCAGCTCCATCATTACCCTGCTGGTGACGATCGTCCAGTTGTTCGTCGATTTTCGCAAGGATGTCATCACCATCGAAGAGCGGATCGATCAGGTCAAGGCCAGCCATCTGCGTGCGATCACCCGCAGTGTCTGGAACCTGGACAACACTCAGCTCGAAACGGCGCTGAACGGCATCCTGCAACTGCCGGATATCAGCGGCGTGTTCATCATCGACGAAACCGGCGACCGGTTGTTGACCGTTGGCAACGATTCTCCCGATCGACCCGTTCACCGTGTCTGGCCGCTGGTTCATGTCAACCGCAAATCGCAACGGTTCGTTCTCGGTTCCATGAACCTGGTCGCCAGCCTGGATGGTGTCTACAGCCGGCTTCATGAAAAAATTCTCTGGATCCTCGGGACCCAGGCGGTCAAAACCTTTTTGGTCTCCACGTTCATCCTTTTCCTGTTTCATATGCTGGTCACCCGTCATCTTTACGGCATGGCCAAACATGCCCTGGCCTTGAAACTGGAAAAGGGCGGTCCGGTCCTGACGTTGAACCGGCGGCGCTCACTGGCCGAGGAGGCGGATGAACTCGATCATGTCGTCGATGCCATGAACAGCATGCACGCCCGGTTGGTGGCGGAACTGGAGGAGATTCGCAAGGCGGAAGCGGCCCTGCAGGAGAGCGAAGCCAATTTTCGCAACATGTTGGAACGGGCCAACGATGCCATCATGATCGCCACCGGTCCGGATCGCCACGATTTCGTCAATGAGAGCGCCTGTCGGCTGTTGGGCCATTCCAAGAGCGAACTGTTAAGCAAGGGGGTTCGGGAGATCGTTCATCCCGAGGAGCGCGACCGGGTGGCACATCGATTCGGAAAACGGTTGGCGGGCGAGCGGGTGCCGCATCGGTATGCGACACGATTGGTGAACAAACGGGGCGAGGCGGTGCCGGTGGAGCTGACCGCCAGCCTGATCTCCTGGGGGGGCGAGCCGGCCGATGCCGCCATTATCCGTGATTTTACCGAACGGCTGCGGCTCGAATCCTCCCTGCAACGGCAAACCGAACGGGCCGTCGCCGCCACCCGGGCGAAAAATGAGTTCCTGGCCACCATGAGCCATGAGATCCGCACGCCGATGAATGTCATCCTCGGCATGAGCCAACAGTTGCAGGAGGGGGAACTCTCCCCGGAACAGCGGCAACATGTGGAACTCATTCTCCGAGCCGGTTCCGGATTGACCACCATCCTCAATGATATTCTGGAACTGTCCAAGATCGAGGCCGGTCAGTTCGATCTCAACGAGGAGCCGTTCAACCTGAAGGAACTGTTGAAAAATACCGTCGATATCTTTAGTGCCAAGGCCCGGGAAAAAGGGATCGGACTCTCCTGGCATCTTTCCGGCGGGGTGCCCGGCCAACGCCTGGGCGATCCACAACGATTGCGCCAGGTGTTGCTCAACCTGGTGGGCAATGCCATCAAGTTTACCGATCGGGGGTCGGTCGAAGTCCGGGTTGAACCCCTGGAAGGGGAGACGGTCCGTTTTTCGGTCATCGATACCGGCATCGGTATTCCCGATCATCAACTGGAACTCATTTTCAACTCCTTCACCCAGGCCGACTCCACCACCAGCCGCCGATATGGCGGTACCGGCCTGGGACTGGCCATCTCCAAACGGCTGGTCGGGTTGATGGAGGGCCATATCTGGTTGAACAGCGAGCCGGGGAAAGGGAGCCGGTTTTTTTTCGATCTCACCTTGCGGGTGACCGATGAACGACCGGCGGCAGTGGTTCCGGCGCTGGGAAAACCACCTGCCCGGACCGGTCCGGAGAGGGTGGCTGGCGCCAAAACGATCCTGCTGGTCGATGATTCCGAGGATAATCGGATCCTGATCCGCACCTACTTGAAAAAAACCGGCCATCGGGTGGTGGAGGCGGTCGACGGCGAGGATGCCGTGGAAAAATATCGGCTCGATCCCCCGGGCCTGGTGTTGATGGATATCCAGATGCCGATCCTGGACGGTTACGAGGCCACCCGCCTGATCCGCCGTTTGGAGGCGGAAACCCACCTGTCACGCTGTCCGATCATCGCCCTCACCGCCCATGCCATGAAAAATGATGTACAGGCGGCATTGGCGGCCGGTTGTGATCATCATCTGGCCAAACCGGTGAACAAAATGCGGTTTCTCGAAGTGGTGCGGGACTGTTTTTTGGCTGAGGAGTTATAAGTTTAGCCAATAAATCATTGGATTGGAAATTTTCCACGATCAAAGCCCCATTTTGGCGTAAAGGCTGTTTTTTCCACCGGTTCCCCGCTCCGGTTCGCCCTGTTGATGGTTCACCGGGCCTTATCGCGGCTGAAAGGCCATTTCGGCGGAGGCCTCCGGGACCAATACCCCGCGCTGACTGGTATTTTTGGTATATCCAGCCATATAATTCGTTTTGGTGGGGAGCTTTCCCCTCAATACACGGGAAACGGCTCTCCGGCACACCAATTTGCAACTCGTTCGATCTTCAGGTCATCCCGGTTTCCGGCATCACAAGACCGGGTTGGGCCGTTATCGCTCTCATGGAACCGTCATGTCTGACAAAAAATATCGCAAACCGGTGGGGTGGGACGCCTCCCGGGCTTTTTGTGGGCAGGGGAATTCCTTGTTTCGGGGGTTGGCCATCCTGGTGTACGTCCTGATCGGTTTGGCGGGGTTGGCCGCCATCCTGGCGCCGCTTCCCGGTTTGGCGGCAGCCGCCGAGGACAAGGGGCGGGTAGGGGCGGGGGAGCGGACCACCCGGGAACAAAGGGACAAGGGTACCGCCCATGCACCACCGGTCAATCCCCTGATGCGAAACGGGGAAAACGCCCGGGTCCCGGACGGGGTGAACGGTGTCGGAGCCCCCCCGCCGCCTGGGGAGACGAAGACAATGGCGGATGTCCCGGTCTGGGAACGGTCCAATGTTACCCCCGAACTGCTGGCGCAGGAACTGGTCCAGCTGGAAAAGCGCCTGGAGGAGCTGCCCAAGGATGCCGCCGCTGAGAGCATCGACGCCAGATTGCGGACCATCTTCAAGGAGCGTCAGGCGCTGGTCGCCGAGTGGCGGGGGATGTTGGAACGGATCGCGGCCCTGAACACCGAGCTGGCGGGCCGCGCGGTCATCGAGCAGTTGCTCGCCAAGGAGTTGGAGGCCCAGGTGCGGCTACCGCCGCCGGTGGAGCCCGGGCAACCGACGCCGGAGGGATTCGCCGAGGCCCAGAAGGCCCTGGCCGACAGCCAACGGGCCATGGAGGCCGTCGAGACGGCGATCAAGGAACGCAACGCCCTGATGGCCGGACTGCCGGAGCGGGTGGCGCAGGCCAAGGAGCGGCTGAAACAGGCCATCAGGGAAGGCGACGGCTTCACCGAACTGGCCGGACGCGAAGGTGGTGACAAACAGCAACTGCTCGTTCATCAGGCCGGCAACGCCCGGCTCAAGGCCCGGGTCGCCGAGGAGTCGCTGAAGGTCTGGGCAGAGGAAAAACGGTTTGAAAATGAGAGCCTCTCCTTCCGCGACCGGCAGTTGGAGCTGGCGCGCCTGCGCAATCAGTGGCGGGAAAACGCCCTGGCCCGCTATCAGGCGGCCCTGAACCGGTTGCAGGAGTCCGTTCTGCGGCAAAAGGAGGCCGAACTGCTGGCCAAATCCCAGGCGGCCCGGGCGGCGGTGGATCCGGCGGAGCGTTTCCAGAAACATTGGGAGGCCGAAAGCGCCCGGCTGCAAAAAAATGTCGCCGATCTGGACAAACTCAAGACCGACCTGCTGACCCGGATCGGCCATCAGGAACGATTGCTCAAGAAGGACCGTGAAGAGCTGAAGGCCCTTCAGGAGATGGTGGGGCGCGGCGGCCTCAGCGAACGGGTCGCGGAGCAGCTCAAACAGACCTTTCGCCAACTGGAGGGCCGCCGCATCAACCTGGCCGGGGGGATCGTGTCCCGGGACCTGCGCGACAAGCTCGATGCGGTTCGTGGACGCCGCTTCGAGATTGACGGCTATCTGACGGGCCTGCGGGAGCGGTGGCGGCTGGAACTGGCGGCGGCGATGCGGGATATGGACGAAACCGCGGCCGAGCGGTTCACCCGAAAGGTCGAGCCGCTCCTGGACACCATCCGCGACCAGCTGGCCCGGGAAAAACAGCTGTTGCTGGAGGTGGATGGCGAGGAGCGACGCCTGGATCTCTATCCCGCCGACCGTCAGGAGCTGCTCCTGACCCTGGAGACCTTCGTCCTGTCGAATATTTTCTGGATCCAGGACGCCCCCCCCATCGGTCTGGAGACGGCACGCATGTTTCTCGGCGAGCTGTTCGCCATCGACAATCCCCGTTCGCTGATCAACTGGTGGTTGCAGGTGCTTTCCCGGGAAACGGTGGTACGCCTGCTCCAGTCCCTGAAAAAACCGGAGGTGCTGCTGGCCTTTCTAATCCTGGTGATGGCGATACCCCTGTGGTGGTTGCTGGTCCGCAAGAGCCGCCGCCTGCGTGAGGCGATCGAGCCGGTGGAGGACGGTTCGATGCTGCATCCGGAGGTGGTCCTGTCGGCGGTGTTGACTTCGGCCCTGGTGCCGGCCTGTCTGCTGATCGCGGCACGCATGATCGGCGGCGTCGGTCTGCCGGTCTCCGTTGGCGCCGTGGTACAGCGGACGCTGCTGCATATGGCGATCTTTCTCTTCGCCTGGGGCCTGAATCGGCTGTTCTTCACCCGCCACGGTATCCTGGCGGTGCGGTTCAATGTCCCGGGGCCGGTGGCCGATCAGCTCTACCGCGCCTTTCGCGTGGTGTTGTTGGCCTATCTGGTCTGTCTGTTGCCGTGGATGATCTTCCGGGTCGCCCCCTTCCACCACCACGCCATACCCCGTCTGGGTTATACCCTGTTCGAGATCGCGGTGGCGGTCACCATCCTGTTGCTGATCCGGCCCGGCTCGCCCCTGGTGGAACACACCTTCGGGCCGGCGGTGGAGGGGAGCAAGGCCGGCAGCTCCTTTGCCCAGCGTCACTGGCGCCTGATCAGCCGGTTGATCACCCTGTTCATGCTGGCGGTGATCGGCCTGGATGGCTCGGGTTACCGTTTCGGGGCGGCACAACTGGCCCACAAGGGGTTGTTGACCCTGTTCACCCTGTTCGTTCTCATCGGCACCTTTCACCTGATGATCCGGTTGCTGGAACGGATCATCCGTTCCCGGCGGCGGATCCCGACGGTCATCGCCCCCGGGGAGCGGGCGGCGGCCAGCCGGGTGGAGTTCATCGCCCAGTTCCGCCGCTCCCTGCGGTTGGTGTTCCTGGTGGTCGGCGTGCTGCTGTTCGCCCACTACTGGGGTTTGAACGAACGCATCTTCCATGTGTTGAGCGACCATGCCCTCTACAGCGCCACCGGCCCCGGCGGCGTGATCGAAATCATCACCCTGGCCGATCTGACGCGCTTTCTCATCGGTCTGGCGCTGCTGGCCTGGGTGATCCGTCACATGCCCAAGCTTTTCGAGTTGATCGTCTTTTCCCAACTGCGCATGGACTCCGGCCTGCGTTACGCCATCGTCACCATGTCCCGCTATCTGGTGTTCCTGGTGGGGTTGTTCATCATCTTTTCCTTCCTCAAGCTCGACTTGGCCAAGGTGGGTTGGCTGGTGGCGGCGATCTCGGTCGGCCTGGGTTTCGGCCTGCAGGAGATCGTCGCCAACTTCGTCAGTGGCATCATCCTGCTTCTCGAACGGCCGATCCGGGTCGGCGACCTGATCGCCGTCGGCACCTCCCTGGGCAAGGTGACCCGGATCAACATCCGTGCCACCACCATCCTCACCCCGGACCTGCAGGAGTTGTTGATCCCCAACCGCGATCTGATCACCAAGGAGGTGACCAACTGGACCCTGGGCAACCCCAACATCCGTCTGCAGATACCCATCGGCGTCGCTTATGGCTCCGATATCGACCAGGTGATGGGACTGCTGATGGAACTGGCCAAGAGCCAGCCCGAGGTGCTGGCCGATCCAGCGCCGGAGGTGTTGTTCGTCGCCCATGGTCCCAGCTCTTTGGACTTCGAGGTACGGGTGTTCGTCGGCAACCCCTCCCTGCTCTGGCCGATGCGCAGTCGCCTCAACAAATTGATCAATCATGCCTTTCAGGAACAGGGCATCTCCATTCCCTTTCCGCAACAGGACGTCTACATCCGGTCGGCTCCACCAGCGGCCCCGGCGGCGCCAGGAGGAAGCTCATGAAATCCGCACACCGGCGGGTGGTTTTTCTGCTCCTGATGATGGGGGCGCTGTTTTTTTTCCGGCCTTCGCCGCTGATGGCGGCGGCGGAACCGTCCCGGCTGACCGTGGGCGTCAAGGTGTCGCCGCCGTTCGTCTATCGGGCGGAAGATGGCGCTTGGCGCGGGTTGACGGTCGATCTTTGGCGGGCGGTGGCCGAGGCCATCGGCAGGCCCTACCGGTTCCGGGAGATGTCCCTCACCGAACTGCTCGATGCCGTGGAAAGAGGGGAGATCGATCTCGCCGCCGCCGCCCTGACCATGACCGCCGAACGGGAGGCGAAAATCGACTTTTCCCACCCCTATTTCACCTCCGGACTCGGTATCGCCATTCCCCGCCGGACGGAAAACAGCCCCTGGACATCGGTGCTGGGGAGCCTTTTTTCCTGGGCGTTCCTCAAGGCGTTGGCGGCGTTGGCCGCCCTGCTCCTGGCCGCCGGTCTGCTGGTATGGGTTTTCGAACGCAAACGCAATCCGGCCCATTTCGGCGGTTCGTCCCTGAAGGGGATCGGTTCCGGATTCTGGTGGTCGGCGGTGACCATGACCACCGTCGGCTATGGTGACAAGGCCCCGGTCACCATGGGCGGTCGCTTGGTGGGCATCGTCTGGATGTTCACCGGTATTCTCACCATCTCCACCTTTACCGCCATGATCGCCTCGGCTTTGACGGTATCCACCTTTCAGGAATCCCTGGTCCGCAGCCCGGCCGATCTGTATCGCGTCCGCGTCGGCACGGTCCGGGACACCACCAGTCAGGCCTACGCCGCCGACAAAGGCATCGTCACCCGGCTGTTCGACACCCCGACCGACGCCCTGGCGGCCCTGGCCGACGGTTCCCTGGATGCGGTGGTATACGACGCGCCGATACTCCGGCATTTGATCAAAAGCCGCTGGGAGGAACGGGTGGAGGTGCTCCATGGCCGGTTCAAACGCCAGGAATATGCCCTGGCCTTTCCCCAGGGCAGTCCACTGCGGGAAGAGGTCAACCGGACGATATTGGCCCATCAGGCCGGGCAGACCTGGCGGAAGGCCATCATCGACCACCTCGGCGTCCAGGATGGCGGCTGGTAAGCCGGTATCGGGATGATCCCCTGGAGAATGCTTTCACAGGGGCCGATCATCCATATTTTTTACTTGTTTCAGTGTAAAAATTTCCAGATGACCGGACAACAGCCGTGAGCCGCTGTATGGTCGGGGTATCCGGGATTTCCAGATTTGTTCAACAAAACACATGCCAATGGCAGACCCTTTGTGTCAATGTAACCGAGACACCGACTCCCTTGATCGTTTAGCGTAGGGCGGAGAAGATGGTACCGACAATCGAAACCATCGATGGAATCGATATCAGGATCCGTGCAAGGGATCACGGTCGTCCACACTTCCACATCATTGGACCTGATTTTGAAATGAGCGTTGCCATCGATACTTTTGAGATCTTGGCAGGTACCCACAGCGATAAAGCAAGGAAAGCCATGGCCTGGGCAAAACGGAACCAAGCTGCGTTGGAATCGATCTGGAGGAAATACCATGGATGACAAAAATCCAGAGTTCCGGTTTACCGGATTGAGGATGGAGATCGCCAAACCGATCGAGGAAACAACCAAGATATATGTGGCATGGACATCTGGAGAGGAGGCTGTTATCGAAATGAATGAAAATCTTTCCGGACTGAGGATGACCTCCTGGGGCAGCACCTTGGAATGGGGCGATCAGGTCGACATCGGTTCTGACACCCTTCGACAGATGGCTGAAGAACAAAATGCGGTCATCCATAGAAGAAAAGCGGGGTAAAAGTCGGAAAGGAAAGCGGAAAAATCAACCATATCGAGCGGTTCAACAACACCATGCGGCAGCGTGTTCCCCGGTTGGTTCGAATGCCGCATTCGTTCTCCAGAACTCGAAATCACATTGGAGCAATCTGGTATTTTGTCCACAATTACAATGCGTCCTTACCAATGTCGGACGACGAAACAGGGCTCTTCCGGCGGCAGCGCCCCTGATGAAATGATGGAGACGTCGGGATCCCCCGGCCATATCCACTCTGGATGGGTGATTCGGTCCGGTAAAATAATCCGGATCGTGGGGGGGTGATCCAGTCAAATGTGGATAGCCGGGAGACGGCCCGGCCAAGGGATGGGGCGGCATCGAATTTAACCGGGCCTCGTTCATTGGAGATCATAGGCGCGGATTCGTTTCCACAACGTCGTGCGCGACATGCCCAGACGGCGGGCGGTCTCCACCTTGTTGCCGCCGGTTTCGCGCAAGGTTTTTTCAATGGTCCGTTTTTCCGTGGCGTCATCGGTCTTCCGGTAGTAACCGACGGTTTTTCCATGCCCCGTTGATTCAGGGGGTCGGGGGGTGGAACCGGGCCGATCGGTGACCGGGGCGGGAGGAGGGGAGAGACCCTCTCCGGTTTGGTGCTTGTCGAACAACTCCCTGGAAAAATGGTGCGGTTCGATGAGGGTACCGCTGGTTTGCACCATGGCGTATTCCAGGGCATTGCCCAACTCCCGGACATTGCCGGGCCAGTCGTGGGACTCCAGCAGGGCGATGGCCTCTTTGGACAAACGGGTTTCCCGACGTTGATACCGTTCGGCCATCCCGTCCAGGAAGGACTGCGCCAGCAGGGCGATATCCTCGATGCGTTCCCGCAACGGCGGGGTTCGGATCGGCAACACGTTCAGGCGGTAATAGAGGTCCTCCCGAAAGGTGTTTTCCCGCACCATGGCCATCAGATCGCGGTTGGTGGCGGCGATGATACGCACGTCCACCTTTCTCGGTTGATTCTCGCCCAAACGTTCCACCTCCCGTTCCTGGAGGACCCGCAACAGTTTGACCTGGGTGATCGTGGAAATTTCGCCGATTTCATCCAGCAGGATGGCACCGCCGTCGGCAGCCTCGAACCGGCCCACCCGGTTGGTCACCGCCCCGGTGAAGGCCCCTTTGGCATAGCCGAACAGCTCCGACTCCAACAGATTTTCCGGGAAGGAGGCACAGTGGACCCGGACATAGGGGCCGCTGCTGCGGCCGGAGTTGTCGTGTAGGGCGCGGGCGACCAACTCCTTGCCGGTGCCGCTCTCCCCGAGGATCAATACCGTGGCGTTGCTGACCGCGGCGCGCAGGATGTGGCGATACAGTTCCAGCATCGCCGGACCGTGCCCGACCATGCCCCCGAGCCGGAACCGTTCCCGGGCCGCCTCCTCCAGGAGCATTTCCCGGGTTCGATCCCGGAGGATGACCGCGTAGGTGGCGGTACTTTTAAATTCCGGCAACAACACCGCCCACATCAGCAGATAAATTTGACTGCCATCCTGCCGATCCAGGCTCAACTCCAGGGTGCGGGTGTTCTTGCCGGGGGTGGGGATCAGGGAACAATCATCCCGCGCCGCGCAGGAGCGGGCGCACGGGGTGCTTTTGAACAAGCTGGGACACAGTTGACCGATTACCGTGTCATGGTCGCGGCCGATCATGTTCGATGCGGCTTGATTGATGGTGATCACGCAGCGTTTTTCATCCAGAAACAGCACCCCCTCTTCCAAACCGTCCAAAAATGGGTTCAAGGCCTTCATCAGGTTCCGCTCCATGGTTTTGGTCTCCGGTCGCTGTTCATTGTTGACAGTAAACTGCACAGTCAAGTTAACATATCAACGTGTCCATTGGCAACTATTTTTAAAAATACCTTGTAAAAATAACAAGTTAAAAAGTTGGCATTCATGCTGCAATGTTGGTGGTCAAAGGGAACAACACAGAGAAAACGATCCATGGAACCACAGTGAACGTTTACAGGAGAAAGACGATGAACAAACAAAAACAGACCACCGCCCTGACTGTCCTGACCACCGTTCTGGCCACCACCTGGGCCACCGTCATCCTGTTCGTTTCACCCATTTTCTTGGCCGGATTGGCCTGAAGGAACCCTGTTTCGAATGTGATTTGTTTCGTCCGATGGCGAAACCGAAAGGATAGAGGAGAGACACCGATGAACAGCCAGCCCCGAACTTCCAGCCTGACCGCCCTGACCACTCTGCTGGCCACCGCCTGGGCCACGATCATTTTGTTCGTGCCGCCGATGCTCTGGGCCGGATTGAGTTGAACGATCCCGATTTGAAGCGTTCGTTCCGCCCGACGGTGGAACCGGAAAAATAGAGGAGAGACACCGATGAACAGCCAGACCCGAACTTCCAGCCTGACCGCCCTGACCACTCTGCTGGCCACCGCCTGGGCCACGACCATTCTGTTCGTGCCGCCGATGCTCTGGGCCGGATTGAGCTGAGCGGTGGTTCAGATCAAGGGCAACCATGACAACGATCCATCCATTTGATTGGAAACAACGATGAACGAAAACACATCCAAGATATCCACTCTGCTTTCCGTCCTCGCCGTCACCGGGCTGGGGGCCATCCTGTTCCTTCCAGCCGTCACCTGGGTCGGTTTGATGTTGGTCCGGGTGGTTTGAACACCGTTTTTGGTTCTGGACTGAACCATGTTGTATCGCCGTTGTCCAAGTCGTTTCGAGGTCTCCGGCTCCGTTATGAACCGGAACGGCCGGTCAGTGCCGGAACCGCCTCGTCGGGTCTCCGGATGGAGCGCCGGATGACGGTATTTTTTGAAAACCCGGTTTTGAACGTACGTTGAATCGGGCGGGGTCCAAAAACCCCATGGATGGTGTTTTTGGACATGTTTGCAATGAAATCGAACGGGAGAAACACAATGAAGGAAAATGTGGGTGGTATCGATCGGGGATTGCGTATCGTCGTCGGTCTGGCTTTGATCGCGGTTGTTTTCGTCGGTCCGCAAACGCCCTGGGGTTGGGTGGGTGTGGTACCCATCGTCACCGGATTGTTCCGTTACTGTCCTTTCTATCCATTGTTGGGTTTGAACACCTGTCCAACGGAAGGTGGGCAACCGGTTCAATGATGGGGTGTGGGCGGGGGCCGGCGGGTGCGGCTGGTCGGTCGGAATGATTCCAAAGGTTTCCCGTCATGGAAGGTGAAGACGATGGTTTGCGGTCTTGCGCATCGATCGTCAACGTCGTAGGCTGAAACGGTGATCGTTGGACCCCGGTTGCCGTTTTTGCATGCGTTCCGATAGTGACACCGGTCCATCGCCGCGACAAAATTGAAAATTCATCGAGGGAGGGGGATTCCTTTGCCGGATAGACGCTCCATTGGTGCGCTGTTGGTCCTCTGCGTGCTGTTTTTTCCCTTGATCCCGCTTTCCCGGGCCGATCCCCCGGCCACTGAAGGCGATGATCCCTGGCCGGTGAAGATCACCCCGGACCTGCCTTATATCGACCTGCCGAACCTTCACGAAGGGAAAACCATCCGTTTGCAACGGGAGCAGGACCAGGATGCGATGATCGATTTTGATTTCGCTTACATCGCCCGGCCCTGCCTGCCATTTTGTATTCAACCGATGCGGTTGAGTCCCGGTATCGAGACCATCGGTGAGTTGGAGGTTATCGACTATTTGAAACGGCTCAGCCAGGGGGATGGGTCGATCCTGGTCATTGATTCCCGGACTCCCAACTGGCTGGACAAGGGCATCATTCCCGGTGCGGTCAACATTCCCTGGAAAAAACTGCATTTTGGTCATGTCGACCAGGAAACCCTGATGAACATCCTGGAGTTCGAGTTCGGCGTGACCCGTCATGAAAATCTCCTGAATTTCGAACATGCCAAAACCCTGGCTTTTTACTGCAACGGCAACTGGTGTGGCCAATCGGTCACTTCCATTCGTTCCTTGCGCATGCTGGGTTATCCACCGCACAAGTTGAAATGGTACCGGGCCGGCATGCAGGGGTGGAAAATGTTGGGTCTGACCACGGTCGTTCCAACCCGGAAGGATGAATCCCCATGAGGGCCGGGAATCGGTGCGCCGGTTTCGGGAATCGGGCGAGGGGAGAGGGGTGATGTGGCGAAACTGGAGTTTGATCCATCCGGTGATGATTTTCCTGCTGATATTGGTATTTTCGACCTTGGGGGTGGGTTTTGCCATCAACTATTCCATCCTGGAGGATGTTTTGCGGGATCGGGTGGTGGTCAAGGCCGATGAGGTGACCGGGGCGATCCAAAAGAAGCTGGCGGTCAAGATCGGTCATCTCTCCCGATTCAAGGATACCTGGAAGGCCAACATGGGCTGGTTGGGGGAGGGGGTGGGTGCGGAAGAGGGCACCGGGACGGCCATTCAGGATCAATCCAAGAGGCTGGCGCAATTTTTTCCGTTCTGGGGGCTTGATTTTCTGTTGACCCTGGAGGCTTCGGGCCGGGTGATCCATCAATTGCCCGGCACCTTGACCGTTTCACCTTTTTTGTCGGTTGAGCGGATGGGGACGGTCCGGGGACATCTCGACCGTTCGGGCCATTGGATGACCGTGGACAAGGTGGGGGACCGCTGGAGTGTGCAGGTGTTCGCGCCGATTCCGGGCTCGGAAGGTCAGGTGGTGTTGTTCGGACATTTTCTCGACTCCCTGACCCGGCGGATCCAGGAGGAGCATGCCGATCTGCGGTTTTTGCTCGCCGCTTCGGCCGGGGTGGTCGGCGAGGTTCCGGAAGTGAGCCGGTCTTTGTTGAAACGGTCGTTCGTTCAGGATGTTTTGCGCACCGACCGGGCGTTTCTCGATTTTGATGATGGCCGCGAGTGGAATCTTTATTATACCCCGGTTCACGTTCTCGACCGGACGTTTTGTTTGACGGTTCCGGTCGGTCTGGCGGCCACCCGGGAGGTTTTGGCCAACAGCCGTGAGCGTATGGTGCAGGCGGCGGTATTCCTGGTTCTGGTGTTGTTGCTGGTCAGTTATGGCCTCAATGCCTTGTTGTTGGCGCCGTTACGTCGATTGCATGAAAAAGCGGTGTTGATGGTGGAGATCTGTTCTGCCGATGATCCGGAGGCGGAAGGGGTTGTCACCCTGTCCCGGAATGAAATCGTCATGCTGAAGCAGGCCCTGGAGGCCACCACCGTCAAACTGTACGGTCATTTGGAAAAGTTGCGTGAAAGCAATACCTTGTTGCAAAAAATGGCCCTCAAGGATCCGGTCACCGAACTGTTGAACCGCCGTATGTTCCGGCAGTTGTTGCAGCGTAGCCTGAGCATTTGTGGTCGAAACGGGCATCGGGTGATGGTGATGTTGATGGTGTTGGATCGATTTGCGGAAATGGAAGGATTGCTCGATCCACCATCACGTGACCAGTTGCTCAAGGAGATCGCGCAACGGTTGCAGGACTATTTACGGGGTGAGGACCTGCTCTGCCGGCTTGATGATCACAGTTTCGGCGCTTTTTTCCCGCAGTGCTGTGACCAGGAGCAGATGGACATCATCGCCCAGCGGCTGAAGGAGGCCATGCGGCAACCTTTTTCCAGTAATGGAAACACCCTGTTCATGAGCCTCAGCAGCGGTGTCAGTATTTTTCCAATACATGGTGAAACCATGGAGGTTTTGATTGAAAGCGCCGACCAGGCCTTGCGAACCGCGCAGATGCGGGGTGGTGGGGTTTGTCATGTCCAACCGTTTTCGCAACAATCATCCGTTATTTGATCGAAACGGTTGTGGAAATGGTTGTCCCGGCATTTCATTCCCGCCCTTGCGTGGGGAGCGACTCTCCATCCTCACAGTAGACTCCGCGTGGGGGGCGAGAGATACGTAATTTCGAGTAAATTACCGAAAAAAAGTTTCAATCCACGCCCCCGCGCGGGGGGCGACTCTTTACGACCGTCTGATGTACGGTGAATGGCACGTTTCAATCCACGCCCCCGCGCGGGGGGCGACTGTTCCATACTCGGGTACCTTATTTGGATTTAACGGTTTCAATCCACGCCCCCGCGCGGGGGGCGACGAGCAGCTGGCCAAGGCGATGGGGATGATGCGGGAGTTTCAATCCACGCCCCCGCGCGGGGGGCGACGCCGACCTCCTCAAATATCGTGACGCAACGACTTGTTTCAATCCACGCCCCCGCGCGGGGGGCGACACCGCCCCGGAGCGTATCCTCTCCTCCGAGGAGGTTTCAATCCACGCCCCCGCGCGGGGGGCGAC
>CAYFNE010000090.1:0-20211 GCA_964344355.1 uncultured Magnetococcales bacterium
AAATGAGGATATTGAAGCACTCAAGAGAAAGGTTCAAGAACTGGAAAAAATGCTCAAGAAAGAAAAACAGGTAACTTATATTCCTGAACAGCTGAACCCTTCCTGCAACTCTGATCCAACAAAAATCAGCCAATCCTTACCTCCGCCAGAAAAATTCTTCAACAACTACAAGCAGTTGCAACCAAACACGCCAGACAAAAAACACCTGAAAGGCACAACAAACGCACCACTTGTAAAAAGTAGCAAGCACCCAAGCTCCAGGATTATAAAACGAGCTGAAGCATCTTTGAGAACCTACAAAGACCTTGCCATAAAAAGAAGTAAATCCTATGCAGATGAAGCTAGAGAAAGAACCGTAACGGACGATTTTATCAAAAAAGAAAAGCACGACCCTCTGAGTGCGGTTGATCCCTTTTTGACCAATGAGTTTGAAAAAGTTCGTGCTCGTTTTGTTGCAGGAGGCGTGATAATTCCTTACACACCAACAGGCCCAATGTGGTACTCTGGTTTGGGAGAGAAATCTCGGGGCAGGAATCCGTGCTTGAGAGATATTGTAAACTCTTACCATAGCTTTATGAAAATCAACAAAGAAAAGCTTTCAAGTCGGTAAAATTTTTATAAAGTTATTTGTCGCGGTTCCCAAAAACAACGAGCCCATTTTGACATGTTGTTGTTGGCAGTGGGAGTTGTTGCTTGATCGGGACTTGTGGTTCTATATTTTTTTGTAAATATTGTAACGCCTTTCAAACAAAGTACAACAAAAAGCAAGATTTCAGGCGGTTAACCTTCGATAGATATCGGTAATCTTCCGCGGCAGGTCCCGGGCCGAATCGATGACCACATACCGGGAAGGGCCGTACAGTTTCGGCAGATAGTCCCGGGCCTCGCGATCGATGGTGATACAGAAGGGATGGATGCCGGCATTGCGCGCCTCTACCAGGGCCATGCGCGTGTCGGCCAGTCCGTAGGGTCCCCGGTAACCATCCTGAAAACTGTCATAATCCTCCGGCTTGCCGTCGGAAAGCACGATCAGCAGCCGGGTCTTGGCCGCTTGCGCCAACAGCAGCTCCCGGGCGTGGCGGATGAAAACGCCCATGCGCGTGTACTCCTTGGGGACCATGGCGGCGATGCGGCGATGAATGGTCGATCCGGGAGACTCCTCGAAGGTTTTGGCGGTGTGGAGTTCACACCGTTTGCGGGTCATGCCGGTAAACCCATGGATGGCGAAGCGATCGCCGAGAATTTCCAGACCCCGGGTCAACAACAAAACACTTTCGCGGATGGCATCGTTGACCCAGCCCTTGGTGGAACCGCTCAAATCCACCAGGATCAATGTTGCCACGTCCCGTTCGACCCGGTCCATCCGTTCATGGACCCGACCGTCCATCTCCTCGCCGTGCAGCGCCGCCACCCGCGCCGCCACCAGGGCGTCCAGGTCCAGCTCATCCCCGCGCTCCTGACGCCGCACCCGCCGGTCGCCATCCCGGAACAGTTCGAAAGACCGACGGATGTGATGCAGGATGCCGGCATGTTTGGCCAGGGTGTCGGCGACGAATGCCCCCTCCCCCTCCGTCAAGGTTTGTTGCCGCAACACGCACCAGTTTTTTCGGTAGTCGTTGCGTTTATGGTCCCATTCGTCATACCGCCAAGCCCCCTCCTCGACATCGGCGCCGTTCCGGTGGCTTGCGGGCGCACCGTCCGCCTCCCGATCGGCGGGATAGGCGCCGGGACCGGCCGCCTGCAGATAGTCCGGGGGAATGGCGCCCAAATCCTGGACGATGGAGCGGGCCAGATCGGAAAAATGGTCCGGCAGGGTCAGCGTTTGACCATCCAGATGCAACCGCTAGGTTTGACCATCGACCGGTTGCTGGAGCAACGGTTCGACCTCCGATCGAACCCCGGGCAGGACCACCCGCTTCGGTTTGGCCAGCGCCTGACCGACCATTTGACGAAACAACCGTTTTTCCCGTTCCAGACGCCGGGCCCGCACCGCCAACGCCCGTCGCCAGTGAAAGTCGCCATGATGGGGCAAGAGAGAGGGAACGGGTCCTCCCGGCAACCGCCCGAGCCAACGACGGCTGGTTTCCCGATCGGCGGTGTCGCTGACCAGTTCGGCTTCGACGGCGCGCCAGGCCCGGGGCCAGGGATTGTCCCGACGCCAAACCTCCGGCCCCCGCCGTGCCAAACCCGGCAACCGTTTTTGCAGAATGGCATCGAGACGGCGGTTTTCCAATAGTGCATACAGGGTCGCCGCCTCATCGCCCCGCTCTTCGAACAGTTCCGCCAAGTCGGGCTGAAAGGTGCCAAAACGGCCAAAAGCCCACTGCAACGCCGCCATGCAACGATAGAGCAAGCGATTTTCCGCCTCGCTGGAAAAACGGGCCAGGGTGGCCGGCAAAAACAGCGTTTCGGTATCGGTGGCCGGGGCGGATCCGGTGTCCAGGTTCAATCGCCGCCCGCCCAGGCCGATGATGAACCATTCCAGGTGCAGGCGTTCCCGCTCCAGCGTCACCTCGCCAACGGCGCTGGAGCGGGTGGCACCACCCCGGGTTTCATCCTTGATCATCACCAGGGCACTGCGCAGACCGAGGTCATCGAAACGGTCCAAAACGGCGCGAAACCACCGGCTCACCCGCTCTTCCGAGGCCCCGGCCAGGCGGTCCGGTCCCCATTCGGCGCATTGGAAGGCCAGCTCCGGGTTGACGTCGGCGGTGACCGTCAACCAGCGCAGCAACCGTTGCTGTTCCGCCTCCGGTAGCGCCGCCAGCTTGCGGGCCGGCGACAGGGCGGTGCGGCGGGAGGAGAGGGCCGCCTCCAGGATTTCGTCGAGGCGCTCTTCCAGTTGGTCACCGTTCAACCGTGGTCCCCTAAAAAACCGAGGCGCACAGGGCGTCAACGGCGCCGATCATCTCGGCATCGTCGGTAAGGGCCTGGGTGATGGCCCCGGAACAGGCGGTCTCCGGCGCGGCGCCGGCATGAATGAGTTTGCCGGCATGGACCAACAACCGGGTGGAGGCCCCCTCTTCGAGTCCATGGCCCTTGAGGTTGCGCGTCAAACGGCCGAATCGGACCAACGCCGCGGCCAACTCCCCGTTCAGGCCGGTTTCCCGCTGGACGATGGCGGTTTCCACGGTTTCCCCGGGATAGTCGAAGGCCAGGGCCACGAACCGTTGCCGAGTGCTCTGTTTGAGATCCTTGAGGACGCTCTGATAACCGGGATTGTAGGAGATGACCAGGGAAAACTCCGGCGGCGCCTTGAGCAGTTGTCCGCGTTTTTCCATCGGCAGGATACGGCGGTCGTCGGCCAGGGGATGGATCACCACCGTCGTATCCTTGCGCGCCTCCACCACCTCGTCCAGATAACAGATGCCGCCACACCGGACCGCCCGGGCCAGGGGACCATCCTCCCAGACGGTATCGCCACCGACGATCAAAAAACGGCCGACCAGATCGGTGGCGGTCATATCTTCGTGACAGGAGACGGTGATCAACGGCCGGCCGGTGCGCCAGGCCATATATTCGACGAAACGGGTTTTGCCACAGCCGGTGGGACCCTTGAGCAAAACAGGAAGACGGTTTTCATAGGCGGCGGTGAACAGCGCCACCTCGTCGCCGGTGGCTTGATAGAACGGTTCCTCGGTGATGATCTGCTCTTCCGGGGTGGTGATCAACGATGCGGTCATGAAGGTTCCCTGGTTGGATGACGGATATCGACAGGTTTGAAAGGGTAGGTGAAAATATCGTCCTTGACAACTGGAAAACAAATTTGTTTCCATGTCAACATTGTAGCCGCGGGTGTCAGCCGATCGACCGGTACGGAAGGTTTTTTCCCCCGCCGCCACTCCAGCCGCGGGGTATCATGGAGACGATGCACATCAAATGGACCAAACAGGCGCACGGGTTTCATCAGGCCACCTATCCGAACAAAAACTACAAACTGTTCGCCGATCTCGTCACCACCCGGACGGTTGACGGTCAACCGCGGGAGTGGACCGTTCGCCTGGGAGGGGTCATCGTCCAGGAGGATGGATTTGGTCGCCTGACCTTTTTGTTCGGCAGCCAGGTTCCTTTCTGGCCCGGGGTTCACGCCAAATTGCGGGAACTCGATTTGACGCCGGAACAGATGAAAAAAATCAACGATCATCTCTCCCGAACCGTGCCGGCAACCAACCGCCCTCCCCGTGCCTTCGGTGCCAAACCCGCTGGTTGACCACCCCTCCACGCACGGTTCGCCGATGATCGAACCTGGAAAGATGGGCCGGCATCGGGGATTCCGTGCGATTTTCCTTGCCAAGCGGTGATTGTCCCTGCACCTTCAAACCGGTTGGAACCATTTGACCGGAACAGGTTACCCCATGAGCAAACGCATTCCCTTTCGTGATCTGGGCGTCCGGGATCCCGAGTTGCGCGCGGAACTGCTGGCGGCCGTGGAGCGGGTGTTGATCCATGGCCGTTTGATCCTCGGTCCCGAGCACGACCAATTCGAATCCGTCACCGCCGAGTATTGCCAGCGCCGTTTTTGCGTGGCGGTCAACTCCGGTACCGATGCCCTCTATTTGGCGTTGCGGACCTTGGATATCGGCGCCGGCGATGAGGTGATCACCACGCCCCTCTCCTGGATCGCCACCGTCAACGCCATCGTCCTGACCGGCGCCCGGCCGGTTTTCGTCGACATCGGCCCGGACCTGAACATCGATCCGGCGCGGATCGAAGCGGCCATCACCCCCCGGACCCGGGCGATTCTACCGGTCCATTTCACCGGCCAGGTGGCGGCCATGGCGGCCATCCTGGCCGCCGGCCAAAAACATGGTCTGCCGGTGGTGGAGGATGGCGGCCAGGCCTTCGCCGCCCGGCAAAACGGCGCCCCCAGCGGTTCCTTCGGCACCCTGGGCTGTTTCAGCATGAACCCGATGAAGGTGTGGAACGCCTACGGTGAAGCCGGTGCCATCGTCGGTGACGATCCCCGGCTCCGGGATCGTCTCCGATCCTTGCGTTACGCCGGCACCGTCAACAAGGAGGATTGCCGGGAACCGGGTTTGAATGGCCGCCTGGACACCCTGCAGGCGGCCATGTTGTTGGTCTCCCACCAACGTTTGCCACAAAAACTGGCCCAACGGCGGCGGCTGGCGAAACTCTATGACGAACACCTCGACGGCGTGGTGGAGCGGCCCCGGGTCCCGCCCGGCAATGAACACACCTATTATTCCTACACCATCCTGGCCGAACGGCGCCCGGCGTTGATCGAATTTCTCGCCGCCCGCGGTATCGAAACGAAAATTCAGCACAAATATCTCATGCCCCTGCACAGCGCCTACCGCCATCGTTGGCCCCACCCGGACATGCCAGTGGCACAACGGGCCGTGGAACGGATTCTGTGCCTGCCCAATGATGATCACCTCAGCGAAGCGGATGTGTTGAGGGTCATCGCGGCGGTCCGGGATTTTTACGGGAAACCATCATGAGCCCGCCGTTGTCAGAGCGTTTTTCCGGTATAGGCGGTGAGGTGCTGTTCGGTGTGGCGGACATCACCATCATCGACGCGGCCGACATCGAACAGTTGAAAAAACTGGCCGCCGCCAACCCCCGGCACCGCATCCGCATCTGCGCCCACCCGGACAACGAGGATCGGCTGCATGAGATGCTCATCATCCACCGGCGCGGCAATTACATCCCCCCGCACAAACATGTCGAAAACAGCGAATCCTTCCATATCATCGAGGGAGCGTTGACCATTTTGCTGTTCGACGAGGCGGGCCGGAAGACCCGGCGAATCGACATGGGCGCTCCCGGCACCGGCCAGGTTTTTTATTATCGCCTGCCGGCGGACCGCTATCATGCCGTCATTCCCCGATCCGAGTGGGTGGTGTTCCACGAAACCACCAACGGTCCGTTCCGGCGGGAACGGATGCACTTTCCCGCCTGGGCGCCGCCGGAAAACGATCCGGCGGCCGGCCGGGCCTTTTTGGCGACACGGGAGTGAGCGGTTGTCGGCGGTCCATATGGAAACCCAAGCGCAAATCCCTTGAAAAATCCCTCCCTGATCATCGTCATCCCCTGCCATGACGAACCCGACCTCCTCGGCACCCTGCGCTCCCTGTGGCGATGCCGGCGCGCAGAGGGTGAAACGGCCGTCATCGTCGTCATCAACCAGGCCGGAAACGCGGCGGCGGCGGTCCGGGCCAACAACCGGCGGACCCGGGAGGAGGCCCGGGCCTGGATCGATGGGCATCGGGATCCCCGATTGTCGTTTCATCTCCTGTATGAACCCGACCTGCCGCCCAAGCATGCCGGGGTCGGTTTGGCGCGGCGTATCGGCATGGATCTGGCCGCCGACCGGTTTTACCGACAGGACCGGCCCGCCGGTCCCATCGTCTGTCTCGATGCCGATTGCACCGTCGATGAAAATTATCTGCAACAACTCGGCGCCCACTTTCGCGATCATCCCGATTCACCGGGTTGCAGCATCCATTTCGAACATCCCCTGACCGGTTTGCCGGCCCGTGAACGGCTGGGGATCGCCAGTTATGAATTGCATTTGCGCCTCTACCGGCAGGGATTGCTCGGCAGCCGGTTTCCGTATGCCTTTCACACCATCGGTTCCAGCATGGCGGTCCGGGCCGAACCCTATCGCCGTCAGGGCGGCATGAACAAGCGCAAGGCCGGCGAGGATTTTTATTTTTTACATAAAATCATGCCGCTCGGTGGTTTTACCGATCTGCTCACCACCACCGTCCACCCGGCGCCACGCCCCTCCCACCGCGTCCCCTTCGGTACCGGACGGGCCATGGCCACCTGGTTGGCGGGAACGGAGATCCGCTATGCGGTCTATGATCCCCGGGTCTACCAAAACCTGCGGGCCTGGTTCGAAATGGTCCCAACCCTCCGGGAACCGGCGGCGGAAAAACCGCTCCTGGCCACCCTGCCGGATGACCTGTGCGACTTTTTACGGCAACGGCGGGTCGATCATCAACTGGCGGAAATCCGCGCCAACACCACCTCGCCGGCCGCCTTTCAAAAACGGTTTTTCCACTGGTTCAACGGTTTCATGGTGCTCAAATATATCCACTGGGCCACCGATCACGCCTATCCCCGGGTCGCGGTCAACGACGCCGCCCTCACCCTGTTGGACTGGCTGGGTGAAACGGCCCCGGACCTCTCCGACCTGCCGGAGGCGATGAAGACCGAACGGTTGCTCGACCGGTTCCGCCACCTGGACAAAAATCCCCGCGGCCCGACCGCACGATCGACGGCCTGAGCCGATCCCGAAGGAGGTCGATTGTCAAACGGGAGAGGGGTGGATAGAATGGCTCCGAGGAGAGGGAATCTGATGGATCGCAACGAGTTGACCCGTACCCAATTCAAGGAAACATCTTCATGAGCATCACCTCCAGCATGCGTGGCAACCGTGTCACGATCTCCATCAACGAACAGTTCGACCGTTTTTCCCAACGCGCATTCACCAAGGCCTACCAGGACCGGCCGAAAAAGGCCAGCTATGTGGTCGATTTCAAAAAGGTCAACGCCATTGACAGTTCCGCCCTCGGCCAACTGGTCAAATTTCGCGACCATGTCGGTGGCGATGATGCGGACATCACCCTGATCAACGTCAACGACACGGTCCGGAAGATGTTGCGCATCGCCAATTTTCAGATGTTGTTCTCCATCCGCTGATCCCTTCCCGCCCGCTCCCGCCGACATCCCCCACTGAAACCGGCCCGCACGGACCGGAGGCGGCCCCTTTATCCTGCCGGCGGTCTCCGAACGCCGCCATTGTCACCAAAATATCTCCATAATATTACGGAACCGTAACCATAAAATACTTCATAATATTTAAGAAATATCGTTGGCAAAGACAAACAACGAGGTTATAGTTAAACCTGTCAGTGAGCGGAGCAATGGCGGACACCCCGGCAGCGCCGATGAACCGCGGCCTTGACTTTATTATAAGGGACTCGGTTTCATTGATACTTGTTTATCAATAAATAATGTTTATTTCATTCAACCAATCCATCATTATACTCACAAACAGCGAAACAAAGGACCATCATTATGAAAAAGAAACTGCTCGTCACCGCCCTGGCCGTCCCCTTCTTCCTGGCCGCCGCTTCCGCCCAGGCCGAATGTCTCGTCAATTACACCCGCACCGCCTGCAAGGGTCAACAAGCGGTCTCCTTTAAAAAGTGTGGCGGCAACGCCTCCTGCACCAAGACCAAAAAGGCCGACAGTCTGCACGCCTGTTGGCAAGCCGCCGTCAAATCCTGCAACAACGGCCGTCTGGACATCACCAAATACAAACAGATCACCGCCACCTACAACGGCAAAAACCTGACCGGCGGCTTCGATGCCAACGGCAGCCCCGCCGCCAATGGCGCCAACTTCTGCTGGTCCGGCCGTCCCGACCTCAATCAGTGTGAGTAGGGTCCCGGGCAACAGCTGAAAAACGGGAAAAAGAGTATTGTTCCAAAAAACCGCCGGGGTTCAACCCGGCGGTTTTTTGGTTCGTATCCGGAAAAACCGGGACGATCGCCGCTGCATCATTTCCGCAAGAAATCCCTGACCATCACCCGGGATCCCCCCCGTCCGGCAAAAAATGTGGTTCACGGCAACAAATTTTGCTAAAATTTTTCGCTCAATCATGGTTGACGGGGAAAATCATCACTTGTTACGACCTTGAATGGATTCAACAAAACGATGTTGCCGACAGGTTGCGATCCGATTCATGCATTCATCGATCTCTTTTTTCATCGTTGGTGACCCGCCCGCCAACCAATTGCCGTTCAGCTACGACTGGGGGGTGGTCTGCCTGTCGCTGGCGACCGCCTTTCTCGCCTCCCTGGTGGCCCTGGACCTGGTCAGCCGCATCGCCGCCGTCAAAGGGACGCCGACGGCGCGAAGATTGTTGATCTATGGCGCCTTCACCATGGGCAGCGGCATCTGGTCCATGCATTTCGTCGGCATGATGGCGGTAAAAATGGCCATGCCGGTCCGCTACGACCCCTTCACCACCCTGCTTTCAGTCCTGGCGGCCATTCTCAGCGCCTATCTGGCCATCCGGATCACCACCGGCCGCACCTTTCCCCTGCGCCGGCTGCTCCTGGGCGGCCTCTTGATGGGCATCGGCATCGGTACCATGCACTATGTCGGCATGGATGCCATGCGCATGCCGGCCACCATCCACTATCGCCTGGATCTGTTCATCCTGTCGCTGCTGGTGGCGGTCGTCACATCGGGTGCGGCGTTGTTCCTGACCTTTCGCATCGACCATACCCTGGATGGCCGACGCATCCTCCACCGCTATCTGGGCGCCGCCCTCATGGGGGGCGGTATTTGCGGTTTGCATTATACCGCCATGGCCGCCACCGTTTTCCTGCCGATCACCGGCATCAGCCCGGCGCCGGAAGGATGGGGGGCCGGTTTTTTCTCCCTGGCCATCGGTTTGGTGATTTTGACCATCATCCTCGGCTACCACTGGGAGTTGAACCGCATCGAAACCAGCCTCAACCAGATGTTGCATCTGCGGGAGAGCGTCGAAAGCATCAATCGTCACGATCTCAAGGGACCGTTGGGCAACATGATCGGCTACCTCGCCCTGTTGCAGGATGCCAACGGTTGCAGCACCGAGCAGAAGGAGTTCATCGACAGCCTCAACCGCAACGCCTACGTCATGCTGGAGATGGTCAACCGCTCCCAGGACCTGATCAAAATGGAGATGGGGACCTACCATCCCCGTTCGAAGCCGGTCAACCTGTTGGAAATCATCGACCGCATCGACAAGGAGAGCCAACCGCTGTACGAAGCCACCAACCTGCCGCCCCTGCGGGTACGGGTGAACGGGGATGGCACCTGCGATCTCGAATCGTTCATCGTCCGCGGCGAGGAGCTGCTCTTCTACTCGATGCTGTCCAACCTGATCCGCAATGCCATCGAGGCCTCTCCCACCGGTCATCCGGTGACCGTCTCCCTGTATCACGGGGTGGATGACATCATCCGCATCCACAACCGGGGAACGGTGCCGGCGGCGATCCGCACGCGGTTTTTCGATAAATATGTCACCGCCGGCAAGAACAACGGCACCGGTCTCGGCACCTACTCGGCCCGGTTGATCGCCGAAACCCTGGGTGGTTCCATCCATCTGAACACCTCGGAAAAAACCGGGACCACGGTCTCGGTCTCCCTGCCCAGATGAAACTTTCATTATTGGCCGATCCCCTATAATCTGTTCGGCGGACAAGGGCTTGATCGACGGAACACCGGCAAACCCCGTCCGCATTCGCAACGCTTCCCGCAGGAGACGTCGACCGGTTTTCCGGCGCCTTCCCGGGATGGACCGCAACCGCCAGACCTTTTGTCAGACCGTCATCCGGTCGTTGGGACGCCCATGAACGAATTGATCATTGAAAATCGAAAAATCGGCCCGGAACAGCCACCGCTGGTCATCGCCGAAATCGGCATCAACCACGAGGGCAGCCTGGAAAAGGCCCTGCGCATGGTGGATGACGCCCACGCCGCCGGTTGCGAGTGCGTCAAGTTTCAAACCCACGTCATCGATGATGAGATGATCCCCAACGACGTGATCCCGGGCAACGCCACGGAGTCGATCTGGGACATCATGGCCCGGTGCGCCCTCGATGAAGGGGAAGAACGCCGGCTCAAGGCCCATGTGGAGGCCAAGGGCATGATTTTTCTCTCCACCCCCTTCTCCCGGGCCGCCGCCGACCGTCTGCACGGGATGGGGGTCAGCGCCTATAAAATCGGTTCCGGCGAGTGTAATAATTATCCCCTGATCGAACACATCGCCGGTTTCGGCCAACCGATCATCCTCAGCACCGGCATGAACGATTTGGCCTCGGTGGCCAAATCGGTGGCCATCCTGCGCAACCATGGACTCCCCTACGCCCTGCTGCACTGCACCAGCATCTACCCCACCCCCTATGACAAGGTGCGCCTGGGCGCCCTGGAGGAGTTGCGGCAGGCGTTCCCGGATGCGGTTTTGGGATTGTCGGACCACTCCCTCTCCAACTATCCCTGCCTGGGGGCGGTGGCCCTGGGGGCGTCCATCCTCGAACGCCATTTCACCTCGGACAGGAGTTGGCCGGGACCCGATATTGAAATTTCCATGGATCCCGCCACCCTCAAGGAGTTGATCGACGGTTCCCGGGCCATCTTCCAGGCCTCGGGCGGTGGAAAAACCATCCTGCCGGAGGAACGACCCACCATCGATTTCGCCTACGCCTGCGTGGTGACCATCCGCGACATCGCCGCCGGTGAACCGTTCACCCGCGACAACATCTGGGTGAAACGTCCCGGCACCGGCGAGATCAAGGCCGAACGGTTCCAGTCCGTTCTCGGAAAACGGGCCGCCGAACCGATCGCCAAAAACAGCCAACTGAGCTGGCGGCAGGTCCGATGATCCGCACCATCCTGTTCATCACCGGCACCCGGGCGGACTATGGAAAAATCAAACCGTTGATGCAGGCGGTCGACCGGTCCCCGGACCATCACTGTTCCATCTTCGTCACCGGCATGCACACCCTGGCGCGATACGGGTATACCGTCGAAGAGGTTTACAAGGGCGATTTTTCCGATATCCATGTGTTCATGAATCAGATCCACAGCGAGCCCATGGAGATGGTGTTGGCCAACACCATCACCGGCCTGTCCCGTTATGTGCATGAAAAATCACCCGATCTGATCATCGTCCACGGCGATCGCGTCGAAGCGTTGGCCGGGGCCATCGTCGGCGCCCTGCGCAATCTGCTGGTGGGCCACATCGAAGGGGGGGAGCTGTCCGGCACCGTCGATGAGTTGATCCGCC
The DNA here is from genome assembly GCA_964344355.1 of uncultured Magnetococcales bacterium. Taxonomy (GTDB): domain Bacteria; phylum Pseudomonadota; class Magnetococcia; order Magnetococcales; family CAYFNE01; genus CAYFNE01. The sequence goes on from CAYFNE010000090.1 coordinate 11,816, forward strand.
ATTCGGTGTCCAAACTGTCCCATCTCCATTTCGTCTCCAATCGCGAGGCCCGGGAACGGTTGATCCAGCTCGGGGAAAAACCGGACACCATCCATGTCATCGGTTCCCCGGAGATCGACACCATGCTGTCGCCGGGTCTGCCGGACATCGAGGCGGTCAAGGCCTATCATGAAATCCCCTTCTCCGAGTATGCCATCGCCATCATGCATCCGGTGACCACCGAAGTGGACATCCAGGCGCAACAGGCGGAACTGTTCGTCAACGCCCTGCGCGACAGCGGTCAAAACTATGTGGTCATCTATCCCAACAACGATGAAGGGACGGACTATATTTTTTCCGCCTATGCGCAAATACGGGGCAACAACCGTTTCTGGTTCATCCCCTCGGTCCGTTTCGAACGGTTTCTGGTATTGTTGAAAAATGCCCGTTTCGTGGTCGGCAACTCCAGCGTCGGCGTTCGCCAGGCGCCGATCTACGGGGTGCCCTCGATCAACATCGGTTCACGGCAGCAAAACCGGTTTTCCAGTGAATCGATCACCCACGTCGACTGGCAACGCGAGGCGATCCTGGCGGCGATCCGCACCGCCGCCGGCACGGACTTTTTCAATCCATGCCTCCATTTCGGTTCCGGCAACAGCCTGGATACCTTCATGGACATCCTGAAACGGGGTGAAATCTGGGAGACGCCGATTCAAAAACAGTTCGTCGATTTTCATCCCCTGCTGACCAACATCAAAACCGTGGCGGCGCCCGAGCGGCTTTCATGAACGGCGGCAAACGGATTTTGGTCTGTGGCGCCGGTTCCATCGGCCGGCGGCACATCCACAACCTGAAATCATTGGGCGCCCGGGTATCGGTCTGGCGGGCGCGGCCGCATCTGGCCGCCGAACTGGCCGCCGAACTGGAAGTGCCGGTCCACACCGAACTGCAACCGGCCCTGGCCGACGTCGAGGCGGTGGTGGTGGCCACCGCTACCGATGAACACCTGCCGGTGGCCCTGGCCGCCGCCCGGGCCGGCAAGGATCTATTCCTGGAAAAACCGGTTTCCCACACCCTGGACGGCATTCCCGAACTGCGGCGGCTCCTGGCCGGACGGGTGGTGGAGGTGGGCTGTCAACTGCGGGCCCATCCGGCCCTGCGCCATTTGGCGGCCCGCCTGCGCGCCGGGGGGGACGGTCCCATCCGCACCTTTCGCTGTGCCGTCGGCCAGCGGTTGGACACCTGGCGGCCGGGGACCGACTATCGGCACTGTTACAGCGCCGATGCCGCCCGCGGTGGCGGCGCCCTGTTCGATCTCATTCATGAAATCGATCTGGTCCACTGGCTCATGGGCCGGGTAGTCGCCGTCTGCGCCCGGTTGAACACCGTCGGCGATCTGGAGCTGCGCGCCGATGATCTGGCCAACCTGATCTTCACCACCGACCGGGGGGCCGTCGGCCAGGTGCAGATGGACATGCTCAGTCCGGTCTACCGCCGCGATCTGGAGGTGGTCCTGCAAAAGGCCATCTACCGGTGGGATGACCGGCACGGCCAGTTGACGCGCCTGGATGCCGATGGACCAACCGTGGTCCACCGGGTAGCGGACGACTTTACGCGAAACACATTGTTTTTAAACCATATGTCTCATTTTTTACAGCGTCTGGACAATCCGGCCATTCTTCCGTACTGTTCCCTGGAGGCGGGCATCCGGGCGTTGGAAACGGCGCTGGCGGCCCGCGAGGCCGATGCCGGCGGCCGTTCGGTGGAACTGGGAGAACGCGAATGACCGTGCTGTGTGTAATCGGCGCCCGGGGCGGCAGCCAGGGTTTGCCCAACAAGAACATCCGCCCCATGCTGGGCAAACCGCTCATCGTCTGGAGCATCGAGCAGGCCCTCGCCACCCCGGAGATCGATCGTCTGGTGGTCTCCACCGATTCGCCGGAGATCGCCCGTGTCGCCCGGGAAGCCGGCGCCGAGGTGCCCTTCCTGCGGCCCGACTCCCTGGCGGGACCGGAGGTGGGCAAATTTCAGGTGTGGACCCACGCCTTTGCCGAGTGCCAAAAACGGTTCGGCGAACGGTATGAATGTTTGATCGATCTGGACTGCACCAGCCCCTTGCGGGAGAGCGCCGATATCTCCAAGGCCCTGGCGCAATTCCGGGCCGGGCGTTCCCGAAAGGTGGATGCGGTGTTTTCGGTGTGTGAAGCGCGGAAAAACCCCTATTTCAATCTGGTCGAACCGGACGCCGATGGCGCCCTGAAATTCAGCAAAAAACGGGATCAAAAAATCCTCTGCCGGCAAAAGGCGCCGCCGGTGTTCGAACACGTGGCCAGCATCTATGTGCTGGCCGCCGATTTTCTGGGCTGGGCCGACCATCTGCTCGACGGCCATGCCGAGGGCTATGACATCGGCCCGGAAAAAAGCCTCGACGTCGATTGCGAACTGGACTTTTTGCTGGTGGAATTTCTCCTCAACCGGCGTTTGAATCCAGGAACCCCAGCGGGGAATCAGCCATAAGATGTACGATATCGATTTTTTCGAAGCGAGTTACGATCTGAAACGGCAGATAGTCCGCGGTGACCATGATTTGGCCGCTGCGGAACGGCTTCTGGACCGTTTTGAACGTTTGCGCAATCGCAAACCGCACCTTTTCAACGTCGAGACCACCAACTATTGCAACATGCGCTGTGTGATGTGTCCGCGTACCACGTTGATGCAACGGAAAAACCAGTGGATCGACAATCCTCTGTTCCAATCGATCCTGGAGCAGATCACCCCCCAGGACCCGGAGAAACTGGCCCGGTTCTGGCGGTTCGTGGCGGCGAAATATGGCATCGGCGCCGGGGATCGCAGTGAAAATCATTTTTATTTCCATACCATCTCCCGCTGTCTGACCCTGCACGGCTATGGGGAACCGCTCCTCGACCGGCACATCGTCGAGCGCATCGCCGCCTGTAGCGAACGGGACATTCCCAGTTATTTTTCCTGTACGCCGGCCAACATCACCGTCGACAAGGCCCGGGCGTTGATGGAGGCCGGTCTCGGGGTGCTGAAATTTTCCCTGGATGCCCTGACCGATGAAAAACAAAAATCGATCCGCGGCCGGCAGAACGATTTTACCAACTCCTTTCAAAACATCCTCGATATCCTTGAGTTAAAGGAGAAACATCGGTTTGCCACCCAGTGCGTGGTGGTGATGATCGATCTGTCGGAAGAGCGGGAGATGGTGCCGATCGTCGAAAAATTTGAAGACCTGTGGCGGGAGAAGGATATTTATTATTATGTGAAAAATCAGGACAACCGATGGTATTTCGACGAAGATGAAACCAAGGTCAGCTCCTCGCATTATAATGATCAATATTGCGAGTTCCCCTGGATTTCCATGTCGGTGATGGCCAATGGCCAGGCGGTTCCCTGCACCCAGGATTATGATGCGGAAATGGCCATGGGCGCCGTGGCCGACCGATCGCTGGCCGACATCTGGAACGGGGAAAGCTATCAGCGGTTGCGCTGGTACCACATGACCGGCCGTTTTCCCAAGGGGCACAAATGCAATGAACGGTGTGACCTGAAAAAGGCCTACCAATATTTACGGGGTCGATAGACCCCCGGGGAGACCGCGGGAGTCCGTCGAAACCGTTTTCGCCCGGCTCGAGGCGGGAGAGATTGGCGAGATGATGCAAACGATCGATTTCGCTCCGGGATCCGGGGCGGTCCTGTTGTTGGTTTTCCTGGGTTTTTTTTCCGCCATACCCGCCTTGGCCCTCTACCGCTGGTTGCGGACGTTCCGGTCCGAAACGGTTGCCGGCCTGGCCGGCGCTATGGTGTTTTCACTGTTTTTCGGGGCCTTTCACCAGTTGATCGTCGACCGGTTCGACCGTTTGCGGATGTCGGAGACCGGGCGGTTGTCCCTTCACTACATCCTGCCGGAACGGACGGTCGAACTGCCGCGCGCGGAGGTCGCCGACATTTCCGCCATCCCGGAACGGGACGGTTATATCCTGGTGGTCCGGGAAAAGGGTGGCGCCCGGCATGAGAGCACCCGTTGTCTCGAAGAGTGCATCACTAAAATGCACCGGCTCCTCAACCGGGGCAACGGCTCAGCCGCCGATTGAACCCGGCGGCCCCGGCAGGGGACCGTCAGCGGCCTTCAACCGGTCCCGTGCCGATCGATGATTCGTTGATCGATGAACCCGGCGATGTTCCGCGCCGCCGTCCCTTCCAGATTGAACACCTCCGCCGCCAACAGTCTGTTGCGGTTTTCAAGGAGATGGGATTTGTTCTCCAGGCAGGTGCGGGTATGGTGGATCATTTCGTCGAAGTTGTTGGCCACGGAGACGGCGTCGAAGGTCAACAGCTCCTTGATGTGTTCCAGCAGGGTATATTTTTTCACCGATTTTTCCGGCCCCACCGGATAGGCGTCGAAGGTGATGACCACCACGGGGGTGCCATTGGTCAGGGCGTCGAGGCAGATGGTGGAAAAAACGTTCAACACCACGGCGGCATGGCGCATGGTGGCGGCCAACATCAAGGGACGCCCGTAGGAGACATCATTGCCGGTGGCGTCGATGATGGTGGTGTCCGGATATTGGATGCTGATCCCGGGGGTGGTCTCGTAACGGTCATACAGGGAGAAGGTATCCTGGGGGTGGAGACGGACCAGGACGTGCATCTCCTGTGGCAACCGTCCCTCCTCCCGGGCGCGCAGCAACCGGTCGATGACCTGGTCCTCCTGGTCATGGATGTGGCGGGCCGAGGTGGTATAGACGACGATGGGACCGGTGGCCGGCAGGCCCACCTCCCGGCGCCAGACCGCTTCCGAGGGGTAGTTTTCGGGATGGGCGTAGAGGTCGAAACTGGGGATGCCCATGGGATGGACGCGATGCCGGGGGAACCGGTGCAGGCGCACCGCCTGGCTGGCGATCAGGGGGTTCCAGACCAACAAGTCATTGGCATAGCCGAACATGGCCCCGTGCACACAGAGATTGTCCCAGCTCTCCAGACAGCAGGCGGTATAGAGGCCTTTTTTTTTGGCGACGGAGATGACCTTGTTTTCCGGCGCCACCGGATTGCAGATGAGCACCGCCCGCGGTTGGTAGCGCTCGAACAGCGCCTCCCCTTCCGGCCAGTGGCTGAAACGGTCCATGAGCCGTTCCCAGAAGGGGAACGGGATGAGGCCGATGAGGCGGCCGAGCCAATTTTGCCAGATGTGCCGCCAGTGCGGTTCCTTGTTATGCACCTTGAGCAGGGCCCGATAGGCGACCCGGGTGCGCCATTCGTAAGTGCGCAGGCGCTGCAACAGTTTGGGCAGGCCCCGGTAGGGGATGGGCCCCAAATTTTCAATGACGATGCGATCGCCGTAGAGCTCTTTGGCGATTTTTTGATTGGACTCGGAGAGTTCGAAGAGCACCACCCGATAATTTTTTTTCAACAGTTCCGCCAGGACGCCGCCGCGGATGACGTTGCGCACCGCCGTCGAACCATAGTTGAGGATGAAAAACAGGGTGGGCCGTGCGGCGGGATCGGTCATGATTTTTCCGGTTGGCAAGGGTCCGCGCCCGGGGGCGGTCGGTTAACGAAATCCTGGAAATTTACGCCCGTGACCGTCACCGGGTCAAGGCGCGACGCCGGCCCGGGCGATGGCTCCTCACCGGCCCACGAAGGTCCAGTGCCGTTCATCCGACAACTCCGGACGGTAGCGATAGCCGTATTCGGTAAAATCCTTCAACCCTTCCGGCGTGGACAAACGGTTTTGGATGAAAAATCGCGCCATGGCCCCCCGGGCCTTTTTCGCCTTGATGCCCACCACCCGGTAGCCATCGCCGTGCGGCTCCTTGAACACCGGTGTCAATGGCGGCAACGGCAGATGGTTGGTGGGTACCGCCTTGAAATATTCCCTGGAGGCGAGGTTGATCAGCCGCGGGTGGTCATGATCCCGCAGGTGGGCGATGATCCGTTCGGCCAGGCGTTGACCCCAGAAGGCGTAGAGCGTTTTGCCCCGGGGGGTGGTCAGGGGGGCGCCCATCTCCAGACGGTGGGGTTGGATCAGGTCCGTGGGTTTCAACAGGCCGTAGAGTCCGGAGAGGATGGCCAGATGATCGCTGGCGAACTGCCAGTCGGCCGGGGAAAAGCGGTCGGCGGCCAGACCGACATAGGTATCCCCCTGAAAAACCCGCAAGGCCGGCGCCGCGTTGTCCGGGTCGTGGGGCAGGGTGAAGTTTTGAAAGCGACCGACGTTGAGTTTCGCCAGATTTTCGCTGATTTTCAGGGTTTTCATCAACGCCGGCACGTCGAACCCGGCCATGATCGCCGCCAGTTCGGCGGTTTCGGCCGGGAACGGTGGCCGGGTGGTGGCCACCGGTGCCGGTTTGACGGTAAAATTTTGTTTTTTGGCCGGTGAAATCAGTGCCAGCATTTTTTTTCCCATTTTTCGATGGATCGGACCGCGAGAGACTGAACAATTTTACCGGCAGGGGTACCAACCGGACAAGACATGGTGGCCATTTTCCGCTTTGGCTTGGCAAGCGGGCCGGTCTGGTCCATATTGTTCGGGGATTGGCCCGCATGGGTTGAACTTTGGCTGACATTGGGATGGAATACATGAAACGTCTGGCACTGTTGATCATCATGACCGTCGTCGCCTGCGGCCCGTTGGCGGCGCCGGTGCGGGCGGAACCGCCCCGGGGGTTGGATATGCCCCTGAACACCGTATCGGGTAAAACGCTGCGCCTGTCGGACCTCAAGGGCCAGGTGGTGCTGGTCAACTTTTGGGCCACCTGGTGTCCACCCTGTCTGGAGGAGATCCCGGCCCTGACCCGCATTCAGGAGCGCTACAAGGACAAAGGGTTCACCGTGGTGGGGATCGATTTCATGGAGTCCACCACCCGGGAAAAACTGGCGGCGTTCGTCAAGGAGCACGGAATCAACTATCCGGTGGTTTTCGGCGATGCCAGTCAGATGACGGGGCTGGCCCGGGAGCTGGGCGGGGTGTTCGGTCTGCCGGTGAGCAAAATATTGGACCGCCGGGGCAAGGTCATCCTCACCAAGACCGGTGGTTTGACCGAAAGGGCCTTTCGTAAAATATTGGACCCGCTGATGAAGGAGTGACGACCCCATGGCCGACGACACCGATGCCCTGCTGGTCTGGAGCAACGCCCCGGACGAGGCCAAGGCCCATGAGCTGGCGGAAACGTTGGTCACGGAGCGGTTGGCCGCCTGTGTCCACGTCCTGCCCCGGGGCCACTCCATCTACGAATGGCAGGGTCGTTTGAACCGGGATGCGGAGTGGACCCTGATGATCAAGAGCCGCCGTGGTCTCTATCCGGTCCTGGAGGCGCGCCTGAAAACCCTGCACCCCGATGATGTGCCGGAAATACTGGCGACGCCGGTGGTCCATGGATCGCCGGACTATCTGGCCTGGTTGCGGGAAAACACCACCCCGCCGGCGGCCGATTGACGAAAGGACGTTTTGTTTCATGGAAGTCACCTATGTCGCCGCCCTGGCCGCCGGCCTGCTGTCGTTCGTCTCCCCCTGTGTCCTGCCCCTGGTGCCGGCCTATATCAGTTTCATGACCGGCGTGTCGGTGGACGCCATGCGCACCGAAAAAACCGCCTCCCAGCGCTGGCGGGCGGTGTTGCACAGCCTGTCGTTCGTGCTCGGTTTTTCCACGGTGTTCGTGTCGCTGGGGGCTTCGGCCACCTTTCTCGGAAAATTGCTGCTGGCCAACATGAACCTGCTGGCCAAGGTCGGCGGCGCCTTCATCGTCATTTTCGGTTTGCACTACATGGGCCTGTTCCGCATCGGTTTTCTCAACATGGAGGCCCGTTTCAACATCCAGAAAAAACCCCCGGGGCCGTTGGGGGCCTATCTGATCGGGCTGGCCTTCGCCTTCGGCTGGACCCCCTGTGTCGGGCCGATCCTGGCCGCCATCCTGGCGGTGGCCGGCGGTCAGGAGAGCATCCTGGAAGGGATCGTCCTGCTCTCCATCTATTCCGCCGGACTGGGCATCCCCTTTGTCCTGGCCGGGGTGGCCATCAACCATTTTTTCATGTTTTTCACCCGGGTCCGCGCCCATCTGCACAAAATCGAGATCGTCTCCGGCGCTTTGCTGGTGGTGGTGGGAACGATGATTTTCCTGGGCGATTTCAACCGCATCGCCACCTTGATCATCCAGTGGTTCCCGGCCCTGGCCACCCTGGGTTGATTACTTTAAAATCAAAGGCAGATCTTTTTGCCGTTTTAATTCTTTTCTTTCCGCAAAATAGCTTCTCTCCAACGGCGAATACTTTGCACATTAAAAGGTTGTCCTTTGTATTCTATCTGACGAACTATTCGTTTTCCGTTGTCACTGACTCTTTTCAACCAACTGCGAACCTCCATCCATCTGATTACGCCTTCGCTACTTCTAATAACTAAA
>CAYFNE010000091.1:0-20099 GCA_964344355.1 uncultured Magnetococcales bacterium
CTACACTAAACTATAAAGAGGTCGGTGTCTCGGTCACATTGGCACAGAGGGGTTCGGTTTCGTGGTGCGGCATCTTCCCACCCTCTCACGCATTGGGCCACGGTTACTCGCTGGTATCATCGTGGCGATTATTTCAACGACCATTGTTTGGACAATTACAAAAGACCTTAAATTGTCATTGCTGGTAGGAATTTTTCTGGGAATGACAGCCGGAGCCGGAGCCGGAGCCGTAGCCCTAGCCGGAGCCGTAGCCGGAGCCGGAGCCGTAGCCCTAGCCGGAGCCGGAGCCGGAGCCGGAGCCGTAGCCGTAGCCGTAGCCGTAGCCGTAGCCGTAGCCGTAGCCGTTTTGTTCATCCCCATATCATATGCACTTCAAACCATAATAGGGGAAGGTTTAACGATTTCGACGTTTGATGTAAGCCTGTTTCTCTTCTGGAGCCTCCTGCCGATTCTAAACGGCCTTCTGGACTGGCTCTCCTGGGGCGTCAGCCGCTGGCTGGGTCGGCATCTCCTCACCCGGCCCCATTTGCCGACCATTCTTGGCCACTCCCTTCTGGATGCCATTTTTGCTGTTTTTTTCCTGGGCCTGCTGGCCGTGGTCCTGGCTGGTGGCGTCGAGCTTTTCAATCAATTTGCCCTTTCCCACGGCCGCAATGCGCCTCCCCTGGCCCTGGACAAGCTGCTCTCCGACGCCCGCCAGGATCCCTGGGGGCCGGATGGTTTGTGGATCACCTGCCTGTTGTTGACCACCTTGATCCCCACCTTCGGCCACTTGGTGCTGTTGCTCGGTGCGGCGGCGACGCGGGTGACGCCGCGCCGATGGCGGGCGTTGATGCTGGTGCATCTGCGGCGGCGGGATGAAAAGGACAGCCCGGCCAAGGTCTATTTGGACTGGCCGGCCAACTATTTTACCGCCCGCTGGTTCCTGGCTGGCATAGTGGCGTTGGGGTTTGCTTGGCTGTGCATGAAATTGATCGACTGGGCGTCGAAGCCGGTTGGTGAAATGCTTTACCAATTGGCCATGATGAGCATCGATTGGGTGCGGGGTTGAGTCAATACAAAACGGAAGGAAAAAAATTCATCCGCCCATTCAACTGCGAATTCTTCCAAACTTCCGTCTATCCCCCTCTGCTACCGAACCTCTACCGGAAATCTCCCCACCAGCAACCGCCTTTTTACTGCGGTGGCTATCGTGCGGAGAATGCGGTCATTGCCAACTTGCACCTGGACGTTTTCTCGAAGCCATTGCAGACCGTACAGGCCGGCCGGCACCCCTAAAAGCTCATCGGCATACGCCTCGGAAATGGACAATACCCCTGACAAGTCCAAAACAACCCCATTTCCCTTGGTGATATGGGAAAGGATATCTTCTCTGAACTTGGCCGCACTCCGACGGGAGGAGAGGTCCGGGCCTGGAATTTTCAGGATAACGCTCATGGTATGGTCCTCAACGCCTGCATAATCTGATCGATATCGGGGTCGATAAGTTCCTCAACCGGAGTGGATGGGAATCTCCGGGTATCAAATTGACACGCAATCGCCACACCTTGCCAGGGAGTTTCAAGGGTTTGGAAATTTTCGGCCCCTTGCGAATCCATAAAGAAAATCTTTCTGCCAGAAGCAATCCACAATTCACCTTTGAATCGCTTGATTGTACAGATCAATTTGAACAATCCAAGCCCTTGGTGATGATTTTCGGAGATTTTTGTCTTTTCGATCCCCCTGAAAGGGTTGTTAATGACATCCCCCGGCACCCGTTGTGCCCAATCCTCCCCCGGACGGTTTTTTTTTGTGGAGTTTCCTTCTTGAATACACCACCGGATAGCCTCAGCATCTGTCCGCCTCACGTCCATATCAGTACGGGTAAGCTCCCCGAGAAATCCCAGCCCCGCATCGGCCAGGGCAAATTCCAGTTTGTGCCAAGCCGGTGGTACCCGGTTTTGGTCATTGGATATTCCCTTCCACATTTGTGCCATAGAAAATCCGGATGATTTGCCGTGTGACCACACATTATCATGAAGGTCTCCAACCACATCGCACATGATGTCACAAAAGCTTTCGTATGGCGTTCCTGTAAAAAATTTTCTCAAACAACCGTTAATTCCGGTTGTCGCCGAGTCCGTTGATTCGCTTGAACACAAATGCTCAACCCTGCTGAACGTTTTCCCCTTTCCACCTTTTTGATCATATTTTAAACCTTTCCCCCATATGGCTCTGGAAACGCCAATGGCCTCGGCCAGTGACCGATTTTCGTCTTCTAGAAATGCCACACCTCCCCGGGCAATGCGCAACCGCTTCGCCAGGGCGCACAACACCACCCAAAACCCCGGCGTATAACAATTTCCTGGAACTATCAACTTGTTGTTATTCAAACAACCATCTAACAATTCAAATGACCGTGGCAGTCCAATTTCAGCCATTTTTCCACCACCCCCTTATCAACCAAAACGGCATCATCTCCCCACTCGTCGTGGATTATTTTTTTCCAGCCCCATTTACCCTCCACTTTGCCCCTGGTCACCCCCCCGCCTTTCCCGTAGACTTTCCACAGGTGCTTACAACACCCTTCAGCGGTTGCCGCTTCCGATATCTGCGGCTGTCTTGAACCCAATGTTTTCAATGGGAGCCGCTGACGAGTCCGATACACACCCTCCTCTGCATCTACCAGAACCTGAAAATAGCAACCCCATCCATGGGTGGCCCCAGCGCCGTCCAACCCAATGCGTCCCCATTTTCCCAATTCACCGGCCCCGTCCGACCGCTTGCATCACCTTCATCGCCACTCATCAAAGGAGACAGCCATGATATCCCCCTACTCCCTGACCCCCGACCAGGTGGACGTCATCGACCGCAGCCTCAACAAATCCATGGCCCTGGCACGGGTGTTGGCCGAATATGCCCCCGGCGGCCATGTCGGGGCCGTTGCGCCGGATCACGGGGATATCTTTCTCGTCATGCAGGTGCTGTTGGAGGAGTTGGAGAAAATTCAGGAAATCACCCGTGGATTTGGAAACCGGATGAAAAGGTGAGATTGCGCCAACGCCCGCCCGGCTCAACCGGCGAGCCGGCGGCGAAATACCGAGCCCTGATCATCGGCCATCTGCCGGATCTGATCCGACCCCATGACGATGCCACAGGCCCACTCAACGGTCGCCCCCCAATCCTCAACCCGTACCGCCTGGAATGATGCCGGCTGGGCCAGCGGTAAAAACCGCTTTTTATGTTGGATCAATGTCGCCAAATCAACCACCGCCTCTTCACCACAGGTCCAGACCACGTGCAATTTGCTGCCACCGAGAATGGGAAAAACACCAGCCAGCAGATGATCAATATATTTATTGGCTGGATTAGCCATGACGTTTTCTCCATTCCTCGGTGAGCACACTTCTGTTCTCTCTGGCCCAGTCAAGCAACTTTTTTGCCTTGCGATGGTATTGACCCGCCATTATGACGAATGTGTCTATCTCCCCCGAAAACCGAATATTTGGACCAACGACATGAAAGTGCGGCGGCAAGTGATCATCATCATAAACTCGAATCCGTATCCCATCAGTTTCCTTGATGATTGAGCTTGGCACCGTTTCCACCTCTTTCACCCAAACCAATCATACGGCGTCTCGAACCACCCTTCAATAAAAAGTGCCCGATGATCGATATGGTAGCCGACCATGCCGCCAAAGAGTTGAAGATTTCCAACTTCACGGGAACGCCCTCCGAGTGGAGGATTTTTTCTTTTCCTTATGCGCATGTTTAATTTTGTGCATTGCGGCCATTTCATTCCCTCGCGCAAAAAAAGCGCTTTGGGTGAAAAACGCGCTCAGTCAAAGTCAAAGTCGTGTCCCCCGGACCTCGGTAACTGCCTGTATTTTCACCCTATTTTAGCAAAAACGCCCCTTGGTTTCCCTTGGGGCGTTTTTTTTTCCTTTACCTGTCTTTTTCTGTCCTAGGGATTCAATACCTCCATCGCACCCCTCGGCAACGAATGGGCAATACCCTTGTGACAGTCTATGCACGTCTTGTTCTTGCTGAACCCACGCTGATGATTGTCAAACGCCCGCCGGCCCTGCTTGGTGAAATCCATCGAATCATATTGATGACAGTTGCGACACTCCCGCGAATCCGTCTGCTTCATCTCCGCCCAAACATGCTTCGCCAACTCCATCCGCTTGGCCTCATACTTCTCCCGGGTATCAATGGTGCCGAGAAAATGATGCAACAACTCATTGCTGGCGCGAATCTTCCGAATGATCTTGTGATGCCACTCCCTCGGAACATGACAGTCGGGACACGTGGCCCGAACACCCGAGGCATTGGTGAAATGCACCGTCTGCTTCAACTCCTGATACACATTGTCCCGCATCTCATGACACGAAATACAAAACGTTTCCGTGTTGGTCAACTCCAACACCCAGTGAAAACCACCCCAAAATAAAATACCAATCACAAAAAATGCCGCCATCGTCGATACGGCAGCCTTGGGAGCCACCCCCGAACCATCATTGCTCGCACTCATGTTTCACCTTCCTAGTCTGGATGATCCACATCTTGAAGATTCCCAGCCCCGCGTCCCCTTACTCCCACGAACGGCGGCCCTACCCCCTATCTTCCACCAATGGAGCGGATGGGACGGAAGGTGTTCTCTACCAACGGCATCGCATCCCGCTGCGGCGCATGACACTGATTGCAAAAATAACGCTGCGGCGATACCCCCGCCGTCTCGGCGCCGAAACGATCCCGGAAATGGGTCAAACTGATCTTCGTCGCCCCGGTCTCCTTGTAACGACGCCAACTGTGACACGTCAAACACTTGTTCTGACGCTGATTGATCCGATACCCCTCGGTGCTGTGCGGAACCACCGGCGGTTGCTGCAAATAACCCCGCTCGATGGGCTTCCGGTCGGCTTGCCACTTCTTGAACTCGGGAACCTTGGAATCTTCATGCAATGGAGTGCTTCCACGCAGGGAATCCAACCCACCGGTATCCGCCCGGGCCTGCGGCAACCAAGCCAACCAGCCGCTGATCAATACAACCGCCAACATCGTGATCTTGTTCATTGTGGAATCCTCGACTTGTCAGGAATTTTGAAAGCAAACTCAAAAACATTCAAATTGCATACATCCAGGCAACGCCCGCAATTGCTACAGTTCATCTCCACGATGGCCGTGCCATGACCGGTCCCGGAACCCTTCAACGCCGGCTTGATCACCTGCGGCTCCGGACAAACGGCAAAACAGTCCAAACAATCATCACACGCCTCCCGGCGCACCGCATCAACCCGCCAAAAAGCCAACGGCGACAACAGACTGTAAAACGCCCCCATCGGACACAACCGGCCACACCAACCATGACTGCTGACGAAAGCATCGAACAAAAACACCATCGCCACCACCAGCCACGCCATGCCCATCCCGAAAACGATACCCCGCCCGACGATGGAAACCGGATTGACCCACTCCCAGGCGATGACCCCGCCCAAGGCCGGAACCAACAACGCCACCGCCAACATCCAGTAGCGCGTCGACCGGCCAATACTCAAATCCTTCCGCACCCCCAACCGCTTGCGCAACCAGGAGGCCGCATCGGTCACCGGGTTGAGCGGACAAACCCAGGAACAGTAAACCCGCCCGCCCAACAACGCATAAATCACCAGGACAATGGCCGCACCGATCAACAACTGCGAAGAGACCGAACCCCCGGTGGCCAATATCTGCGCGGTCAAAAACGGATCCGACAACGGCAATACGTCAAGGGTCAAACTGGCGTTCAGATTACCCTCGATGATCCAAACCCCCGCCAACGGCCCCAACAAAAACAGACCGAACACGGCAATCTGCGTCAGCCGCCGCCATATCAACCATCGATGACGGCGCCACCAACTCCGCCCCCCACCCGGCGCTCCCCTGCCGGAAGCGGCGCTCACAACTCACTGCCCCAACGGCCGATGGGATTTTTCAAGGCGTTGGGCACCAACGGCCCCCCCGCCTTCTCCTGCTCTACCCATCCCAACCGATAATGACGCCCGATCCGCCCCTTGACCATCTCCCAGGGAAACACCCGGATCGCCGACTCCTCCAACACACACACCCGCTCACACTTGCCACATCCGGTGCACTTGTCCGAATGAACCACCGGAAAAAACATCGCATGCCGGCCGGTGCGCTCGTTCAACCCCCGCTCCAGGGTGATCGCCTCATCCATCAACGGACAAACCCGATAGCAGACATCACAGCGCAAACCGAGAAAGTTGAGACAGGTCTCCTGGTCCGACAACACCGCCAACCCCATGCGCGCATCGTCGATGTTCTTCAATCCCGGTTCCAACGCCCCGGTGGGACAGGCCGGGACACAGGGGATGTCGTCACACATTTCACACGGCACCTCCCGGGCCTTGAAGTACGGCGTCCCCACCGCCCCCTCCTCCCCGGAAGCCACCAAACGCAACGTATCGAACGGGCAGGCCCGAACACACAATCCACAACGGATACAGGTGCCGAGAAAATCCTTTTCCGGCAACGCCCCCGGCGGACGCAACCCCTGTACGGGCAGGGCATGGCCGGTGTCGGTGCGCATCCATAACACCATACCAACCATGCCGGCGACACCGGCGCCCCGGGCCATCTCCAGCAAAAACGCCCGCCGCGTCACCTTCTCTCCGTGCGATCCTTGCACCCCGCCCATGACGACAACCCCGCCGCGCCCGATCAGACCTTACTGATCTTGACGGCGCACTTCTTGAAATCGGTCTCCTTCGAAATGGGACAGGTGGCATCCAGGGTCAACTTGTTGACCAGACGCCGCGCATCGAACCAGGGAATGAACACCAACCCCTTGGGCGGCCGGTTGCGGCCCCGGGTCTCCACCCGTGCCACCAGCTTGCCGCGCCGGGTCTCCAACGTCGCCGCCATGCCCCGCTTCAAACCGCGCTTTTTCACATCGTCCGGATGCATGAACACCACCGCATCGGGGAAGGCCCGGTGCAACTCCGGCACCCGCTGGGTCATGGAACCGGAATGCCAGTGCTCCAGGACGCGCCCGGTGCAGAGCCACAGATCGTACTCATTGTCCGGGGACTCCGCCGGCGGTTGATAGGGCAGTGCGAAAATCCACGCCCGACCATCGGGCTTGCCATAAAAACGCACCCCCTCGCCCTTCTTGACGTAGGGATCATACCCCTCGCGGAATCGCCATTGGGTCTCCTTGCCATCCACCACCGGCCAGCGCAGGCCACGCACCTTGTGATAGGTGTCGAAATCGGCCAGATCGTGTTTGTGACCACGACCAAAAGAGGCATACTCCTCGAACAGACCCTTCTGGATATAATAGTTGAAGTGGGTCGCCTCCTCGTTGTCAAATCCCTTCTGGATGTCCCGCAACGGATATTTGTCGACCTCGCCATTGGCATACAGGACATCATAGAGGGTCTTGCCACGATGCTCGGGCTTTTTCGCGATCAGGTCCTCGGGCCACACCTCCTCCACCTTGAACCGTTTGGAAAATTCCACCAACTGCCACAGGTCGGAACGGGCCTCGCCCGGCGGATTGATCTGTTGACGCCAGAACTGGGTGCGCCGCTCGGCGTTGCCGTAGGCCCCCTCCTTCTCCACCCACATGGCCGTGGGCAACACCAGGTCGGCCGCCTGCGCCGAAACCGTCGGGTAAGGATCGGAAACAACGATGAAATTTTCGGGATTGCGATAGCCCGGCAAGGTCTCCTCGTTCATGTTCGGAGCCGCCTGGACATTGTTGTTGCACATCACCCAATAGGCGTTGAGCACGCCATCGCGCAGTTTGCGGTTGTGCAACACCGCATGAAAACCGGGTTTGCCGGGAATGGTGCCCTCGGGCAGATTCCATTTTTTCTCGGCGAAATCCCGATGCGGTTTTTTCATCACCACCAAGTCCGCCGGCAGACGATGGGCGAAAGTACCCACCTCACGGGCGGTACCGCAGGCCGACGGTTGACCGGTCAGGGAGAACGGACCATTGCCCGGCTCGGAAATCTTGCCGGTCAGCAGATGGATGTTGTAGACGAGGTTGTTGATCCAGGTACCCCGGGTGTGCTGGTTCATGCCCATGGTCCACAGGGACATCACCTTGCGGTTGGGATCGGCATAGACCTTGGCCAGCTTTTCCAGATTGCGCTTGGGCACGCCGGAAATCTGGTGGGCCTTCTCCAGGGTGTACTCGGAGACGAACTGTTTGAAGGTCTCGAAATCGATGGGTTTGGACGCCTTGGCCTTCTTGGCATCCTTGGCATCCTTCTCCAGGGGATGGGTCGGGCGCAAACCATAACCGATGTCGGTCACACCCTGGCGGAAGTTGACATGCTTGTCGATGAACTCCTGATTGACCGCGCCATTTTGAATGATGTAGTTGGCGATGTAGTTGGCGATGGCCAAGTCGGACTGGGGCTTGAAGATGACTTCGTTGTCCGCCAGATCGCAACTGCGGTTGGAAAAGGTGGACATCACCGCCACCCGCACATGACCGGCACTCAGACGGCGATTGGTCAGACGCGACCAGAGGATCGGATGCATCTCCGCCATGTTGGCGCCCCACAGCACGAAATCATCGGCCTGCTCCAGATCGTCATAACAGCCCATGGGCTCGTCGATGCCGAAGGTGCGGATGAATCCGGCCACGGCCGACGCCATGCAGTGCCGGGCGTTGGGGTCGATGTTGTTGGAACGGAAACCGGCCTTGTAGAGCTTGGCGGCGGCATAGCCCTCCCAGACCGTCCATTGACCGGAGCCGAACATGCCGACGGAGGTGGGACCCTTTTTCTTCAGGGCCTCCTTGAATTTTTCCGCCATGACATCAAACGCTTCATCCCAGGAGACCGGGGTGAATTCACCCTCTTTGTCATAGACGCCATTGCGTTTGCGCAACAACGGTTGCGTCAACCGGTCGCGGCCATAGGGAATCTTGGAGAGGAAATAGCCCTTGATGCAGTTCAAGCCCTTGTTGACCGGGGCCTCGGGATCCCCCTGGGTGGCGACGATGCGGCCATCCCGGGTACCGACGAGAACACTGCACCCGGTTCCGCAGAAACGGCAGGGCGCCTTGTCCCAGCGGATGCCCGATCCGCTGCTGCTTTCGCTCGGAACCGCTTGGCCCTTGGCGGCCGGAAGGGTAATCCCGGCAGCGGCGGCGGCCGCGGCAACGGCATTGGTTTTGATATACTCACGCCTGGTCAGCTTCACGATACCTTCTCCTCGTGGACAGGGTCATTGGCGGCTTCGCCATCACTATATTGATATACCAACTCCGAAGAGATCACCCCTTCGGTATCACGCAAACGCATCAAGGTGTCGGCCACATCCCGGTAACGCGCCCCCTCGATGCTCACCACCAGACGGCCATCGGTCACATCCCCGGCGTGCAGTTCCACCCCCGGCAGGGCCGCGAGACGCTCGGCCACCTCGGCGCTGCGCTCCGGCGCCGCCAGGACCACGGCACTGGCGATGTGAATGGGCTCGTCGTCGCTATCGACGGGGGGCCGTCCGTCCGCGGTCATATCCGCTGCTCCCTCGATGGATCGGTCATTGCGGCCACCCGCACGGCGCCAACCGGACAGGGACGCACACAGGCGCCACAACCGGTACACCGTTCAAGGGACAGACGCGGTTTCGCCATCCGTCCCCCTTCGTAATGGAGCCGGATGGCGGCGGGCTCGCACTGCTCCAGACAGCTCCGGCACACCACCCCTTCCAGGACGATGCAACGGTTCCCGATTTCCGCCTTGAGCGCCCAGGGCGACCGCCCGGGCATCCGCACCAGGGCCAAGTCCCGGCAAACTTCCAGGCATTTTTCGCAAAAAGTGCATTCCCCACGGGAGAAATCCACCTCCGGGAAACCACCGTCGCCACGCCGCAAAATGGTCTCCGGGCAGTGGTCGATACAGGCGTCACAGCGGCTGCACAGCCGGGTGAAAGAGGATGAAACGGTGGCCCAGGGGGGCCGGATGGGATCGGCGGCGCGCAGTTGGCCGCTGAGAAAATTTCTGCGACTGACGTTGATGGCGGACAGATGGTTGGTCTGTTGTTTCATGCCGGCAAATCCAACGAATTCCTTTTCTACAGCAGAGCCCAAAACGATATCGAAGGAAAAAAACAGCAATCGCGTCCCTCCGGTTGTTCAAGCTATTACAGAGCCATGGCCGTTGGCCAGCTTCTCCGACCGCGAATTTTAACATGGGTTAAATTTTTTTGATAAATTTAAAATTTACCCACTCACCGTCAATTCCACCCTCCGGCCGCGCAGGGGTTCCGGACCGGATCATCCACAAAAAACCAAAAAAAAAGCCCCTGTCGGGGCCTTTTTTTCATCACCTCGGCGAACCGCCACCATTCAGCCGGTACGCGCCGTTTGGTTCACTTTCTGTTGCAGCTTGGTCAGCAACGATTCAATGGCCTTGGAACCGCCCTTGCGCAACATCTGCTTGAACTGGGCGCGGTAGTTCGATACCACGCTCACCCCCTCGATGATGACGTCGAACACCTTCCAGCCACCGGAACCATGACGCAAACGATAGGCGATCTTGTATTTTTGCCCCCGGGAGCGGACGAGACTGTCCACCCGCGCCACCGTCTTGGACTGCTTCACTTCCTTGAGAAATTCCACCGTTTCACCCTTGTACCGTTCGATGGTGCCCATGTAGGTGTTTTCCAGCAAGCGGCGGAACAGGGTGACGAAGCGGCTGCGCTGGGCCGAAGAGAATTTCCGCCATTTACGGCCCACGGCCCCCCGGGACATGCGGTTGAAGTCGAACTCCTTGTAGATGATGCGGCGCAGCTTTTCCCGGCGCGCCTCGGCCTTGCCCGGCGCGGCCCAGGCCGGATCCTGGAGTACCCGGATGGCCTTGGTCACCGCCGCCTCCAGGCGCGTCCGGGGACTGGCGGCCGCCGCGTCCGACGACACGGCCAGGAGCGAACCGAAGATGAACAACAGAGAGAGGGATGCGACAAAAACACGCCGGGTTTGGGACATGGGTTGGGTACTCCGTGGGCTACTCAATGCTGCCGTGGACGAATTGACTGATCAGCCGTTCGAAATTGACGGCTGGTTCGGTCTCGGTAATGGTCTCGTTGGCGGTCAAAATCCGTTCAGACCCGCCGGGACTGATGGAAATATAACGGTCGCCGATCAACCCCTTGGTCCGCACCGAGGCGATGGCGTCCTCCTGAATGGCGATGCCGGCGTTGATTTTCATCAATATCCGCGCTTCATACTCTTCGCGATCCAGGATGATTTCATGGACGCGCCCCACCGGCACGCCGGCGATCTCCACCGAGGCGCCGCTCTTGAGGCCGGCGATGGAGGAAAAGCTGGCATACAACGGCAGATTGTCGCCACCCATCAGTTCCATGCGGGCCAGTTTGACCGACAACCAGGCCAGTGCCGCCAAGCCCGCCAGAACGAACAATCCGACCGCGATCTCCAATTTGGCGCTTTTCATCGTCACTCCTCGAAACAGTCCATCATTGTCAACCCCCGTGCCACCAGCCGCCGTCATATGACCTGGATCGGTCCGTCCAGTTCACCCTTGATGAACTGTTGAATGATCGGATCCTTGGAATTGCGGATATCCAGCGAGGGACCCGACGCCAACACCTTGCCCTTGTGCAGCACCACCGCATGGTGACACCACTCGAAAATACCCGGCACCGCATGACTGATGCAGACCATGGTGTAGCGCGTGCGCATGAAAGTGTCGCAGATCAGGTAGTGGATGGCGTTTTCGATGATCGGATCCAGCCCCGCCGTCGGTTCGTCCAACAGAATGATCTCCGGCCGCGTCACCAGGGCCCGGGCCAGGGCCGCCCGTTTGTTCATGCCGCCGCTCAGTTCATCGGGAAACTTGTGTCCCATCCCCGCCAGGTTGACCTCCTCCAGGCTGCGCTCCACCCGATGCTGGATCTCCTTTTCCGACAGATCGGTGGTTTCGCGCAACGGAAAAGCGACATTGTCAAAGACGTTCAGGGAGTCGAACAGGGCGCCGCCCTGGAACAGCATGCTGAACCGGCGGCGGATGCGGCTCAACTTGCGACCGGAAACCCGGGAAAGATCATCATCCCCCACCTGGACCGTGCCGCTGTCCGGTTTCATCAGGCCCACCATGTGCTTGAAGGTGACGCTTTTGCCGCCACCGCTGATGCCGATGATGGCGGTGATCTTCTGGGCGGGGATCTCCAGGTCGATGCCATCCAGCACCTTGCGCCCGTCCAGGGTTTTTTCCACATTCGACAGACGGATGATGGGCGGACATTTGGGGTTGAGCTTGTAGGCCACCCGTTCACGGGTGAACTGGTGGAACAGACAGTCGAGCAGGGCCGGTTGAGAAATGTATCCCAACTCGACCAGGGTACGGCCGATGAGGTCCTCCTGGTCGGCCCGTTTGGCCCCTTCCTGGTGCTCCAGGGCACTCTGCAGTTGGCCCTGGGTAATGCAGTCGTTGGCCACCAGCCGTTGCCCCATGGGCAACGGAGAGGCCTCCTGGACCACCCGGTCAAAATCGAACTCCATGGATTTCGGATCCACCGGTCCTTCTCCCTAAAGCATGACCGCCGTGATGAAATAGTCGCAGACCAGTATCAACACCGAGCTCATGACCACGGCCGAGGTGGTGGAGATGCTGACCCCCTCGGCGCCGCGTTTGGTGTGATAGCCCTTGAAGGTGCAGACCCAGGTGATGATCAGGCCGAAACAGACCGATTTGATCAGGCCGGTATGGATATCGTGCATGACCACCGCATCCTCGATGCCGCCGAAATAGGTGCCGGCGCTCATGCCCAACAGTTGCACCGCCACCAGATAGCCGCCCATGATGCCGATGACATCGAACAAGACGGTCAGGATCGGCAGGACGATCAGGCCGGCCTCCAACCGCGGGGCGATCAAAAAAGCCAACGGACGGATACCCATCACCTCCAGGGCGTCGATCTGTTCGCGGATGCGCATGATGCCCAGTTCGGCGGTGAGGGCCGATCCGGCGCGGCCGGTCACCATCAATCCGGAGAGCACCGGACCCAGCTCACGGATGATGGAAAGGGCCACCGCCGGCCCCAACAACGCCTCCGAGCCGAAACGGGTCAGGGTATAGTAGCCCTGCAATGCCAAAACCATGCCGGTGAAAATGGCCGTCAAAGTGATCACGAAAAGCGAGCGGATGCCGATAAAGTGGATCTGTTTGAGCAGATTCCGGGGGCGGAACGGCGGGATGGGGATGGTCGCCAGGACCGCCACGAAAAACAGGAACATCCGCCCGGATTCAGCCACGATATCAATGGTTTTGATACCGATACGTTGAACGGTGGCGATCATCCGTTATTGAAATCAAGCTGGCAAGAAAAATGCATTACGCTGGTCCGCTCCACTCCGAATCCGGTTGCAAACGGGTGGATTATCTCCCATTATTGCCCGGGTTGGCAAGGAAGGGTAACCAAGCGTGACGCCAACACTCTATCCAAACGCTCTGGAGGCATCAAAGAATGAAGATCCTATTCCGACACCTGCTGGTCCTGCTGCTGTTGATCACCCCCGCCATCGGTCACGCCGACGCCAACGGCGGCAACGGCACCCTTGAAACGGTCGCCGACAACGGCGATCTCAACGGCGAAATGATCGGCAATGGCAACGGTGACGCGGACTATCTGGAAGAGGCGCCGGTCTCCGATCCACTGGAGTTCTGGAACCGCATCTGGTTCACCTTCAACGATCTGTTCTACTTCGGCATCCTCAAACCCGTCTCCCAGGTCTACGGCTTCCTGGTGCCGGAGGTGGTCCGGATCGGCATCGCCAACATGTTCCACAACCTGGCCATGCCCAAACATTTCGTCAGCGCCCTGCTCCAGGGCAAGATCCAACTGGCCGGCATCGAGTTGAGCCGCTTCGGCATCAACACCGTGCTCGGCGGTCTGGGATTCGCCGATGTCGCCAGCCATTTCGGCCTGGAGAGCGGCGACGAGGACATCGGCCAGACCCTGGGGGTCTGGGGCTTCGGCGATGATCTCTACCTGGTCTGGCCGGTGATGGGCCCCTCCAACTTCCGCGACACCATCGGCATGGCCGGCGACTCGTTCCTCAACCCCACCAGCTATTGGCCGGACGATTTCTGGGCCCGTGTGGGCATTTTCGGCGGCAAGACCATCAACGCCACCTCCCTGCGCATCGGCGAATATGAAGAGTTGAAGGCGGCCGCCATCGACCCCTACATCTCCCTGCGGGATGCCTACATCCAAAACCGGCGCCAACAGATCCGGGAGTGATGGGCGCGATCCGTGCCTGGCTGGGAGCACTGGTTTTCGCCGTGCTCCTGGCGGGTTGCGCCACGGACGGCCAACAAATCCCCACGGAAACGGACAACGATTTTCAATTGGGCGACGTCGCCAAAACCGACGTCAACCTGATCGTCGAAACCCAGCAACGCGAGGCGATGAGCTATCTGCGCCTCCTGATGCTGCGCCTTTACAGCCTCAACCCCGGCGAATGGCGAAAGGGCGGCTTCGGTTCCCGACAGGCGGCGGTGAAAAAAATTTTCGGCGACCGCCATCGCTGGTCCTTTAAAAAAGTATCACAAAAACAAGGTTACAAAGCCGTACACCTGGCCCTGGACCCCGATTATGACGGTGATCGGGTCCTGGCTTTCATTATCGGTCTTGGATCCATGATCCACTCCTCGTATAATGGCCGCTACGATTTTTTCATACTGGATAACCTCCAGCCGTGGAAATTACATAACAGTGCCAGAAATGTGGAACTGGCCGCCTGGAAGCTCGGTCGCGCCCGGGACCGGGACGGGGCGCCGCTGCTGCGGGTCAAAAACGACGGCGCCCCGGACCGCAGCCCCAGTAGCGAACTGCTGTTCGGCAAAATCATCGCCCTCCAGGACACCATATCCAAGATTGCGGCACAACGAACCAAGCGCGGCGTCAAACAGGCCATCCAGTTTTTGATGTTTTTACCCCTTTAGAGCAACTGGAGTACCATGAATCGTCTGCGAGCTTCCCTCATTCGAACCGTCTTTTTCCTGGTCGCCCTCTCGTTCCTCCCTCTGACGGCGGCCACGGCCGGTGAGTTGGACGACATCTACCGTCTGGCGGACCAAAAAAAATATCAACAGGCGCTCGACCGCCTGGAAAAATTTTTGCGGGACAACCCCAAGGATGCCCAGGCCCGTTTTCTCCAGGGGTTGATCCTCACCGAACGCAAACAGCGGGAACGGGCCATCGAGGTGTTTCAGGAACTCAGCACCGATTTTCCCGATCTGCCCGAACCCTACAACAATCTGGCGGTGCTCTACGCCGAAAAAGGCCACTACGACAAGGCCGAAGAGGCCCTCAAACAGGCGGTCCGCACCCATCCCGGCTATGCCACCGCCCACGAAAACCTGGGTGACATCTATGCCAAGATGGCCTCCCAGGCCTACGACCGCGCCCTGCGGCTGAACGGCAACAATCCCGCCGTCCGCGTCAAGCTGGACCTGGTGCGCAAAATGTTCACCTATCCCGCCGCCGAGGATATCCGGCCGCCGCCACCATCGGCCCTGCAGGCGAAACAATCCCCTTCGAGCCGCGACAGGAGCGCCCCACCGCCGAGCCCGTCCCAGCCGGTGGTGAGCGAAAAACCGCCGGTGGCGGCGGTGGCGACCGAAGCCAAACGGCCACGGACGGTCACCAAGGCCAACCGCAAATATCTGCTGCCGCCGGGTGTCGATGCCGATGCCGCGATCAAGGAGATCGGCAAACCCCTGCCACCCCTGGATCAACCCGATTCACCACCGGTGGCGGTCAAAAAACCACCGCCGGTGGTGGCGGCGATCAACCCCGGCATCAAAACCACCCCTGCCGCCGAACCGCCACCCGCACCGGCGACGAGCGGGGAGGAGACCGCCCGGCAGATCCGCACCGAAGTGAAACAGGCGGTCCTGGGCTGGGCCGAATATTGGTCCTCGAAGAACGTAACCGGTTATCTGTCCTCCTATTCCAAACATTTTCAATATCCGCCGGAGTTTCCCCGGCGCAAATCCTGGGAGGACCGTCGCCGGCGCATCATCAGCCGCGCCGGCGCCATCCGCGTCACCCTGGATGAATTGCGTATCAAACTGCTCAACGCCAACCGCGCCCAGGCCATTTTCAAACAACGCTACTGGTCGCCCCGCTACAAGGATCAGGTGAAAAAAACCCTGTCGATGATTCGTGAGGATGGCGCCTGGAAAATCATCCGCGAATATGCCGACGGATAGGCCGGCCGATGCGTTCCCCTCAACCGAACGGCCCGATCCTGGCGCGGTGTGAACCGGGTTTGACCCACAAACCCACCCACGCCGCCCGGGAACGGATGCGGGCGACCATCTCCACCCACGCCCTGATCATTGACAAACGGCAATCCGGCCACGAACGGTTGCTGATGGCCCGCCTGGCCTATCGCGATCATCGCTGGCGCAAATGGTCGTTCCCCGGTGGATTCGTCGATTGGGGCGAAGCCCTGGAGAAGGCCCTGTGCCGGGAGGTGTTCGAAGAGACCGGGGTCCGTCTGTTGAGTTGGGAGCAGGTGATGGTGGTCCCCTGCCTGGAGTTGGAACACCCCCATGTCGGTTTCATCTTTCGCTGTGACCGCTGGGAGGGTGAGCCGGCCATCCGCAGCCGCGAACTGTTGGAGACCGGTTGGATGGACCGGGAGACCTTCGCCGGGCTCGTCCGGAATGATCAACTGGCCTACCCGCAAATGCGTTCCCAGGTGGCCTGCCTGGGTTGGCATTTTTCCGATACCGCCTGAATGGGAGTGACCCTCATGACCCCGCCGCGCGCCGTCTTCCTTCTGCTGTTGATCACCCTGCTGCTCGCCCTGCCGTCGATGTCCGCCAACGCCGGTGAGTATGACCGTCCGGATGCGGAAAAAAGGCACCGTTCACCCCCATCACCCACTGAGGACCCCTCCAAGGCCCTGGAAAAGGCCAAGGATCATCTCATGGAGGCCATGGAGGCCCTGGGCAAGGCCGGCATCCTCACCTATGACCGGCACATGCCGGAACTGCGCAACAAAACCGGCGAGGCCCTGGAGAAGGCGCAGGAGCTGTTGAAATCCCTGGAGGAACAGACCCGCAAGGAGCTGGAGGGAATGCGGGAAAAACACCGCCTGGAAAAAGAACGGCGCCGCCGGGAACGGTCCCGGCCAAAAATCCCCAATAGAGAAAAAGAGGAAGAGGAGATGCCGTCCATTTGAGGGGCGGCTCGTCCCTTGGTCTCTTTTACCCGTCGGACCGTTTCATTCAACGTCCCACCAACAACCGGTCATGCACCGGATCGATCCACCAGCGGCCCAGCCCGTTCAGGGCGGCGAGTCCGAGACGGGGCGAGGCCGGTTCCTTTTCCAGTGGCGGATGTTTGCCGCCAGCGAT
Source organism: uncultured Magnetococcales bacterium (assembly GCA_964344355.1). Taxonomy (GTDB): domain Bacteria; phylum Pseudomonadota; class Magnetococcia; order Magnetococcales; family CAYFNE01; genus CAYFNE01. The sequence continues at coordinate 17,400 of CAYFNE010000091.1, forward strand.
CCTTTCGCCAACCCGGCCGGGAATGTTGACGATTTCAATGGTGCCGATCTGCAAGGAACGAATGGTGAACCGCCGGGCGGCCCGTCCAGCAGTCGCCGACCGGTCCGGCTTTGGTCCGCTGATGAAATCCCCTTTCTCCAGGGTACCGCTCCGCTGCAACCAGCTCACCACATCCGCCGGCAGCAGGACCGGCCCGGTACCGCTGTCAACGATGAAATCGATCTCCTGGTTGCCATTGATGCGGGCCTTGAGCCGATAGAGTCCTTCGGCCCCCCGCCGCAGGGGAATGACGATGGCACCTTTGGAACCGGAAGCCGGGGTCAGGGTTTGAAAAGGGACCCGGGTTTCACCGGCGGCGTGGGTCAACCGCACCTGATTCCAGGTGATCTCCCGAACCCGGCCACCGGCGATGCGATCCCCCTCGCGGACCCGCTGATGATTGATCACCGCCATTTTCCGTCCCCCCTCGTCCGGCGCCCCCGGGGCGATCACGATTTGACTGACGAACCAGGGACCGGGCGTGGCGGCGGTTTTTTCCGGCGCGGGAGAGATCGACAGCGCCGCCGGGGCGGACGATCGGGGCGGCGCGAAGGGATCGGGTCCGGTCCGGCAAACCGCCGGGTCGAAAACCAGCGGCCGGCCCCGGTCATCGTCACAAATCAACAATCCCTCGCCGGCCCAGCCACTGTTGATGACGCAGACCAGCAGGACTGCCCATGAACAGGCCCGAAAACCGCCAGGAATGGCATTTCGGAACGGCCTCTGCAAGGCAACCGGTACCGCCATGAAGGACTCAAAGATAGTGCAAGAGCATGGAGACCGCGAAGGCGGTCGCATAGGCGTCCTTGCCGGAGAGATTGAACAGTTTGTGCATCAACAGCGCCAGTTCACCCGGATTGTCCCGGGCCTGGCGCGGAATGCGGTTCAACCACGCCACCAGCCGTTGTTGACCATGTTTGGCATGGATGGCGTCGATCCAGTTTTTGGGAAAGGCGTTGCGTCCGTTGTCGAACAGTTCGGCGCCGGTGCGAACGATGTCCACTATTTCGGCGCGGGTGAAGCTCAGCAGACCGGCGCGGTCGGCCAACACCGCCACCACATTGTCGACATACCCTTCCACCGTCGCCTCACAGAGGCTGGAGGCGATTTCGAACAGGATACGGGTGGTGGCGATCCGGTCGACCTCGACGCCGTAAAGCCGATCCTTGAGGATGGTCTCCACATCCAGCACCGCATGCCGGGAGCTGCCGTCGAAAGGGCCGTGACTGGTGCTGGAGAAGAGGGTATCGGAGTTGGCGAGTTCCTCATAGACCGAGTTGTGATAGACGTGGCGAATCTCGCCGAGCACCTGGCCCTTTGCGTCGAAATAGAAAATTTTCACCCCCATCCAGGCGCGGTCGTCGAGACCGCCCATGGCGTAGAGCGGCGCAAAATCAAAGCTGAGGCGCACCACTTTTTTGTCGATATCGCGGAAAACGACGCGGTTTTCCTGGCCATACTGATAGCGCATCACCAGCATGCCGTCCTCGATTTCCACCGGTGGTCCATCCAATGGGGGTTGCAGACCGAAGGCACGCGGCTGCCCTTCGCCAGGCGGGGTGGGGTTGGGACCCTGTTGGCCGTCGCCCCCCCTGGTGTCGGAAAAGAGGGTTTGGTTTTGAATTTTTGCAGAAACCTTGTCGCCACTGTCGCAGGTTCGTTGCACCGGCAGGTTTTGCCAGCCGTTGCCGACCTCCCGGGCGTTGGGCCGGTCAAAATAGTCCTCGAACAGGGTATCGGCGGCCCGGGCATCGAAAATCGGCCACAGGATCATCAGGGAGATGAACAATCCGATCGACAATCGGCGTCGGCCTGCGGTTGAACAACGGGTTGAAATCATGGTTTCCGGCCGGGCATGGCAATCGCCGTGCGGTATGGGGTTGTCATCACTTGCTTTATGGAAACTGGATCACATGGTTTCCCGGTACTTTTGATAATACCGGAGCACCTTGACCACATATTGCTGGGTTTCCGGGTACGGTGGAATGGTATTGCCATAACGGGCCACCGCCCCTTCGCCGGCGTTATAGGCCGCCAACGACAGTTTCAAATCATTGTACCGTTCCAACAGGCCGCGCAGATGCCGGGCGCCGGCGTTGACATTGGCCGCGGGATCGGTGAGATCGGTGACCCCGTACTGGCGGGCGGTGGACGGCATCAGCTGCATCAGGCCCACGGCCCCCTTGGAGGAGACCGCTTTGGGATTGAAGGCCGATTCGGTGCGGATGACCGCCCGCAACAGGGCGCTGCTGAGGCCGGTTCGTTTGGAAGCGGCCTTGATGATGGGATGAAACCGTTTTTCATCCCTGGACCCGCCCACCCGGTGCAATCCATCCGGATAGCGGCGGATCAACCGAAAGCCGGAGTGTTTGCGGCGATCGGTCAGATGGCGCACCCCGCGCTTGTCCACATAGGAATAGATTTCCAACGCCTCGGCCGGAGCGGTGGGGAACAAAATGAGTACTGCGAATATTATCGAAAATAAACACTGAATTATCATGCTCTCAATAACCCCCGGAAACATATCTCCGCATGATCATACGCCGGCATATATCAATCGCATCCGTGACCGCTCAAACGATCAACATTCATCCGTCAATTGTCAAGCAATTATTATTCCATGAAATCTTCGGGATAAAAATCCTCGGCCCGCAACTGATC
>CAYFNE010000092.1:0-20086 GCA_964344355.1 uncultured Magnetococcales bacterium
GAGTGGGTTTTGTTCCCAGCGAGACCGGGTTAGGTCATTACGATACACGACCCATCATCAGCAGGGAGCCTTTCATCTCTTCCATCTGGCCATCCACTTCCGAATGGACCGCATCCCCCAACAGTACCAGACAGACGGTCCCGGCCTCCAAACCCTCCAAAAAATGGTTTTCCGTCAAAATTTTCAATAAATTATCCACCTGCCCGTGCAGGTCCCCGACCACCAGCGGCGCCATGCCGGCGGGCGGGAAGACCAATCCACCCGGTTTACCCCGATCATCCAGGGGGCGACCGCCCTCCTCCTGAAACCGGGCGATCGCCTGTTCGATGGTTTCCAGGGCCGCATCCGGTGGCAACATTTCGATCGGCCCGCCATATATGTCCCGGAGTCGCGCCAGACGGCTCATTTTTTGGGAAACCAACCGTTCCTCTTCCAAATTTTGTCCCAAAGGGGCGATATAGGTGCCCGAATCACTGGTGATATCCTTGAAGATAAAGGCATCCCCGGTATGGGCGACGGTCAGGTGACGATTGGCGACGGTGCGGGGAAAATGAAAAAAGGCTTGCTGCTCCTCCTCGCCCCGCCCCAAAAGAATGGAATCCCCCGCCTCCAAACGGAAAAAACCACACGGCTCCTTGAAATAGCGGTTGGGATCAAAAATGAGAAAATGGCTCGACTCGCCAACCTTCTCCGGCTCCAACATGAACTCCGGACAGACCCACAACGTTTTGCCCTGGCGGCTTTTCCCGAGGGTGATCTGAATCGGCACGCCGTTGAAGGGGATGCGAATTTCATCCCCCATCAGGTGAACCTCCTGGTCCAGGACCACTTCATCGTAGGTCTTGGGGCGGATGAATACCGCCTTCAATTTTTCAAACAGTCCCCTCACTGGCGGGCTGGCTGAGGCATTCATAAAAAACCTCCCTGTCGTCGAACATTTTCCCGGCTGTCATTTTTGATTAACATAAGGGGAACATGGCCTTCACCCACACGATCCCGACGAATCGGTCGACCGCTCCAAAAAGGAAAAACATGAAAACCCTTGCCCGATGGATGATGATCCTCCTGCTCTCACTCCCCCCGCTGCTGGGCGGTTGCCTGGCCCTGCCGGAAATTCCCATACCGGTGATGGAGATGCCCAGTTGGGTGATCTCGCCGTTGAATGATGCGGAAAACCCAGACAAAAAAGAACATGAAGAGGAAAGAAAACAGGAGACGGACACATAATCCGTTCCAGTCCCACAACGGATGGCCGCCCCGTACCGGTTTGTTTTACATTATAACCCTGTCCGAATCGACCCCTTTCGTCCCTCCCGGAAAAGTTTTTTTTCCCCTCCGCTGCAGCGGTAATCAACCGCCAACCGGCTGCAAACACCGACGGACGGGACAAAGATCAACTCACAAACCGATTGATTTTTGACATAAAATACAACACACCCCCCTTTCTATTGAAACCGTGACCCGGCCGGCCAGCCGGAATCGGGACCTTTGTTACGAACAGGTCATCATTACCACAAGACAGTGATATTAGATAATAATTGGTTTCTGGTTTGTTTCCACTCAGTTATTCAGCCAGAGTGGAAACAGCATTCAAGAAAGGAAAGATCGAGAGAGTGTAAAAAAAAGATCCGCTGTTCGAATCGACAGAGACGAAGCGGGAAAAGGGAGGTCGGCCCCGGTTTGGACCCTTGGGAGACCGGCGCAGCCGACAGGGGGGTTGAATCACCCTTTTTTGTGCCACCCCCCTTCCGGGGTTTGAATCCAATATTCCATGGTACAGCCGCGATCCCGATAGTGACGGTAGCGGTCGCGGCTGGCGGCCAGGGCGTTGGGGTCGGCGCCGGGAACAAAGTCCACCACCATGTCGAACCGTTCCGGTTCCGGCACCCGTTCCGCCACCGCCAGCACGATCACCGAGGCGCCGTTGCGGTCATCGACGACCGGGGCGATCAATACCGGCTGTTTTTCGATCTCTGAACCATTCCAGAGACCATGGGGCAGAAAACCATCGATGGGCTGGCGCCACAACAGTTCATTCAGGTAGTGGGCATGACCGGCATCGGCGGCCCGGAGGCAGACACGCAACCCCCGTTCCCAGGCCTTGTTGACGATCCGCACCAGCACGCTTTCGAACGGTGAGGCGGCCAATTGATAAAAACGCACCAGCGGCGGATCGTCATGGGTGCGGGCCATTTATTTCATCCACTCCTGCTCCAGGAACCGGCAGAGCAACCGCACACCGACTCCGGTGGCCCCCTTGGGGACGTGGGGTTTGGCACCACTCTGGTCCCAGGCGGTGCCGGCGATGTCGATGTGGGCCCAGGGCCGATCCTTGTCGACGAAACGGGAGAGAAAACAGGCGGCGGTGATGGTGCCGGCCTCCCGGTTGCCGACATTTTTCACGTCGGCCACCGTCGATTTGATCTGTTCCTGATATTCGGGGAACATCGGCAGGGGCCACACCCGGTCGCCGCTCCGTTTACCCGCCCGCTGCAACTGTTTGGACAGGGTTTTATTGTTGCCCATCAGACCGCTGGCCTTGGAGCCGAGGGCGATCACGCAGGCCCCGGTCAGGGTGGCCAGGTCGATGATGGCGCCCGGTTCGAGCCCATCGGCATGGTGCAGGGCCTCGGCCAACAACAACCGCCCCTCGGCATCGGTGTTGATCACCTCGACAAAGACCCCTTTGGCCGTTTCGATGACATCCCCGGGCCGTTGGGCGCTGCCGGAGGGCATGTTTTCCGCCGACGGCACGATACCGACGACATTGACCGGCAGTTTCATTTCGGCGATGGCGCGCATGAAACCGAACACCGCCGCACCGCCACTCATGTCAAATTTCATATCCTCCATCTTCGCCCCCGGCTTCAGGGAGATGCCGCCGGAATCGAAGGTGACCGCTTTGCCAACCACCGCCAACAACGGCATCTTGCCACCCTTCTTATACTCCATGACGATCAGCCGCGGCGGGTGGACACTGCCCTGGCCCACGGCCAGGATGCCGTTCATCTTTTTGCCGGCCAGTTTTTTTTCATCCCAGATGGTGGCCTTGACCGGAAATTCATCGGCCAGTTTTTTCGCCTGTTCCGCCAACCCTTGAGGATTGAGCAGATTGCCGGGCTGGTTGGCCAAATCCCGGGCCAGGCAGACACCCTTGTTGATGCATTGCACCCGCGCCAACCGTTTGCGCACCGTCGTCACCCGTCCGGTATCCACCACCAGACGCAACTCTTTGAAGGGGTGGGGTTTGGATTTTTTCTCCTCCGGCGGCACACTTTTGAAACGATCGAAACGATACCGGGCCAGTCCCGCCCCTTCGGCCAGACCTTCCTCGACCTGGCGCCGTTTGAGACCGTTGTGACGGTCCAGGGCCAGTATCGATACCACGGTGGCGATTCCGAAACGGTCGCAGGCCTTGACCAGATGGCCGCCAACGGCGCGCATCCGTTCGGCATCGATACCATCGACCTTGCCCAGGCCCAACAGCAGCAGGCGACGAATGGGAACATTGGAACCCTCCGGGATCGGCAACAGCAGATTTTCGCCGGGCTTCCCTTTCATCCACCCCTCTTTCAGGACCCGCCCGACCTCGGCGGCCAGCGGCTCCCCACAGTGGGCCAGGGCCGGCTGCGCCTTCCCCCCCTCATAGACGCCGATGACGATGGCATCGCCCTTCCAGGTGTCCACGGTGCCGGAGATGACACCGATTTTCAATTCCCGTCCCGATCTGTCCATATCGTTTTCAACCATTCCCGTCTCAAGTGTGAAAAGTTCATCCGCATCCGCCGATGAAAGATGATATCATGGCGGCCATGAATCGTCTTTCCCGATATCTGTTCCTGGAGTGCGCCCAGACCTCCCTGATCGCCCTGGCGGTCCTCACCTTTTTGATCATGTTGCCGCAGGTATTGCATCTGGTGGATCTGTGGGTCAACAAGGGGGTCTCGGTGGCCATTCTCGGTAAAATGACCCTGTTGTCGATCCCGCAGTTCCTGGTCGCCGCCCTGCCCATGGCCCTGCTCATCGGCAACCTGCTGGCCCTGGGACGGCTGGCCCAGGATAGCGAAATTGTCGTGCTCAAGGCCAGTGGTCTGAGTCTTTTCCAGGTCGCCCGTCCCATCGCCCTGCTGGCGGCGCTGTACACGATCTTCGCCCTGCTGTTGAACAGTATCTGGCTTCCAAAGGCCTTTCACAACTTTTCGGTGATGAAAAAGGCCCTGGTTTCCGCCACCACCCTGACCCTGAAACCGGAAACCTTCAATCAGGCCATCTCCGGTTTGACCATCTATGTACAGGAACAACACCCCAATGGCCAACAACTCAAAGGCATCCTGATCCACGACCGCCGCAAACCGGACCAGTCGGTCACCCTCACCGCCCGCAGCGGCCAACTGGTGCGCACCCGGGAGGGCGGCACCCTGCTGCACCTGACCAATGGCAGCCGTCATCAAAAACTGGCCCATGATCAATATCGACAATTGGCCTTCGCCACCTATAATCTCGATCTGGGGGTCTCCCTGGGATTGAAAACCCAGGACCAGGAAAAAGAGATGGACCAGATGGGCATGGGCGAGTTGTGGTCGATGATCGGCGGCGACAACGCCGGTCAGGCCTACCGGGCTCGCATGGAGTGGCACCGGCGCATGGCCTTTCCCGGCGCGACCCTGATTCTGGGTCTGTTCGCGGTGCCCCTGGGTATGCAACAATCCCACCGTTCGGGCCGCAGTTATGGGTTCGTGATGGCGGTGTTGACCCTGATCATCCATTTTTTGCTGCTGGCCCTGGGGGAATCCCTGGCCGGCAAGGGGTTGATCGATCCCCTGTTCGGTTTTTGGCTGCCCAACCTGTTGATGGCCGGCCTCACCGCCCATGTGATGTGGCAGACCAGCCATGGCCGGCCCTTCAGGGCTGCCATGTGGTTGACGCAAACCCTGGCCACCCTGCCGCAAAAACTGTTACGCCCAACCTCCACCTCCTGAACCATCATCGGAAACGAACGGGAAAAGAGAACGATCACCGGCCATGCCCGTCCTTTATCACTATCTGTTGCATCTGTTCCTGTCCGGCCTGCTGCGGGTGGTCGGCGTTTTCGTCGGTCTGTTTTTTCTCATCGATGGCGTCGAGAGCATCCGCCGTTTTTCCCAAAAAAGCAACTTCAACTGGCCCGACATGTTTTTGCTCATGGCCAGCCGGGTACCGGCTTATATTTCCATGCTGCTGCCCTCTCTGGCGCTGCTGGCCACCCTGCTGGTGCTCACCCGGCTCTCCCGCCAGAACGAGATCACCGTCATGCGCGCCAGCGGCGTCTCCATGCACCGTATCCTCATCCCGTTTTTGCTCGGCGGCCTCATCCTCGCCAGTGTCCATGTGGTGTTGCAGGATCAAATCGTGCCGCGCAGCAACCGGGCGCAACAAAAATTCGAGGACAGCATCACCAACCGGCACACCAACACCGATTCCACCAGCGGTAATCTCTGGTTGCGCAGCGGCCAGCAGATCATCCACGCCCGGCAGGTGATCCCCATCAGCCGCATCCTGATGGGGGTGACGGTGTTCCGCTTTGACGATCAATACAACCTGGTCAACCGTATCGAGGCGCGGGCGGCGCGGATTCGGGATGGTCAGTGGGAGCTGTTGGACGGTCTCCGTTATCATTTCGGCACCCTGACCCGGGCGGAATCCTTCAAAATTCTACCCTGGCCGGTCAACATAGAACCGGAACAACTCAACCGTTCGCCGGCCAACCCGAAATTTCTCTCCCTCAACCAACTGCAGGGGTTGATCGAACGGCTGGAGCGGGAAGGATATGACGCCACCCGTTTCAAGGTATTGATGCACAGCCGCATCGCCCACCCCGCCACCACCCTGGCCGCCATCCTGCTGGCCTTCCCCTTCACCTTGCGCCTGCCCCGCCAGGGCGGCATCACCCGGTCGTTGCTGATCGGGTTGTTATTGGGTTTTTCCATGTTCGTGGTCCTGGACCTCTCCACCGCCCTGGGCCTGGGCGGTCGCCTGCCGCCGCTGGTGGCGGCCTGGGCGCCGGTGCTGTTTTTCGTCGGCATCGGCGGATTTTTGCTGTTGCACATCGCCAATCCGCGCCAGGGGATTTGAAAGCCGGCCGACAGCCGTTTACAAGCTCCGGCCAGGCGATTAGATTACCCTGGTGCTGGTTCAGCGAAAAATAGTGACTCTTTGCATTAAAAATGACAAACCATGGAAAGCGGACCCTGACAGATGAACCGTTCCGATCAGCCGCTGTTTTGGGAAGCGGTGGAAAAATTGAAAACCAGCCCACTCCCCACCGATCCGGCCAACGATGGCCGCGGCCATGCCCGGGCGCACAATTTCATCTATGACGAACGGGTTCCGGAGGCGCGTGAACGGGCCTATCATCACCATTTGGCCCTGGCTTCCGCATCGGCGGAAACCTTGCGCCAGCGGCACAACAACTATATCGAAGAACGGTTGCACACCACCAGCATTCCACCGACTTTCCTGCCTGAAAACAGTGGCGCTCTCATTGAATCGCTGGCGGCGGGTCAGGATTTGGTGCGCATCGAAATCATTGATGATCTGCTCAAGGGAATGGTCGGGGAAGAGGCGGGGGTCACCGACCTGGAATCGGCCTTCAAACTCTTTGAGAGCCAGTTTAACGTCTATCGACAAGCCATAGCTGGACAGCTCCAGCACAGAAATGCCCAGGATTTTCTGCAGGATTGGTTGGAAGAGTGGAACGACAACATGCGGGACAGCCGCCCGGCTTTTGCCGCCTTTGAAGATGAAGTGGCCGATTTGATTGAAAAAGGCGATTGGGCGCCATTGATGCGCAGCCGGCTCGGTTTGGCCCATGTCAAACCGGATGCCAAGGGGAATGCCCCCTACATCGCCTTGATGAAATATTCATCCGCCGAGGTGATGGCCGCCTTTCGCTCCATGTCCAAGCTCGGCGCCCGGGCACCGTTCGCGATACCAACGGTCCTGGACAGTCGCATATGGGAATATTTTTTCCCGGCGCCCATCGACCCGAACCGCAGCCATGGTGAAAGTTATGGTCGCGCCATGCCCCTGGAGCCCGCCGCCGAAGAAGGGGAGTTGCTGGCGGAACTTTTGCATGTCAAATTGGACTATAAACCTGGACATATCCAAAAACTGTTCCGGATGGATACCGACATTCCAACATTTACCGTGCGCGAATTGCGCAACACCCATCTGGACGTGCTGCGAATGGAAAGCGAACGGTATGATTTTGGCGAATCCATTCCCTGATACGACTTGGCCGCCATGAGATCTCCGATCGAAATCTGGATCGACCTGTTTCAGGAGAACCCCGGGAAAATCTGGGACGATTATGTACATGGCCGGTTGCCGATCCCCGGGTATGAGCGGGCCGACCCCGCCGTTACCTTGAATATGGTATTGGGTGGACTGACGGCGGACGATCCGTTAAAAGAGACCCTGGACCAGACCCTGACCGGCTGGTTCGAAAATTTTTTATCCTGGAACGATCAACAACGGCGTGATTTCGGGCTGTCCCGATATGTTCACTGGATGAACGAGGTCATGTCGGCGTCTTCCCTGTTGCAACTGGATCATTTCAGGAACCACCTTCGGGAAAATCTGCTGCGTTATCGTGGTCTGCTCGCCCCGTTGATCCTGGCCCCACAACGCGACCCCCTGGCGGCGCTCTACCGCACCCTGGCGGAATCGGCGGCCATTGCACCGGGATTGGCGCCCTTTTGGATGCGGTTGTGCCGGGAGGCGGATGCCACCCTGCCGGGTTATTATCTCAACATCGGTATGACCGGTCTGCGACAGTGCCGGGCCTTAAAAGTCGGAGATCCCCCCCCCTGGATCGGTGGTTTGGCCGCCTGGTTGCCACATGCGCGGAATGATCGACTGTTTATTCGAAAATTTCGCGCCACCCGCGCCCTCTATCCCCGGGGACCGTCCACCTATCGCACCTGGGTGCAACCGGTGTTGGACAATCTCTTGGAACGAAACTTCAATTCCAATCTTATTGATCGTTGGCAACGGGAGTTGGGTCCGACAAACACTCAAAAACCGAAAACGCCGCCCAAATCTCTCTCTTCACCTTACCCGGAAGACCAGGAGCGGGTTCTGGAAGAGTTCACCGGCGTGGTCAACCGGGAGCGGGCGAAACAGTCATTGGCCCGATTGTTCGCCGATCATGAACGTTATGTAGCCCAAACCGGTGATCACTATTATTTGGTGCGGGCCACCAACATGGTTGTGCATAGACTGCTCAACCTCAACAAACCCTGGATGTTACCAGTCGCTTTACGGCTGATACGACGTGCCCTGACACTCGATACCTGGGATAAAGCCAGCTGGCACCTCTATGGCCGTTGCCTGGCGGCGTTGGGCAAACAACAAGCGGCAGAGTGGGTATTTTGGGAATCGCTCCGCCTGATGCCCAATCAGGTCAGAATCCATACCGAGTTGGGACGGTTGCTGATGGAACAAGACCGCAACGAGGAGGCGGAAACGGTGTTGCGCGAGGCGATACGCATCGAGCCGAACAATATCCACTCCCGGACCGAACTGGGACGGCTGTTCATCAAAATCAACCGCCATGAGGAAGCGGAAACGGTGTTGCGCGAGTCGATACACATCGATCCGAACCATATCCACTCCCGAACCGAATTGGGGCGGCTGCTCATCAAAATCAACCGCCATGAGGAAGCGGAAACGGTGTTGCGCGAGGCATTGGACATCGATCCGAACAATATCCCACCCCGGACCGAACTGGGACGGCTGTTCAGCAAAATCAACCGCCATGAGGAAGCGGAAACGGTGTTGCGCAAGGCATTGGACATCGATCCGAACAATATCCCACCCCGGACCGAACTGGGACGGCTGTTCTGCAAAATCAACCGCCATGAGGAAGCGGAAACGGTGTTGCACGAGGTCTTGGAGATCGAGCCGAACAATCCTTATGCCCAGGAATTGTTGGTTCAATTGCTGAAAAAAACCGGACGTTTGGACGAAGTTGAAGCAGCCAGAGAAAAATTCGCGGCCATTCAGTCCCGGACCACGGAAGAAACGGTGGAAACACCGGACGCCGGAACCGTTTCAGCGCCGGCGATCCCCGATTCGATATCCAGGACGGACGGCGGGGAGCCGCCGGTGCCCGCCACCCTTGAAAAAAACGAACCCCAAGCAACGATAGTTCCAACGGCGACCGACGAAAAAAAAGAGAGCGCCACCCCCATCATTGACCGAAGGGCGGAATTTGAGGAGTTGCGCCCTTCGGCGCTGGCCAAGCAAGCCGATTTTTTGTTGGGAATCAACGGCGACATGCCGGCGAATGGTTTACAGGGTCGGGGAAAAAATTTGTTGACCGATCTGGTGGCCAGCGATGGCGGTCATGTGGTGGTGCGTTTTTATGGCTATCGTCATGGGCTGGTCGATGGGGAGATGGAGCCCGGGCTGGCCGCCAAACAGGCCTGGACGCTGGAAAAAGCCCTGCAGCGGACCGACCGGACCGACGCCTTGCTGGCAGTCGCTGACACCTTCCGGGGATATCTCGCCGACTGGATCCGTCTGGCGGCGGGGGAAACGGAGCGTTGGCAGACACTGTGCAATTGGTACCGAACGGTGATGGCCCTGAAGGATCGGGAACGGAGCAGCAGCGATCTTTCCCATGCCGATTTTTTCGTGCTGTCGGAGATCAAACGGTTTCTGGCGCAGGGAACGGAGTGTCCATCGGCGGCGGACCTGCTGGCCTCCCTGCGCCGGGCCGGTGAGCATTTGTTGCCCGCCGGCAGCGAACCATTGGTCAGCGAACCGTTGGTGGCCTGAAGCCGAATCAACCCGGCAGGAGCACGCTCACCCGGGTGCCCCGTTCCTCGGAGGTGTCCATGTGGATCTGGCCGCCCAGTGTTTCGGCGATCAGGCGGGCCGAGTAGGTGCCGAGGCCGGTGCCGCCCTCCTTGCCGGCGGTGGCATATTTTTCGAAAAATCGGTCCCGAACCTCTTCCGGAACGATACCGGTATTGTGGATGCGGATGGTGTTTTTCTCCCCCTTCTCCAGGGAGACGGTCACCGGATGATCCGGCGGCGATGCCTCGATGGCGTTGCGGATCAAGCTGGAACACATGGAATAACAGAGCAGTTCTTCACCCCGGACGAAAAATTCCGACCCGTTTCGCGGCGGGTTTCCATCCACCCGGATTTCCAAGGGGGGAATGAGCAGTGCCTCACGCCGGGTTTTGTTCTCCCGGTCGACCCGTTCGATCACCCGCAACAGATTGACCGGTTCCGGTTTGAGATGATAGGTGCCCATCTCCATTTTCATCAAATCCTGGGAACGGTTGATCATCTCCAGCATGTCATAGGCGCTGCGCTCGATATTGCCGACCAACTCGGCCCGCACCGGTTCTTCTTCGGTCCCATCCGATAAAAATTGCACATAGGCGATGATATTGCCCAGCGGTCCCTTGAGATCGTGACGATTGATGATTTCGGCGCTTTCCCGCAAAATCAACATGCGTTCGAGGAGACGATTTTTTTCGCTCACCTCGTCCGCCAACCGTTTCACCTCGGCGACGCTGGCCACGGTCGGCAACCATTTTTGCAGACCGATGGAGAGCATCAAAAACCCCCCCAGAAAACCGACCATCTTTTCGAGAAAGGCCTGGACCGGGGTATCACCGATGATGACGAACCGGTTCAGGGAGTCAAAGTTGTCGGTAATGTCCAGCAGGCTGCCGAACAGCAGCAGACCGAACCCGATGAGGATGAAACGCCAGCCCCGGTCGGAAAAAAAACGGTGATGCACCCGGGCCCGCAGCAGGGAAATCAGGATGACCAACAACACGACGGCCCGCAATATTTCCAGCACCAGGTCACTCATGGCCGGCCCGCCCGGAACCGAACCCACTCCCGCAATCGCCCCGATACCCGATATGCCGTTTCGTTCATATACCCCTCCAAAATAATCCCCAGGCGGAAATTTGGCAGAGCCGTTACCGGACTGTCAAGTTGAAGCCACCATCGACCAACCTTTTCCACCCTTGCCTTGCCGGTTGGCCGGGGGGAAACTCGCTGTCAGAGGGGGCCGCCGGCGAGATCTCCTGACGATTATCGGCCGTGCGGCTGGACGGGCGGAAAACCACCGATGAACATCCCGGAAAATCGAATGGACATCAGCATGCACCAGGAAAGGATCGGCCGCATCGCCGGCCTGGTCACCTTCTCCTTTTTCACTTTGCGCCAACTGTTGCCGCGCTCCCTGGGCGGGCAGTTCCCCGGTTTCGAGGATGGTTTGATTTTTACCCGCTGGTTGTTGATCACCGGCCTGTTCGCCCTGTTTTTGCACGCCTATATCATTCGCAAACCGGCCCTGGCGCTGGCCAATCGTCCCCTGGAAATCCTGCTGCCGCTGATCTGTGCCCCCCTGCCGCTGATCGTCATCATTTTTTGTCAGTATTACTATGGAAATGCCGCCTTCCGGGGATTTTTTCTCACCCATCTGCCATGGTTGGGGGAGTGGTTCACCATTTGGGGGCAGTCAAAACAGCAGCTGACCATCGGTCTGCTGATCATGGCCCTGGGGGAGGCGATCACCCTGTCGGGCATGCTCTGGTTGCGGGGTTCTTTCAGCATTTTCACCGAATCCCGGGCGCTGGTGACCACCGGTCCCTACCGCTGGCTGCGCCATCCCCTCTACAGCGGTGAAATTCTCTCCATATGGGGATATGTGGTGGTGGTCGGCAACGGTTTCACCAGTGGCGGCGCCGCCCTGTTCACGATTTTGCAGATAATGCGCGCCCGGCTGGAGGAAAAAAAATTGGCCGCCAGCCATCCGGACTATGGATCCTATCGGCGCCAAACCGGATTTTTGCTGCCCCGTCCGCGCCGCCGACAACCAGGACCGGAACGGGAATGATGAATCCCGGCCCCCTCTTGAAATCGACCCGGACCCGGTTGTTGAACGCCTTCTTTCCCCCGGCCTGCCCCCTTTGCCGACGGTCGACGCCCCTCCCCCATCAACTATGCCACCGATGTTCGCCAACCCTGCCGGGCGAACCGGAAAACCACTGTTTGCGGTGTGGTCACCAGACGGCCGGCCCGCAACAGGGCTGCGGCTCCTGTCTCGGCAACCGGCACCGCGCCGACGCCGCCTATTTCGCCTACCGCTACGAAGCGGCGATCCAGGAGTTGATCATCGGTTTCAAATTTGGCGACCACAGCGAGTGGGCGCCCCTGTTGGGCCGACTCTGCCGGGATCGTCTGGAGGTCTCACTCAAATGGGAATCCCCGGATGTGGTCCTGCCCATTCCCCTGCATTTTTTCCGCCTCATTCACCGCCGTTACAACCAATCGGCGCTGTTGGCGCGGGAGGTGGCGCATTTTTTGGATCGGCCACTGGTGACAAATGGCCTCAAGCGTATCAAAATGACCGCCCCGCAGACGCGGCTGGACCTGCCGAGTCGGCGGAAAAACGTCCGGGGGGCCTTCCGGGCGATACGGCAACGGGTGGCCGGGCGTTCCCTGTTGCTGGTGGATGATGTATATACAACCGGTTCCACCATGACGGCGGCGGTGGAAACCTTGAAACGGGCCGGGGCCGAACGGGTGGCGCTGCTCTGCCTGGCCCGGGCCGAACCGGACCAACGCCCCGCCGCAACCGCTGGAAACACGCCGAAAACGATGTAACGGTACAAACAGGAAGGAATGATCCATGGCTGAAATCGTCATCTACACCACCACCACCTGCCCGGCCTGTGTGCGGGCCAAGATGTTGTTGGGCAAAAAAAATCAAACCTATCAGGAGATCAACCTGAACCAGGAACCCAACCGCCGCGAAGAGATGTTGCAACGGGCCAACGGCAAACGCACGGTGCCGCAAATTTTTATCGATGGCCACCACGTCGGCGGTTGTGACGATCTGTATGAACTGGAGCTGGACGGCGAACTGGACAAACTCCTCGGCCTGTGACCCGCATGCCCACCGCCGCCATCATTCAGCTCAACTCCGGCGACGACCGGGCGGCCAACCTGACCGCCGCCGGCCGCATCATGACCGCAGCGGCGGAGCGGGGGGCCGGTCTGCTGGTGCTG
Source organism: uncultured Magnetococcales bacterium (assembly GCA_964344355.1). GTDB lineage: Bacteria > Pseudomonadota > Magnetococcia > Magnetococcales > CAYFNE01 > CAYFNE01. The sequence goes on from CAYFNE010000092.1 coordinate 13,087, forward strand.
CCGGAAACCTTTGCCTTCATGAGCAATGACGAGACGCTCAAACGCCGCCACGACGAAGACCCGGACAACGGTCCCAGCCTGGATTTTTTGCGGACCTTCGCCGCCCGCCACCGGGTTTGGATCGTCGGTGGCTCCATCGCCCTGCGGGTCAAGGACGGCGACAAGGCGACCAACACCTGTTTCGTGGTCGATGACCGCGGCGGCATCCGGGCCCGCTATGACAAGATCCATCTGTTCGACGCCAAGCTCGGCCGTGAGGAACCCTATCGGGAGTCCGACCACATCCAACCCGGAAAACGGCCGGTGGTGGTCCATACCCCCTTCGGCGTCCTGGGATTGTCGATCTGTTACGATCTGCGCTTTCCGGAACTCTACCGCGCCCTGACCGCCGCCGGCGCCACCATCCTGGTGGTTCCGGCGGCCTTCACCCTTACCACCGGCGCCGTTCACTGGGAACTGTTGTTGCGCGCCCGGGCGGTGGAAAATTTCGCTCATGTCCTGGGAGCCGGGCAGTGGGGAACCCACCCCGGCGGCCGCCGGACCTATGGCCATTCCATGGCCGTGGAACCCTGGGGTACCGTCACCAGCCGCCATCCGGACGGCACCGGTTTCATCCTCGCCGACCTGGATCCGGAGCGGGTCGAACGGTGCCGGCACCGCCTGCCCTGTCTGGAACACCGGGTCGATTTTCCGTTGGACGGATGATTTTTTCTCGATAATCCTGGAATCCGCCGGCAAAAAAGGTTAATTAAAGTAAGGCAGAACGACATCGGATCCCGGTGAGCCTGCCGCCCGCCATTGGCGTGAATCCGCATTTAATTTAATAAAAAGCTGCTTTTTCAATGCGATTCACAATACATAACGACAGACCCACGGGCTCTGTCCGTCCCGGGTGCCGTCATCTCCGGTGGGCACGGTCCATTCAAGCGAACCGCCAACATCAACCATGACAGCCCTGCTCCGCCGAATTTTCGGCCTTCGGGTGCAACCACCAGCCCGTCCCATCAAAAACATCCGTGATCTGCGCATCGATGATATCATCCAGTTCGGTGTGCCCGACGTGACCATGCTGCATGGAAAACGGTATCGTATCACGGAGATCAACGCCTATCTCCTGGGTGAGGAACGGTATCTCGAATATGGCCTGCTCGGAGAACACGGCCTCCCCCTCAGCCTGTTGATCACCGCCGACCTTTTCCGCGACGAGCACCATTTTTTCCTGCGCGGCCTCATCGAAAACCAGGAGGTGGGCCGGTTATTCGACGGGCAGGCATTTGCCCGCCTGTTCGAAGAACACGACGCCCCCCTGGTCCTGCACCGGCGCGGTGAACCCGACGCCCTGGCCGGCTGGACGGCCCCCCTCTACCATCAGCGGCGGGATGCCGTCGAAGCCAGTTTTCATTCTGGCGACCATCGCTACCTGACGACATTGGAAGGGGGCAAGGCGTTGGATTATTACCTGCTGATGGATGAAAAAGAGCGCCACGGCCTCATGGTCGAGGTCTACGACCAAGGGGAAACCGACATTTCGCTGCTGGTGCGCTGCCGGCGCAATGAGATCGATGGCATGTGGCGAACATGAGCCAGGGGGACCTTACCACCCCGCTTTCAAGACCCTGACCCCCATCGAACACCGCCAATAAAGCCTCTCCCCGGCTCGCCGGGCCACCCCTTATTCAACATCCCCAACCGCCCAGTCCCTTGTTTCCCATCGTGGATGGAAAACGGCTCGACAACCGCGATCGATCCCGAACCAATCAACCAACCTTCCTACAAATCAACCAACCTGCCTCAAATTGGTTGATGAATATGGAAAAAATCAACCACGTTTCCAACAAATCAACCAACTCGATCCGAGTTGGTTGATAAATACGCCAGGTGGCCCCTTTTTTTTCTCAATTTATTCCGGAAACTGCCGATAACCATACCAGAGGATGATCCAACGGGATCGTCCACACTTATAAAAATCAACTCGCTTGGCCGAGGGCTCACCGGAAGAAAGACGTCGACGGGATCATCACCCGCAAGGCGCGGAACCGGAATCGGACAAAAATGAGAGCGGGAACCACCAGACAGGAGTTCAACGATGTCCTTCACCATTGGCAGCAACATCTTTTCCTTGAATGCCCGTCGTACCCTCGGCCGCACCAACAACGCCCTGGGGGTCAACTTTCAGCGCCTGGCCTCTGGGTTGCGCGTCAACTCGGCCAAGGATGATCCCGCCGCCATCGGCATCACCTCGCGCATGACCGCACAAATCCGGGGATTGAACGTCGCCACCAAGAATGCCAATGAGGGGCTCTCCATCGCCCAGGTGGCCGACTCGGCCCTGGAAGAGTCGATCAACGCCCTGCAATCGATCCGCGACATCGCCTCCGATGCCACATCCAGTACCCACTCGACCTCCGACCGCACCAGTTTTTCCGATGAAATCGACGAACTGGTCTCGGAGGTCCAACGCATCGCCCAGGAGATTGAATACAACGATCAACTGCTGTTACAGGGGGGATATACCGCTTCCATCATGATCGGCGCCGACGCCGGCGACCGGATGGTGTTCGGCATCAGCGGCGCCAGCGCCAACAAGATCGGCCTGGGCGTCGACGGCGGCAACCTCAGCGTCGATACCACCAGCAACGCCAGTACCACCGTGCAATATGTCGATTCGGCCCTCGACTCCATCGCCACGATCCGCGCCGGACTGGGTGGGGTGCAAAGCCGTTTCGAGTCGGTCATCAACACCATCGAGGATCTCTCCGACGCCTATACCACCGCCCGCTCCAACATTCTGGATGCCGATATCGCCGAAGAGACCGCCGCCCTGACCCGCAACGTCATCCTGCAACAGGCCGGCGTCGCCGTCCTCGCCCAGGCCAACCTGCAACCCCAGGTGATGCTGCAACTGTTGCCCTGACCCACCGGGCCGTTCGGCAACCGCCGAACGGCCCGGGCCATGGACGGCCCCTGTCCCCCCTTCCCGGCCATGACGATCGAACCGGACCGTGAAACGTACGGCCCGCTTTCCAATCACACAAGTAAGCGGAGACCGGTTTTTCACCCCCCCCACCAGCGATTTTACTCATCAGAGGCACCCGGAACCGAACCGGACACTCCCGGGCAACCCAATTCGAAGAAACAAGAAATAGAAGGCCGGGTCATCCTGTTACAGAAACACGGCGCCCCGTTACATAACGCAACAAAAGCACACAATCGACAATAAACCGCTTTTTATTCCCCTTGCCGGCAATAATGGAATTGACAGAACCTCAAATAATGGTCTAGCCTTAAAATCCCTCTATGCACACATAAGGACACTCTTAGAAGCGAAACCGTCTGGCCCCATTGGTCATGGCGGGGTGGCTTCCCTCCTGCAACGACTGGTCGGCGGTCCCTGCAAGCGGCTGAAGAACGTACAACTTCGGAGGCGTTTCGACATCGGCGATGAACAATGATCCGCACACCCTGTCCAAACGGATCGAGGCTCTGGAAACGGAACGGACGGCGATCACTGCGGAACGGGATGATCTGCGGCGCCGGCTGGAACGCGAACGGTCGGACCGGGAAGCGGCCAAGCTGCGCAATCAGCGCGATCGGGAATCCCGGGAGACCATCAGCGCCCTGCTGCGCACGGCCCTGGAACCGCTGTCCCTCACCGACCAGTTGCAGATGGCCCTGGACCTGATCCTGGCGGTACCCTGGCTCTCCATTGAATCACGGGGAGCGATTTTTCTCGCCGAGAGAAACGGTGATCTGGTCCTGTCGGTCCAGCGCGGCATTTCGGACTTTCTGATCTCCCATTGTGCCCGGGTCTCCCCGGGGTACTGTCTGTGCGGCCGGGCGGCGCGGGACCAACAGATCGTTTATGCCGCCCATGTCGATGAAAAACACGATGTCCGCTATGAGGGCATCCTGCCGCACGGTCATTATTGCGTACCGATCATCTTTCGCGAGCGGCTGTTGGGGGTGCTCAATCTTTATCTGCGCGACGGCCACCCCAAAGGCCCCGAGGAAGAGGCCTTCCTGAAAACCGCCGCCGACACCCTGGCGGGGCTCATCGAACGCAAACGCATCGAGGTGGACTTGCGCCGGGCCAAGGAGGAGGCGGAAAGCGCCAACATCGCCAAAACGGTCTTTTTGGCCAATGTCAGCCATGAGATCCGCACGCCGCTGAACGCCATCGTCGGTTTTTCCCGCATCCTGCTCAAACACAAGAGTCAAATTTCGCCGCGTTTCCTGCGCTATCTGGAAAACATTCGCACCAGTGGCATCAACCTGACCGAAATCATCAACAATGTCCTGGACCTGGCCAAGATCGAGGCCGGTCGGGTGGAGTTGCAGGAAGAGGAGATCGACATCCGCATCCTGATTCAAAGCCTCTACCAGATCAGCAAGGACCGGGCGGCGGAAAAAGGGGTGCAGGTTCAATATGACATCGACCCGGCGGTACCGCGCACGATCCGTTCCGACCGTACGCGCATCAATCAAATTCTCATGAATCTGGTGGACAATGCCGTCAAGTTCACCCCCAAGGGCAACCTGGTGCGCATCGAGGTGCGGCGGGAAAACGGTGAAATGGTCCTGCAGATCGTCGATCAGGGCGCCGGCATCCCCAAAGACCGCCTGGAGAAGATTTTCGAACCGTTCGAGCAGGCCGACGGTTCCATCACCCGCATCCATGGTGGCACCGGCCTGGGGTTGGCCATCGTCCGGGAGCTGACCGACATCCTCGGTGGCGCCATCACCGTCGACACCGCCGTCGGCCAGGGCAGCACCTTCACCGTGCGCCTGCCGCTGTCGGACTCCGGCGAAGGCCACAGCTAGGCCGAAGAGTTGGATTGGAATCGGTATGAATTTCCCGAAGGGACCCGGTTGCTGTTGGCCGAGGACAATGCCATGAACCGGGAAATGGTGACGGCGACCCTGGAGGAGGTGGGTCTGGGAGTCGATATCGCCCAAAACGGCGCCGAGGCGGTGGCGATGGCCGACCGGCTGCGACCCCCGTTGATCCTGATGGACCTGCACATGCCGATCATGGATGGATTTACCGCTACCCGGGGCATTCGCGGCAACCCCGAAACCGCCAACATTCCCATCATCGGTCTCTCCGCCGACGCTTTCGTCGAACGGGAGCAGGAGGCGCAAGGGGCGGGCATGACCCATTTTTTGACCAAGCCGGTCAACCTCAACGATCTGATGCCCCTGTTGACCCGCTATCTCGGTCGTGCCGATGACAATGAAGCCCCCCACTGCCCGGAGAAAAAAACGGAGCCGGCCCCGGAGGCACTGCGGGACCGGTTGCGCAAGGGGTTCCAAACCCTGGCCGGATTGCCGTTGTTCGAGTCCGCCCGTATCGTCGCCCTGTGCGATGAACTCGAAAATGAGTGCGCCGGGTATGACACCCCCTATCTGCCGATCCTCATTCAGATCCGCGAGGCGGTCTTTTCACGAAATTCGAAAACGATTCCCGATCTGCTCGGTCAGGCCGAACAACTGGAGTGAGCAACCGACCGGCCCGAATGGCGATTCAGAGGCGATTCAGGAAGGAACACCGGTTTGCTGGAGAACGAGCAGGGAGACGATCTCCCGATGACCGTTTTCCAGGGCCATGCTCAAAGCGGTCCGCCCCCACCAATCCCGAACATGGAGGTCCACCCCCTGTTCGATCAGACGGCGGACGATCTCCAGGTGACCGTGCTGGGCCGCCCACATCAAGGTGGTCCGACCTTGCAGATCAACGCCATCGAGCCGCTCGCCCCGATCCAATACCGCCATGATGGATGCCACATCCCTGGGTAACGGCGCCGCCCGGTGCAAAGGGGAAACCTTCTGCACCGGATCGCTCTCCGCCGCCGTCAACGGCTCCCCGGCGAAATCGGGCAATCCGATCAACATCAATCCTGGAATGACCAGGGCCAATCCGCTAATTTTCATGTGTCACCTCCTGCTTCCGCCCCCGGGACCGCAAACGGTCGAACCCCGGATGGCGATGGTCGGGGTCACCCCCTTACATGAAACGATGCCCTTTGAATTTTGCAATTCGATGGCCAGGACGGAAAAAAAATTTTTTCCCTTTGTTTTCAACTCAATATGGACAACAGGATCGGTCCGTCGCCACCCCCCGGCCGGCCGGTGGGCGGCAAATTTTTCCCCTGTCGAAACCGATGGCGGCAATGATTGACTTCGGTTTCGGGATAATGTTATATCTTTAAATATACTGTGGAATCGGTAAAATCACACCCCATGAACTACATGGGAATTTTGTTGAAAAAAAATAATATTAGAATCTTGTGATTTTCTGATTGTGTGGTATCTTTTTTCTCGGGTAAGATCGGTGGAATTGATGCAGTTCAAGAGCTGGTCGACGTGGTGATGGGCACGGTGCTCCGTCACCCTGGGATCGGGCAGGGTTTCCGACCGGTTTTTCCAAACCCTCACCAAGCAAGGAGCGTCTCGATGAGTGTAACAAACCCCAAAGAAATGGCGTTGAAAACGCCGATGCTGGATGAATTGGAATCCGGTCCCTGGCCCAGTTTCATCTCGGATTTGAAAGAGTATTCGAAAAAACGGCCCGTTGTCGCCCAGCTGCTCAACCAGCTCAACGATTCTTATGAAACCCGTTGGAATTACTGGCTGGGCAAAATCATCAACCCCCCCGGCTACGGCGGCGGCATCATCGCCCGCGTGTCGGAAAAGGTCGATGAGTATCCCGATCTGGCCAACTTCCACACCGTCCGCGTCATCGAGCCGCCCGGTTTCGTCTACAACAGCGAAGCCCTGCGCAACCTCGCCGACACCGCCGAGCGCAACGGCGCCGGCATCCTGCAGTTCCACGGCATGTCCGGCGACGTCCTGCTGCTGGGCTTTGACGATGAAGGCGCCCTGCAGGCCTGCGAAGACCTGATGAACGACGGTTGGGACATCGGCGGTTCCGGCGCCGCCATGCGCACCCTGCAGTGCTGCGTCGGCGAGGCCCGTTGCGAAATGGCCTGCTTCGACACCA